>DASPMO010000104.1:0-67000 GCA_035627015.1 Thermoanaerobaculia bacterium | reverse complement strand
CGCACCCTCAATCTGGACAGCAGATCTGACAAGACGTGAGCAGAGCCTGGGGTCTGTTCCAACATCCCGGCGCTCACCCCATCAGATCAGGCGAGTTCTCCGTCATCTGCTGCCGTCGAACGCCTAATTTGGACAGCAGTGGGCAGGCATAGACCTGGCGGGTGAAATTGGTCGTGCCGTCATTGAACTCTTCGAACGACGACGTATTGTGCACCGCCTCATGAATCATTGACGTCAGCTTGCCGGATCGATCGGCGCCGAGGGCGATTTTCTGGATCGTGTAAGGGCGATACCCGTGGCCCGTGTACATCTGCCGGCGCGTATAGACGATCTTCACCGGCCGCTTCAGCTCGCGCGCGGCCATGGCGGTGAGGGCGGGATAGTAATTCGGCCGTAATGCCGATCCGAACGCGCCCCCCACGAAGGGCGACACCACGCTCACGTTCTCCTCGGCGACATTGAAGCTCGACGCCAGATGCGCGCGGACGCCATAGACGTCCTGGGTCTTGTCGAAGATCGTCAGCTTGTCGTCCTGCCAGAAGGCGATGGCCGCGTGCGGCTCCATCGCATTGTGATGCTCGATCGGGATGCGGTATTCGGCCTCGATCTTCACCGGCGCGTTGCGCATCGCCTCTTCAGGATTGCCGCGCTTGAGGTCCGGAACGCGCGGCGGGATGCGCGCGGCGCCGCGAACGGCCTCGGTGTCGGTGACGTGTTTCTCCGCGTTGTACGTGACTTTCACCAGGCGTGCGGCATACCGCGCCTGCTCGTATGTCTCCGCAACCACGAGCGCCACCGGCTGAAAGTTGAAGAAAATGCGCTCCGATTGCAGCGGACGGAACGATTTGTCGCGCTCTTCCTGATTGCCACGCGGCGGCGCCTCCTCGGTCGAACGCTTCGGCCCGAGTTTCGGCGCATTGAGATGCGTGAAGACGCGAATCACGCCCGGCGCGGCCTCGGCCTCACGCGTGTCGATGGCCTTGATGGCCCCTTTGGCGATCGAGCCGTTGACGATGAAGCCGTAGGCGAGGTTCGGCACTTTGAATTCGGCCGCGTATTTTGCTTTGCCGGTCACTTTGGCCACGCCATCGACGCGGCTCATTTCTTTTCCGAGGTAGCGCGGCATCAGAGTCCTCCTGCCCGCATCAGCGCGCGGGTGACGGCGCGGATGCCGAGATCGACTTTGTAGCGGTTGTGCTCGAGCGGCTTTGCGCCCGCGAATGCAGCAGCGGCAGCCTCGCGGAAGCTGCCCTCGTTCGCCCGTTGCCTGACCAGCGCCGCTTCCGCCTCGGCGCTGCGCCACGGTTTGTGGGCGACGCTGCCGATGACCACGCGGGCGTTGCGAACGCGATCGCCGTCCAGCTCCAGTGCCGCGGCGACGGAGACCAGCGCGAACGCATACGATGCACGATCGCGAACTTTCAGGTAATAGGAGCTCTTCGCGAAGTTCGATTTCGGCAGCTCGATGGCCGTAATGAGCTCGCCGTGCTCGAGATTCGTGTCCTTCTGCGGCGTGTCGCCCGGCAGGCGATGAAAATCGACGACCGGGATCGTCCGCTCACTCCCGTCGGCACGCCGGATCCGCACAATGGCGTCGAGCGCATAGAGCGCATTGGCCATGTCGCCCGGATAAGTGGCCACACAGGAGTCGCTCCAGCCGAAGATGGCGTGAATGCGATTGAGCCCTTCGCGCGCACCGCAGCCGCTGCCCGGCTCGCGTTTATTGCAAGGCATCTGGATGTCGTAAAAGTAATAGCAGCGCGTCCGCTGCAGCAGGTTGCCGCCGTTGGTGGCCATGTTGCGGAGCTGCGCGGAGGCGCCGGCGACGATGGCCTGCGTCAGCAGCGGATAGTTGTTGCGGATGAGCGGATGATTGGCCGTCTCGCTGTTCGTCGCGAGCGCCCCGATGGAGACGCCGCCGCGCAGTGGCCGGATTTCTTTGAGCGGCAGGCGGGTGAGGTCGACCAGCTCGTTCGGCCGCTCGATGTCCTCTTTCATCAGGTCGACGAGATTCGTGCCGCCGGCAAGAAACTTCGCCCGCGGATTGCCGGCCACGGTGCGGGCGGCGGCGTTCGGGTTCGAGGCGCGGACGTAGTTAAACGGTCTCAATGCCGTCCTCCTTGCGGACACGTGCAAGCTGCTCGTCATCGACATAACGCCACGTGTGCTGGGTCTGTCTGCCGGAATGGACTTCCTGGATCGCGGCCACGATGCCGGGATAGGCGCCGCAGCGGCAGATATTGCCGCTCATCCGCTCGCGGATCTGATCGTCGGTGAGGCGGGTCGTGGTCGCGGTCACGTCCTCGGTCACGTGACTGACGTCCCCGCGGCGCGCTTCATCGAGGAGCGCAACGGCGGAACAGAGCTGCCCGGGCGTGCAGTAGCCGCACTGGAACGCGTCGTACTTGATGAACGCCGCCTGCATCGGATGGAGCTGGTCGCCTTTCGCCAGCCCCTCGACGGTCGTGACCTCCCGCCCTTCGAGCGTGGCCGTGAGCGTGAGGCACGACAGCACGCGCCGCCCGTCGACGATGACCGTGCACGCGCCGCACTGCCCCTGATCGCACCCTTTCTTCGATCCGGTCAGCTCGAGCCGCTCGCGCAACGCATCGAGCAGCACCACCCGCGAGTCGAGCTCGAGCGTCTTCGTCGCGCCGTTGACCTTGAACGCCACCTTGACGAGGTTCTCCGCCGCGGTGGTCGTCGCCGTGACCGCATCCGCGGCAGGAACGAGCGCCGCGAGCGCTTCTTCCGTCGCCAGCAACTCCAGCGCGAACACGCCGAGGCTGCCGGCCAGGAACCCGCGGCGGGTGAGGGCGAGGTCGGTGAGGGCCGGCATCTCGTCGAGGAGGGCTTGCTCGTCGTCAGTGAGATCTGGCGGCGCGGTGTCGTCGAATTCGTCGTTCATTCATCCTCCTGTTCGACTCGGCGGGTGCGCGCGTCGACGGTTCCTGAGTGGCGTTTCTGGGGGCTCGCTGAAGACCGACTGGTCACGCGTTTTCGTCGCGTGCAAGACAAAGTCCCGCGGCCGCGACGATCGTCGGTGATTCGGGATCGCGGAGGAAGTGATCTCGGATGCCGGTCGCCGCACGCAGTCGGATTCCGCACCACGCGAGTCCGGCCGACCAGATGATGCCGCCCGCGGCGAGAACGGGCAGCGGCACCGGAGCGGGTGAGGGAGGGCATCTCCTCGAGGAGCGCTGCGTGAACAAGCCAAACAAAAATTTTGGCGCGAAGCTCCTTACCGACAGATTTTTTCGTCTCAGGGTAAGGATTTGCCTCTCTGCGTCACTCCTATCCATGAGAGAGGTGTGTCCAAAGGACTCCGATGGTTCTGACGGCGAGTGATGTGGCGTCGATGACGCGGTGCGAGCACCGCGTCTATTTGGATAGGTTCGGCAATCCCGACGCGAAAGTGCCGTATCCCGAATTCGTGCAGATCCTCTGGGAGTCCGGGCGGCTGCACGAAGAGGAGGTCATCGCCGACTTGTCGTACGTCACTCCTGCGGGTGAGGACCTCGACGTGCGGTTCGAGTCGTCTATCGCCGCCATGGCCGCCGGTGCACCGCTCATCTACCATCCTTTTCTCAAGGCCAACGGCTTAACAGGTGAGCCGGATCTTCTGAAGCGCGTAGAGCAACCATCGCGCTTCGGCGCCCACTGTTATGTCCCCGTCGACATCAAAGCCGGTGGCGCGTGGGATAACCCGAATGCCAAGAAGCTGAAAGCGAAGCCGCACTACATCAGCCAACTTTGCGCGTACGCGGAGATGCTGGGACTAATCCAAGGTGTCACGCCGACGACCGGCTACGTCATCGACGCCGACGGACAGTGGGTACTGCTCGACTTGCTTGACTTCTGGCCAGAGTACGAGGGCCTTCGCGAGACGGCTCGCCGCTTCGCATCCGGTGCTCAGGTCACCGGTCCTGCCAAGAAGGCGGACTGCGACCAGTGTGTCTGGTTCGACGCGTGCGACCGGGAGTTGCGTGAACGTGAAGACGTAACACTGGTTGCGGGCGTTGGTCAGAGCGCGCAAGCACGATTGTGGCAGCTCGGCGTCAAGACAGTCTCACAACTCGCGGAAGCGGATCCCGCGCTTCTGGTGACGGTCAAAGGCATCGGACCGGCGTCCGCTGAAAAATGGACACGCCAGGCGCGAGTGCAGAAAGGCGCTAACGCTGAAGTCCGGCAGCGGTGGTCGCCGCCGCGGGTCAGGTACGACGTGTCGTACGACATCGAAAACTTCGTGTTTGACGGCTCCGTGTACCTGCACGGGCTGCTGGTTCGGCCCGCGGGGACGACGCCGTTCGGGACGCCGATGCACGTGGTGACGGACTGGGGACACTTCGACGCGATCTGCGCAACCGCGGGCGAGACCCAGGAGTCAGTGTGGCACCGCTTCCTTGCGCGGGTCGAGGAGATCGACTCGCTGGCCGACTACGTCGTCTACGTCTATTCATCACACGAGCAGACGCATCTGGCGAAGCTTCGGGCGCGACACGGGTCGTCGGCAGCGCTGGATAGGTTCACCAGCCGCTTCGTCGATCTCTACGACGTGGTCCGGAACCACTTCGTCTTTCCGACGGAAGGGACGAGCCTCAAAGACATTGCGAGGTTCTGCGGCTTCTCCTGGCGCGATCGCGACCCCGGTGGGTCTCAGTCAATCGCTTGGTGGGCGTACTACCTGAAGGATCCCGCGGCCAACGCGCATCTTCGTGATCGGGTTATTGCCTACAACGAGGATGACGTGCGTGCGTCGCTGGCGATCAGAGATTGGATGGAGAGAGCCGCGCTGCTATGAACCCACGTTGCAAGTTTTGTTGCCGCAACAACCTCGACGTGGCCGGGCGTCCGACGGCAACCACTTCACGTAGCGACGAAGAAGTAAGATAACTAGGGGTTATTGATGTCGTACTCAATCATCGTTCCCCACCACGCGGGGCGGCAACTGCTTGACTATTGTCTGCAGACACTCCGTGCGACCGTGCCAGACGACGTCGAGATCATCGTTGTGCTCAATAACGACGACCAAGACGAGGTTCGGATCGCGCTTGATGAAACGCGGTACCGCGCCCTACGCGTGACGCGCGACTTAGGCTACGGTGGAGCAATCAACCTTGGCGCAGACGCTGCGTCAGGCCAATATCTTGTATTCTGCGACAACGACACGTCCTTTCTGCCGGGCTGGTTCGAGGCGTTGGTCAACGGCTATCACGCCGCGACCAATATCGGCTCAGCGAGCGCGAAGCTGATCTCGCCGACCAGCGGTCGTATCGTCGATTTCGGAATTGCGTTCACAGAATACAACGCGCCGCATCCGTTTATGGACGCGGAGCCCGACCACCCGCTCGTGCGCCGCTCCCGGCCGGTGCAGGCAGCCTGCTCAGCGGTAATGATGATCGAGAAGCAGTTGTTCGAAGACGCAGGTCGATTCAGCGGCAGGCCCCATTCATATTACAACGATATTGACCTGTGCCTGCGCGTCCGCGAGAGAGGCTACGAGCCATGGGTCATCGCGGAGAGCGTCGCGTTTCACAAGAGCAGCTTCCGCGGAGCACGGGCCGCGCCATACAAATCGTCGGCATTGAAGGCCGATCAGAAGGCATGGTTCATGGGGAGGTACGGCTCCAAACTGCGGATTGACATGCAGGTGTATCTCGCCGAGGCATTCGCGCATTTTCGGCGCGACACGTCTCCGGCGGCCGAATACGTCATCATTGATCTCGCGAGCGTGGTGGACCGTGATTGGTACTGTGACGTGATTCGGGAGGCGCTCCCAACCCGTGACGTTTATCGCTACCCGTCATATGAGCGTGACTCTACGGCGTTGTCTCTCGCTGAGCGGCTCGGCGTCAACGTCATGGCGCTGCGGGTTCCATTCATATACTTTGTGGATCGGTTCGTCTGCCTCGGCCAAAACACGTTATGGGCGTCGCTGCGAGAACACCATGGTGACGTTGTGGTCGACCGCAACGGGAACGTTCGCCGCTTCGTCGACGTAGCTGCTGCGAGCGAGGTGCTCCGTGGCTGATGACGCGGAACGCGGTCTCTCCGAATTCGGGCAGAGTATTGCGCGTGCGCTGGCGCGCGCTGTCGTCACCTCTGCAGAAGTTGAGCTCCCCGGAGCGGCGGCGCTCAACCTCGCTGTTGCGATGGTTCAAGCCGTCTCAGCCGCCGCCGGCACCATCTTCTTCGTGGGTAATGGCGGCAGTGCCGCGATTGCGAGTCATTGCGCCGCCGACTATGCCAAAAACGGCGGCTTCAAAGCGCTCGCGTTGCATGACCCAGCTGCGCTGACGTGCTTCGCGAACGATCTTGGCTATGACCAAGTCTTCTCACGGCAACTGCTCCTGCATGGACGTCCTGGCGACCTGCTTTTTGCGATATCCAGTTCGGGGCAATCGGCGAACATTTTGGGCGCGGCTCATGCCGCACGAGAGCGAAGCATGCAAGTGATTACGCTGTCCGGATTTGACCGGGACAATCCGCTTCGTGCCATGGGAGTGCTGAACTACTACGTCCCTTGCAACGCATACGGAGTTGTCGAGATCGTGCACCTCGCGATCTGTCACGCGGTACTCGATCGGTCCATGGGCAACTGGTGACATCACGGACATGGAAGATCGAAGTGGCCGTCGTGATACGTACAGGCCGGCTCATGAACAGCGAGCAAGTCCGCGAGCGCAGTATCAGACATTGCCAGAACCGACCGCATCCCTGAACGGATCGTCGGGGAAGCAATAGCCGCGACGTACTCGAGCGGCAATGTGCCGCCGACCTTACGGGCGGTCAGCGCGAGATCCAGTAATGACTCGTGGAACCGAATCTGCATTTCCGGCTGCTGACCGATAAACGCCACGAGCTGCTCCAAGGCATTTGTCACGTTCTGAAGAACCTCGTCCAAACGGTTCTCCCGTTCGGCTATTCGCGCGGCGGCCCAATATGCCATCCAGTACGTCTGTCGGGCGTTGTAGCGGATACAGAGATCGATCACCCGGTCTGTCGTGGCGCGAAGCTGATCATAACCGAGCAATGGTGACGTGCGCATAAGCTCGATGACCACTCTCATGAGCAGCAATTTGACCTGATGAAACGCGTCGAGTTCCGTCGCGGCGCGCGCCGCCGAATCATCGGCGGCTTCGGCGGCACTATCAAGCGATCCTTCCAACGTGAGGACGTGAACATTGTGATAGCGCCATACGTTGGCGCCCGTGATCATCGACGGCGGAAAGGTGTCTGAGGCGTGTTCTCGGATGGCGGTTGACCAGTGCTTCACGAGCGCGGGCCGGTCAACCTGCCGGCCGTAGTAGACGTACCCAAGGTCGATGTGGTTCTGCATGACCAAGTGAGACAGTCCCATCTCCTGCGCTTGCTCCAGCGCCGACTTGCCGGCGGCGATGGCTTCGTCACGCCGCGCTAATGACCGCAGAGCGACGCAGCGACGGTTCATCAAGGAGCACCGCGCCTCGGCGCGATCTCGCTCATTCAAGAAACGGAGGCGGTCAAATCGTTCCAGCGTCTCGTCGAGCACCGGTAGTGAGCGCCAATCATTGCGGACGCTCACGTGAATACCGGCCACGGATAGGGCCAGATTGCAGTATTCACGACCGAAAGCCGCGTAGCGGTCAAGCCGCGGCAACTCCCGCGTCTGGAGCTGTTGCTGATACCGATATGACTGCTCAAAGCCAACGCGTGCTTTTAGCCGTCCAGCTAATAGGGAGAGGGCCGAGAGCATTCGGGCGCCGTCGAGATCGGCGGCCGACGGCGCGGTCGAAACGAACGCCTGAGAGAACTCCTCGAGGTATTCCACACGTGCCGAGTCGTTCTCGATCGTTGTCAGCCCGTGCTCGATCATCGCTCCGTCAACGCGGCCAAGTGCCTCTTGTGCGAGGTAATATTGAGCGGCAATATCGTCCCGTAATGAATCGTCGATCGCGGGAAGAACTGTTTGAAGAAACGCACGATCGAAAGGGTTGACCGCTCCCTTAAAAAAGCGGAGGAACGTCTGATGGTGGAAGACGATATGCTCGCGCTCATCGATGCGAAAAAACGCGGCGTCGATCAATGCGTCGACGGTGAGTTGATCCACGTTCCATCTCGCGATCTGATGCTCCGGCACAAAGACGAAGAACGCCAGCACACGTACGGCATGGACCGCCGGTTCGCCGATACGACTGCGGGCGTGCCGCCAGCGCCGCGCGATGACGTCGCGCACCGCTTTCGGAACGCGGTACAGTTCAGCGTGTAGACCCTCAGGGTTAAGCACGTACAATGTGTCGGCGCGACGTTCAATTAGCGCCGAATCTTCCAGCGACAGCAGGAACTGTTCGATGAACAACGGCGTGAGCGGCACGTTTTGCAGAAACAGTTCTGCCGTCTCGGCGAACCGGATGGAGAACGGCTGCTGAATAGACGCTTGATCAGAGAAGCAGTGGTTGAGGTACGCCAGCGCGTCCTCTTTCGTGAATCCGGTAATCGGTAGCGCGACGTACTGCGGCGGCACGCCTGTGTCCGCCTGCGCCAAGTCCTTAACGCGGCCGACAAACGAAGCCTGTGGCGACGACGGTGCCAAGTGATCGGTATTCACCGTCATCAGCAGTACGAACCTGCCGCGGGTGTTATGGCTTCGCGTAACCAGCTCATTGAGCAGGCGGGTTGTGGCAGGATCGAGCGCCTGCGCATCATCGATCATGATGATGATGCGTTGTCCCTCAAGACAGCTAAAGACCAACTCAACGCAGTCCTGCTCGTGCGCGCTCGGTTCGTACGCGCGGTCATAAAGGACACGGAGGAGCAACGGTTCCGTGGCAGGTGCTTCACTTGTCCTGGAATCCTCGTCCAACGGTATCGATAGCGGCAGCTTGTATCGCGCCGCAGTAAGTTTTCGAACGAACGCGTCGAATGTTGGCGTATCCGCCCCTTCGCCCGAATAGCGGAAGGGGACGAAACCCTGCTCAAACGCCACGTCGCGCAACTCGGTGAGGAGGCGAGACTTCCCGCTGCCGCTGGGCCCGTGGATCAAGAAGGTCACCGACCGCTCACGAAGTGTAACCGCATCACGGAACCGACGTTCCGCTTCAAGATAGCGTTTGCCGATCAGCGGCGGTCGGAGCAACGATGACACCTTCAACCGGTAATTCGACTTCCTGCTGACAACCTGCGCATCATTGATAATTACGTCGTAGGATGGAAGCGGGACGGCGTCACCGGCGCGAATGACCTTAAAGTAGAGTCGTTTCGTCCAGAGGCCGGCACGTCCGAGCTGGACGGGGATCGTGTAGCCGCTCGCGACGACTTCACTGTCGAGCAGGCGGTAGTCGCGCTCGAATCTCTTCTCGTGGAGCACGACCTTGCCTGTCAATTCGTCCAGAGAGTCGTTGGTCACGACGATATCGAGACAGATCGTCTCGTACAGCTGCAGGTATCGGACTGCCGCGTCGTCCGGACCGCCGCGCGCAGTCCGCGCTACATCCAAGTAGTTAACCTCCGGGTCGCGCGAGACGTGGTCGAGCACGACGACGCGTGCTGGCGCTGGCCGCAGCTCGACTGGCGTGAAGTCAAAGAAGGCACGTGCTTTTTCGTTCGCGAGAATGAGCGACTCGAGCTTCTCGTCGTCATAGACCTCAATTCTGCGGCCGGTCTGTGCCTGAAACTGAGTTAGGTGCGTGAGTGTCGGCGTGTTAATGGGTGTGTAGGAGAAGAAGAGAATGTGCGAAAAGTCATCGACAATCGCCATTACCAGGGTCTTACTCAACACCTTGAGCGAAAGCCGCTCGTGGTACATCTTGCACTCGGCGCAGATCCGTTCCGGCCCTTCACCTAACACGAAATCTCGTGCGCGATCCCACGACCCGCCGGTGCGGTGCCACGTGCCAGAGCGAATCGATGGCAGAATGACTTCGACAAGATCCTCGAAGAGAATGCCTTTCGGCGGGCGCTCGAACGGCGCCCAATACTCTGGCGTGAGATAGCGCATCAGCGTGATAACCCCTAGTTATCCGTCGGAGCCGTGGCGCGGTGCTATTCTTTCGATGAGCAGCTGTCGGTCAGCGCTAAACATTGGCCTAGGAGGTAAGTCATGCGGCTTTCGTTACTGTCGATGCTTGTCGGCTCATTAGCGGTAGTTCACAGGCACCGGAACCGACGGCGGCGGCTGGCTCGTCCGGACACCGCGCGCGTGAAGAATCTCGAAGAGGAGATCCTGCTGACTCGTTACAAAGAGAATTGTGATCAGGCGCGCCACCACGAAACGTTGCGCGAACGCACGACAGTGATGGTTGCGACAACGACCGGTGTGCTGCTCGGTCTGGCGGCGTTCAAGGACGGCGATTTGAGACCTGGCACTGCAACTAATCTAGTAGCGAGCTTCATCGTGCTGCTTGGGCTGTTCGGAATCTTCGCGAGCTGGATGTTTGACGGACGCGCCAGAGAGCATCGGCGACGTCTGATGCTCGCCCTGGATCTACTTCGCGCGCAGGACCTGGGTCACTATCGGCGCACCCCGATTCGACTCGCAATTATCTGGTATTTGTTTCATGCCGGCATTGCGGTGCTCGGCGGGACGATCCTAGTGATCACAAACTAAGACGCGAAAGCGTCCGATCCATCTGGCAGCGGCCCGAGCGCCGCAATGCATTAGCCGGGAGCGCGGCTTGAATGCGCCCGAGAACAGCGGCCGATCGGATCGTTGCGTAGGCAGAACTGTCCTGGGAACCGTGTTCGAGACATCGCAGCTCGTTGCCACGAGCAAACCGTTCAGCAGCGACATGGAGCGTGATAAAGGTGGCGAGCCTCACAATGGTTTTCGGCTGGCGGACGTCGCCAGTTCCTGCGACGCCGATCAAGTACTGCCGCCAAACCAGTGTAATAGCCGTCGGGAAATATGAAACCAGCTACGGCGCCGTCTTGACGAGACCCACTCTTTATAGGCGGGGACAATTCGCTCTTCAAACAACGAGAGCCACGTGGCGGCAATTCGCACCGCCGTGAACTCTGTTGCTCTCGTGCGTCCATTCTCAACCATGCGACGGCGTAGGTCACGATCGACTCTCAATCGGCGAAGTGCACACACAATGTCATGAATGTCTCGGGCTTCTATGAAGTCGAGTTCGGATCGTCGCAACTGTCGAAATGCCACGTCCGGCGAAAGTACGGCAGGCACGCCTGCGAGCCAAGCGTTATACAGCTTCGACGCCGGCTTCCGATCCGGATCCATGTGAGCGACGCCAGCATGGTCCGCGCCAGGCCGGACGGCAACAACGGCATCCATGGCGCGGTAATCGTGCCACTCACGACGCTCCGGCATCATCCACTTCAGGCCGAGGGTGCCGAGCTCGTACGCTAGATCCTCCGCCGCGCCGATGAAGTTCCGGCGATTACCCATAAAACAGATGTTCTCAAATGCGTCGCCGCGAGACCCATCGCGGTGGCGCAATCCGGGTTGCGGCCAGTACTGAATGTGCTCCGAATCTATCAACGCTCGCCAGATGCCGGCGCGGACCGGATCATAAGAGTTTTGCACGACCACGAACTGCGCAAAGCGCTGCTGGAGGGACCTATCGGGCTTGAGTGCTACGAAGAACTGATCGCGACGTGGAAGCAGGCCCGGCGGCAGGAAGTCAGTATGCGTCACGATGACGCCGCTATCCGGTAGGTCGGCGGACAGATGGCAGTCAAGACCTGCCTCACGCAGATGAATAAAGCTTTGAAGGGTCCAGTTGTAGGGCCCCAACCACAGGTGTGTTCCGCGATCGTTCTCGAGAGGACGGATCGCGTCATTGATCCAGCTCCAATATTCAGTGCTTTTGCTCGGCAGACGTGCAGTAAGGGCGGCGCAAGGAACGTAAAACGTGATTCGCGGTAGCACCGGCGTTGTCGACGAACTCACCGCACGGTCGTCTCTTACCGGCAACTGATCACGTCTCGGCGGAATGTCTTCGCCGCGGCCACGACGTCGAGCTTATCAATAATTCGGGGATTTCGAAGCGATTCCGGCGCAAGGTGCTCCAGACGGAAGACACGGTCCGGCGGTCTTTTCGACAGGAGGAAGAGCTGATCGATGCCGCGATTCCGTCGCGGAAAGTCAGCCCGACCGAGGGCATGGAGGACCGCCAGCTCGACGTAGTCAACGTCGGCGCCGAAATGCTTCGCGAGCATCGACAGCGCCACGCGAACGTTGGATTCGTAAATTTCATCGGGATCTGTCGGGTGCGGGAGTTCGAACCTAATGTCTAAACGCGTCTCAAAGTCGCGCCCCTTGCCCACATCAAGTCGTTCGAGAAAGGTCGAATCGCTCACGACCATAATCAGAACGAACCCGCCGAGTCGTCGGACCTTCCTCTCGTTGTAAAACACGCCGTCCCATAGCGGACCCAGCATCTTCGCCAGAATCTCGCCCATCCCGGAGCCCTGCACGGAGGTATGCTCGCGACTCACCAGTGTGTCGAACTCGTCCAACATCACCAACGGGATTCGGCCCGCCGCGCGTTCGTCGCGGATGTCATTGTAGACGTCGAGTAACTGTTCCTCGAACGCCACGACGGAAGTAATGGCGGAGAAATTCACGGTTAGTAGCGGGTGCAGATCGTCATTCGGGCCGCGGCCGGCTGCGAGGCCGCGCACACGTCGAGCCAGACATTCCACAAAATACGACTTGCCACTTCCTGGATCGGCGCGTAGAAGAATGTTGAACGGACGCTTTTGCATCGGCCGGCTCAGGTACGCACTCAGCGCGTCCACTAGGCTCGCTACATGGTCCCGTGCGGAGCTGGGGACGTAATAGCCAGGCAGAATCTCCTGCGAAGGAGGTAACCGGCCATACAGAGCCGCCCGTCCAAGGAGACCTTCGGGCGGCGGAATGGGAGCTGTTAATGTCGCCTCGTCTATCACGCCCGACCATGTCTTCATGGAGGCTGGCAACGTATCTGGCAACTGTTCCGGCCGTCCGAATCCATCGGCTGTGACCGATACGCCGGCAATCTGCAGTTTGTTCACAGATGCGATCGCGCCCAAGGCGGCTTGCACTGACTGCTCGGGACTAGCGGGCGTGCGGAGTAGCGCGCGGGCGAACGCAGCGATAAAGGCCGTCTTTGCCCCCGGCGGGGCTTGATGCTCACGACGCCGCGCGTTGTCATCGTGCACGCGACATTGATAGACGCGCCACGTACCGCGAGCGACGAGGTCCGGTATGAAGACAAAACATCGATCGGTGAGCGGCTGACATGTCACAACGAACTGCGCCGCCGATGGGAACCGCTCCTGTAACGCGGCGAGGATCGCTACAAGGAGGTTCATGTAATGGTCAGGATCGCCCTCGGGGAGATGCTGGGGTTGTTCCTGCATCCCGGTCCAGGCGAGTGCCAGTTGGTCGGAGCACAGAACGATTGTGGATTGACCTCGGATCAACGAGTCTGTGGCATCTCTATGTCCTGCGTACAGGACAACGCGAGTGCCAACATTCGCCAGACAATGATCCAGCAAACCGGGCGTCACGAAGCCGCTTCCGAAGTCAGCGACTACAATGACGTCAACAGGTTCAACTTGGGGAAGTTCAGAAGTGTTATCTACGTCCCAGCTCTCTGGAATCTCGACTCGTTGAACGAGTTGCCACCGATTTTCGGGTAGCTGGCGGTAGTAACGTGCTATTCGAGCATTCGTGCCCATTACTCTCAATGGAGTGACTGCAACATGTCGCCCGGCATGTGTCACGACAGCCTTAAGCAGTCGTAGCGCCTCGGATTTTGCGGGGATCGGCGCGGTCACTCTGACGTCGTCAACTGTCGGCGCGATGAGCGCGGCGACTCGTGCGGCACCTCCGAGAGACGGGTACGCTCTCGCAACGTCGCTCCCGGGGATCGCTACCAGGCGATAAGCGGGACCTTCGGCAGACTTGACCACTTCCACGGGCAGGAACTCACCGATAAAGAGGTCGCCAATGACATGCGCACGCGCCATGCGAGGTCCCCCAATGCAAATTTAGTGATGCATAACACGCAACGTCGTTATTGGGCAATACTCGAAATCTGCTCAAGCACATAGGGTCGGTTCTTCATGGCTTCGATTTCACTTGCGCGCGCCGCCGCCCGGCGCTGGCTCCACGCCGGTGTTCGGGACTGGTCGATCGCCGCCTCCAGCACCGCACGTACTTCCGAGATGGGAACGGTGCCAAAGGAGAGGTCGCTCAGAGGAATCGACAGTCCCATTTCCGCGCAGCGTTTTGCCAGCGCGGGCTGATCTCCAAAAAACGGGTGCGCAATCATTGGGACACAGTGAAAGATTGCCTCATGCGTCGAATTGAGACCTTGATGTGTGACGAACAGATCGGTGTCGCCCAGAACGTTCCACTGGTCGACGTACGGCTCGACGTGCACGCTGCCGGACCGATGGTGGTCGTCTAACAAAGCGCCTTGCTGCGAAACGCCCAGACTGACCAGCGTGTCACACGACGTGAGTTCCGTCAACGCGTCCGCAACGACCCGTAGAGCCTGCTCGGCGGCACGTGGGCGTATCTGCCAAACCGCGGTACCGAACGACACGTAAACGCGCAGGCGTCCGTTTCGTGCCTTCCGCCATGACGGATGGCCGTCGGCTGATCGGCGCGACGCCAATGTCGGCTCGACACTGCCGTAGAATGCGATCGGCTCAAAGGGCTCTCTTTCGCATGGCTTCAGAAAGCTGGGCGGCTCGCAGTAGACGTTGAGATACGGACTGGCGGAATCGAGATATGAAAAAGGAGTAATCTCAGTAAGTCCGAGTTGGTGGAGTCGATTGACGGCCATGTCACAGACCGTCGAGATGTGGACCGGCCCCGTTCGCATCCTCTCGGCGACAGCTCTGGGTCCGATGCGGTTATGGCCTGCACAAACGCAAACGGATGGCACGTCCAGCAGCCGCGCGACCACGAAGCCGATGACTGCGAAGGAGTCGTACACGATCAGCCTTGGCCGCGCGCGGCTGAGGACGGCGAGCAGCCGCGGCGAGTAAATCCCAGCGAAGGACACGTACCGGCTCGCGGTGGGGATGGAGGTTGCGTCGGCCTCTTCGACCGTCAACTCGCTAAAGAGATCGTGAAAAGACGCTCCGTACCGGCAGACCTCCGCCTCGAACGCGCGGTGCGTGAACACATCGACATGACGGCCAAGACGAACTAATCCAGCGATGATCGGTGAAAGACGATTGAAATGACCACGCAGAGGCATGCAGAAAATGGCGATATCCGACCGGGTCGCAGATCCGCGGAGTTCGGACGGAACAGAGTGTGCCGTAGCGTGATTCATTTCGACCAAGACGACGGAGCTCTCCGCGTCGGCGTAGCGATCTTAGCTGATTGCTCACTCGATATGTCATCTTGGTCATGCGCGAATGGCGCTTTGATCGCTGCCGCACGAACTGCGGCCGCGCAAACACGCTCTCAGCCGAGAGCATGCGGGGCGGCCCGAACTGGAGAAGCCGGCACGGCCGGTTGGCCGAAGGTCCTCCCGTCGCCTTTTATTCGAATCCGAGTACGATCTATTAGGGGATAGCGAAGGCCGCCACTTCGTTGGGCGAAACTTAGGCCTTCCAACGACCGCGGGTGGACAGCTTCGCCGTACGTGGACTCGCTCACGATGTTCTAGACACCAGTTGCCACACAAAGTGGGGCGCGATCAGTCCTTCCGTGATCTCGGCGACACACGCGGGCCGTGATCGAATACTTTGATCAGGTCCGAAGGCTTGCACTCGAGAGCTTCGGCCAGCCGCAGAAGCATCCCCAGCGATGGTGTAGTGAGCCCGCGCTCCAGGTTGCTAATGAACGGCTTATTGGTGCGCGCGAGTTCCGCCAACTGCGCTTGCGTCAGGTCGCGAGCCGTGCGCATCGCCCGCAGGTGCGCGCCGAAGATCTGCCCTTCAGGCGATGGCGTGGCCTGAAGATTCATTGCGTCTCCACTTGACAATCACTCTACGCAAAGGCATCATATGTAATATCGAACGACAAGGAGCGCGCTATGCCCAACCCCACCCCCGACCAGATCCGCCGCATCTTCCTCAGCCCGCGCCCGCACCTGGCCCTCATGACCGCGGCCGATCTGCTCGGGATGACGATGAAGGAGCTGAAAAAGGACATTGACGAGGGGGTCATTGTAGCGATTTCGACGGGTGTGGGCGTGCGGATCACCCGCGAGGAGATGATCGCGGCGGCGATGCGGCTCTGGGAGCAGACGGTCATCGAAGATGCCCTCGGCGATGACGCGGCGGCGGTGCTGCCCGAGGCGATCCGGCTCGTGCTCCTGCGGGTGCGCGTCCCGCGCTACCAGCGCGACATGCTGGTCGCGCTCGCGCAGCGGCATGGGGTCTCGGTGGACGAGATCGTGTCGCGTGAGCTGGAGGATGTGGCCTGCGCGTACGCGGAGGAGCTGGCGGACACCGTGCCGTCGCTGCGCGCAGCGTTCGCGGCGAGTTGAATGACGACGGGCCGGCACGGCCGGCAGCGCTGGTTGCTGCGCTCAGTCACGCTCTCGGCGGAAACGCGTTCGCTGCTGAAGCGCTCGTGCAGCGGAGCAAGCAGCGCTGCCGGCCGCGCCGGCTCGCCGAAGGCCTCCGGTCGTCCCCGCGTGGTCCCGCCGAAACATCGGCGCGTCCCGGCAAAACACGGGCGCGTGTCGCGAAAACATGGCGATGTTTCGTCAGGACATGGCGATGTTTCGGGAAAACACGGCCATGTTTTCGCGAAACACTCTGATGTTTTCGTGAAACGCGGCGGTGTTTCTTAAGGACACGACCGTGTCTTGTGAAAACACGCGCGTGTTTTGCCGGGGACGTCGCGCTGTCCCGCGAAAAAGTAACAGGCGCGGCCATTGACAAAGCGGGCGGCGCGGACCCACTGTATCGATCAGCGCCAGAGCCGGTTGAGCAACGCCGGACGATCGAGCGCAGGGACAGGAACCGCCGCCGGAGACGTCCGGCCGCCAGTACGTCCCGAGACAGGCGAGGCGCGATCGAGGCTGTGTCCTGCCCATCGCGGCCCATGCGGAGTCGAGCGGAGCTCTTCCGGCACCTGTCGTCCCGTGTACCGGAGCCGTGTCGTTTCACGGTGCGCCGGTTCGCTCCCGCGACTCCGGATCGCGGGGATCATCGACCGGATCGATGCCTCGCGGGGCCGGCGGGCGTCGATTCACAACCGTCCCTCACGGGACCTCGAGGAACAACCATGTCGATCATCAAGAGCTCCATCAACAACAACAAATCCGAGGGGGCGGCCGCCGCGGTGGCCGTCGAGCCGATGCTCACACCCGAAGAGGCGGTGGCGCAGTTGCGCGCGCTCCGCGAGCGCATCCCCGAGTTTCTGCAGTTGCCGAACACGCGGTCGACGCGCGAGCTCCGCCGCAAGGCGCGGCTGAACGTCGAGTTCACGCGCGAGGCATTCGGCGTCGTCGGTGCCTCGGAAGTGGTGCAGGGCGTCATCGGCAACTCGCCCGACGAGCTGCATCAGGCCGAGACGGAGATGGCCCGCTGGATCGCGGTGGAGAGCGAGCTGAATGCGCTGCTTCGCGGCGTCGCGGCGGCGAACCTCGTCCGCCGCGAGCGCCTGGCCCAGGCGGCGCTGCAGGCCTACAACGTCAGCAGCCAGCTCGTAAAGCAGGAGGAGTACGCGTTCCTGCTGCCGCACGTCGAGCGGATGCGCCGCCTGCCGAAGTTCGGTCGCCGCCGCACGCGCGTGGCCGCGGAGCCGGAGTCGCCGGCGCCGCCGACGCAGACGCGTTCCGCCTGACGCGCGCGGGGGACGTGCAGTGACGTGAAGTCGTGATGGACCGGGCGTGCCGAAGCGCGCCCGGTCCGATGCTGCCTTTGAGAGGAAAGGCCAAGGGAAGGACATCATGAAGCGAAAGAGACTCGACGCCGAATCGATCCTCCGCCAGCTCGCGGAGATCCGCAGAGCGATCCCGTGCGTTGCGCCCGCGCCACCGCCACCGGCGACCGACGGCCGCGCGCGCGACGTGGACGGCATGTCGTCCGGGTCGGAAGAGGACTTTGACTATGCCGCGGTCGCGGACGGCCTGTCGTCGCTGGCCGGCGAGCTGTCGGCGGCGATCGACGACGCCGCCGCGGCGGCGACGGAGAAGGCGCTGGAGATCTACTACGCCGCCGAGGAGCTGGCGCGCGATCCGGCCCACGCGGAGCTGATCCCGCACGTGGAACGAATGCGCGCCGCCTACGAACGCGACTTCGGCCGGGCGGTGCCGGGGAGGAAGACGTGAGGGACGACGGGGGGCCTCCGGCGGCTGGGGCCATGGGCCCCAGCCGCCATTGGTTGGCCTACCCTCCGCGACACTGCCTTCCAAGTTCGTGACGCTGTGTCGCGGAGGCTAGGCCAACCAGCGGGTCCGGGCGCGCGGCCCGGCCGCCAGAGGCCCCCGGTCGTTTCCCGATCCGTTGGCGACGCCAGAGCATCCTGCTTAGCGCCGCATGCGCGAACGCAGCTCCCGCCGTTCGCCGCGCCTCACTCGCATTTCATCGTCGGCCTGTACACCTGCATGGCGTTGGTGCCCGAATTTCCGCCCAGGGTGATCCCGCCGCCCGGGAGGAAGATCCGGCCGCCGATGACGGCGGTGCCTTTGAGGCCGTGGATGGCGATGGGGAGATTCGGCAACGTGGTCCAGCGGTTGGTGCGGGGGTCGTAGCCGTAGACGGTGGGCGTCAGGCCGAGCACGTGGGTTCGCTCGCCCTCGCCGCCGAAGACGAACATGCAGCCGGCGTGGGCGGCGCCGGTGATGCCGCCTCGGGGTGCGGGAAGGGGGGCGCCTTTGGTCCAGGTGCGGGTGGCGGGATCGAAGATTTCGACCACATCGACCCGCTCGGCCATGGCACCCGGGCCGGTGCGGCCGCCGGCGACGATGACTTTTCCGTTCAACGCGACCATGGCCAGGTGATTGCGCTGGGTCGGCAGATCGGGAAGCTTTTCCCACTTGTCGGTGGCGGGGTCGTAGACCTCGAACGCGTGCCCTCCGGGCGGGCGTCCGCCGGCGACGTAGATCTTGCCGTCGATCACCGCCTTGCCGCCGCCGCTGCGCGCGGTCGGCATCGGGGCGCGTTGTACCCAGCCGCCGATGGCCGGGTCGTGCATCCAGACGTGGTTCACGAAGATCTCCGGCCGTCCCGTGCTGGCGCCGTCGATCTCGCCGCCCATCACATAGAGCTTGCCGGCGACGGCCGCGGCATGGGTGTGGTGGATCGGCTGGGGGAGACGCGGGCCGAGCGTCCAACGGCCTGCGGCCGGGTCATAGATCTGGACGAGGTTGGAAGGGAGCCGCCCGGGCGGATAGCCGCCGAGGACCCAGATCTTGCCGTCGAATTCCGCGACCGCGTGCTCGGAGCGGGCGAGCGGCATCGCGTGGCCCATGCTCCATCCCTCGAACTCGGGAAACGCACCGACCGGAGGCCCGACGCTCACCCGCTCGTTCCAGGTCTCGACGAGCTCGTTCTCCTGGACGGGGGTGGCGGGTTTCGGGGGCGGCGGCCCGCCTGGGGGGCCTTGCTGTGCCATCGCGGTCGTGCCGAGCAGAAAGAGTGACGACAGCGCGCAGA
The DNA here is from genome assembly GCA_035627015.1 of Thermoanaerobaculia bacterium. Lineage (GTDB taxonomy): Bacteria > Acidobacteriota > Thermoanaerobaculia > Gp7-AA8 > Gp7-AA8 > QHVT01. Next base: position 47,440 of record DASPMO010000104.1, on the reverse strand, counting down.
GCAGGAAGGTGGACGCCGACGGCGTACGGGCGGTTTTCGTCATGCCTCGATGAGCTCCTCGTGGATGTGTGCGGTCAGTAGTAGCTCACTCGGCGACGAAACGGTCCCGGATACACGGCAGTTTGACCAGATGTTCACCATGGCGTTTGCGGCCGTGCGGTCCCAACGAGTGGCCGGTCCCGTGCGACCGGCGACGCGACGCGTCTCCTTCTTCCTCACTCGTCAGATTGCGCCGCTACGTGACTTACCGGCTCAGCCGTTGCAAGATCTCGCGGCGTTTTCATGACCGATTCCCACGCATCAAACATCGCCACGCGCGAGCAGCGGATGTTGCACGCGCTTGCCTTTGCATCCGAGAGCCTGCTCCTCGGGCACTGGTGCGAGCGCGCGAGCTCGGTGCTGCAGCACCTCGGCGAGGCGACGGAGATGAGTCGCGTCTACATCTTCCGCAATCGGCTCGACGCGGGGCGCGTGCTCACGACGCAGATCGCGGAGTGGACCGCGGCCGGGATCGAGCCGCAGATCGACAATCCGGAGCTCGTCGATTTCGCCCTGGCCGAGGGAGGGTACGGGCGCTGGATCGAGGTGCTGGGGCGCGGGGAGATCGTGGCCGGCAGCGTCGGCGAATTCCCACCGGACGAGCAGGAGTTCCTCGCCGCGCAGCACATCCTCGCGGTCGCGGTCGCACCGATTCAGGTGGGCGGGCGGTGGTGGGGCTTCGTCGGATTCGACGACCGCTACAAACTCGGCCGCGGCCGTGCGATCGCCGGCCAGAGCCGTGGCCTCGGGCTCGAAACGAGGTCGAGGCGATCCTCCGCGGAATCCCGGTGCCCTTCGAGACGCGGGTGACGTTCACCGGCGCTGGCGGCGTGACAGCGAAGTGCGATTTCGCCATCCCGACGCGCGAAGAGCCGCGATCGTGATCGAGGCGAAGGGCTATGAGGCGACCGGCAGCAAGCTGACAGACTTTCTCGGCGACGTGCTGAAGATCAAGCAGGCGAAGGGTTACCACATGTACCTGTTCGTGGTAACGGACGGCCGCGGGTGGTTCAACCGGCAGAGCGATCTGAAGCGGCTGATCGAACTGCATGAGAGCGGGATCGTGGAGATGATCTACACGCGCGCTCGCTTGTCGCAGCTCGCGGAGCATGTCAGGCAGATCTGGGAGACGGAGAAGTAGTCTCAGTCGCGCTCCAGTGACCTGCCCAACGCACCGGATGCTGCGCGGCTAACGAGCGGGCCAGCGCGACTGCCTCGCGCTGCCGGACGCAGCTGGCGCTCGCCTTTGTGTCCCAGGCGTCCCTCGGATCCGGCGTGTTGCACGTCAGCGGGTCGGTACGAAGGACGGTGTCCGTACGCGCCGCCAATCGCTTGCGCGTGGCAGTCACTCGGTAGCGTTCCGCGGATCACTTCTCGGTTGAAACAGGAGAGAACGCCCAGGACGTGGATGACGGTCGACCAAGCTGGCCATCAGTGGACGATCGCCGACCGCGCCGAGGGTCTTACTTCTTCGTTCCGGCACGCCGGGTAGGGAATTCCGCGCGAGCGTCACTCCTGATCCGACGGAGGGCGTATGCCGACTAAAGTGGCTTGGGCTGACGTTCCAGGGGCGGCCGCAACGGGTGTGGTGAGCGCAGCTCTGGTCACGGTCGCGTGGTGGTTAGTCGCCGCCGGTCCTTTTAGCTGGGCTAAGCGGGCGGGCAGTCAGTCAGGCCGCTGTTTCGATTGCGGCAACGTGCCACTCACCCTTCACAACACCTTCTCCGGCGTAATCGGCAGATCCCGAATCCGTTTCCCCGTCGCGTGAAACACCGCATTCGCAATCGCCGCAGGAATCCCCACCATCCCCAGTTCGCCCATGCCTTTGACGCCGAGGGGGTTGATGATGCGGTCCTCCTCCTCGACGAACAGCGTTTCGATGGCGTGGACGTCGGCGTTGACGGGGACGTGGTAGTGCTGGAGGTCGGGGTTCATGATGCGGCCGTAGCGGTGGTCGATCTCGGTGGCTTCCTGCAGGGCCATGCCGATGCCCCAGACCACGCCGCCGATTTCCTGGCTGTGGGAGGCTTTGGGATTGAGGATCTTGCCGCAGGCGGTGACTTCGATGGCGCGGGTGACGCGGACGTGGCCGAGGTCGGGATCGACTTTGACCTCGACGAACTGCGCGCCGTGGGCGAGGCTCGCGTACTTTTGACGTTCTGGCGAGGGGCGGGCCTCGTGGGTTTCGGTGATCTCGGTCAGGTCGTGGCGGCGCATGATGTCGGCGATGCTGCGCGAACGCGCGGGATCGCTCTTGTGGCGCAGATGGCCGTCGAGCATTTCGATGTCGTCGATGATGACGCCGCGGAACGGTGAGTTCGGATCGCGGTTCGCGAGCGAGAGCAGCCGCGCGGCGACGGCGAGGGCCGCTCCCTGCACGGCGGAACCGACGCTGGCGGTGGTCAGCGAGCCGCCATGCGCCGGGGAGCGGGGGAACTTGGTGTCGCCGAGCTCGAACTGCACTTTGTCCGGTGTGAGTCCGAGAAACTCCGCGGCGATCATGGTCATGACGGTGTAGGTGCCGGGGCCGATGTCGCTGGTGGCGCTGGCGACGTGTGCGGTGCCGTCGGCGCGGTAGGTGATCTTCGCGCTGGCCGGGGCCTGGAAGGCGCCCCAGACGCCCGTGGCCGTGCCCCAGCCGACGAGGAGGCGGCCGTCGCGCATGGAGCGCGGCTCGTACTTGCGTTTGCTCCAGCCGAATTTCTCCGCGCCGAGGCGATAGCACTCGCGCAGCGCCTTGCTCGACCACGGCTTACCGCTCTGGGGGTCGTACTCGGCGTAATTGATCAGCCGCAGCTCCAGTGGATCGATCTTCAGCGCGTACGCCAGCTCGTCCATCGCGCATTCGAGCGCGAACATGCCGCTCACCGCGCCGGGCGCGCGCATCCAGGTCGGCGTATTGAGGTCGGTGTTCGTGATGCGGAGCGGCGCGTAGAGATTCGGACAGGCGTAGACCTGGCGGGTGAAATTGGTCGTCCCGTCATTGAACTCTTCGAACGACGACGTATTGTGCACCGCGTCGTGAATCATCGACGTCAGCTTGCCGGATCGATCCGCGCCCAGGGCGATTTTCAGGATTGTGTATGGCTGATAACCGTGGCCGGTGTACATCTGCCGGCGCCCCCCCGACGAAGGGCGACACCACGCTCACGTTCTCCTCGGCGACATTGAAGCTCGACGCCAGATGCGCGCGCACGCCATAGACGTCCTGCGCCTTGTCGAAGATGGTCAGCTTGTCGCCCTGCCAGAAGGCGATGGCGCGTGTGGCGCCATCGGATTGTGATGGACGATCGGATAGTGAGGCGGTGGGGCGTATGAGGAGATTAAGCCGACGGTGGCGGAGATCCTCGTGCGGCTGGCCCGCGAAGCAGAGGACGCGGCGGCCGCGGAAGCTCGAGTCAAGATCCTCAATGAGTCATCGCGCGTTTTTCCGTGACTCGCCGCCGCCCGCCCGGACATCGCACATCATTCCACCTCCAGAAACCGCAGGATGTCCTCCGCCACCCGTCCCGGTATCTCCCAGTGCGGGTTGTGCCCCGCCTTGTCGTAGCGCTTGAACGCCGCGTGGGGCAGCACTGCCTGCAGGCGTTGCTGATTGGCGGCGGGGAAGGCCTGATCCTGCTCGCCCCAGAGGATCAGCGTCGGCAGGCGGATGGCGCGGACGAACGGCCGCTGATCCTCGGTCAGCAGCGTGCGGGCCACGCCTCGCCAGACGTGGGGGCGGACGTCGGACGTCTCCTTCTTCACCAGGGCGATGAACTCGGCGTCGACGGGCAGCGGATTCGACTGCCACTGTTCCACGAACTCGGTACTGATGCCGCGGTCGAACGTGGCGGTCTGTTCCCACAGCCAGGCCACCGTCTCGCTGTCGACCGTCGTGTCGGAGGAGCCGATCAGCACGAGCTTCCGCACGCGCTCGGGATGATGCGCGGCGAGATGCTGCGCGACGAAGCTGCCCAGCGAGTGTCCGACCACCGCCGCGCGCTCGATCTTCATCGCGTCCATGAACGCGATGGCGTCGTAGGCGAGGTTGGAGAGCGCGTAGCAGCAGCGCGGTGCGGACGCCGCGCCGTGGCCTCGCTGGTCGAAGGCGTAGACGCGATGCGACTTTGCAAGCTCCGGCAGGATCAGGGACCAGGAGCGGCTCGTGTCGCCGAGGCCGTGGAGCAGCAGCAGCGGCGGCGCGTCGGGCGCACCGGCGGCGACGTAGCGGACGGTGACGCCGCTCTCGAGCGCGATCGTGCGCGTCGTCGCTCCCTGGGCGGAAGCCGTCCATGAAAAGAAGAGAAGGAGAGACAGGAGAAGCGAGCGCTTGTACATGCGCACAATCTCCATCCACCGGTCGCGGCTGTGGTGAGCCGGCACTGATTTTTTTCTGAAAGCGCGGTGAATCAGGACTGACGGTCGCCGGTGACGGCGAAGAGGGGCCACGTGCCGAGCTGCCCTAACGCGGCTTGGCCGCGCGGCTCGAAGTGGAGGCCCGATCCCGCGACCAGATCGCGGACGGTGTTCGACACCAGCACCTCTCCCGCGGACGCTGCCTCGGCGAGGAGCGCGCCGATCTCCACCGCCGTTCCGCTCACGCGCTCGCCGGCGGCTTCGCATTCGCCGGTGTGCAGGCCGGCGGCGAGGCGGATGCCGAGGCGGGAGGCGGCGCCGAGGATGGCCCGGGCGCAGCGGATCGCGCGGGCGGGGCCGTCGAACGTCGCCACCAGCGCATCCGTCACGTGGGCGAACTTCCGGCCGTGGTGCCACTCGATCTCGCGCCGCACCTGCTCGTCGAGTTTCTCGAGCAGGTGCTCCTCTCCCTCGGTGCGGATGAAGAGCAGCGTCGCCAGCACGCGCGCGGCCTGCGGCGTGTCGCCGATCTCGTCGACGAAGCGCTCGACCGCGGCGAGGATCGCCTCCTGATCGCCGACGAACGGCAGGTGATCGTCGCCCGGCAGTTCGACCAGCCGCGCGCCGGGGATCCGTTCGGCGAGGTAGCGCCCTTCCTCGACGCGGAGACAGCGGTCGCCGGTGCGATGAATCACCAGCGCCGGCACGCGGATGCTCGGCAGGACGTTGCGGATGTCGACCTCCGCGTTCATGCGCGTCAGCGCCGCCGCGGCTCCGGGGCTTGCGCCCATGCGCAGATACGCCGCCCACCAGCGGCGGAACTCCGGGTCACCGCTCATGCTCGGCGCGCGCGCCTCGATGCCGAACGGACCGCCCCACTCCCGCTCCAGCGCGGCGATGAACTGGTCGCGCTCGTCGGTCGACGGCCCCCACGGATAGTCGGGCGCCCACAAGCGGCGCGCGTAGCCGCCGATGATGACCACGCCGGCGACCTGCTCCGGATACGTCGCGGCGAAGAGCGCGCAGAGCGGACCTCCTTCCGAGACGCCCATCAGCACCGCCCGGCGCGAGCGTGCGGCGCGCATCACGGCGCGGACGTCGTCCATCCGCTGCTCGAGCGAGGGGAGCTGCGACAACGGGACGGGGTCGGACAGGCCGGTACCGCGCTTGTCGAAGACGATCAGACGTGAGAAGCCGCTGAGACGCGTGAGAAAGCGGGCGAACGACGGCTCGGCCCAGAACATCTCCACGTGCGAGACCCACCCCATGACGAAGACCAGATCCACCGGTCCGTCGCCGATGGCCTGCCAGGCGATGTTCACCTCGCCACTGCGCGCGTAGTGCGTGCGCGGCGCCTGCTCCTGGCGCGGCTCCGCGGCCGCGACGACCTCGCCGACGAAGCGGTATCCGCGCCGCGGCAGCGTCTGCACGTACTCGGTGTCGTCGAACGCGGAGAGGGTCTTGCGCAGGGTGGAGATGTTCTGCGCGAGGTTGTTCTCCTCGACGTGACTGTCGGGCCAGACGCGATCGATCAGCTCGCGCTTCGACACGACGCGCCCGGCGTTTTCGACGAGGTAGCGCAGCGTTTCGAACGCTTTCACGCCGAGCGGCACCTCGGCCGCGCCGGCGGAGAGGATGCCCTGCACGGCGTCGAGCTGGAACGGCCCGAAACGGTAGGTCGTCATGACGGTGCCGCCGCAGATTATGCGGTCTCATCGTTCTTTCAGCACGATTTCAGAGACCGCTCACGACTGCGTGCATCGCGCTCCCCACATTGGCGACATGAACATCATCGACTTGGCGACCTGGCTCGCACTGGGGTGTCTTCCTCTGTTCATCGCACTCGATTTCGTCTACAAGGCGCGCCGCTTCGATACGCCGCGGTTCTGGAGGCTCCGCGCACTGGCGGTCACGATTTTCGCGGTCGCGCTCTCGTTCGTCCTACCGGGCTGGATGGCGAAGCTGCTCGGCGAGCGGACGGTCCTGAACCTCTCCTCGCTCGGGACCTGGACCGGCGCGCTGGTCGGGATTCTCGTCTATGAGCTTTGCCACTACTGGTATCACCGCACCGTGCACCGCTCCGACACGCTCTGGCGCGCGCTGCACCAGATGCATCACAGCGCGGAGAGCCTCGACGTCTGGGGCGCGTACTACCTCGCGCCACAGGACGCGGCGATGTTCATCGCCCTCGGCACTCTGGTCTTCGGCCCGCTCCTCGGACTGTCGCCGGAGGCGGCGGCCATCGGCAATCTGTTCCTGACGTTCAACGCCATCTTCCAGCACGCGAACATCCGCACGCCGCAGTGGCTCGGCTACCTCATTCAGCGCCCGGAGAGCCACGGCGTGCACCACGAGCGGGGCGTGCACCGCTACAACTACAGCGACCTGCCGCTGTGGGACATCGTCTTCGGTACGTTCCGCAACCCGGCCACGTTCGACGCGAAGCTCGGCTTCTACGACGGCGCCTCGACGCGGGTGCTGGAGATGATCGTCGGCAAGGACGTGACCACACCGCGCGGTGGGGCTGCCGCGGTCGTGGAGTCGAAGGAGGAGCTGGCCCGCGTCGCATGAACGGACCGGCCCGCGATCGGCCCTTGCGGCGCGTCTTGCGACGCGGCCGCAAGGGCTCGCGGCGTTGCTCCGATCCGTCGACCGAGGCTATTCGGGTGGGATCGCAGACGGCGGTGACGGACTGCGACGTAACCGAGCTCGCGCAGTCCGGGTCTGTCATGAGAGCGACCACAGCCTGCGTTGAGTCATGATCAGACTTCCTCCATTACTTGTTGGTGGCTGTGGAGGCGTGAGCTCCGTCATTGCACGATGCCATCCTGCATAATGCGCAACTCCGAACGCATGCTCGGCCCTGGTAAGCGTCTTGGCCCGTACGAGATCGTTTCGCGCATCGGCGGAGGCGGCATGGGCGAGGTTTTCAAGGCGCGCGACACCCGGCTCGACCGGAGTGTCGCCGTCAAGGTGCTCCCGGCGGAGTTCGCGTGGAATGCGCAATTGAAGCTCCGCTTCGAGCGCGAGGCGAAAACGATCTCGCAGTTTGCGCATACCCACATCTGCACGCTCTACGACGTCGGAAGCGAGGACGGCGTCGACTACCTCGTCATGGAGTACCTCGAGGGAGAGACGCTGGCGGAGCGGCTGGAGAGAGGTCCGCTCGCGATCGATCAGGTTCTCCGCTACGGCATCGAGATCGCCGATGCACTCGAGCGCGCCCACAGGTCGGGGATCGTTCATCGCGATCTGAAGCCCGCCAACATCATGCTCACGCGCGGCGGCGCGAAGCTGCTCGACTTCGGATTGGCGAAGGAAGCCGGCATCGGAGCTCCGATCTCGCCGTCGGTTTCGACGGAGGAGAAACCGCTGACCGGGGAAGGGATGATCGTCGGGACCTTCCAGTACATGGCGCCCGAGCAACTCGAGGGGAGCGCCGTCGACGCGCGCATCGACATCTTCGCCCTCGGCGCTGTGCTCTACGAGATGGCCACCGCTCGCCATGCCTTTCCGGCGCGATCGAGGGCAAGTCTCATCGCCGCGATTCTCACGACGCAGCCGCCTTCGATCATGGAGAGCCAGCCCGCATCGCCGCCAGCTCTGGACCGCATCATCCGCACGTGCCTTCAGAAAGAGCCGGACGAGCGTTTCCAGAGCGCGCACGACGTGCGGCTGGCGATGCAGTGGATCGGCGACGCCGCTCCGGCGGCCGCAGCGCAATCGACGAGACGCGGCATACCCGCCGTTGTCGCCGGTGTGCTGCTCGTGGTCGTGACCGTCATCGCGGTTTCGCTCTTCGTCCAGGAGCGGTTCCGCCGGCCGGAACGAAGGGTCGTTCGCGCTTCGATCGCTCCGCCGGACGCGGTGACGCTGGCGTACGACGCACCGCCGGAATTGTCGCCCGATGGCACGCAGATCGTGTTTGGTACGAGCTCCGCGACTTTATCGGGTGCGGAGCAGTTGTGGATCCGCGCTCTCGACTCGACGGCCGCTCGCCGGCTCGCGGGGGCGGAAAAGGGGACGTACCCGTTCTGGTCTCCGGATGGAAAACAGATCGCGTTCTTCGCGGACGGCAAGCTGAAGAAGATCGATGTCAGCGGAGGGCCAGCGACGGTGATCTGCGACGCATTACGACGTCACGTACACCGATCTCGAGCGGGTGCGGCTGCGTGATTGACGCTCCGCGAAATGGCGTGCTGGTGCTCGCCGCCAATCGCGCCGCGCGTTCGCGGTCCGCGGCACTGTGTTCGAGCCAGGCCCGCGGCGGACCAGATCCAGGCCGCGCTCAATGCAGGAGAAACGCTGTCGCCCGAGATGCTCACCGCCCGCCGGAGAGAACGGAGAGCTCAAACCCGCCATCGCATGGCCGCTGATGCTGGCCACCCTCCTGCTGCTGATTACCGCCTATGTCCTGACGTCACGAATCAATCTTACCGCGTGGGGTGGCGACGTGGCAGGCGTGACCTGTCTTAGCGTTCATGATCTTGTTTCCTCTGTTCCACCCCTGCAAACGCACACCTCGCCGGGGTCTTACAGCAGCAGCTCCGCCCCCCCCGCCGCAGCTGGCGCTGCGGCAATCGAGAGCGCGAGCTGGCGCTCGCGCACTCCAGATCAGTTGGCTGTAAACGTCGTCCGGTCCACTCCTCCACCCACCGTCCCCGGCGGGTTGCGGTACGTCTTCGTCACGCCGCGCTGCGTGTCCGTCACCGTCACGGTGTACTCGAGGTCCGTCAGGCCGCCGTAGTAGATGTCGAAGCGGTTCAGGCCGAAGGGGCGCGCGTCCTGGATGCGCACCACCACCTCGATCGCCTCCGGCGCGCTGATGCCGAAGATGGCCACGTCGGGGTTCTGCGCCCCCTCGCGCAGCTTCTTCGCCAGGAAGCTGCCCGGCTGCGGCGGATTGGCGAACTGATTGACGAACGCGATCGACACGCGGAACCGCCCGTTGCTCAGGCATGCCTCCGTCGCGCTCGGCGTGCACGTCGGCTGCGAGATGCCGCACGCCAGCGCCAGCGTGTATCGGCCGCTCTTGCCCGGCGTGTTCGGCCCGACGTAGAACTCGTGGTGTCCCGTCACCTCGGCCACGAAGCTCACTGTGACCGCGCCGCGCGACGTCGTCCCCATCCCCTGCACGAGGTAATAGTCGATCTCGGCCCGCGAGACGCCGATCTCCGGGATGAAATCGTCCAGGGCGGTGAGCGTGGCCTGGTAGGACTGGCCGGCCGTCAGGAAGATGCGGTGGACGTTGTAGTAGTACCCCTCGTCCGTGCAGCCGAAGATGTTCACTTCGTCCGCTACGGTCACGCCGCAGCCGCCGGTATCGTGGTAGCGGCACTCGTGGTCCTGCGACACCAGCTTGCGACCCGGTGCTGCCGCGGCGACCTCAAGGGAAAGAGCGAACAGCAACACAGCGATCGATGTGCGCATGAGACGCACATCGATGCCACGCCCGTGCCGGTCCGGTTGCTGGTTGCTGGTTTTCCCCCGCCCGCGCACCCGTTGCTGCCCAGGCGCTGCATGAATGAGCAACGGGTGTGCGGGAGGTGGAAAACCAGCAACCAGCAACACTCAACTAGTTCGCCGTGAACGTCGTCCGGTCCACCCCTCCACCCACCGTGCCCGGCGGATTCCGATACGTTTTCGTCACACCGCGGATCGTGTCCGTGACGGTCACCGTGTACTCGAGGTCGGTCAGCCCGCCGTAATAGACGTCGAAGCGGTTGAAGCCGAACGGCCGCGTGTCCTGGATGCGCACCACCACCTCGATCAGCGCGGCGTTGGTGATGCCGAAGATGGCCAGGTCGGGGTTGTCGGGGATGTCGCGCAGCTTGCCGGCCAGGAAGTTCCCCGGTGCCGGCGGGTTGGCGAACTGGTTCACGAACGCCACCGAGACGCGGAAGCGCCCGTTGAGCAGGCATGCTTCCGTCGGCGTGGTCGTGCACGTCGGCGGCGTGGCGTCGCAGACGAGCGAGAACTGGTACGCGCCGAGGGTGTTCTTCGTGTTCGCCCCGACGTGGAACTCGTGATAGCCGCTCACCTCGGCGGTGAACGTCGCCACGGCCGTGCCGCCCGCGGGGCCGACGGCCTGCACGATGAACGTGTCCAGGTCCGGTCGGGTGATGCCGAGCTCGGGGACGAAGTCGCCGCGCAGCCGCGCCTGGTACGTCCGTCCCGCATCGAGGAAGATCCGGTGGATGTTGTAGTAATAGCCGTCGACCACGCAGCCGGTCTCGGTCACGATGTCGGTGACGGTCAGGTCGCAGCCGCCGGTGTCGCGGAAGACGCACTCATGCGACTGGGCGGCCGGCTTGCGCACGGGCTCGGCGGCGGTGGCGGAGAGAGCGAAGAGGCAAACAGCGATGAGGGCTCGCATGCAGGAGAGACCTTGCGACGGTAATGCCCGTCACGAGGCCGGCACTTGACCCTGCTCGCCGCGCCCCGTAGACTCTGCCACGCAACTGAGACTCAGTCTCAAGTCGGAGAGCATGGCCCACAACGTCGATCGAGAAGTGCAGCGCTTCCAGGACTTCCTGCAGGGACAGGGGCTGAAGCTGACCAGCGAGCGCACCGCGCTCGTGCGCGAGATCTTCTCCACCCACTACCACTTCGAAGCCGACGAGCTGCTCTTCAAGATGAAAGAGAAGAACGTCAAGATCTCGCGGGCCACCGTCTACCGCACGCTGGAACTGCTGGTGAAGTCGGGACTCGTGCGCCGCGTGCACCTCGGCGAGGACCACTATCACTACGAGCACGTCAGCGGGAATTCGCACCACGACCATCTCATCTGCACCATCTGCGGCGGCGTGATCGAGTTCCACGACGAGGAGCTCGAGCGGCTGCAGCTGGCCATCTGCGAGAAGAAGAAGTTCACCCCCACCTTTCACAACCTCCAGATCCTCGGCGTCTGTGATGCCTGCCGCCGCAAGGGTCAGCAGCCCGACGCGCCGGATCGTGTGCGCATGATCCAGCAGACCAGACTCAGAAAGTGACCTCATGATCCAGGCCCTGATCATCGTCTTCCGCGAAGGTTTCGAGGCGTTCCTCACCGTCGCCATCATCACCGCGTACCTCAAGAAAACCGGCCGCAACGCCCTCCGCCCCGCGGTCTGGGCGGGGATCGCCGCGTCGGTCGTGGCCAGCGCGGCCCTCGGCTACTGGCTGACCACCATCAGCAACCAGCCGCTGTGGGAAGGAATCCTGGCCCTGGTCGCGGCCGTGCTCGTGACCAGCTTCGTCATTCACATCTGGCGCGTCGCGCCGACGATGAAGCGGGACATGGAAGCGCGCCTCGAGCAGCGCGCCAGCAGCAGGTGGGCCTGGCTGGGCGTCTTCGGCTTCACCCTGCTGATGATCACGCGCGAGGGGATGGAGACGGCGCTGATGCTGATCCAGGTCGGCAACATGCCGCGCTTCTGGCTCGGCTGCGCCCTCGGCCTCGCCGCCGCGGCCTTCATGTCGTGGCTCTGGGCGCAGTACGGGCACCGCATCAACGTGAAACGCTTCTTCCAGGTCACCGGACTGTTCCTGCTGCTGTTCACGGTGCAGATCCTCTTCTACGCCATCCACGAGTTCTCGGAGGCCGAGATCCTCCCGAACAGCGAGGCCATTCACGCCGCCACGGAGCCCTACTCGGCGGACGGCCGCTGGAGCATGCACATCATGTTCGGCATGGTGGCGGTCTGCGCCCTCTGGCTGGCCGTGATGACGCTCAAAGACAGGATGCGCCAGCGCGCGGTCGAGGCATGACCGCCGCGGCGCTGCTCCTCGCCGCAGTCGTCCGCGCGCAGTACCTGATGGGGACGACGTGCGAGATCTCCGCGCAAGCGGAGCCGCAGGTCGAAGCCGCATTCGCCGAGGCGAAAAGGATCGAACAGATGCTCTCGACGTGGATCGGCGACAGTGAGCTGATCCGGGTGAACCGCGGCGCGGAGCCCGGCCCCGAGCTGCGCACGCTGCTCGACCGCGCCACGGAATGGTCGCGGAAGACCGGCGGCGCCTTCGATCCGCGCTGGCGCGAGAAGGTCCACGGCGAGAAGGGATACGAGGCCGGCGCGTTCGGCAAAGGCTACGCGCTCGACCGCATGCTCGCCCTCACCAGCGGCGAGGCCACCATCGACTTCGGCGGCCAGCTCATCGTGCGCGGCTCGCGCGAGGTGGCCATCGCCGATCCGCGCGACCGCACCAGGCCGGTCCTCGCGCTGACCCTCGCCGACGCGTCGCTCTCCACGAGCGGCAACTCCGAACAACCGGGACACATCTTCGATCCGCGCACCGGCAAGTCGCTGGCCGGCCGCGGCTCGGTATCCGTCATCGCCGGCGACGCGATGGCGGCGGACATCCTGTCCACCGCTCTTTTCGTCATGGGTGAGGAGGACGGCCTCCGCTGGGCGGACGCGCACGGCGTGGCGGCCATCTTCATCACCGAGTCGAACACGGTCCGGCGCTCCGCGCGCGCGCCGCGCGTCAGGCTGTTGGACCGCCACTACACGATCGAGGATTGAACATGTTGAAGCGAATGATCGTCACTCTTTTCGCGCTTGCCCTGACGGCGAGCGCCTTCGCCCAGGAAGCCTCCGACCTCGAGCGCCGCCTCCGCGCGCTCGAAGAAGCGATCGCCAAACTGCAGCCCTCCGCCGAGGTCAGCGAGCTGCGCCGCCAGATCGAAGTGCTCTCGCAGGAAGTGGAGGCGCTCAAGACGCGCCAGACCGAGCCCACCGTCGAAACCGCCGCCGACACCGAACAGTACGGCCTCGGCGCCGCCGCCTCGAAGGTCTACCGCGTCGACCACGGCATCTCCTTCGGCGGCTACGGCGAGATGCTCTACGAGAACTTCTCCGGCTCCAACGACGCTGGCACCCGCACCACCACCAAGGACCGCTTCGACATGCTGCGCGGCGTCCTCTACACCGGCTACAAGTACAACGACCGCGTGCTCTTCAACTCCGAGATCGAGTTCGAGCACGGCAACACGGCCCTCGGCGGCGAGGCCTCGGTGGAGTTCGCGTACCTCGACTTCATGGCCACCAAGAACGTCGGCGTGCGCACGGGCCTCCTGCTCATCCCGATGGGCCTCGTGAACGAGATGCACGAGCCGACCACGTACCTCACCGCGCGCCGCTCGACGGTGGAGAACGCCATCATCCCCACCACGTGGCGCGAGATGGGCGCGGGCGTGTTCGGCGAGCACGGCCCCGTCTCCTGGCGCGCGTACGCGGTGAACAGCATCCGCGGCGACCGCTTCACCGCCGGCGGCGTGCGCGGCGGACGGCAGAAGGGCGCCAACTCGCAGATCGAGGACATCGCCCTCACTGGCCGCCTCGACTACGAGCCGCTCGAGGGGGCGCTCGTCGGCGCCTCGTTCTTCACCGGCAACACCGGCCAGGGGAACGTGGTGAACGGCGAGACGGTCGAGGGCAACCTGACCATCTTCGACCTGCACGGCGAGGCCAGGTTCCGCGGCGCCACGATCCGCGCGCTGTGGGCGCAGGCCACGCTCGACGACGTCGCGCAGCTCAACGCCCTCGCCGGCGGCCTGACCGGCAACCGCTCCATCGGCGAGGAGCTGGGCGGCTGGTACGTCGAGGCGGGCTACGACGTCTCGTCGCTCCTGCCGCGCTTCGGCGAGAGCTCGCTGACGCCGTACTTCCGCTACGAGCAGCTCGACACGCAGCGCAGCGTCCCCGCCGGCTTCGCGCGCAACCCCGCCTCCGAGCAGAACATCTTCACCATCGGCCTGCAGTTCCGCCCCGTCCCGCAGACGGTGATCAAGGCCGACTGGCAGAACAGCGACAACGAGGCCGGCACAGGACTCGACCAGTGGAACATCGGCATCGGCTACATCTTCTAGCTATGGAGTGCGGCAACGCCAGTTGCCGCTCTCTTTTGCGGCAGCGCAAGCTGCCGCAGCTCGCGCTGCGGCTATGGATAGCGGCGACTTGCGTCGCCGCACTCCAAGTGCACGCCCGCGTCTTCATGACCCAACAACAGGCCCTGGCGACCGCCTTTCCGAAAGGCGCCACCCGCCAGGTCCACTTCCTCACCCCCGAGCAACTCAACGCCGCGCGGAAGGACAGCGGCCTCGAATTCACCGACCGCATGATCGTGCGCTACGCCGCCCCCAGCGGCTACGCGTACTTTGACACCCACCGCGTGCGCACGCTCCCCGAGACGGTGATGATCCTGGTCACGCCGGACGGAAAGATCGCCCGCATCGAGATCCTCTCCTTCGACGAGCCGCCGGAGTACCTCCCGAAGGAGCGCTGGATTGACCAGTTCGACGGGCGGAAGCTCGACGAAGACCTCTCGCTCAAGCGCAAGATCCGCCCCCTCTCCGGCGCGAGCCTCTCCGCGCGCGCCATCACCAACGCCTCGCGCAAAGTGCTCGCGCTGCACAAGGTGCTCGGGGTGAAGTGAGCAAGCTCCAGCTCCTCTGGCTGCACCTCACGGTCGCGCTGACGGCGATCACGGGAATCGTGTTCGCCGTCATGAAGTACCTGCTGCAATCCGACGACGAGTTCTCCGTCGTCAATCACCCGCTGCAGCCGTGGATGCTGGCCGCGCACGTCGTCGCTGCGCCGGCCGTGCTCTTCCTCCTCGGCTGGGTGTTCTCGAATCACATGCTGCCGAAGTGGCGCTTCGGCGACGGCCGCAACCAGCGCACCGGCCTGGCCGCGATGTGGCTCATCGCACCGATGGCGCTGAGCGGCTACCTGCTCCAGGTCTCGGTGAACGAGACGCTGCGCGAGGCGATGGCGTGGGCGCACGGCATCACCTCGGCGGTCTTCGTCATTGCGTACCTGATCCACCTGGTAATCGGCCGTTTAATCGATAGACCAAGCGCTGCAGCCGAGTGAGCGTGCGGTCCTTGCCGAGGACCACCATCACATCGAAGATCCCCGGCGAGGCACCGCGTCCGGTCAGCGCCAGCCGGAGCGGGTGAATGAGCTTGGCCGCGCTCACGCCCTTCGCTTCCGCCAGCCCGCGCAGCGCTGCCTCGGTGGTCGTGACGTCGAACGGCTCCGTCTTCTCCAGCACGTCGTACAGCTCGCTCATGCGCGCGGCGAGATCGTCGCCCTTGAGATGCTTCTTCGCCGCTTCCTCTTCGTAGGCCAGCGCGCCGTCGTCGACGAGATACGCCTCGAGCTGCGCCGCGATCTCCTTCAGCGTCCGGCCGCGCCCCTTGTTCAACTCGATCGCGCCGCGCAGCTCGGCCAGGTTCGTGTCGCCGGGAAGGAACGGCGCGAGGTGCGGATAGATCTCGTCCGCGGACATGCGCATCAGGTACTGCCCGTTCATCCAGAGCAGCTTCTCCGGGTCGAACACCGCCGGCGCCTTGTTGACGTCCGAGAGGTCGAAGACCTCCGCCGCCTCGTCCGGCGAGATCAGCTCGCGGTCGCCGCCGGGATTCCACCCCAGGAGCGTGAGGAAGTTGAAGAGCGCCTGCGGCACGATGCCCATGTCGCGGTACTCCTCGGCGGACGTGGCGCCGGTGCGCTTGGAGAGCCGCTTGCGGTCGCTGCCGAGGATCAGCGGCAGGTGCGCGAACACCGGCTCCTGCGCCCCGAACGCGCGAAAGAGGAGGATGTGCTTCGGCGTGTTGGAGAGGTGATCGTCGCCGCGGGCGACGTGCGTGATCTCCATGTCCACGTCATCGACCACCACGCTGAGGTGGTAGGTGGGATTGCCGTCCGAGCGGAGGAGCACGAAGTCGTCGATCAGGTCGCCCTCGAACTGCACGTCGCCCCGGATGAGATCGTGGAACTCGATCGTGCCGGGATGGACCTTGAAGCGGATCACGTGCGGGGCGTCGTCGTGCTGCGGGTCGCCCGACTCCGCGCGCCGGCGGCAGCGTCCCGAGTAGCGGTAGTTGTCTCCCTGCGCCTCGGCCGCGGTGCGCTCCGACTCCAGCTCCTCGACCGTGCAGTAACAACGGTAGGCCTTCGCGCTCGCCACCAGCTCCTCGGCCCGCTCGCGGTAGCGGTCGAGGCGGTCGCTCTGGTAGACCGGCCCCTCGTCCCACGCCACGCCGAGCCACTGCAGCGACTGCAGGATCTGTTCGGCGTGATGCTGCCGCGAGCGCTCGACATCCGTGTCCTCGATGCGCAGCAGCATCCGCCCCCCGTGCCGGCGCGCGTGGAGCAGGTTGAAGATGGCCGTCCGCGCACCGCCGACGTGCAGAAAGCCGGTGGGGGAGGGAGCGAATCGGAGCTTCATCGGGCGCGGAGTCTATACAATCGCTCACATGCGCGACCAGCGCGGCTTTTCGATCCGCGGGGACCGCGGATTTTCTCTCGTCGAGATCCTCGTCGCCATTCTCATCCTGACCCTGGTGATCACGTTCTCGCTGGCGGCCTTCGTCGAGCGCAAGAGCCGCCTGCAGCAGGCGAGCGAGATCGTGCTGGCCTATCAGGCGCTGGCGAACGAGGCCGAGTACCGCCGGCGGATCTCGTTCGCCGCGCTGGAAGGTGCCGAGCCGGAGTTCCTGAGCGACACCACCATCCTCCGGCCGCTCCAGCCGTTCTCCACCATCGTCTCCGTGACGCAGGGAAAGCCCGGCGTGAAGAACGTGCTCATGACCATCCGCTGGCGCAACGGCGAGCGGCAGGCGAAGCTCGAGCTCGTGCGCGCCGACACCGGGGGGAGCAACCTGTGGTGACGACACGTAGGACGGGCTTCAGCCCGTCGATGCGCGGCTACACCCTCCTGGAAGTGGTCGTGGCCATGGCCGTCTTCGGCATCTTCCTGATGATCCTGGCCCAGCTCACCTCCGAAATGCGCGATCAGGAGAAGCGGCTGCCGGTGAACATGCACAAGCATCCGCTGGTGATCTCTGTGCTGGCGCGGCTGCGGCGCGACGTGCTCGACGGCCACGGGCGCTTCCCGTACAAGAACGAGCACGACGGCTACGTGGCCTCGCCCAAGGTGCTGATCATCGAGACCGTGAACGCGAGTGGCGGCGTGGAGACGGTGGTCTGGGACTTCCGCACGCCGCGCGAGGTGCGCAGGCGCGCGTACAACGTCGGCAATGCCACGGAGTGGGTCGCGCGCGGCCTGCCGCTCGACTTCTCGAAGCTCGAGATCGACGCGGTGCGGACGCACGAGAACGCCGCCTGGGCCACGCGCATCGTCGCCAAGGACGAGAAAGGACAGCTTGCGATCGATACGATCCTCCAGCCGCGCGCGACGGAGTAGCGAGCGCGGATACGCGCTCATCTCCGCCCTGGTCCTGGCGATCCTCTACTTCGCCATGGTCGAGCTGCTGCTCATCGACTCCGCGCGCGAGCTGGAGGCGGCGCGGCGCTTCCGCGCGCGCATCGTGGCCGAGACGCTGGCCGAGAACGGCGTGGAGCTCGCGGCGGTGCGGCTCGTGCTGAACGAGCGGGCCGAGGGGACGGTCGAGGACTGGCAGGGGAAAGTCACCGCGCGCATGGCCAAACAGCCGGGCGGACAGTTCGACATCGTCTCCGAGGCGCACGCCACCGGCGTGACGGAGTCGAAGGCCAAGGTGCTGGTGCGGGGAAGGGTACTGGGGGGCGACGTGAAGATTCAATACACGGTGCACACGTATTGACCGTGTGCACCGTGCCGGGTGAGTTACCTCGCCATGCCGCGTTTGCGCATCAGGCCCGCGCCGATGACCAGGGCCGCGAGGCCGCCGAGCACCATGCCGGGGTTTTTCTGCGCCATACCGCGAACATTGTTCAGACCGCCGCGAAGGTTCGTGTTGTTGAGACTCGAACCGAGCGCACCGATCTTGCTCTGATCGATTCCGAGCTTGCTCAGGATGCCGCCGAGCCCGCCGACGTTACCGGTGTTCCCGGTCTGCGGCGTCGCGTCCTGCGGCTGATACGGGTGAAACTGACTGGTAGGATTCGTCATGTCAACCATGTAAGTCCTCCTTACATTATTTGTATATTGCTAACGGGGTGCCATGTATTTGCGTAATCAGGCACTTACACTTGAGGTGAAATGATGGCAGGCAATCCTCGGGAACATGTGAAGAACAAGGGATTCTGGGACGGCGGCGACCCCGCTCAATCCAGCGACGACCAGCACGCCGGCCGCACCAGCGGCTCCCCCGGGACGCGCTCGAAGCGCACGGGCATCCGCACGGACATCGAGTTCCCGCCGGACGAGCCGGCGAAGAGCCCGGGGTCGAGGACGTAAATCCGACGCGCCACGCCGGCCGTACACTAGTACGACCCCGTGGACACCACCGCACCTGTCGCTGCTGCGCTCCTCCCCGCCGTCGCGCGAGGGAACGTCTCGGCCTTCGAGGAGCTCTACGACCGCTACGCCTCGACGGTGTACGGCCTGCTGCTGCGCATCCTCAGCAATGCCGACGACGCGCAGGAAGTCCTGCAGGAGACGTTCGTCAAGGCGTGGACGAGCGCGAAGATGTTCGACTCGGTGCGCGGCAGCGAAGTGGCGTGGCTGATCTCGATCGCCCGCAGCCGCGGCATCGACCGCCTCCGCTCGCGCAAGGTGCGCCTCGAGCGCGAGGACGAGGCCGGCCGCGAGATCTCGTTCCTCGACCACTCCACGGGCGCGGACACGGCCATTCAGTCGGAGGAGCGCAGTGCAGTGCGCAGGGCGCTCGCCGAGCTGCCCGAGGCCCAGCGCGTGGCGCTGGAGCTCGCGTACTTCGAAGGGCTTTCGCAATTGGAGATCGCGGCGCGTCTGAACGAGCCGCTGGGCACGATCAAGACGCGCATGCAGCTCGGGATGAAGAAGCTGCGGGAGCGGTTGCAGGCGTTTCAATGACCCACGAAGAGTTCGAATCGATCGCCGCGCTCGACGCGTTGGGAGTGGCCAGCGGCGGCGATGTCGCGGCGCTGCGGCTGCACCTCGCCGGCTGCCACCCCTGCCGCGTGGCGCGCCGGGAGCTCGGCCAGGCCACGTCGATGTTCGCCATCGCCCTCGCCCCCATCCCGCCGCCGGCGTACCTGCGCGCGGCGGTCATGGCCGAGATCTCGCCGGAGTCGCGCACGAACCGCTGGTGGCTGGCCACCGCGGCCACGCTCTTTCTGGCACTGTGGGGATGGCGCGAGCTGGATGTGCGCGCGGGGCGCGCCGAGATCGTGCGATTGCAGCAGCAGAACAGCCGCCTCTCTGCGGAGATCGCCGCCCTGGCCTCGGCCGACACGCGCACCATTACGCTGAGCGGCCAGGAGATCGCACCTTCCGCGTCCGCGAAAGTCTTCCTCCAGCCCGACCGCCGCCGCGCCCTCGTCTTCTTCCACGACCTCCCCGCCAATCCCGGCGACACGAGCTACCAGCTCTGGATCATCCGCGCCGGTCAGCCGAAGCCGGCCAGCGCCGGCATCTTCGACGTCACCGCGTCCGGCAAAGCCTCGATCGTCATCGAGAACCTCCCCGTGGAGACGGAGATCGAGGCGCTGGCCGTGACGCTCGAGCCGAGAGGCGGCGTCGTGCAGCCGACGAATACGCGGTTCTATGTGGCGGGGGACGCGGGCTTATAGACGGTTGCTGTGTTGCTGGTTGCTGGTTCGTGGTGGTTTCTCGCAGAGCCACCACGAACCAGCAACACAGCAACCAGCAACTAAATCCCGATGATGTTGTACCCGCAGTCCACGTACATGATCTCGCCCGTGATGGCCGACGACATCTGCGACAGCAGGAACAGCCCGGCCTGCCCGATCTCCTCGAGCTCCACGTTACGGCGCAGCGGCGCGCGCTCGGCGTGATGCTTGAGCATCCCGGTGAAGCCCTTGATGCCGCGCGCGGCCAGGGTGTTCACGGGGCCGGCGGAGATGGCGTTGACGCGCACGTTGCGCGGCCCGAGGTTTGCGGCCAGGTAGCGGATGCTCGCTTCCAGGGAGGCCTTGGCCACCCCCATCACGTTGTAGCCTTCCACCGCTTTCTGCGCGCCGTGATACGAGAGCGCCACGATCGCGCCGCCGCCCGATTTCTCGAAGAGCGGCAGGGCCGCCTTCGACAGCGCCACCAGGGAGTAGGCGGAGATGTCGTGCGCGAGCTTGAAGCCTTCGCGCGAGGTGTTGACGAAGTCGTTCTCGAGGTCTTCCTTCGGCGCGTAGGCCACCGAGTGCAGCAGCGCGTCGAGGCGGCCGTACTCCTCTTCCACGCGGGTGAAGACGCTGGCGATCTCGGCGTCGTTCGTCACGTCGCAGGGGAGGAGCAGCGAGCCGGGCGCGCCCGTCGCGAGCAGGGCCTCGACGTTCTCCCGCAGCCGGTCGCCCTGGTAGGTGAAGGCGAGGCGCATCCCCTCGCGCGCCAGTGCCTGGGCGATGCCCCATGCGATCGAGCGCTTGTTGGCGACCCCGAAGACGATCCCGGTCTTCCCGTCCAGCAATGCCATGCGGCCGATGATATCAATGTGGCGCGGGCTTCAGCCCGCGGTGTGACGGGCCACTTCGTCGCCCATCCGCCCGGTCAGGATCTTCCACAGCATCACGTAGTCCGCGGCCAGCGAGTAGAAGGGGTGGCCGAACGTGGCGGGCTTGTTGTGCTCGACGAAGAAGTGCCCGTACCAGGCGAAGGCGTAGCCGATCAGCGGCGCGGCCAGGAAGAACCAGCGGCTGACCGTGAGCGCCAGGACGATGCAGATCAGGGCCAGGATGGAGCCGATGGCGTGCAGCAGGCGCGTGCGCGGACGGGAGTGCGCGCGGACGTAATAAGGCCAGAAGTCGGCGAAGGTCCTGATCTCCATGGCGGTGCGGGCCTGATTTTCGCACGCATCCGGGGCATGGCGCAGGATTTTGAAACGCTTCTCAAGGACATCTTCGGCGAGCCCCTCAGCCGCCTCACGCAGTTCCAGTCCGACCAGCTCGGAAAGCTGACCTCGCGGCTCCAGGACATCGCCCGCGAAGCGGTGAAAGAGGACCTCGGAAAAATGCAGCACGAGATCTCCGAGCTCCGCTCGCGCCTCGCCCGCATCGAGCAGGAGCGCGCCCAGGCCGCCGCGGACTCGCTGGAAACGTCTTTTTAACGCGCTGCGCGCGCGTTGCTGGTTGCTGGTTCAAGGTGGTGCCGCGCCTGAATATACGGTTGTTGGTGCACCGCATGACATTCAGGCGCGGGCCCGCCTTGAACCAGCAACCAGCCACACAGCAACCGCGCGCGAAGCGCGCTAGAACGCGTACCCCAGCGTCACGAAGTACTGCCAGCTGGAGTCGTACCACTGCCGGTTGAACGGCCGCGCGATGTCGACGCGGACCGGGCCCACCGGCGAGAGGTAGCGGATGCCGATGCCGGCTCCGTACTTGATGTTGCTGAAGTCGATGCGGTGCGTGCGGTAGACGTTGCCCGCGTCGAGGAACACGGCGCCGCCGACGCTGGAGAAGAGCGGGAAGCGGTACTCGGCGTTGAAGAGCAGCAGGCCGCTGCCGCCGCGGGGGAGGACGGGACCGTAGGTGGTCTCGCCCGTGACTTCGTCGCGCGTGACCGCCTGGTAGAGCGTCGGCACGCAGTCCTGGATGACCTGGTAGCCGTCGTCGGGCGACGTGCGGCACAGATCGCCGAGGAGGTCCAGGTCATAGCCGCGGTGCGTGACCTCGCCGCCGGCCACGAAGCGCTCGGAGAGCGGCATGTCCCCGTGATCCTGCCCCCCGTGCGGGTGCATCAGGCCGAGACGCCCCGAGAGCGCCAGGACGGTGCGGTCGGTGACCGGGTAGTACCACGCCCCCTGCACGTACTCCTTGAGGAACTTCGCCTCCGCGGAGAAGAGCTCGAACGCGTACTCCACCGAGGCGCTGGCGAAGAAGCCGCGGTGCGGATCGATGATGTCGTCGCGGCGGTCCCAGAAGAAGGTCGGCGTGATGGACGAGATCTGGATGTCGAGCAGCGACGGGTCGAAGTCTTCCACCGGCAGCAGGTCGCCGATGTCCCGGCAGAGCTGGCTGTCCTCGAGGCACTCGGAGATCTTGTACTCGTAGCGCAGCGACCAGCGCGTCTGCTGCCGCGCCACCTTGCTCGCCTCGAGCGACAGGCCGCGCTGGCGGATGCGCGTGCCGCGCCGCGTGGAGTCGTCGCTCTGGAAGATCTGGAACTGCAGCGGGACGTCCCACCGGCTGATGAACGGCTCGCGGTACGTCAGGAAGACTTCCTGTTCCTGCGAGCTGCCGACCAGTTCGAGACCGAGGTAACGGCCGGTGCCGAAGAGATTGCGGTGCGCGACCGCGGCGGTGATGCGCTCGTTCAGGTCGATGCCGCGGCCCGTGTTGACCCCCCGCTCCACGCGCAGACCGACCGATCCCGAGAGCGTCAGGTTCTTCCCTTCCTCGACCTGGATCACCACGTCGCGGTCGGCGACGGTGGTTCCGGCCTGCTCGGGCTGGATCTCCACGCGCTGGAAGATGCCCAGGCGATAGAGCTCGCGCTGCGCCTCGAGGATGCGCGTGTAGCTGAACGGATCGCCGGGATCGAGGTTCGAGCGGCGGAGGATGACGTCGCGGTCGGTGTACGTGTTGCCGCGCACGATCACTTCGTCGACGTCGACGTGCGGCCCCTCGGCGATGGCATACGTCACCGTGGCCGTGGTCTTGTCGGCGCTCGTGTCGACGCGCGGCGTGACCTGGACTTCCGTGTGTCCCGCGTTCGCGTAGTACGTCTGCAGCGCGATGACGTCCTCCTGGACGAGCTGCGGGTTGAGCGGCGCGCCGGCGGCGAGCTGCGGCCGCGGCGCGTCGGGATGATGCTCCCGGTCCATCCCTTCCACGTTCACCGCCGCCAGCAGCGTCTGCGGCCCCTCGGCGATCGGGAACTCGACCGTCATGGTGCCGGCGGCGTCGTTCAGCGTCACCACCGGCTCGCCCACCGTGGCCTCGGAGAAGCCCTGCAGGCGATAGAACGACTCCAGCGCGTCGCGGTCGTCGTCGACCTGCTCGCGCGTGACGCCGGTGGGCCGGCGGAAGATCGTCGAGACGAGCCGGCGGATGCCGCCGCCCGGCGACGTGGCCACGACCGGCTGCAGCTCCTTGTCGCGCATCTTCGCGTTGCCGGTGAAGGACACCCCGGTGAGCTTGTAGCGCGGCCCGGCGGTGACGTGGAACGTCGTCGTCCAGACGTTGTTCTCCAGCGAGCTCTCCGTGTCGACGGCCGCGGAGTAGTGGCCGCGCAGCTGCAGCCCCTGCACGATGTTGTTCGCGGCCTGCTCGACGGCGTCCTCGCTGTACTCCTGGTTGCGCCCGAACGGCAGCCAGCGCCGCACCGCGCCGCGGTCGATGCCCGCCACCTTCACCTGCACCGTCGGCCCGACGGCCACGCGGTAGCGCAGCAGCACGCCGTGTGAGACGGGATCGTAGGTGTGGCCGAGGAAGTCGACGTCGGCGCGGCGGTAATTGCGGCGCACCAGGAAATTGCGGATGCGGTTCGCGTCCTCGCGCGCCTCGCCGAGCTGGAACGTCGTTCCGGGCCCGCGCTTCATCCGGCCGATCAGCTCCGCCGTCGAGAACGGAGCCGTGGCTCCTTCCAGGATCACGTCGGCGACTCTCGCCTGCGGTCCCGGCGTGACGTGGAGCGTGACGTCGGCGACGCTGCGCGGGCGGTCGAAGGTCGTCTCCGGATCGACGGTGGCCTCCAGGTAGCCGTAGCGGCGCAGCATCTCCTGCACCGCGGCGGCGCTGTCGTCGACGGCGTCGAGGGAGAGCACCTCGCCGTTGCGCACGGTTAGCTCGCGCAGCGCGCGGGCTCGGTCGCGCCGCGGGATGCCGGCCAGGTCGATCGTATCGATGCGGTAGTTGAGGAAGAGCGCGAAGGTGAGGACGACTCCGCCTTCCGCCGGCGTGGCGTCGACGCGCACGTCGCGGAAGTTGCCCGTGGCGAAGAGGTTCTTGATCGACGACTGCAGCTCGCGGATCGACACCGGCTGCCCGGGCCGGAGCGTGACCTCGCTGGCCATGGCCGTCGTGTCGAAGCGCGCGTCGGCGCGGAAGTCGATGCGCGCGATGGGCGTGTTGTCCGCCGCGCGCGTGTTGACGGTGGTCACGGGGGGCAACGTAGGACGGGCTTCAGCCCGTCCTTCTTCGGCGGGTCGGGCTGAAGCCCGACCTACGTTTGTCATCGTCGCCGAGGTGGCGAAATCCTCGGCAGCGTCGCGGGAGCCGAACTGCCAGTGCGCCTCGTACCGCCGGCGGAAGCGCGCGTCGAGCCGGTACTCGTCCGCCTCGTCGCGCGTGAGCTGCAGCGTCCAGTCGCGGTTGACCAGCCACTCCAGCACCTGGCGGCTCTGCTGGTTCTCCAGGTTGTACACGAGCAGGAAGCGGATGTCGTTCGACAGCCGCTTCTCGAACGACACCTTCGTCCCCGCGCCGCCGCTGGCGTCGAGCGAGCCGGGGTCGACCGAGAAGGAGTCGACGAACGGGAAGACGCGCGAGCCGAGGAGCGAACCGAGGCTCTGGATGAGCAGCGACTGTCCCATCATCCCCAGGCCGGCGCCCTGCGCGGTGCTGGTGCCGTTGCTGCCGCCCAAGGCCCCGAAGCCGAGGATCGAGAAGAGCGTGATGTCCGAGGCCGGCGGATCGCTGGTGATCGTCGGCGACATGCGGTCGAGCGTGCCGGTGAGGTTCACCGTCACCTCGTACGGCCCGGCCTCGGTCTCGCTGCCGAAGCCCGACACCGTCCCCTCGATGGTCACGTCGAAGAAGGGGTCGATGCGGAACGGGTTCTGGAATGCGATCGTGCCGCGCGCCACGCGATAGTCGACGCCCTGGATGCGCACCGTGCCCCCCTCGTCGAGCGTGACCTCGCCGAGGATCACCGGGTTGCCCACCGTGCCGGTCACGTCCAGGTCCGCGCTCCCCGTGACCTCGGCCAGGTTGTTGCGGATGGCCAGCGTGCCCGGCGCGGCCAGATGGATGCGCAGGCTGACGCGGTCCTGCCACGTCGCCGCGGCCGTGGGGACGACCCGCGTGCGCGACAGGAGCGCGTTGAGCAGCGCCTGCTGGATGTCGAAGTCGCGGAAGTAGAGCGCGCGGGTGACGTCGACGTCGCCGGTGAGCTGCGCGCTCTCCATGTCGCCGGCCAGGAGCAGCGTGAAGTTCCCTTCCACCGTCACGCCCTCGTACGCGCGCAGCGAGACGTCGGTGCCCTGCAGCGTGATGCGCGCGCGCTGCGGCTTCATCCCTTCCAGCGTGACGAAGCCGCCGGCCACGACCTGTCCGCCGCCGACCGTGGCCCGCAGCGACTCGATGTCGATGCGCTCCGCGCCGAAGCGCAGCCGCCCGTTGATGTCGTCGATGAGCTGCGGGAAGCCGGCGAATCGCACCTCCGCCTCGACCAGGTCCGCGGTGCCGACCATGGCCGGCGCGGTCAGCGTGCCGCCGACGTCGAGGGCCACGTCCATGTGCCCCTCCGCGCGCACGTCGGGGACGAAGAGCTGCAGCAGCGCCGCCTCCACGCGGCCGCGCACGTCGACGTCGAGCCGCTTCGCGCCCGCGATCTCGGCGAAGCCGGTCACGGCGAACGACGAGTCGGCGCCCTGCAGCGCGAAGGAGTCGAACTGCAGGCGGCCCTCACGCAGGGTCATGCGCAGCGGCGCCGGCGTGGTGAAGGCGTGGTCGGCGAATTTCAGATTGAAGGTCGGGAAGGTCGCTTCGACCACCAGCGCCTCGATCGGCGTGAGCCGTCCGCCGAGCTTCAGGTCGACGACGAGATTGCCCGACACCGGCAGCGAGGCCGTGGTGGGGGAGATCGCCGCGGCGCGGGCCAGGTCGTTGATGACGATGCGCACCGTGCCGTCCAGGGCCATGTTCTCGCCGACCGCTCCTTCGCCCTCGATGCTGACGATGTCCGCAACGGCGCCGCGCACGATCAGGCGGCCGTTGCGGATGGCCAGGTAGAGCGACGGCGGCGCGGTGCCGGCCGGCAGGTTGAGCCCGCGCAGCGTGGCGTTCTCCAGCGTGGCCTCGATCACGAGCTCCGGCTGCTCGAACGTTCCCGCGCCGGTGGAGCGCAGGACGATGTTGCCGCCGAGGAGATCGGCGATCCCTTTCGCGATCTGCAGCCGCGACGGATCGATCCGGCTCGACTCAATCGTGTAGCTGAAGTGCTTGTCGTTGAGGTTGACCTCCGCCTCGCCGCGGATCTCGCCCGCCGCCGCGCGCACGAGCACGCTGGTGGCCCGCATGCGTCCCTCGGTGAAGGCGATGTCGGCCTCGGCCAGCTCCACCGGCTCGCCCATGATCGCGCCGTCGCGCACCATGACGCGGCCGCTTCCCTCCAGCGCTTCCTTGCGGCCGGCGAGCTTCAGCGTGCCGGTGAGCTTGCCCGTCACGGGGATGTCGGCGAAGTCGAGGAACGCGGCGATGTCGGTGACCGGGAAGTTCGTCGCCGCGATGTCGAGGTCGAAGGCGACGTTTCCCTCGCCCGGCAGCCAGTTCAGCGTGCCGTTGAGCGCGAGCGTGGCGTCCGCGCGGCGGATGGTCGTGTTGACGAACGTGGCCCGCCCGTTGTCCGGCGTGCCGGCGATGACCATCTTCCCGGTGGCCAGCCCCTCGCCGATCTTCAGGTCGAGGCCGACCGCGTCGATGGCCCGCTGCGCGGGATAGTTGTTCGCCTCGACGGCGATGTCGAAGCGCGGGCCGCCGCTGTCGGGGAAGGCGATGGTGCCGTTCAGCGCCAGCCGTCCGTTGCCGTCGGTGAACGTGGCCCGCTCGAAGACGAGCGTGGCGTTGTTGCCGTCGTAGCGGAGGTCGATGTTCGCGTCGCCGAGGAGGACCTCGTTGTAGCGCGTGCCGGCGCCGATGATGTTCGCCGCCACCTGCGGCTTCTCGATCGGGCCGCGCACGCTGCCGCTGATCGTGCCGGAGCCGCCGAGGCCGAGCAGCTCGTAGTCGGTCTTGTCCGCGGCGTGGGCGAAGTTGTAGCCGATGCGATCGAGCTCGCCGAAGTCGCTGCTGCGGATGTTCATCCGCAGGTCGGTGACGGCGCCTTCGATCTTCAGCGTGCCGGTGAGGCTGACGTGCGAGGCGTCGGTGTCGAGCTCCGCGCGGCGGAAGCGCACCACGCCGCGGTCGAGCGCGAAGTCGGTGCTGCCGGCCACGCCGACCGGATAGCGCGCGTCGGAGAACGCCACCGTGCTCTTCGCCAGCCGCGCCGTCCCCTCGCCGGCGCCGTCGAGCACCTTGTCCTTGTTCCAGCGGTAGGTGAGGTTGCCCGTCGCGGCGCCGCGCAGCCCCGTGTTCTCGATCCCCCAGTCGGCGAACAGCGGCTCGATGCCGATGTTGTAGTAGCGGAGGTCGACCTTCATCGGATACGGCTCGGCGTAGTTCGCCAGCGCGTAGTCCGCGCCGATGGTGCCGCCGCCGTACGTGGCCCGGTCGACGCGCAGGGTGAGGTTCCGGCCGGTGATGGCCAGCTGCCCGCGCGCCTCGCCGAGCTCGTACGCGTCGGCGACGATCTTCGGCGAGCTCCAGCCGCCGCTCATCTCGAAGTCGCCCGCCTTGCCGCGCAGGCGCGTGTCCAGCGCCAGCGTTCCTTCCAGCGTCTGCTGCACGCGGAAGATCTCCTTGATGCGCTGCAGGGCGAGGGTGGAGCGCAGTTTCAGGTCGTACTGCGCCTCGGTCACCGGATCGAGCTTGCCCGAGAGGTAGGCCTCGATGCCGCGTCCCTGCAGCGCGATGGAGCTCAGCTCCAGCACGCCCGGCGTGTAGCGGAAGCCGCCGCGCATGGTGACGTCGAACGGCACGTAGTCCTGGATGCGCACGCGCACCGCCGGGCTGTTCATGATCCCCGCGTACAGTCCCTCGGCGCGCGTGACGGTGATGGTGGAGTCGATCTTCTGCGCCAGCGCGGCGATGTTGTGCTTGCGGTCGTTGAAGCCGAACGCCCCGCCGGTGACGTACATCTTGTCGAAGTCGAGGTGGACGATCTGGAAGTTCCAGCGCCGCGGCGGCGACTGCTTCCATTGCGGGAAGTTGTGCCGGCCGTCCGGGAAGATCTCGAACCAGATGAAGGGATCGCGGATGTCGATGCGGTCGACTTTCACCTGGCGGCCCCAGAACGACTGCAGGCCGCCGGTGATCTCGATCTGCCGGATGACCGCGAATTGCGGCGCCACCGCGCCCGGCGCGTTGGCGATGCGCACGTCGTTGAGGATGATCTTCTGCGGCCGCGTGCGCACAAAGTGGAAGCTGCCGATCGTGACCTCGCGGCCGAGGCGCTCCTCGAGCGTCTGCTCGATCTTCTTAGCGATGTAGCCTTCGAACGTCGACGTACCGAGGGACCACCAGCCGCCGCCGATGACCAGGAAGAGCACCGCGAAGCCGACCACGAAGACCCACAGCAGCGCCTTCAGGCAGCCCCACATCGGCCCTTTGCGCTGGCGCTCGCGCGCGGAGCGGTGCCGGCCTCCCGTGGGCGGGGGCAGCAGCGGATCTGCCGGGTCGTTGACGTTCATCCGGGTCGGTGTCGGTACCGTGGCGCTTGCTTGCTAAACACAAGCCACGAAGAAGAGGTCCCGAAGGTTGTTCCCCGTCGGCGCAATCATAATCGGCTCACCGATTTGCGCCGCAACGGCGAAGGAATCCGAGGGTGCCCAACGTAGGGCGGGCTTCAGCCCGCCCCTCAGGTGAATCCCCGCCGCGCCGCTGTTCCCATCCACCCCGTCGCTCGACGCAAACAACGCTTCGTACCCGCAAAGCCCGGCAAACCGCACCGCCAGCTCGCTGCACCGTCCTCCGCGCCCCTTCCCGCGCACGATCACCGTCGGCTCTCCTCCGGCCACCAGCACCTCCCCTTTCCGCAGCTCGCGCGCCCGCGCCGCGAGCATCGCCGCGGCGTCCAACACATCGCACTCGATCTGCTCTTCGAGGACCACCGCGTTGTCACCGATGATTTGCGCCGCGGCGCGGACGAGGGTGCTGTTGTCGGCGACGAGCACCGCTTCCGAGCCGGGGATGGTCGGCCCCGAGGCGACGTCATGCAGGGCGCCCGTGCTCACGTCGGAGTACACGAGCGTCACCGCGCGACCCCGCACGCGCGCCGCCAGCTTCCCCCCCTTGATCGCCGAGATGCTCCTCCGGACTTCGTTGATCTCCGCGATCGTCCTGCCCGAGGCGATCAGCTCCGCGTTGATCCGAACCGCCTCGTCCTCACTGACGAGCGGCACCTCCACACACGCCGACCCCCCACCCGACACGAGAAACAGAATGTCCTCATGCGCCTCGACGTAGTCGAGCAACGCCCGCCCCGCGATGAAACTCTCCCGCGTGTAATGCGGATGCCCCCCGAAAAACGTGCTGAACGCAGGTCGGGCTTCAGCCCGACCCGGGCGGGCTGAAGCCCGCCCTACGTTTGGGTACCCCTCCGGCACGACCACAAATGCGCTCTCGACGTCGTGCACCCCCGCCACCCCATCGAACAACGCCCCCGCGCACTTGCCGATCGCCACCACGTTCCGCGGCATGTCCGGCGTCACGTGCGCGCGCACCAGCGCCTCCGGCGCACATTGCGCGAGCGTTGTGAGGTACGTCGCTTTGAGGTCCACCTCGCCGCGATTATCCTCGTCCACGTGCGCCGCACGCATCTCCGCTCGCGCGTCCTGCTCCTCACCGGCGCATTCACGCTCGCCCTCTTCGCCATCGCCTTCGGCCTGAGCTGGCGCGCGCGCCTGGTGCAGCAGCGCTGGACGCGCCTGATCGACACGGAGACGCGCGCCGTGGCCACGCTGGAGGAGCTGATCCGCGCGCAGAACGGCTTCCGCACGCGGCACTTGCTCGAGCCGTCGCGCTACGCCGTGGTGGCGCAGCTCCTCGACGACCCGTCGCTGACCCGCATCGACCTCGGCACGCTGCGCGCCCGCGTCAAGGCCTTCCGCACGATCATCGAGGAGCCGGCCCCGAATCCGGACGACGCCCTCGATACGTCCGGCGCGATCATCCTCGAGGCGCAGGAGGTCATCGCCGCGCGCAAGCGCGAGATCGCCCGCCAGCTCCCGGCGCTGGAGCGCGAGACGTCGTCGATGATGTCCACCGGCCTGGCCCTGGCCTGGATCGTGGCGCTCCTCGGCTTCGCCGCCGTGCAGGCCACGCTGCGCAAGGTGGTCCGCCCGATCGAGGAGCTCTCCGCCGCGGCGGACCGCGTCGCGGCGGGCGATCTCACCGCCCGCGCCCCGGTGGCCGGCGACCACGAGATCGCCACCCTCGGCGTGGCCTTCAACCGCATGGCCGACGAGCTGAAGGCGCGCGCCCGCACGGACGACCTCACCGCGCTGCCGAACTTCCGCGCCTTCCGCGAGCGCATCGACGCGGAGCTCGAGCGCGCCGACCGCTATCCCGAGCGCTTCGGCATCCTCGTCCTCGACCTCGACCGCTTCAAGAAATACAACGACACCCACGGCCACCTGGCCGGCAACGAGGCGCTGCGCCGCGTCGCGCAGACTATCCGCGAGACCGTCCGCGCCGTCGACTTTCCCGCGCGCTACGGCGGCGAGGAGTTCGCCGTGGTCGTCCCGCAGGTCGACGCCGCGGCGCTCTCCGCCATCGCGGAGCGCATCCGCGCGAACGTGGAGAGACTCCCCGCGCCCGCCGATGGGTCGCCAGTCACCGTGAGCATCGGCGGCGCCCTCTATCCCGACGACGGCGCCGACCGCGAGGCCCTCTTCCGCACCGCGGACGAGCGGCTTTACGAGGCCAAGGAAGCGGGACGCAACCGCGTCGTCAGCGGACCGCCGGGACGGCGGCGGTCCGCTTGAGTCACTGGCGCATCGAGACTGGGCGGGCTGAAGCCGCGCCCTACGTCGAGCACGTTCCTCGCGAGCCGCATGCTGAACGTAGGACGGGCTTCAGCCCGTCGATTGACCGCTACTCCAGCGCCTGGATCAGCCGCTCCACATTCCGGGTGAGCGTCTGGATCTCCCGCTCCGAGAGCGAGCCGCTGCCGAGGGAGGCCAGCCATTCCTCGTAGGCGGGGCGCACCTTCTCGACCGTGCCGCGGCCGCGGCGGGTGAGCTGGACGCGGGAGGAGCGCAGGTCCGAGGGGTCGTCGTTGCGCTCGGCGAGGCCGAGCTGCTCGAGTCTCGCGATCATGCCGGTCATGTTCTGCTTCGTCACGCCGAGGCGGCGGGAGAGGGCCACCAGCGTCACCGGGGCGTCTTCCGACGACAGCGCGGACAGGACGGACCATTGCTGCGGCGTGATCTTCGCCCGCTCGAAGATCGGTCCGAGCCTGCGGGTGAGGAGGTTCGCGAGCTGAATGACGCTCCCGACCAGATCGCGTTCTGCCATGAAGGTCAATATCTTGACCGCACGGCGGGACGGTGTCAATGGACGGGCTGAAGCCCGTCGTACATCACAGCGCGGCCTTGAAGATCTCCTTGCCCGCGAACAGGGCCGCGTCGCCCAGCTCCTCCTCGATGCGCAGGAGCTGGTTGTATTTGGCGATGCGGTCGCTGCGCGAGGCGGAGCCGGTCTTGATCTGTCCCGCGTTCGTGGCCACGGCCAGGTCGGCGATGGTCGAGTCCTCCGTTTCGCCGGAGCGGTGCGAGATCACCGAGCGGTAGCCGGCGCGCTTGGCCATCTCGATGGCCTCGAGCGTCTCCGTGAGCGTGCCGATCTGGTTCACCTTGATCAGGATGGCGTTGGCGATGCCGCGCTCGATCCCCTTGGCGAAGATCGCCGGATTGGTCACGAACAGATCGTCGCCGACGAGCTGCGTGCCGCTCCCGAGGACGCCGGTGAGTGAGTCCCACCCGTCCCAGTCGCCTTCGGACATGCCGTCCTCGATGGAGATGATCGGGTAGCGCTTCCGCAGGTCGACGTAGTAGTCGACCATGTCGTCGGAAGAGCGGTCCACGCCTTCGAAGGCGTAGCCTTTCTTCTTGTCGTAGAACTCCGAGGCCGCCACGTCGAGGGCGAGGTAGATCTGCTCCGCCGCGCGGTAGCCGGCCTTGTCGATGGCCATCAGGATGAGGTCGAGCGCCTCGGCGGTGTTCTTGAGGTCGGGCGCGAAGCCTCCCTCGTCGCCGACCGCGGTGGTCAGCCCCTTGTCGTTGAGGATCTTCTTCAGGTTGTGGAACACCTCGACGCCGGCGCGCAGCGACTCGCTGAAGGTGTCGAAGCCGGCCGGGACGATCATGAGCTCCTGCACGTCGAGGTTGTTGTTCGCGTGCGCGCCGCCGTTGATGACGTTCAGCATCGGCACGGGCAGCGTGCGCGCGCCGGTGCCGCCGAGATAGAGGAAGAGCGGCAGGCCGGCCGCTTCGGCGGCGGCGCGGGCCACGGCCAGGGAGACGCCGAGGATCGCGTTCGCGCCGAGGTTGCCCTTGTTCTCGGTGCCGTCGATCTGCTTCATCATCAGGTCGATCATGACCTGCTCGCGGGCGTCCATCCCCTCGATCTCGCGGGCGATGACCTCGACGTTGTCGACGGCGTTGCGCACCCCCTTGCCGAGGAAGCGGGCCTTGTCGCCGTCGCGCAGCTCGAGCGCCTCGCGCGAGCCGGTGGAGGCGCCGGAGGGGACGGCCGCGCGGCCGAGGGCGCCGTTGTCGAGGAGGCAGTCGACCTCGATGGTCGGATTGCCACGGGAGTCGAGGATCTCGCGCGCGAAGATTTCGGCGATCTTGAACATGGCGCGGCGGATTGTACTGTCATCCTGAGCCCGCGTAGACGGCGAAGGATCTCCCGCCGACGGAGCGGGCCTCGGATTCCAGCAGGAGGTCCTTCGCCGTCTACGCGGCTCAGGATGACAGCGCTTACTTCGCGCCGGTGGCCGTCGGCAGGCCGCGGTCCTTCCACTCGCTCCAGCCGCCCTTGAGCGCGAAGACGTTCTTCACGCCGTGCGCCATCAGGTCCGCGGCGGCGCGGCCGCTCGACTGCTCGGCGCTGCAGGCGCAGTAGGTGATGACGGTCTTGCGCGGCGGCACTTCGGCGAAGCGCTTGATGAGCTGACTGCCGGGAATGCTGTACGCCCCCTTGATGTGGCCGAGAGAGAACTGCTCGTTCGAGCGGACGTCGACGAAGACCGCCTGTCCCGACTTCTGCAGCTTGAGCGCGTCGTCGATGCTGATGCGGGAGAATGTGGAGGCGGCGTTGTTGCGCGCGCCGGCCACGTTGACCGGCATTCTGGCCTTCCCCGCCGGGGCAGGAGCCGGCGTCTGCGGCTTCATCTGCGCGAGAAGGGTGGTGCTGGCGAAAAGGGCGGCGAGGAGGGCGGTTTTCTTCATGGGTTTCCTTTTAGATCAGGCCTTCGAAAAAGCGGTCCATGCGCGGCACGAAGTAGCGCTTGCGGTCGAGCGAGAATGCCACGGCCACGGCTTTGCCGACGATGCGGCGCCGCTCGATGAAGCCGATGAAGCGGCTGTCGTTGCTGTTGTCGCGGTTGTCGCCGAGGACGAAGTAGTTCCCCTCGGGCACCGTGATCGGTCCGAACGACCGCACCGCCGGGATCTCCGGCGTGAGCATGACTTTGTGGTTGCGGCCGTAGAGGTCCTCGTCCATGACGTAGGCGGAGCCGTAGTCCTCGGAGCTGACGATGGCGATGGGCGACTGCTTGGCCAGCCGGCCGTTGACGAAGAGCTGGTTGTCGCGCATTTCCACGCTGTCGCCCGGGACGGCCACCACGCGCTTCACGAGGCGCGTGCCGTCGACGGGAGAGAAGAGGACCACGATGTCGCCCCGGACCGGGTTCCCCCACCGGACGATGTTGATCGTGGTGAACGGCACCTTCAGGTCGTAGGCGAGCTTGTTCACCACGACCCGATCGCCCTCCTGGATCGTCGGCTTCATCGATCCGGTCGGAACGTCGTTCCAGTCGGCCAGGGCCGAACGAAGCGAGCTCACGATCAGGATCATGAGCACGAAGATGCGGATCTCCCGGAGAACCTTCTTTTTGTCGATGGCCATGACTCAATACTCTACGCGCGCAGGCCGGAGAACGTTTCATTACGGAAGGGGATTCCGGCGGAGGGGCCACGCTGCAGCAGTCGTTGTTCGAATGGTGCATGCGCGCATCGGTACATCGAGAGGATTCGGGAACGAGTCAGGGGGCGCTTCACGCCCGTGGCGTGACTGTCATCCTGAGCCGCGTAGACGGCGAAAGATCCCCTGCTGGACCCGTGCACGCTCCGTAGGCAGGGGGTCCTTCGCCCTCTGCGGGGCTCAGGATGACAGCTTAATCCTTCCCGTACCCATAGCACGCCCCCGCGTCCTTCATGGCCCGCTCGACATTGCAGCCGCTGTCGCCGCTGCTGTGGACGAGGGCGTAGCCGATGAACTTGGTGGTGCTCAGCTCGACCGTCGGCGGCTCCGGGTAGCCGGCCACGTAGAGGTCGAACACTTTCTTGTCGTACTTCACGCGCACGTAGCCGTCGGTGAACTCCACGCTGGCCGCGGCCACGCGCGAGCTGGTGGCCGACACCGGCAGGTCGGAGGAGAGGAGGAAGCCCTGGTCGATGGCCTGGTCCGCGTTCGTATCCAGGAGCACGGCCACGCGGTTGTCGCCGATGTTCCGCACGATCGCGTCGCCGGTGAGCGCATGCGGTTTCGTGGCAAGCGCCGAGAACGCGAACAGCAGGACGAGCGAGAGCACCAGGAGTTTCCGCATGATTACCGGCTATTTTAGACCAAACGGACGACAACCAGTGTCAGATCGTCTTCCAGCTCCCCGCCGCTGAAACCGCTGGCCGCGTCGAAAATGGTCCGCTGCAGCTCGGCGGCGTCGAGGTCGCGGCAGTCGGTGACGAGCTCCTCGATCCGCGACTCGCCGAATTGTTCGCCCGCCGCGTCCGCCGCCTCGCTCACGCCGTCGGTGAAGAGCACCAGGCGGTCGCCCTTGGCCAGGTCGAGCTCGCGCTCCTCGTATTTCGCGTCGCGGAAGAGCCGCGAGAAGGCCGGTCCTCCCTCGGCCAGACGCAGGATACTGCCGTCCGCGCGGGCCAGGAGCGGCGCGTTGTGCCCCGCGTTGCACCAGCGCAGCTTCATCGTGGCGGTGTCCACCGTCGCATAAAAGAAGGTGACGAAGCGTCCGCCCGACAGCGACGAGACCACCACGCGCCGCACGCGCTCGCAGAGGTCGCGCGGCGAGCTGCTGGCCGACGCGCGCACCGCCGCCTGCAGCCCCGACATCAGCAGCGCCGCCGGCATCCCCTTGCCCGCCACGTCGCCGATGCAGATGGCCAGCTCGGTCTCCTGCAGCTCGATCAGGTCGTAGTAGTCGCCGCCCATCGTCCGCGCCGGCTGCCAGATGCCGCTGACGTCGAGTCCCGCCACGCGCGGCATCCCGCGCGGGAGGAGCGTCTGCTGGATCTCGCGCGCCTGCTCGTAGTCGACTTCCTCGGCCTGCATGCGGATGCGGTCGATGCCGGTGGCGAGCTGCTCGGCGGCGGAGCGGAAGAAGTCGATGTCCTCGACGTCATATTCGCCGTTGGACAGCTTCGGCGCGGCGGCGATGAACGCCCGCGTGCCGGCGGGAACGACCAGGGAGGCCTCGATGCGCGCCAGGGCGGCCGCGGTCTCCTCGTCGAGCGGGCGGCGCCGCGGGTCGAACGGGCGGTCGAGCGCGCCGACGATGTTGCCCGGCACGCGCAGGCGGCCCAGGATCGCGTCCGCCACGCCCACCTTGGCCAGGGCCACGTACTCGTCCTGCCGCTCGGCGAAGATGACCACGGCGCGGTTCTGCAGCGCGCGCTGCAACTGCTCCGCCGCCGCGCCGAGGAACTCGTTCACGTCCGTGGCCGTCCGGGCCTCGATGGAGATGGCCTTCAGCGCCTCCGGATAGTCGTACTTGTGGCGGAAGAGCGTGCGGTCGACGATCGACTGCAGCCGGCTCCGCAGCGGCACGAAGAGCAGCGCCACGACCAGCGTGGAGCCGATGATCATGGTGGTCTGGTTCTCCAGCCCGAACGCATAGACCAGGAACGAGCCGAGGCCGCCCACCAGGCCGAGGTAGACCACGATGATCGCGCCGCTCAGCAGCGCGTACACCACCGTCTTCCGGATGATGACGTCGATGTTCATCAGCCGGTACTTGAAGATGGCCACCGCGAACGACAGCGGGATGGCCAGGGTGAAGAGCATCGGGACGAGGTTCGCGGCCTCCAGCAAGGCCCGCCAGCGGATCATGTCCGCGGCGTTGAAGGCGACCAGCAGCGAGGCGCCGATGCCCATCAGGACCGCCAGAATCTTCACGCTGACCGCCAGCGCCAGCCCCCACAGCGGCCACGCCACCTGCCGCTTCTCTTCCGTCGACGCCTCGGTGTAGCTGCGCACGAGCGCCACCAGGGCCAGGATGGGAAAGCTGCCCAGCGCCAGCATCAGCAGCAGCATGACCAGGCCCGTGAAGAGCGCGGCCGCTGCCGGGTGGACCAGCATGGCGATGCCCCGGCTCAGGGCGATCGGCACCGCCACCACCGCGCCGACGACGCGGAACGGCCGCGACGCGATGGCGCGCTTCACCCCTTCGCGCCGCGCCGCCCAGAGCAGGTTCACCGCCACCAGCGCCGCGAAGGCACTGATGACGTAGCCCGACGGCCGGACGAAGGCCTTGATCCGCCGCTCGCTCGCCGCCATGTCCGCCAGGTCGAATTGCGCGAACAGCAGGACCCCGAGGAGCACCGCCAGCACGCCGGTTGCGGCCATGGCGTACATCCAGTGCAGCAGCTTCGGGTGCTTCTCCAGCACCGGCCGGCGGCGCGGGAAGATCAGGCAGAGGTGCAGGATCAGCGGCGGATAGAGGAACGCCAGCGCGAGCCCGACGTACATCGGGACCAGCGACGAGAACGGCGAGACGATGATCCCGCGCGCGTTGGTCTGCTCGTACACGGTCGCTGCCGTGGTCAGGAAGTTCGTGCCGCTGAGGAGTGCCAGCCAGAAAAAGACCGCCGCGCGCGAGTCGTGCGGCGCACGGGCGATGACCAGCAGGGCGATGCCGACGAACGTCAGCGCCACGACCACGCCCACGACGTGGCGGATGATGATGTAGCGGCCGTGCAGCGGCGACTCGAACCGCAGCGGCACGTCGAGGACGGTCTGCCCGCGGCGGATGCGGTAGACCACCGCCGAGCCCCGCTTCGTGCGCGCGTCGAGCTCCGCCAGGCGCTTGAAGTCGTCGCGCCTGATGCCGCCGATCGTGAGGATCTCGTCGCCGTAGTGCAGCCGCCCGTCGGCCGGACTGTCGGCGGCCGTCATGACCACCTGGTAGGGCTTGAGGCGGAACATGTTTGCCTGCCCGGCCGTGGTCTCGGCGACGACATACGTCACCCCGGCCCACCCCTGCTCGTGCCAGTGGCGGGCCCGGCCGGCCATGTAGCCGAGCGCGGCTCCCATCACGAACAGCGTGACGATGAAGATGATGAGGAAGCGGCTCCGCTCGGACATTGCCGGCATCAGTGTACGGTGTGCGGCGGCCGGGGTTTAGTCGCGGCTGCCACGGCGGTTCACGATGGACATGAACTCCTGCCGCGTGCGCTCGTCGTCGAGGAACTCCCCGCGCAGGACGTTGGTCTCCATGAACGACGACTCCTGCTCCACGCCGCGCATGACCATGCAGAGGTGCACGCCCCCCATCCAGACGGCGATGCCGCGCGGCTCGAGGATCTTCTGGATCGTGTCCGCCACGTCGTGCGCCAGATGCTCCTGCGACTGCAGCCGCCGCATGTGCACCTCCACGATGCGCGGGATCTTCGACGCGCCGATGATCATCTTCTCCGGGATGTAGCCGATGATGAAGCGCCCGAAGAACGGCAGGATGTGGTGCGCGCAGAGCGTCTTGTACGTCCCGCCGATGACCACCAGGTTCTGGCAGTTCTCGTCCGCGCGCGAGCACGCCTTGCGGAACAGCGTGGTCAGCTTCTTCACGTCCGTGTAGTCGTAGCCGCTGGTCATCGTGATCAGCGACTCCGCCCACCGCCGCGGCGTGTCGCGCACGTTCTCGTCCTCGAGGTCCGCGTGCAGCAGGCGCAGCGCCTCGCGCAGGTGGTGCTGCAGCTTCTCGCGGTCGATCTCCGGCCGCGGATTCGTGAGCAGCCCGCGGTCGTCGAAGGCGTCCGGATCGTTCGTGGAGGCGACGGTGAGGTCGGTGGAGCGCGTCATGCGCGCAGCTTATCAATGGCGGAGCGCCGGCGTCCCGCCGGCGCCCCGGGGGGCGGGCGCTGCCGGTTACCATTTCACGGTGTCCAGCAGTCCCCCGAAACGCACCAGACTGAACCCCTGCCTGACCTGCAATACCACGTTCAATGTGGGATTCTGCCCCTTCTGCACCGGCGGCACGTTCTGCAACGCACACCTGGGGGCCCACCTGCGGACGTGCGGCTGTTGCGGGCTCGGGTTCTGCGCGAGCGTCGTGCACGCGCTCGACCAGACCGATGCCGCCAATCACCCTTGTTGCGCGCGGTCGCTGGAGCAGTGTCCGCACTGTCTGTCCGGGGGCCGCTACTGCCGCACCCACAGTCTCGACGCACACATCGCCGTGGCGGACGTCGACTTGCACGACTGCTGTGCGGCCTCGCTGCGCACCTGTCCGCATTGCACGGGCGCGTTCTGCCAGGTGCACAGTCTCATCCCGCACGAGAGCGCGGCGAAGGACGCGGCGAACGAGGTGTGCTGTACGGCGTCGCTGCAGGAGTGCGATCACTGCAAGCAGGAGTTCTGCGGTGCGCACTCGTACGGTCCGCACCGGCTGCTGAATGGCTCGCACACCTTCTGCGCGGCGAAAGCGGCGACCTGCAAGCACTGCAAGCTGGTCTACTGCAGCGTCCACGAAACGCACGCCGAGCTGACCGCGGACTGTGACTCCTCGCACAAGTCCTGCGCCGTGGCGGCGGTGGCCTGCACGGAATGCAATGAGCTCTTCTGCCGGGCCTGCCAGCGTGACAAGACGCGCCGGACGCTCTGTGTCGTCTGCCTGAAGAAATCGCGCAAGTCGGGGTTGGTCAAGCTATCCATCCACGCCGAGGATGAACGCGTGCCCGGCACCGACGACAGAAGGCGTCAAACCTGGCTGGCGGGCCCGTTGAAATCCTCGTCCTCGAAAGGGCGCGCCACGCCGCCTCCTCCGCTCTCGTCGGGCAAGACGGAGAAAGAGGACATCGAAGAGCTCAAGCAGTTCGATCGCGGACACCTGCTTGCGCTGGAGCTCGGCGGCGTCGACCACTCGTCCAACATCGCGCCGATGATTCGCGAGTTCAACCAGAGCGGGAAATGGCGGCAGATGGAGATCGCGCTCGGGGGTCTCCTGGGGAAGCAGTCGCTCTACGACGTCGACGGCGGCGAGATTTCAGCGACCGACGTGGAAAAGAAAATCGCCACGTTCACGTTGCGCAGTCCCCTCACGGTGAACGTCGTGAGCTGGATCTTCGAAGTGCGGCTCTTCTATGACGACCTCGTGGGCGACTCGCGGATCCCGGTCTGGTTCTACGTCCGCCTGCTGCGGGGCGACAAAGTGGCCGCTCATTTCTCGTTCGCGAACCGGTGCGGAAAGACGGCCACGATGCCCGATGCATCCGATCAGCTGGAGTTCATCGCGGCGGACGACCTTTACCGGAAGCTTTCGAAGGAGCAACGCGACAAGCTCGTCTGGGAAGCGATGCGCGATGACTACCGCGATGCCGGCGACCCGTCCAGGCCCAACCAGCTGTTGCAGTTCATGCACGACGTCAACTTTCTGTGCAGGGAGAAGGGCCTGGAGCTCGTGTTCGAGCGGATGCAAGTCGAGGCGCAGAAAGGATCGACCGCGTACACCGACTTTCAACGCGCCATCCTCCGCAAGTTCAATCGCTGGAAGAACGCCGGCAAGTTCCTGTCCGACGCGCAGAAGGGGGCGTTCGAGGGCGAAGAGGCCGACGTCCACCAGACCCTCGACGAATGCGGCGGCCGCAGCGCCCCCGAGGTCGACCACATCGATCCCAGTTACACCTCCGGGGCAAACTCCTACATGAACGCGCGTCTGGTCAGCGCGCAGCACAATCACCTGTATCGCGAGAAAAAGGAGAGCGGTGCGAAATCGCTCGATCGGCTGCTCCACGACCTGTGGCTCGCGGGGGAGCTCGCCTTCTGGTACGAGGATGACGCGCGCACAGTCACAGGGAAAACGACGTTCACGGCGCTCCGGAGCAAGTACATGGTTCACGACCAGGAGGTCTTCGAGAGCGGGAAGGTCGCTGAATTTCTGCAGAAGTACTTCGCGGACGACGTCGTGTTCGACAGCAAGCTGAACCTGAACATCAAGAATTCGAATTGGCCCTATGAGCCGTTCCGCGGCGATGACCTCGTTGCGAAGCGGCAGACGTTTCTCAAAGCAGAGCGCAGCCGCCTCGAGAAATACCAGAAGGAGAAGAACCTGAACGCCGCCTACGTCACCTCGCGCCAGGCGCTGGAGAAAGGGGTCCAGACCTTCATCGACGACAAGGACCATCCCGAGCGGAAGGAGCTGATGCTCTTGCTCGCCGACACGAAGAAGAAGCTTTGCTGGCCGTCGGACGTGTTGAAGACGGACGGCGGCGAGACGGCTGCCGTCGACAGCTCGATGTTCGAGGCGCTCGCGCCCGAGGATGCCCGCAAAGACGAGGCGTACCGCAAGTTGATGGAGCGCTGGAAGAAGTACAGCGAAGGCTGAGCATGTCCATTCGTCACATCGTGCAGAGCGGGGACACGGTCGAGAGCATTGCCTTCACGCATGGGCTGTTCTGGGAGACCGTGTGGAACGCGGACGAGAACGCGGAGCTGCGCAAGCTGCGCGAGCCGAACATTCTCGTGCCGGGCGACGTGGTGGTCGTGCCGGCGAAGCGCCCGGGCGTGGTGACCGTGGCCACGGGGAAGCTCCACCGGTTCCGCCGGCGCGGCGTTCCTTCGGTGCTGAACGTGCGCCTGCTCGACGACGGTGTGCCGCGCGCCGCGGTCGCCTGGACGGTTGAGGCGGGAGGCCGCACGGTCACGGGCACGACGGATGCCGACGGCTGGATCCACTGCTACCTCATGCCCGACGTCAAAGCCGGCGTGCTGCGCCTCGATGCTACCGGGGAAAGCTGGGAGTTCGACATCGGCAACGTCGCCCCGCCCGGCACGACCGAGGGGGTGCAGACGCGCCTGCACAACCTCGGCTATTACAGCGGCGCGATCACCGGCCGGTTCGACGAAGCCA
Source organism: Thermoanaerobaculia bacterium (assembly GCA_035627015.1). Classification (GTDB taxonomy): domain Bacteria; phylum Acidobacteriota; class Thermoanaerobaculia; order Gp7-AA8; family Gp7-AA8; genus QHVT01. The sequence goes on along the minus strand of DASPMO010000104.1, from coordinate 6,010 downwards.
CCATCGAGGCCTTGCGCCGCTTTCAACGCGACGCGGAGCTGCCCGACACCGGCGCGGCCGACGAGGCGACAGTGGCGAAGCTCGACGCATACGAGCGCACGCCGCCGCCGCCCTGAGCCTCACGCCCGTCCGAGCGCCTCGACACAGGCCCGCGTCCGCGCGGCGTCGAGCGTACCGGACCACCGCCCATCGCTCTTCACCGACGAGCCGACGATGAACGCGTCGGCGCCGCGGTAGCGGGCGAGGTTCTCCGGGGTGATGCCGGAGCCGATGAGCGTGGGGACGCTCACGGACTCGCTCACGGCGCGCACTTCGTCCGCATCGGCGGGGCTGCCGGTCGCGGCGCCGCTGACGATCACGCCGTCGACGGAGAAGAACTCCGCCGCCTTCGCCGTCTCGGCGATGTCGACGTCGGCGGTGATGGCGTGCGCGGAGTGTTTCTTCTTGATGTCGGCAAAGACGCGCACGCGCTCCGCGCCGATAGCGCGGCGGTAGCGGAGCAGGTCTCCCGCGCTCGACTCGATCACTCCCTCGTCCGCGACGTGCGCGAAGACGAATCCCTCGACGCGCACGAACGCCGCCCCGCACGCGTGCGCCACCGCCAGAGCCGCGCGGTTCGCACCGGCGAGCACCTGGATGCCGAGGGGAAGCGAGGCGGCGCGCCGGATCTCCCGCCCGATGACGCTCATCGCCGCCACGATCTCCGGCCCGACCGCGCTCCCTTTCAGATACGGCCGGTCGTGCGTGTTCTCGAGGAGCAACCCATGAAACCCCGCGCTCGCATAGACCTCAGCCTCGGCCGCCGCCATCTCCGCGATCGCCTCGACGCCGAGCCGCCCCCCGGGCGTCCCCGGCAACGCCTGCGCGTGAATGACGCCGATCAGCGCGCGCGGCGCGCCGAAGAGAGACTGAATGAGGCCGTGGGAATCCATGGCGGCATTGTGGACCAGGACGGGCTGTGACTTGCCACATCACAGCTCGCGGAATGCCTCGTCACCGCGCAACGTGATCATTCCGATGACGGGCTCCACGATCCGTTCGATGTCATCCACGAAGCCGAGCGTGCGCACGAGCGCGAATCCTGTCACTTTCGCCTGTGGATACGCCTCCTGAAGGCGGCTCGCGGCAGCAAGCAGCGTTGCCCCTTTTGTGATCACGTCATCAATAAGGCAGAGCGACAGGCGGTCTGTCACCATCTTCGTGGCATGAATCGATTCATAGTGATCGATCGGCTTCGGCCGAGTTCCGGAAGCAGCGAAAGCGGACTTTGGCACCGCCTTGACTCTTTTCAGGCAGGGGAGGATCGCCGCTCCGATTCCGTGCTGCACGAGCGCGGAGGCGATGTTGTACGCGGGCCAGATGCCTCCCTGTACCGGCAGGCTGCTGCGTGGAACCGGAACGAGCAACGGGGAGTCTGCGAACAAGGCATCGAAAAGCGAAGCGGGATGTTCGTCTGCAAGGCGGCGCGCGGCATAGTCCGAGGGCGATTGAGGAGGAGCCCCGATTGGACGCTCTTCTTTCAACGCGCGGACGAACTGCTGGGCTCTGCGGGAGATCTCATTCGTCCCGCGCGGAGCGTAGACGAGGAAGGAGCCGAACCGGACTTCAGAAAGCAACTTCTTCCAGCGGTGGAAGACCGAGCGGGAGCGCCTCGAAGATCTGCTCCGCGTCTTCGAGCACCTGCGCCCCGTAAGTGCGCATCTCGTCCGGCCAGGTCAGGCCGGCAGTTTCGAATACAGACTTCAGAATGAAGAGTGGCCGGTTGAGCCGCAACGCTTCCCAACCCTGCGAGAGCGTCCCGCTTGATTCGCCGGCCTCCACGATGACCGAGGCGTGGCAGAGAAGTGCCATCGTCCGATTGCGCCGGGGAAAATTCGAGCGTAGTGTCGGGTGACCGGCAGGGAACTGTGAAATAACGAGGTGCTCCTCCATCAGCCGCCGCTGCAGCGGCGCATTCGAGGGTGGATGAGCCTCGTCCAAAGGCGTTCCGAGAACCGCGATCGTGCGACCGCCGCGCTTCAGCGTCTCTTCGTGCGCGGCGGTGTCGATGCCGGCGGCAAGCCCGCTGACGATCACCACGTCCCGTTCGACGAGTGCACCGACCAGTCTCGCAACCCGTTTTCGCCCCGGAAGGGACGCATTTCGCGAGCCCACTACCGCAACGCGTGCAGGAGCATCCAGCAGGGATATGTCTCCACAGGCGTAGAGATGCTCGGGTGCATGGCGTTTCTCGAATTCGTTGAGGCCACCCATCACACGCGCAGGATCGAGCATGACCATCGCCATCGGGAGAGTCACTCGCGCGTTACCCGTCGCCATGCGTGACCCCAGTTTACAACGCGGGCGAGCATCTACGTGGAGCGGAGCGACGGAGTGGTCCGGAGCCGGCCCTGTCCTTTTTCGCTATCATGGCGGCACTTCCGGCAAAGGACTCTCGCTTGAATCACCGGCATCGTCGTTCGCGGTGGGTGTTCGCATGCGTGGCACTGCTGTGGGCCGCCTGGACGGTCGCGGCGCAGGAGACCGCCGCGCCGCCGCCGGAGAGCGCGAGTTTTCGCTGCTCGCGTACGTCTTCGCTACGGATTCATCTTCCAGCTCATCGCCATCGTGCACTGCGCGAAGCAGGGGCGGAACCGGTTCTGGATCTGGCTGCTGCTCATCGGCGGGATGCTGGCCGTCATGGCGTACGTCATCGTGGAGTGCCTCCCCGACTGGTCGGAGATGAAGCGCCGCTTCACCGGGCCGGCGCGCCGGAGGCGGATCGCCATGCTGCGGGCCATGATTCGCGACAACCCCTCCGCCGGCAACTACGAACAGCTCGGCGAGCTGCTCGTGCAGCAGAAGAAGTGGAGCGAGGCCTACGACGCGTTCGACCGCGCCATCGCCTCCCGCACCGACCTGCTCGACACCTTCTACTGGCGCGGCGTCTCGGCCTTCGAAGTGGGTGACGACGCCGCGGCCATTCGCGATCTCCAGTACGTCGTCGAGCGCGAGCCGAAGTACGACTACTCCCGCGCGCGCTGCCTCCTCGCGCGCTCGCTGGCCCGCACCGGCCGCGCCAACGAGGCCATGACCGTCTTCGACCGGCTGGTCGAGAGCAGCACGGCCTCCGAGTCGCTCGTCCACGCGGCGCAGTTCTACGCCGCGAACGGCCGCGCCGCCGACGCGCGCGAGCTCGTCGAGTCGATCCTGGCGCGCCGCCAGACCATGCCCGCCTACCAGAAGCGCCGCGACCGGGCCGCCTTCCGCACGGCGAAGAAGCTCCTGCGGAAACTGCGGCGCGAGCCGGCACCGGCGGCGGCGCAGCAGTCCATGCTGCATACTCAGTGATGATGGACCGCCGTCCGACCCGGATCGCGCTGCCGCCGCGTCTTGCGAAGAAACTCGAGGCGCACCGCGCGCTGCACGGCGGCGTGCTCTCGACCCTGGCCGACTTCGAGATCTGGCTGGAGGACAACAAGGTCGTCTTCTTCCCCGAGTACACCGACCACGGTCCGGACCACATCCGGCAGGTGCTCGAGAGTGCGTCGTCGCTGATCGCCGACCGCGCCTGGCCGCAGTGCAGCGCCGAGGATGCGGCCATGCTCGTCCTGGCCATCCTGCTGCACGACTCGGCCATGCACCTCAGCGAGGATGGCTTCGTGTCGCTGGTCACGCGGGGACAGGGTGCCGCGTTCGCGAGCGATCCGCCGTGGCCGGAGCTGTGGGAGAAGTTCCTCGGCGAGGCGTCGCGCTTCGACGGCCGCAAGCTGATGGCGCTCTTCGGCGACCTGGAGCCGGTGACCCGGCCGCCGCTCGACCCATCACGCATGAGCCGCCGCGACCGCCTGCTGATCGGCGAGTTCCTGCGCCGCCACCACCCGCGCCTCGCGCACGAGATCGCGCTGCACGGCGTGCCCGGCCCGGGCCCCGGTTCGGACCACGAGCGGCTGCGCGTCCAGGTCGAGCCGCGCTTCGCCGCGCTGGCCGGACATGTGGCCCGCAGCCACGGCCTGTCCATCCGCGACGCCGTCGACCGGCTCGCCGCCGACGACCGGCGCACGGCCATGGGCGCGCATCCGCCGTTCCTCATGGCCCTCCTGCGCATCGCCGATTACATCCAGGTGCAGTCCGAGCGCGCGCCGAAGAAGCTCCTCGCGGTGCGCGCGCTCCGCAGCCCCGTGTCGCAGGGCGAATGGCGCCTGCACTCCGCCATCGAGTCGATCGAGTCGACCCACGACGACCCGGAGGCGATCTACATCAAGGCCTTTCCCGCCAGCGCCGCCGATTTCGTGAAAGCCCGCAATCTGTTCGATTCGATTCAGCGCGAGCTGGACGACTCCTGGGCGCTTCTCGGCGAGATCTACGGCCGCTTCAAGGACCTGGCGAAGCTGACCCTGAGCGTGCGGCGCGTGCGCTCGTCGCTGGACGACGTGACCGAGCTCGCGAAACGCGTGCCGTACGTCCCGGAGTCGATCGCCTTCACGACCGCGGGGGCCGATCTGCTCAAGCTGCTGGTGGGACCGCTGTACTCCAACAACCCGGCCGTCGGTTTGCGCGAGTTGCTGCAGAACGCGCTCGATGCGGTGCTCGAGCTGCGCGATTACCGCGCACGCCACGAGGTGAACGAGGAAGCGCTCCCCCGCCTGAAAGCGGACGTGGAGGTCCGCTTCGAGGAGCACGACGGTATCTGGACGATGACCGTGCAGGATGCGGGCATCGGAATGACGCTGGAAGTCGTGCGGAATTACTTCCTGCGCGCCGGCGCGAGCTTCCGCAACAGCGACGCGTGGCACGAGCAACACCGCGACGAGAGCGGCGCATCGCGCGTGCTGCGCTCGGGACGTTTTGGCGTTGGCGCACTCGCGGCATTTCTTGTGGGAGACCGCGTGGAAGTGACTACGCGGCACGTAACGTCGGCGAGCGGGCTTGCGTTCACGGCGTCTCTCGAAGATCAAGTGATCGAAGTGCGGCATGTGGACGTACCCATCGGAACGACGGTCGTGGTGAGGATGCGCGATCCGTTTCCCGACGAGACGGATGAACGCGAGCTTTGGGATTGGTACCGTCTGCCCGATCCATCCCTCTGCATTACGGTGAACGGCAGAGTGATGGAGACGACGGTCGACCGCGCCGGCGTGGCGTCTCTGCCGGATCACAGGTGGAGAAGAATCTATCCTCCTGGCTTCGCAGCCGTCGACTGGTCTTATTGGAGTAGGGATGAGGGAACGTGCAACGGAATCAGAGTCGATTCATGGGAGTACACCCTGCCCCCGAACCTCGAAGAGCCGCGGTTGTCCATTTTCGATCGGGATGCGCGGCTGCCGCTGAATCTCACGCGAGAGCATGTCGAGTTCATCCCGTTCGAGCAGGAATTGCTCGACGACGTCGTACGGGATGTCATTGCGTTCACAGCGCTGAATGCGCCCACGGAACCTGACGCAATGCTGACGAACAGAGAAATCATCCTGCACGAAGCCTTGGACCGAACGGGGATTTCCTGCATAGCCGATGGCTGGACGCTCGAAGGAGCTCCGCATGATGCAGCAATCATTGTGAGAATTCCTCCGAGACAGCGTCCGCGCACTTGCGCCGGCTCGGTCAACTTGTCACTTGCCCGCCTCGAATACCTTACCTGGACTGAGAGTTTTGGCGAGAGTCGCGAGCAAGCGTTCTGTAGCTGGATTTTCTGGAGTGTTCGCTTTTCCGAACCAGCCCGATGGCGCGTTCTGCTTCCACGACGAATCTACGAACATAGCGAATATCGAGCATCGCCCACTCCGATGGGGGATTGGGTGCTGGTGTCGGAAGGTCAGCCATTCGAAGGCGCCGTCGACTTTGAACGATTCGCCTGGGATCTAAGAACCCAACGTGATTTGTGCGACGCTATCCCGCATTTCTCACCACGTTGAAATGATCCGCACCGGAGCTGTGGAAAACGCGATTTGGGAAGCGGGTGACTGATGTCGAAGGCGGTCGCGGGCTAGCATGCACATGCTTGTGTGCAGTTTGGCGGTGTGGTGGGCACTCC
>DASPMO010000103.1:0-155469 GCA_035627015.1 Thermoanaerobaculia bacterium | reverse complement strand
TCTTCGCGAAACGCAACCGCGCGCACATCCTCGTCACCGGTGCGCTGATGCTCGGCGGCGTGGTGCTCGGCCAGCGACAGTTCGCGCGCGCCTGGGACGAATGCCTCACCCGCGGCCACGAAGTGCGCGCGGCGCTGCTGCAGCGCGACGGCGATTACCCCGCGCGCCTCGAGGAGCTGGACATCGAGCTCCCCTGCCGCTGCGGCTTCCGCACGACCATCCTGCACTACCTGTCGAACGAGCGCGGGTTTCGGCTGTGGATGACGAACAATCGCGAGGTAGTGAACTTCAGCTCGAAGGTGTCATCCTGAGCCGCGCAGACGGCGAAGGATCCCCTGCCTACGGAGCGGGCATCGGGTTCCAGCAGGGGATCCTTCGCCGTCTACGCGGCTCAGGATGACAGGTCAGCTCCAGCGGAAGATCTTCAGCCCCACCAGGCCGCTGATCGCCGTCCACAGGATCAGGTTGATCACCTGCGGCATCACATTGCCGCTGCCGTCGTTCATCACCGCGCGCAGGCCGTCGGTGAGGGCCGTGAGCGGCAGCGCGCGGATGACCGGCTTCACCGCGTCGGGGAAGCGCTCGTACGAGAAAAACACGCCCGAGCAGATCCACATCGGCATCATCACCACGTTCATCAACCCGCTCACCGCCTCCAGGGTCTTCACGCGCGACGAGATCAGGATGCCCAGGCCCGCGAACGCGGTGCCGCCGAGAAGACAGAGCAGCGAGAAGAGGAGGAACGAGCCGCGGATCTCGACGTCGAAGACCAGCCAGGCGAACAGCGTCACCACCGCCACTTCCACGACCAGGAAGACCAGGCGGGCGATGAACTGCGCGACGAGGAACTGCCACTTGCGCATCGGCGTGGCCAGGAAGCGCTTCAGGAGTTTCTTCAGGCGCGCGTTCACCACCGCGAAGCCGATGCTCCACATCCCCGTGCCCATCAGGTTCATGGCGATCAGGCCGGGGACGAGAAAGTCGACGTAGCGCGACCCCTGCTCCGCGACCGTCACTTCCTTCGCCGTGAACGCATCGCGTCGTCCCGCGCCGCCCTGCAGCGCGTCGTCCACTTCCACGCGCGCGGTGCGCGACTCGGGACGCGTGGCGTCGTAACGGTACACCGGCACGTCGCCCCCTTCGACGAGCAGCGAGATCTTGCCGCGGCGCAGCTCTTCGCGTCCTTCGCTCGCCGCGTAGACGCGCGGCTGCAGCGCGGGCGACTTCTTCATGGCCGCGAGGTGCCTCTGCGTCGCGGGACCCTCGACGATGCCGACCGGGATGCGCTCCGGCGGCTTCTCGCGGAAGGCGAACCCCAGCGCCAGCGTGAGCAGCAGCGGAAAGACGAAGACCCAGAAGACGGCGTCCGGCTCGCGGATGAACTCCTTGAGGCGGAAGACGGTCATCTCCCAGAGCGCGGATCTCGTGTGGCGCGTCTCAGGCATCGCGCAGCTCCCTTCCCGTCAGCGCTACGAAGAGATCCTCGAGCGTGGCCGCGTGCGTGGACAGCGTCTCCAGACGCACGCCGCGCCCGTCGACGATGCCGATGAGCTGCGGCACGGAGACGGCCAGCGAGTCGACGCGCAACTGCCACCCCTCGCCGCGGCGCGTGGCGCCGTGGAATCCGCTGATCGACGAGAAGACTTCCTCGTCGAGCGCCGGCTCGGTGATCAGCTCGATGACGTGCGGCGCGTCGAGCTTCGCGATCAGCTCCTTCGGCGTGCCGAGGGCGATGCGCTTGCCGTGATCGATGATGGCGATGCGGTCGCAGAGGCGCTCCGCTTCTTCCATGTAGTGCGTGGTCAGGAGAATGGTTCCGCCGCGCTCGCGGTAGCCGGTGACGACTTCCCACAACTGCAGGCGGCTCTGCGGATCGAGTCCCGTGGTGGGCTCGTCGAGGAAGAGGATCTCCGGCTCGCCGACGAGCGCGCAGGCGACGGCCAGGCGCTGCTTCTGCCCGCCCGACAGCTTGCCGACGCGCGCGTTCCGTTTCTCGTCGAGCGACAGCCCGCGCAGCAGTTCCTCGGGGTCGCGGCCGCGGCGATAGAACGAGCGGAAGAGGCGCAGGGTCTCGTAGACCGTGACCTTCTCACTGAGCTGCGTTTCCTGCAATGAGACGCCGATGCGCTCGCGGATGTCGCGCTCGCTGTCGGCCCAGTTCAGGCCGAGGATGCGCACCTCGCCGCCATCGGCCGTGTTGAGCCCCTCGAGGATCTCGATGGTGGTCGTCTTCCCCGCGCCGTTGGGGCCGAGGAGGCCGAAGCATTCGCCACGCCCCACCTCGAGGTCGATGCCGTCGACGGCTTTGACGTCGGGGTAGTGCTTCTTCAGGTCTTTACAGAGGATGGCCGCTTCCACGGCGCGCAGTCTATAAACTCGCGGGCATGCGCGCCATCCTTGTGGAACCAGACCACTCGCTCGTCCTCGGCGAAGCTCCTGCTCCCTCGCTCGGTCCGCACGATCTGCGCATCGCCGTGCGCGCGACCGCGGTCAATCGCGCGGACCTTCTCCAACGCGCAGGAAAGTATCCGCCGCCTCCCGGCGCCTCGGAGATCCTCGGGCTGGAGTGCGCGGGTGTGGTGTCGGAGGTCGGTGCCGAGGTGCGCGGGTGGGCCGTGGGCGACCGCGCGATGGCGCTGCTGGCGGGCGGCGGCTACGCGGAGGAAGTGGCCGTCGATGCCGGCTCGGCGATGCACGTGCCGGACGCGTTGTCCGACGAAGAGGCGGCGGCGGTGCCGGAAGTCTTCCTGACGGCGTTCCTCAATCTCTTCCTCCTGGCGCGGCTGCGCGAGGGAGAGTCGGTGCTGATCCACGGCGGCGGCAGCGGCGTCGGCACCGCGGCGACGACGCTGGCGAAGCTCGCCGGCGCGCGCGTGCTCGTCACCGCCGGCTCCGCGGAGAAATGCGCGCAATGCCTCGCGCACGGCGCGGACGTGGCCATCGACTATCGCCAGGAGGATTTCGTCGAGCGCGCCCGCGGCGTGAACGTGATCCTCGACCACATCGGCGCGCGTTACCTGCCGCGCGACCTCGAGGCGCTGGCCACCGACGGACGCATCGTGATCATCGGCTCGATGGGCGGAGAGCGCGTGGCGCCGTTCGATGTGGTGCAACTGCTCGGCAAACGCGCGCAGGTCATCGGCTCCACCCTCCGCTCGCGCAGCGTTGCGGACAAGGCGGCCATCGTGGCCGCGTTCGTGGAGCGCTTCCTGCCGCGCGTGCGGCCCGTCATGCACGCGGTGCTGCCACTCGAGCGGGCGGAGGAGGCACACCGGGTGATGGAGTCGAGCGAGCACTTTGGAAAGATCGTGCTGCAAGTCCACCCCCGCCCCGCCCAAGAGGCGGGCTGAAGCCCGCCCTACGTTTGGGGCTAAGCAGACCACACTGACTTCGCCAACGGATGCGGACCGCCGGCGTCCTCGCCGGCTGTCGTGGCGGCGTCCCGCGCCGCCACTCCCCGCCCAGGGCGCAGGCGCGGGACGCCTGCGCGACCGCTGTGTTTCCGTTGGCGAAGCCAGTACGGTCTGCTTAGTGCCGCGCGGAGCGGCGGCGGGGGGCGCCGGGCGGGCGGGGGGCGGCGGTCACCGCGGCCAGGGCATCGAGGCGCGGGAACGTCAGTCCGTTGCGCGTGTCGAGCACCGGCTTGCCGGTGCGTTTCAGCAGTTCCTGGAGAAAGTCGGCGGAGACGTACGGCCCGCTCACCTGACGGAGCAGGAGCAGCGTGCCGGCGACGTGCGGCGTGGCCATCGACGTTCCCGACATCGGCACCGTCCCCCCGCCGCGGCGGGACGCGGTGATGTTGGCGCCGGGCGCGAGGATGTCCAGCGACGGGCTGCTGTTCGTGAAGTCGACGACCGCGTCGGCCGTGCCGCGGTTGCCGGGGACGTCGAACGTCGCGCCGACGGCGAGCACTTCGCTCATGCAGGCCGGCAGCCAGAGCGCCTTCGTATCGCCGTCGTTGCCGCTGCACGCGGCGATCAGCACGCCGCGCTGCCGGAGCCGCGCGATCACCGGCTGCACGCCGAGGGAGATCGCGGTGCTGTTGCACTGCAGCGGCTCGAAGCGCGAGAACGTGCCCAGGCTCATGTTGATCGCGTCGACCTCCGGATGATGATCGGCGATCCAGCGCAGCGCGTCGTGGATCTGCTTGAACGTCCGGAAGCGGTTCGCCGAGTCCATCACCTTCACGGCGATGATGTCCGCCTTCGGCGCCACGCCCGCCGCTCCCGTGGCGATGCCGCTGACATGCGTGCCGTGCCCCTGATCGTCTTCCGCGGAGCCGGGTCCAAAGCGCTCCTTCGCGCCGCCGGGGCAGCAGCCGCTGCCGTCGAGGTTGTCGCAGAAGCACGCCTCCGCGACGATGCGCCCCGCGAAGTCGGGATGGTCCGTGTCGATGCCGGTGTCGAGCACCGCGATGGTCTGGCCGCGGCCATCGACACCCTGTGCGCGCAGCACGTCCGCGCCGACGATGGGAAGGCTCTGGGCCAGCCCCCCCTGCCCCCCCTCATCGATCGTCACCGCGACGACGTTTGGGTCGTAGCGCAGCGCGGTGAGCTCCTCGCGGTCGACCTCGAGAGAGAAGACCGGCGCGTCGCCCCACTGCCTGCCGCGGCCGGCCTCCGCATCGCGATAGGCGACCACGACGCGGACGCGCTCCGCGAACAGCGGAAGCGCGAAGATCAGGAGCGCGAGGACTGCGAGGGAGCGGCGCACCCGTTCATTGTCGCCCAAAGTAGAGGCCGACTTTCAAATCGATCAGCGCCCCGTTCCGCTCCTTCTTGCGGAGCCACTCGCCCAGCTCGCCGCGCGGGATCACGTGCACGGTGATGTCCTCGCCGCCGACGCCGCCGCCCTCCCCCTTTTTGCGCACGCCGCGGGCGCGGTAAAGACTGACGATCTCCGAGGTAATGCCGGGGGAGCTCGGCCCGCGGACGAGCAGCTCCACGGAGTCGCAGGCGTAGCCCGTCTCCTCCTCCAGCTCCTTCTTCGCGGTCTGCTCCGGATCGCTCACCCCCTCCTCGTCGCCGACGAGGCCCGCGGGGAAGTCGATCACGCGGCGGTCGAGCGGCTTGCGGTGCTGCTCGGTGAGCACGATCGCGCCGTCGTCCGTCTCGGCCAGCACGGCCACGGCCTCCTTGGCCTTCTTCCGCTCGACGAACTGCCAGTCGTCGCGCTCTTTCACGAGGAGGTGGTCGCCTTCGAATACAGTCTTCATGTCCGTCAGAACAGCGAAGCCTGTGCCGTCCGGCGGCGGAAGTGCTCCGTCGACAGCTCGCGGTCCTCTTCATTGAGGCCGAGGCGGCGGCAGGTCACGTCGAAGAGTGCCTCCATCTGGTCCGCGAAGATCCCGGTACCGCGGCCGCGGACGCCCCACTTGGCGTCGTAGAGCTTCCCCTCCCGCATCTCGCGGACGCGGTTCAGCACCTTCTCCTTGCGGTCGGGGAACTGCTCCTCCAGCCACTGCTCGAAGAGCGGCGCCACGGCCCAGGGGAGGCGCAGGTTCACGTAGCCGGCCCACTTCGCGCCGGCGTCGCGCGCGGCGGCGAGGATGTTCGGCATCTCGTGGTCCGTGATCGCCGGGACGACCGGCGCGACCATCACGCCGACCGGCACGCCGGCCGCGCTCAGCTTCGCGATGGCCTCGAGGCGCAGCTCGGGCGTCGAGGTGCGCGGCTCCATCGTCCGCTGCAGCGCATTGTCCAGCGTGGTGATGGAGACGAAGACGCGCGCGGCGTTGAACGACGCCAGCTCGGCCAGGTGGTCGATGTCGCGCGTGACGAGGTGGTTCTTGGTGATGATCCCGACCGGATTGCGGAACTCCGCCAGCACGCCCAGGATCCCGCGCGTGATGCCGAGGCGGCGCTCGATCGGCTGGTACGGGTCGGTCACGCCGCTGATGACCAGCACCTTCGGCTGCCACTTCTTCGAGTTGAGCTCCTCGCGGAGGAGCGCCGGCGCATCCTCCTTGACCATGATCTTGGTCTCGAAGTCGAGCCCGGCGGAGAAGCCGAGGTACTCGTGCGTCGGCCGCGCGAAACAGTAGATGCAGCCGTGCTCGCAGCCGCGATACGGGTTGATGGAGGCCTCGAAGCCGATGTCGGGACTATCGTTCGTGGCGATGATCGTGCGCGTCGGGTCGCGCAGGTAGACCGTCCCCGGCACCTCGTTTTCGTCGGGAGGAGGCGCTTCCTCATCCCGGACGTACGCCAGGGACTCGAAGCGGTTCTGCGGGTTCCAGGTGGCGCCGCGGCCTTTCATCGTCGGCCTATGAAAATAGCGTTTCGCGCCTCAAAGTTCCCGCAAACGGCGTACTTGCGGAGAGCGCCAGGCCGTGACTGCTACGACCAGTAGAGTCATGCAGCCGCCGAAGAGCACCGACGGCACCACGCCCAGGAGCCGCGCCGCGAGGCCCGACTCGAACGCCCCGATCTCGTTCGAGGCGCCGATGAAGATCTGGTTGACCGCCGAGACGCGGCCGAGCATCTCCTCCGGCGTGCGCGTCTGCAGCAGCGTGGAGCGGATGACCACGCTGACGTTGTCGCACACGCCGCTGGCGAAGAGCAGCACGAACGACAGCCAGAGGCTGCGCGACAGCGCGAAGGCGATCATGCAGACGCCGAACAGCGCCACCGAGGCCAGCAGCGACACCCCCGCGCGCCGCATGGGCGGGCGGTGGGCGATGATCATCCCCGTCACGATCGAGCCCGCCGCCGGCGCGGCGCGCAGCAGTCCCAGCCCCTCCGGCCCGGCGTTCAACAGGTCGGCGAAGGCGGGGAGCAGCGCCACCGCGCCGCCGAAGAGCACCGCGAAGAGGTCGAGCGACATGGCCGCGAGCAGCACCGGGTCGCGCCAGACGAAGCGGACGCCGCTCTTGAGGCTCTCGCCGAGCGGCATCTCCGCCGGGACCGGGCGGACGCGGTGGGTGACCGAGGAGATCGCGGCCAGCGAGAAGGCCATGACCACGATCACGACCGTGTACGCCAGCGCGGGCCCGCGAAAGCCGTACAGCAACCCGCCCGCGGCCGGACCCGCCACGGCCGCGATGTGCCACGACGAGGTCCGCCAGGCGACGGCGTTCGCGTAGAGCTCGCGCGGCACGACCTCGGCGGAGAGGGCGAAGACCGCCGGGCGCATGAAGCTGCGCGCCGTGGCGCTGAGCGCGACGATCGCGTACACCGGCCAGATGCGCTCCGCCGTGATCGCGCCGGGCGTGACCGTCAGCACCAGCAGCGCGACGGCGGACAGCACCAGGGCGATCGTCCCGCCGATGGCCAGGGCCCGCCGCTCGGTGCGATCGGCCATGTGTCCCGCGTACAGGGCGATGCCGATGTACGGCAGCGCCTCGGCCAGTCCGATGAGGCCGAGGGTGAGCGGATCGCGGGTCAGGGCAAAGACCTGCCAGCCGACGACGACGATCTGCGCCTCGCGGGCGAGGGTCAGCGTTCCGTGGGAGAGGAGGAGTCTGCGGAAGTCTGCGATGCGTAGCGTCGCGTACGGCGAAGACACACTTTCCTTATACTGCCGGTTGTCCATAATGCAGCGAGAGGAAAAATCGGAGAGAAGCCGGCGCGCGGTCCTCGACGCGGCGCTGCAGCTCTTTGCCTCGCAAGGCTACCGGGCCACGACCATGCGGGAGATCGCCGAGCAGGCCGGCGTCTCCACCGGGAACGTCTACCATCACTTTCCCGACAAGGAGCGGATCTTCCGCGAGCTGATCGACGAGTATTTCGCCATCGCCGACACGAACCGCTTCCCCTTCCGCCGCGCCCTCGGCACGCTGGCCGGCTTTCCGGACAACCTCGAGCAACTCGGCTTCGCGGCGCGCGAGAGCATCCGCCAGTACCGCGACTACAACCTGCTCATCTACGTCGACGTGATCGAGTTCGGCGGCACGCACATCCAGAAGTTCTACGGCGAGATGAGCGAGCGCTACACGCGCATGATGGAGGAGCAAGGGTCGCTCGAGGAGATCCGCGGGAAGCTCCGCCCCAACGTCTCCCCCACCTCGGCGCTGCTCCTGACCACGCGCATGTTCTTCAACTACTTCTCCGTGGAGATCCTGTTCGGCGTCCACGCGCCGTTCGGCAAGGACCACCGCGAAGTGGTGCAGGAGATCGCGGACATCATCCGCAACGGGGTCTGCGCGCGATAGCGCGTCTTCGCGCGCGTTGTCAGTTCTCAGTTCTCAGTTATCTGCGCCTCAGGGCGAACTGCACAGACAACTGACCACCGACAACTGATAACGTTCCGTTCATGCGACTCGCACTAGCCCTGCTTCTCGCCGCAACCGCCGCCTTCGCCCAGAACGACCCCGAATACACGGAAGCCATCCGCAAGGAGACGACCGAGTCCCGCTTCCTGACGGAGCTCGTGGATCACCTGCCCGCATCCGCCACCGTCCCCACGCCGTTGAAGTTCCACGGCTACATCGCCGGGCAGGAGGGGAAGCTCACCTACGCCGAGGACGTCTACCGCTACATGCGCGCGCTGGAAGCAGCCTCGCCGCGCGTGAAGGTCTTCTCGATCGGGCAGAGCGAGGAGGGACGCGAGTTCATCGTCGTGGCCATCTCCAGCGAGGAGACGATCGCGAGCCTCGACCGCTACCGCGACATCACCCGCCGCCTCGCCGATCCCCGCAAGCTGAGCGAGGAAGAGGCGCGCACGCTGATCGCGCAGGGGAAGCCGATGTACTACGCCACCGGCGCCATGCACTCGCCGGAGACGGGCAGCCCGGAGATGCTGATGGAACTGGCCTACCGGCTGGCGGTGGAGGAGACGCCGTTCATCCGCGCCATCCGCGACAACGTGATCACCCTGCTCACGCCGGTGATCGAGGTGGACGGCCGCAATCGCCAGGTGGACCTGTGGCGCTGGCGCCAGGCCAATCCCGGCGTGGCCACGCCGCCGCTCATCTACTGGGGCAAGTACGTCGCGCACGACAACAACCGCGACCAGATCGCCATGGCCCTCGCGCTCAGCCAGAACGCCATGAAGGCGTATTACCAGTTCCACCCGCAGGTGATGCACGACCTGCACGAGTCGGTGCCGTTCCTCTACATCTCCACGGGCACGGGCCCGTTCAACCCCGCGCTCGATCCGTTGATGATCGACGAGTGGCACCGCATGGGCTTCCACGAGATGGATGAGCTGACGCGGCGCGGGCTGCCGGGCGTCTGGGTGCACGGCTTCTGGGACGGCTGGGCGCCGAACTACATGTTCTGGCTCGGCGCGGGCCGCAACACGGTGGCGCGCTTCTACGAGACGTTCGGCAACCGCTGGCCGACGACGGAGCGCCGCGTGGTGCGCGGGCAGAGCGATCGCGCCTGGTACCGCCAGAACCCGCCGCTGCCCGAGGTGAAGTGGTCGCTGCGGAACAACATCAACTATCAGCAGTCGGGCGTCCTGCTCGCGCTGCACGACATGGCGCAGAACCGCGAGCGCTTCCTGGAGCGCTTCTGGACGATGGGCAAGCGCGCCGTGGCCAAGGCCACGAATGAAGGTCCGGCCGCGTGGGTGATCGACGCGGGGCAGAAGCGGCAGTCGCAGGTGCGCGACCTCCTCACGCTGCTCGACCGCCACGGCATCGAGGTGCACACCGCCGACGCCGCGTTCTCGATGACCACGGACTGGCCGCCGTCCGCGAAAAAGGCCGAGCCGGCGAAGTTCGCCAAGGGGTCGTACATCATCCGCATGGACCAGCCGTACTCGCGGCTGGCGGACACGCTGCTCGACGTGCAGTACGTGCGCGGCGAGGAGCGGGTGTACGACGACACGGGATGGACGCTCGGGTATCTGTTCAATGTGGATGTGAAGCGGGTGGTGAATCCCGAGGTGCTGAAGGTCAAGATGTCCCCAAACGTAGGGCGGGCTTCAGCCCGCCCCCCCGGGGAGGGACGGGCTGAAGCCCGTCCTACGCTCAGCGAGGTCGCGTACTACCGCGCGCATTTCGCGGACGCCACGAAGAAGAAGCCGCGTATCGCGCTGATGCACACGTGGATCAGTACGCAGGACGAGGGGTGGTGGCGGCTGGCGCTGGAGTCGATGGGCGTGCCGTACGACTACATCTCCACGCAGGACGTGGCCGCGATGGGCAACCTGCGCGAGCGCTACGACGCGATCCTCTTTCCTCCCATCAGCTCGCGCGTCTCGCCGCAGGACATCGTCAACGGCTTCCCCGCCGGCGCGCCGCTCCCCTGGAAGAAGACCGACCTCACGCCGAACCTCGGCGGCCCCGATGAGACAGACGACATGCGTCCCGGCCTCGGCCTCGCCGGCGTGGCCGGCCTGCAGCGCTTTGTCGAAGACGGCGGGCTGCTCGTCACGGCGCGCGACACCTCGGTCTGGGCCATCCAGTACGGCCTGGCGCGCTGGGTGCGCGTCGTCGACACGCCGAAGCTGAAGGCGCCGGGGACGATCGTCCGCGGCACGGTCTCGGAGAAAGACCACCCGATCGCCCGCGGCTACGACGAGACGCTGCCGCTCTATTTCTCCGGCTCGCCGGTCTTCCGCGTCGGCCTGCGCGACGACCGCGACACGGAAACGCGTCCCAGCGGCCGCGGCGGCAAGGACGATCCCGACGTGCCGCAGGGACGCGCCTACGTGCCGCTGCCGGAGAAGCCGAAATCCGAGCCGTTCGCGGCGCCCGAGGACGCGCCGTGGAGCAGCGAGCACCTCATGCCGAAGGCGGAGGAGCGGCCGAAGGTCGTGATCTCGTTCGCCGAGAAAGACCTCCTGCTGTCGGGCATGCTCGAAGGGGCGGACGAGCTGTCGAACAAGCCCGCCGTCATCGACGTGCCCCGCGGCAAGGGGCACGTCATCCTGATGTCGACCAATCCGATGTGGCGCATGAATACGCCGGGGCTGTATGGGCTGGTGATGAACGCGATTCTCGAGCTGGCGCCGTAGCGCGCTGCGCGCGCGTTGCTGGTTGCTGGTTGCTGGTTCGTGGTGCCTTCTCGCGAGAAATCACCATGAACCAGCAACCCAGCAACCAGCAACATCAACGAAGCTGCTGCAGCTTCGCGTCGATGCTCCCCTGAATGGCCGCGCGCCGTTCGGGGGTCAGCGCGGTCTCCCTGGCCAGCAGCTCGTTGGCCTTCTTCGTCAGTTCCAACGCCCTGGCGCGGTCGCCGGTGAAGACGTAGGCGTCGGCGAGGCTGTCGTACGTGTTCGCGCTCTGCGGCCACGCCTCGGCGTTCAGCGCGAGCACACGCAGCGCGTCCGCGGGACGTCCGCCGAAGAGGAGGTTGTAGCCGGCGACGTTCACCGTCGCCTCCGGCACGGGCGGCTCGCCGCGCGTCTTCCAGGCCGCGCGGTACGCGGCGATGGCAGCGTCGGCCCCTTCTTCCTCCAGCGCGTTCATGAACTCGTGGATGCCGATCGGCGCCGGCAGCGCGGCAATGTGCGTCGCCTTCGCCGAGGGCTTGTACGTGCCGCCTTTCAGGTGCGCGTCGAGGAAGGCCAGCGTCTCGCGGTTCCAGGAGTGGAACGCGCTCGCGACCTTCTCCGCGTCGGCGCCGCGCGCGCCGGCGAGGGCAGTGGCGTAGCCGATCGACTGAAAGTCCCAGTGGTTCAGGGCCGGGTCGTTATAGACGATGGTCGTGCGGTCGGAGTGGCGGAGCGCCTTCCACATCTTCGCGTCGTCGCCCTTGGCGAAGGCGGCGCTGGTGAGGTGGAGGATCGGGGCGCGGACCGCGTCGAGATTGAAGTGCGGCATCGTCCGCCAGGCCGCGGTGACGGGATCGTCGTAGAGCATCGCCGAGTCGAGCGACACGACCGCTTTCACGTCTGGCGACTTCATCGCCGCGGCCAGCGCCCAGCGCCCGCCGGCGCTGAAGCCGATCGTGCCGATGTTGTGCAGGTCCGCCTGCGGGAAGTCCTGCATCGCGTTGAGGACGAAGTCCATGTCGCGCAGCTTCGTCTCCAGGTCGAGCGCGTCGCGGTTGTCGGCCGGGAAGCCGGCCCATGCGCCGAGCCGCGGCGCCTGCACGACGACGTAGCCGTGGCTGGCGAGGTATTCGGGCGTCACGTGCGCCGGCGACGGCGAGCCGAGGCTGTAGAGGATGAGCGGGAACTTCCCGGTCGCCGGCTTCGCATCGCGCACCGCGCGCGACGGCATGGCCTGCAGCTTCGCGCGCTGCTGCTCGTCGAGCCGCGCCAGCCCCTGCAGGCCGAAGATGGCCGCTTCTTCGCCGCGGAGGTAGTCGCCGAACGTGACCGGCTTCGCCGTCGACGCCTGCGCCGGATACCAGATGCTGAGGCGGATGGGCCTCGCGCGCTCGCCGGTGCGCGCCTTGCCGTCGAGCGTCTTCGCCGTGCGGTACGGGCGGGAGCGGTCGTACCGGTCCTGGCGCGCGTAGCCGACGGCGTGCGGGCCGGGCTGGAGCTGGCCCCAGAGAACGGAGAGGAGGAGGAGTGTCTTCATGCGAATGAATCTGGGCACGCGCCTCCGCCCGCGCACGTCTTTTGTCACGAGCGGCCGTCTGGAGTGCGCGAGCGCCAGCTCGCGCTCTCGATCGCCGCAGCGCAAGCTGCGGCGGGACGGCACGAGCGGTCGTACCGGTGGCATGAGCGGCGTGCCGCGTATCATCCATCCATGAACCGCCGGGTGGTCCTGCTTGCGCTGCTGGCGTGGACGCTCGTCGCGGTCTACTTCGCCACGCAGGCGTACTTCAACCCCGCGTACGAGGAGAGGCCGCGCTGGAGCGACGCCGTGGCGGTCAACCTCACCTACTACTGGCTCTGGGGACTGGCCTCGCCGCTGGTGATCCTCATGGCCCGGCGCTTTCCGCTGCGCAGCGCGCGCAACGTCGCCGTGCACGCCCTGGCCAGCCTGTTCCTCACCACCACGCAGCTCCTCGTCGCCGAGACGATCCTCTGGCATTTCGTCGGCTCCGTGTACCGGGGACGCACGCCGTTCGCGGAGAGCCTCTCCATGGCCTTCGGCGTGAACTTTCACAGCAGCCTCCCGACGTACTGGGTGATCCTGGCCGCGTACCTGGCGTGGACGTACGCGCGCAACACGTCGCGGCTGGAGACGCAGCTCGCGCACGCGCAGCTCGACGCGCTGAAGATGCAGCTCAACCCGCACTTCCTCTTCAACACGCTCAACTCCGTCTCGTCGCTCATGTACCACGACGTCGAGGCCGCGGACGCGATGCTGACGCGCCTTTCCGACTTCCTGCGGCTCACGCTCGAGCGTCCCATCGCCACGGAGATCCCGCTGGCCGAGGAGCTCGAGTTCGTGCAGCGCTACCTCGAGATCGAGCGCATCCGTTTCGAGGAGCGGCTGCAGGTCAGCATCGACGCGCGGGGCGTGGAAGAGGCGCTCGTCCCCGCGCTGATCCTGCAGCCGCTGGTGGAGAACGCGATCCATCACGGCATCGCCCGACGCGACGAGGGGGGCTCGATCGCCATCCGGGCTACCCGGGACAACGGCACGCTGCGCCTCGTGGTCAGCGACGACGTCGTCTGCGCGGCCGGCGTGCGCGAGCGCATCGGCCTCTCGAACACGCGCGCGCGGCTGCAGGCGCTGTATGGGCAGCGGCACCGCTTCACCTACGGCCCGACCGACAACGGCTTCGCCGTGGAGATCGCCATCCCATGCTCCGCGCGCTGATCGTCGACGACGAGCGCCTGGCGCGCCAGAAGATCCGCATGTTCCTCGAGGCGCGGAGCGACGTGAGCGTGGCCGGCGAGGCGGCCACCGTCTCGGAGGCCATCGCCCTGGTGGAGCGCGAGCGTCCGGACCTGGTCCTGCTCGACATCCAGATGCCGGGCGGCGACGGCTTCGACGTCGTGCGCGCGCTCCCGGCCACGCACGCGCCGGCGGTGGTGTTCATCACGGCGCACGGCGACTACGCCATCCGCGCGTTCGAGGTGGCGGCGGTCGACTATCTGCTCAAGCCGTTCGACCGGGCGCGCTTCAACGAGGCCATCGACCGGGCCAGGAAGAGCGCGCCGCGCGACCTCCGCGCCGCGTTCTTCCCGGTCAAGAAGCGCGACCGCACCATCCTCGTGGCCGTGCGCGACGTCGACTGGATCGAGGCCGAGGGGAAGTACGTGAGGCTGCACGTGCGCGAGCAGTCGTACCTCGTGCGCGACGCCATCGCCGCGGTGGAGGCGCGCCTCGACGGCAAGCAGTTCGTGCGCATCCACCGCAGCACGATCGTGAACCTGCGCCGCGTCACCGAGATCCGCGACGACTCGCTGGTGGTGCTCAACGACGGCACGCACCTGGTCATGAGCCGGCGGTTCCGCTCGCGCGTGCGGGAGGCGACGGGGCTGAATCTTTGAGTTCTCGGTTGTCGGTTGTCAGTTGTCTGTGAGTCCTCGCGCTGCATCATAGACAACCGACAACCGACAACCGACAACTGATAACCTTCCCTCGATGTGGTCGCCCGAGCAGTACGCCCGCTTTGCCGCCGAGCGCAAACAGCCCTTCACCGACCTGCTCTCCCTCATCGAGCGCCACCCGCGCATGCGCGTGGTCGATCTCGGCTGCGGGACGGGCGAGTTGACGCGCGAGCTGCACGAGTCCCTCGGCGCGGAGGAGACGGTGGGCATCGACGAGTCGGAGACGATGCTCCTCAAGGCCGGCCACTTCGGCGGGGAGATGCTGCGCTTCGAACAGGGGAACATCGAGGCGTTCGTTACCGACCGTCCGTACGACCTGATCTTCTCCAACGCCGCCCTCCACTGGATCGCCGATCACGAAGCGCTCCTCGCACGGCTGACGAGCTTTCTCTCCGTGCGCGGGCAGCTCGCCGTGCAGATGCCGCTCAACGACGATCACCCGTCGCACCGCGTGGCGGCCGAGGTGGCGGGCGACTTCGGCCTGGCACCGCGGCCCGATCCCATCCTCCCGGTCGAGCGCTACGCGGAGCTCCTGTATCGCCTCGGATACCAGCGGCAGCACGTGCGCCTGCAGGTCTACGGTCACGTCCTGCCGTCGGCGGACGACGTCGTGGAGTGGGTGCGCGGCGCGCTGCTCACGCACTACCAGTCGCAGCTCCCGGGCGGGCGCTTCGAGGAGTTTCTGGACGCGTATCGCGCCCGCCTCCGCGGCGTCCTGGGCGAGGAGCGGCCGTTCTTCTACACCTACAAGCGCATCCTCCTGTGGGGAGCGCGCTGATCACTCCTCCGCCAGGATGGTGTGCATCGCCAGCATGACCGTCATCGACGCCAGGATGAACACCAGGGCGAAGAAGGACATCGACAGCGACTCGCCGCTCACGACATTCTGCACGAGACCGGTGGGGGTGAATCCGCGCAGCCAGGCGGCCACGGCGTCCCACTTCCACGTCAGGACGGCGGCCCAGCCGCCGGCGACGACGAGGTAGGAGACCAGCTGCACGACGGTCATCGGACGTGAGACGCGGGCCGCGTCCACCGTCCCCTGAAGGACTTTCGCCTTCAGCCAGACGATCTGCGGGTCAGGGAGCGGATGCTCGCGGTCGCCGATCTTCGCGAAGCGCGACATCCACGGCGCCACCGCGGCCGCGGCCACGCAGTCATCGCACTCGTGGAGATGACGGCGCACCGAGTCGGACCACTGGTCTTCCTGCGCGGCGCGGAGCACGTCGGACTCGAAACGGCAGCTCATCGCCTCACCTCCGGCGCGAGGCCCTTTTTCGTCAGCAGCTCGCCGAGACGCTTGCGGGCGCGGAAGAGGAGCACTTTCACGCTGTGGGTCTTCACGCCGAGGGCCTCGCCGATGTCCTCGTGGTCGGCCTCCTCGACGTGCGCCAGCCAGAGCAGCGCGCGCTCGCGCGGCTTCAGCTCGGCGAACGTCTTCATCATGTCGTGGCGCAGCACCTCGCGCGGCTCCATCGACGCGCCGCTCTCCGGCAGGTCGCCCAGCTCCACCGCGCGCTCGCGCTTGGTCTCGCGGAAGTGATCCATGGCCAGGTTCGTGGCCGTGCGGAAGAGCCAGCGGCGCTGGTGCTCTTCCGACGCCAGCACCGGATTAGCGCGGAGGAAGCGGAAGAACGTCTTCTGCAGCAGGTCGTCCGCGACGGCCTCGTGGCCGGTCATGCGGAAGAGGTACGACCAGAGGCTTCCCGCGTTGCGGCGGTAGAAGGCCTCGAAGCGTCCTTCGTCCATCGGCCTCGGGTTACCGGTGCGCGTTTGCGCCTCGGCCATCAGCGGGGCCGACAGGTTCAGTGCGGCGGCGAACATGATCATCGCTCACGAGTTGCTGTTCTGGCTCGGACGGAAAACATCACCCATGCCGGCGGCGAGGCGCCACGACACGAACGTGGCGATGAAGTAGCCGATGCCGAGGCTGAAGAGGATCGCCGCCGGCACCGCGAAGTCCTTCTCGTAGAAGAACGTTAGCGCCAGGAACGCCGCGCCGAGCATCGACAGCACGATCGAGCGCGTGAAGCCGGACATGATCCGCTCGCGCGCCAGCACCCCCGGCACGCCCTGCACCCCGGTGACGAACTGCCGCCCCGCGGGCGACTGCAGAAATTCGATGAGCTCGGGCGCGGAGCCGAAGCGATCGATGAGCTTCGTCTGCACCTCGGCCTGTAATTCCGCGCGACGCTGCCGCGAGCGCGCGATGAAGTAGACGATCAACACCACCATTGCGGTGGACGTCAACATTCCAATGATGGGGATCCAGACATTTTCTTCCACGACCTGACCTCCGATTCTGCGTGTACTACGCGGGAGGGGGGCTGGCGGTTAACAAGAGCCTGTTTTCGCGGTACACTGACTTCCGGATTCCCCTCCCATCATGAACGACGATGTCACCGATCTCCGGAAGGGCGACCGCTTTATCGTGGTCGCGCCCGTCGAGGGCACCTTCAACAGCGTACCGGTGTCGCTGCTGAACCTCAGCCTCGGCGGCGCGCAGATCCGGCACGCCCACCCGGTCCGCCTCGGGACGCCCGCGACGCTGACCTTCACCCGCGGCGGCGTCGGCGCGACCGTGACCGTGATCGTGGTCTGGAGCCACCTGGCCCAGACGGAGGAAGGGCTCCGCTACCAGTCGGGCGTGAAACTGCAGGAGCCCGACGTCCGCTACGCCGCGGCCATGAACAGCTACATCCGCGCCGGCGTGATCGCCATCGACACCGAGTCGCTGGAGCGCAAACGCCAGCGCGAGCTCGAGCGCCAGACGAAACGGCAGTCCGGACCGAAGATCACGGCGCTGCCGCCGAGCTAGTCTGGAGTGCGGCAACGCCAGTTGCCGCTCTCGATTGCGGCAGCGCCAGCTGCCGCGACTGGCGTCGCGGCAATGGAGAGCGGCAACTGGCGTTGCCGCACTCCAGATCAAAACCCGATGAAGTTGGGTTCGGGGTGGATCTCTACGCCGAACCGTTCGCGCACCTTTGCCTGGATCATGCGCACGAGCTCCACGACCTCCGCGGCCGTGCCGCCGCCGCGGTTGATGACGGCCAGCGAGTGCTTCGACGACAGGCCGACGTTGCCGTGCACGAAGCCTTTGTGGAAGCCGGCGTGCTCGATCAGCCAGGCCGCGGAGAGCTTGATTTCGTCCCCGGAGGGAAAGTGCGGCGCCTCGGGGGCGATCTTCGCGAATGCTTCGTAATCGGACGCGGACACGATCGGGTTCATGAAGAACGAGCCGTCGCTGCGCGTGTCGGGATCGCCCGGGTCGAGCACCATCCCCTTGCGCTTGCGGATGGCGATGACGGAGTCGCGCACGCCCTGCAGGTCGTCCACGGACACGCCGCGCTCGTCGACGTACTTTTGCAGCTCGGGATAGCGGATCGTCGCGCAGCCGCCGCGCTTCAGGCGGAACGTCACGGAGAGCACGGCGTAGCGCTCGCGCTCGTAGTTCTTGAAGATGCTGGAGCGGTAGCCGAAACGGCAGTCCCAGTTCGTGAACCAGACCACCGTCCCGGTGGTGCGGTCGAGCGCCTCGACGCGCACGATCGTCTCGGCCACCTCCTGCCCGTACGCGCCGACGTTCTGGATCGGCGTCGCGCCGGTGGAGCCGGGGATGCCGGAGAGGCACTCGATCCCCGCCCACCCCTGCGATACCGCGTACGCCACGAAACCGTCCCACGGCTCGCCCGCGGCGACTTTCACCATCGCGTACTCGTCCTCGCTCTCCACCGTCATGCCGCGCAGGTCGAGATGAATCACCAGCCCGTCGAAGCCGGCGTCGGAGATGAGCAGATTGCTGCCGCCGCCGAGGAGAAACACGGGACGGTCGCCAGCCCAGGCCAGCGCCTCGCGGAGCTCGTCCACCGAGGTTACGCGCAAAAAGAATCGCGCCGGACCACCGATGCCGATGGTGGTCAGCGGCGCGAGAGAAACGTTCTCCTGAAGGTCCACTAAACCCCGGGCATCGCCTTCTTCAGAGGTCGCAGCAGCACGAACAGCACGACGGCCATGATGAAGGCCATGATCGCCAGCGTGAGGAAGAACTGCGCGTGGCTCCAGCGATCCCAGTAGACGCCGATCGCGGTCAGCTTGTTGCCGATGGCCGTGGCCAGGAACCAGCCGCCCATCATCAGACCGCGCCAGCGTAGCGGTGCGACTTTCGACACGAGGGAGAGGCCCATCGGGCTGAGCATCAGCTCGCCCAGCGAGATGATCAGGTAGAGCAGCAGCAGCCACCACAGCGAGGCTTTGCTCGTCGGCGACGTGGTGATCTGCGTCGGTGAGTGATTCTCGAGACGCACGAAATCGTTCGGCTGCACGGTGCCGCCGGTGACCGTCACCGGCCATGCTTCCTTCTGCACCGGCTTGCCCTCTTCGATCACCTCGATCTGCGTCGGGGGATTGGTGATCTTCAGGTAGTCGCGCGCTTCCGGTGCGATCTGCACGTACGTCTGCACACCGTCGGACTTGACCACACGGAAGGCGGGCTTGTCGAAGCCGTTCGCGTTCGACGCGAAATAGAGCACCAGCATCGACAGGCCGGTGAGGGTCATGCCGAACATCATCTTCGTCGGTGTGGAGGGTTCCTTGCCGCGCTTGTCGAGCCACGTCCAGAAGCCGGCCAGAGGCAGCGAGAGCAGGATGATGTACAGCGGGTTGATGGCGTTGGAGAGGATGCCGCCCGCCTCGATGAAGGTCCAGCGCGTGTGGTCCTCGGCCCAGAAGGTGAGGGTCAGGGAGTTCTGGTGGAAGATCATCCAGAAGACGATGACGATCAGGAACACGACGATCAGGGCCATGATCCGCTTCCACTCCGGCACGGCCTGCATGTTCCGCGCTTCTTCGTTCAGCACCGGCGGCAGGTCCTCGGACGTGGCCACCGCTTCCTGATTGCCCTTCGAGCCGTCGGCGCGGGTGAAGTCGCCTTTGCCCCTGCCGCGCACGCGATCCGCGTGGCGCACGTGCTTCGTGCCGGCGACGAAGACGATCAGCGAGATGATCATGCCGACCGCGCCGAGGGCGAAGGCGGGGTGGAAGCCCCACTTCGGCCGCACGAAGCCGGCGATGAGCGGCGCCAGCGTCGCGCCGATGTTGATGCCCATGTAGAAGATCAGGTAGGCCTTGTCCTTGAGATGGCTCCCCTCGGCATAGAGGTTCCCGACCATTGAGGAGACGTTCGGCTTGAAGAAGCCGTTGCCGATGACCAGGCAGGCCAGCGCCGCGTAGACGACGTTGATGTTGCCCGGAACGCCGAGGAGCGCATGGCCGGCGATGAAGAAGATCGCGCCGACGATGATCGACTTGCGGAAGCCGAGGAAGAGATCGGCGATCAGGCCGCCGAACAGCGGCGAGGCGTACACTGCGGCGAGGTACCAGGCCGAGACACTCGTCGCCTCCGCGGCGGTCATCCCGAATCCCTGCACGGCATCGCGCAGGTAGAGCGCGAGCATCGCGTTGACGGTGTAGAAGCTGTAGCGCTCCCACATCTCGCTCCCGAACAGGACGTACAACCCTTTAGGATGCTTCTCTGTAGCTAGGGCGGCTGTGGCCATGCTTTCCCCTCCGATGTGCGGCGCACGATACAAGAACTCTGCCGGACGCGGCCAGTTCAAGAATCGCGGGCGCGCGAGTGTTCCCACTGCGTCACGAGCGGTTCGCAGCGCGTCACGAGCGGACGCTGTCCTCCGCCGTGGGCTCGTTGTACACGCGCGAAGACAGTCAGAAGGCCTTGAACTGCGCCTCTTCGAGCGCCTCGGCGACGAACATGCGCGACTGGCCGGAGTTGCAGTAGGCCCAGTCGTGGCTGATGCCGGTGACCATCAGCGACTCGTCGGGACAGAGCTCGCCCAGGGCCGCGCCGAGGGTGCGCACGTCGGTGCGGTCGTCGCTCTGGATGACGAACGTCGACTCGAACGGCAGCGCCACGACGGTCCCCAGACGCGCCAGGGCGTCGTGCAGCTCGGAGTAATCGGCGCCCGGCGTGAGGCTGTGGCGCACCAGGAGAAAGTCGCGCGTGTTGGTGAACTGCGTGCACGCGACGAGCAGCCGCGCGTCGCTGCCGAGTTGCGCCCGCACGTACCGGACCAGCGGCGCGGCGTGCCGCCCCTCGGGCAGGAACACCTGCCAGCTCTGGTCGAAGTTGGGCTCTCCGCCGAGACGCCGCATCACATGCGATACCTCGACCGTGAGGTCGCCCTCATAGCAGATCTGGAACAGCCTGATCTCCCCCATCGCACCCTCCCGAGCCGTTCTTGCGTTGTGGTGGGACGGGGAAAGGATAAATTGAAAATTGAAAATTGAAAATTGAAAAAGCTGACGTCGTTGGGTACTACAAGGCGATCGCGAAGACGATCCTGCCGCATCTGCGCAACCGGCCACTGTCGTTCAAGCGCTTTCCGGACGGGATCGCAGGGGAGTTTTTCTGGGAGAAGGATGCGCCGGGCTTCACGCCGTCGTGGGTGAAGCGCTTCCCCGTGCCGCGGCGCGAGGGAGGGGCGCCGATCGACTACGTGCTCTGCAACGACACGCGCACGCTGACGTGGCTGGCCGGCGTCGGCGGCATCGAGCTGCACCCGTTCCTGCACAAGGTGCCGAAGATCGACGTGGCCACGCACGTCGTGTTCGATCTCGATCCCGGCGAAGGGGCGGACCTCCGCCACTGCGCGAAAGTCGCGCTGCTGCTGCGCGAAGCGCTGCCGCTCCAGTCGTTCGCGAAGGTCTCGGGCTCGAAAGGGATGCAGCTGTACGTGCCGCTGAACAGCGGCGCCACGCATGCGACGACGGAAACGTTTGCCAGGCTGGTGGCCGAGGAGATGGCCCGCGCCTACCCGAAGCTCGTGGTGGCCAAGATGTCGAAGGCTCTGCGCGTGGGAAAGGTGTTCATCGACTGGAGCCAGAATGCGGACTACAAGACCAACGTGGCCGTGTACTCGCTCCGCGCGACGGGCTTCGTGTCGATGCCGGTGCGGTGGGAGGAGCTTTCTGGCGACCTCCAATGGACGCCCGCGGAGGCGATCGAGCGCGTTCGCAAGGTGGGGGACCTCTTCGCGGAGGTGCTGAAGCTCAGGCAACGGTTGCCGGACGTAGGGCGGGCTTCAGCCCGCCCCGCCCCCGCCCGTCCACCGGGGGGACGGGCTGAAGCCCGTCCTACGTTTACGTTACCCAAACCCTCGTCCCAGTCGGGGCGGCGGCTGTTTGTCCTCACCGGCAATGAGTTGTGGCTGGAGATGCGCGGGCGGTTCAAACGCTTCCTGCTCCGCTCCGACCTGGTCGCGATTTCCCTGGGCGAGATCGAGATCGACCCTCGGTATTACCGCGCCGAGGAGCCGCCGGGCGTCGACGACCGCGGCGCGTACGAGATCATCGAGGGGTCGTGGCAGGCGAAGCGCTTCGAGCTCTGGTTCAGCGGGAAGGTGATGTCGGGACCGTGGTCGCTCGAGCAGGCCGATCGGACGTGGCGGCTCACGCCGCGGTGACGATGCGGTGCCGCGTCCCCTGCAGGATCCTGGCGACGTCGGGACGGGCACCGCGCAGCGACTCGGCGATGAGGTTGCGCAGCGCGGAGGGCTCGACCGGCTTGTAGAGCACGGCCGCCACGAGCTCGCGGTCGGCGTCGCTGATCATCTGGTCGCCGAAGCCGGTGACGATGTAGAGGTGGCGCGGACGGTTGTCGTAGCGCGAGCGGAGGAAGTCGAGCACTTCCCAGCCCGAGAGGCGCGGCATGTTGAGGTCGAGCAGGGCCACGTCGTAGCGGCAGGTCTTGAGGGCCTCGATGGCGTCGCGGCCGCTGGCCACGACGTCGGCCTCCACGCCAAGGCGGGCGGCGACCTGGATGTAGAGATCGCGGATCGGCGCGTCGTCGTCGGCGACGAGGATGCGCTTCCCCTCCCACTCGCTCGTCACGCCGAGGAGCGCGTCGCGCAGCGCGGCCGGCGTCGGGTAGCGCTGAGCCGGGTCTTTGCGCAGGCAGCGCTGGATGACCGCCTCCAGTTTTCTCGGTACCTGCGGCGGCAGCTCGAGCGGCTCCTCGGTGCACGTGGCGAGCATGACCGCCGCCGGCGACGTGCCGCGGAACGGCGGATGCCCCGCCAGCGCGTGGTAGAGGATTGCCCCGATGGAGAAGACGTCGGACGCCGGCGTGGCCGGCTTCCCAAGGATGCGCTCCGGGGCCGCGTACTGCCCGTAACGCGTGCGGTCCGCCATCCCGGGGGGGAGGACGCCGATTCCCTCCGCCGAGACGGAGATCGAAGAGGGCCACAGCTCGCCGTGGACCGTCGTCAGGGCGTTCCCCAGCTCACGCCCGATGCGCATGACCTCATCGTGCGGCATCGGCCCGCCCGCCATCATCACCGAAAGGGGCTCGGAGGACATGAGTTGCGGCGGGGACGTGCATCGATTGTGCCTTCGGCACAGGTACGAGGTACGAGGTACGAGGTACGAGTGACGAGGTACGAGTCGCTCCGCGTTCGGCGGGCTTCAGGCGTAAAGCGCGCGGCAAGCGAAGCACTCGTACCTCGTACCTCGTACCTCGTCACTGAACGACGCCGAGCGTCGTGAGCAGCCACGCGTAATCGGCCGCCTCGTCGCGCAGCTTGTCGTAACGGCCCGAGGCGCCGCCGTGGCCGGCGCCCATGTTCGTGCGCAGCAGGAGGACGTTCCCGTCGGTCTTGTGCGCGCGGAGCCTGGCCACCCACTTGGCCGCTTCCCAGTAGCCGACCTGGCTGTCGTTGAGCGACGTCCGCACGAGCATGGAGGGATACTTTTTCTTCTCCACGTTCAGGTACGGGTCGTAGCTCTTCATGTAGAGGTAGGCCTCTTTGTCGGCCGGATTGCCCCACTCGATGTACTCCTGCGTCGTCAGCGGGAGGGTCGGGTCAGACATGGTGTTGATCACGTCGACGAACGGCACGTACGCCATCACCGCCTTGAACAGCTCCGGGCGCATGTTGATCACCGCGCCCATGAGCAGCCCGCCCGCGCTGCCGCCGGAGATGGCCAGTTTGTCCGGCGACGTGTACCCCTCCTTGATCAGGTGGTCGGCCACGGCGATGAAGTCGGTGAAGGTGTTCTTCTTCGACATCATCCGCCCCTGCTCGTGCCACTCCTTCCCCATCTCCCCGCCGCCGCGGATGTTGGCCAGCGCGTACACGACGCCGCGGTCGATGAGCGAGAAGCGGTTGGAGGCGAAGGTCGGCGATTGCGAGGAGCCGTACGAGCCGTACGCGTACAGCAGCAGCGGGTTCTTTCCCTTCGGGTTGAGGTCTTTGCGATAGACGAGCGTCACCGGCACCTGCGCGCCGTCGGGCGCCGGCGCGAAGAAGCGCTCGACCTTGTACCTGGCCGGGTCGTACCCGCCCAGCACCTCGGTGCGCTTGAGGAGCGTCTGCTTGCGCGAGTCGAGATCGTAGTCGTAGACCGAGGAGGGGGTGATGAAGGACTGGTACGTGTAGCGGTAGACGTTCGTGTCGAACTCCGCGTTCGCGCTCGGGAAGACGGCGTACGCGGTCTCGGGGAAGCTCACGCGGTGCGGCGCCTTGCCGCCCTCGCGCAGGTCGTAGATCTCGAGGTGCGACAGCCCTCCCTCGCGCAGCCGCACGACCATGTGGTTTTTGAACAGGTCGATCGACTCGATGCGCACCGGCTTGCGGTACGGCACGAGCTCCTTCCAGTTCGCCCGCGCGTAGTCGTTCACCGGCGCCGTGACGACGCGGTAGTTGATGCCGGCGTCGTTGGTGTGGATGTAGAAGCGGTCGCCGCGGTGGTCGACGTAGTACTTGTGGTCCGTCTTGCGCGGGATCATCACCACGGGCGCGGCATCGGGCTTCGCGGCGTCGATCAGGCGCGTCTCGCCGGTGGTCTTGCTGTCGGAGATCAGGAAGATCCAGTCGCCGCTGCGGGAGCGGTCGAAGTAGACGTCGTACAGCTCGTCCTGCTCCTCGTACAGCGCCTGGGCCGTGCCGCCGAGGACGTGACGGAAGGCGCGGTTCGAGCGCTTGGCGTCGTTCTCGGTGGTGTAGAAGAGAGTCTTGTTGTCCTTGGCCCACTCCACGCTGGTCACGCGCTCGGCCAGGTGCTCCGTGACCTTGCCGGTGCGCAGGTCCTTCACGTGCAGCTTGTACTGGCGGTAGCCGTTGTCGTCGGTGGTGAAGGCGAGGAGGTTCGTGTCGTCGGAGACGTTCATCGCCCCGACGCTCATGAATTTCTTCCCCTCGGCGAGCTGGTTGACGTCGAGGAGGATCTCCTCCTTCGCGTCGACGCTCCCTTTTTTACGCGCGTAGATCGGGTACTGCTTCCCTTCCACGGTGCGCGAGTAATAGAAATACCCGTTCTTGCGGTACGGGACGTTGATGTCGGTCTGCTTGATGCGGCCGAGCATCTCGTCGTAGAGCTGCTTCTGCAGCTTCTCCGTCGGCTTCATCACCGCGTCGGCGTACGCGTTCTCGGCCTCGAGATAGGCCAGCGTCTCGGCGCTCTTCTTGTCGCGCAGCCACCCGTACTCGTCGACGCGCGTGTCGCCATGCATCGTGAGCGACTTCGGGACCTTCTTCGCCACGGGGGGCGTCTGGGCAGCGGCGGCGAGGGCAATGACAGTCATCGCGAGCATGAACGCACGTTTCATCCCGCGGATTGTAGCCGCGCCCCTGGAGTGCGGCAGCGCCAGCTGCCGCTCTCTATTGCGGCAGCCGCAGTTGCCGCGGGCGGGCGGAGGCTGGCGCCTCCGCATCGAGAGCGGCGACTGGCGTCGCCGCAGTCCAGACGCTACGCGTTCTCCCTCAGGCGGGCGTCCAGCGACCTATGGACTCCTGCTGCAGGCCGAGGTGGCGAAAGTCCTCGTCGAAGGCGTAGAGCACGCCGCCGCGGTTACGGACGGTGGCGGCGAGCACGGCGTCGGCGAGCGAGGCTTTGCTGCCGGCGGCTCGGGCGCGAAGATAAAGATCGGCGGCGGCAACGAGCTCCTGGACACCGACAGTCACGATCTCCAGCGGGTCGAGCACGGCGAGCGAAAACTTCCGGCGCTGCCGAATGAAGTACGCGCAGACTTCCGCGTACTGCAGCGGAAGGATCTGCATCCGCGCGGAGCGGCGGAATCCGGTTTCCGATGCGCGTGGCGTCCCGCGCAGCCACTCCACTGCGAAACTAGTGTCAATCCAGATCATGGTCTGCGTCCATCTCCTTCAACTCCCGGGCGATGGACTCAGACGTGTCTTCGGGACCGAACAGGTGCCGCAGCGCACCGAATTCGAGTCCCATCTTGCGGCTCCGATATCGAGCCAGGACCGACTCCCGCACGACGTCACTCTTCGAGCGCTTCTCCTTTTGGGCCAGCCACTGAAGCGCCTCATCGAACTCGGAGTCGGTCTTGATGTGCAGTGCCATGTCTACAGTGTACACATGGGTGTAGACGCGCATTCCCTCACAGAATCAGGTGCAGATCGCCGAACTCGTGCCAGAGGTATCTCTCCGACAGTGCCGCCTCGTAGGCCTTGCGCACGTGCGTGCTGCCGGCCAGCGCCTCGAGCATGGCCAGGTGCGTGGCCTTCGGCTCGTGGAAGCCGGTGAGGAGCGCATCGACGACGCGGAGGCCGCGCTCGGGGGTGATGACGAGGTCGGTCCAGCCGCGCGAGGCGATGACGCGGCTGGCGCGGTCGACGCTCGACTCCAGCGCCCGCACGACCGTCGTGCCCACGGCCACCACCCGGCCGCCCCGCTCCTTCGCGCGGCGCACTTCCTTGGCCGTGCGCACCGGCACCTCGTACAGCTCGTCGTACGGCCGCTCGTGCGACTCCAGCGAGGCCACGCCGGCGTGCAGCACGAGCTTCGCGAGGCGCACGCCGCGGCGGCGCAGGCAGACCAGCATCTGCCGCGTGAAGGCGCGTCCCGCCGAGGGCATCTCCGCGGAGCCCGGCTCCTCGGCGAAGACGGTCTGGTAGGCGTCGAGCGGAAAGCGGCGCTCAACATATGAGTAGGCGATCGGGCGTCCGTAGCGCTGCAGATACGCGCGCAGGTCGGCCACGCCGTCGAGGCGCGCGATCCAGAGCCGCTGCGAGTCGCGGTACGGCGCGAGCAGCGTGATCTTCGCCCCTCCCGGGAGCGGCCGCGGTGCGCCTCCGCGCGGCTCCACCACCACCAGCCCGCCCGGCAGCGCCGTCGAGAAGTGCAGGTTCTCCACCGCGGCGGGGAGCGTGGCGGTGGTGTTCAGCACGACCAGGTCGCCGGCGCGGAGAAAGCGCGGCAGCTCGCGAAAGTGGGCGTGCCGGATGGAATCGTCGTCGCGGCGGGTGACCAGCAGGCGCACGTCATCGCGCCCGTCGCCGCGCAGCTCGGCCGGCTCGCGCGCCTCCAGTTCGCGCGGCAGCTCGAATTCGAGCGTGGTCATGCCGCCTCCTCGATCACCGAGACAATCCGCGGCGCCACGCTCTCCGGCAGCGGCAGGTGCGAGATATCGCCGCCGTCGATCGCATCCTGGTGCATCTGCGTGCGCATCTCGCCGGGATCGATGACGTGCACGCGCACGCCCGTCCCTTCCAGCTCCACGGCCAGCGTGCGCGACAGGTGCTCGAGCGCGGCCTTGCTCGCGCCGTAGCCGCCCCAGCCGGGATACGCGTTCACCGCGGCGTCGGAGGAGATGTTGATGATGACGCCGTCGCCGCGGGCGCGCATCTGCGGCAGCACGAGCTGCGTGAGGTGCAGCGGCGCGACGGCGTTCACCTTGAGCACGCGCAGCAGCGCCTCCCACGGGTAGTCGGCCAGGCGCGGCATCGGCAGCGGACCGAGCTCCGAGGCGTTGTTGACCAGGACGTCGACGCGCCCGGCGCGCGCCACGAGCTCCTCGGCAATCTCGGAGACGTCGCCGGGTACGGCAATCGCGCCGAGCTCCCACGCCAGCTCCTGGAGCGGCTCGGCACGGCGGGCATTGAGAACGAGACGGTAGCCCCGCGAGTCCAGCAGGCGCGCAAGCGCGCGTCCCAGTCCCTGCGAGGCGCCGGTGATCAGTGCAGTCTTCATGGAAGTAAAATGCGCCCGCACCACCCAACAAAACCTCGTACAAAAGGACAGGTCATGAAACGCGCGCTCGTTTTCCTGCTGCTCGCCCTCGCTACGCCCGCCTTCGCCATCACCATCAAGACCCTCGACCTCAACGAGATCGACGACGACCGCATCGAGCTCACCGGGCCGGTCTGGGACGGCTCGAAAGCCGGCCCGGTCGTGGTCGGCACGTTCGAGTCGAAGTTCGACCGCAAGGTGGCCAACAAGCTCGCCGGCGGCTTCCGCAACGCGATGATCTCGAGCTACGACCTCGCCCCCACGCTGGACCTCGGGCAGATCTTCGCCGAGACGCTGCGCGCGGAAGGGACCAAGCTCGGCCTGTCCATGATGGCGCAGCAGGAAGCGCGGGCGCCGCAGTGGACCATCGACGGCACCATCCACGGCGCCAACGTCGACATCCAGCACATGGGTTACGGCTCGCTGCTCTTCTACACCTACCTCGACCTCGAGGTGCGCGCGACCCCGAAGGACGGGCAGCCGGTGACGCACCGCATCCGCCCGGCGCGCCTCTTCGTCATGTACAACGGCGGCATGGGCATGGGCGACGAGGTGCAGGCGGCGCTGGCGAAGATCGTCCTCGTCGGCGCGCAGCAGACTCTCGCGCGCCTCAACCGCGAGCACTTCAAGGCGCCGGCGCTGCCGGCCATGGAGGCGCGGCTGGCGGGACTGGGGAAGATCGACGACCGCGGCGAGACGGAGCTGCACGCCATCGGCCTCTCCGGCGTGCGCGGCGCGGCGGAGGCGCTGGCGAAGCGCCTGGAGAGCGAGAAGGACGAGAACGTGCGCACCTCCATCGTCTACGCGCTGACCAGCCTCGGCGCGGCCGAGCAGGCGCCGCTGCTCATCCGGCGGTTCGCGACCGAAGACCCCGACGTGCGCTACGCCACCATCATCGCCCTGGCCAATGCCGGCACGCCGGAGGCGATGGCGCTGATCCGGGAGAAGGGGACGAAGGACAAGACGGTCATCGTCCGCAAGTTGTCGGAGCGCCTGCTCAACGGGCAATGAGCCCGCGCTGATGCGCGATCGTCACGGCCTGGGCGCGGTTCTCCGCGCCCAGCTTGTTGAAGATCGACGTCACGTGAAACTTGACCGTGCGCTCCGTGACCTTCAGCGCCGCGGCGATCTCCTTGTTCGAGTTGCCGTCCACGAGCAGGCGCAGCACGTCGCGCTCGCGCGGGGAGAGGCGCGGCGCGTGCGCCAGCGCGGCCACGCGCGAGGCCACCCGCGGGTCGAGGTACGACTCGCCGTGGGCAACGGTGCGGATGGCGCGGCCGATCTCCTCCAGCGCCGCCCCCTTCAGCAGATAGCCGCGCGCGCCGGCGCGGAGCACCGCGTCGAGCTGCTCGTCGCTCGCGTACGCGGTGAGCACGAGCACCGGCGTCTCCAGCCGCGGGATGGCCTCGACGCCGCTCATCCCCGGCAGCTCCAGGTCGAGCAGGATGACGTCCGCCCGGACGCGCGCGCCCAGCAGCTCTTCCGCGGAGCCGAACGCCGCCACGACCTCGAACTCGCGCGCCAGCGCGGCGATCAGTCCCTCGCGCACGACCGGGTGGTCGTCGACGACGATGATCTTCAACGGGGCACCCTGACGATGATCTTCGTCCCTGCGACAGGGAGGCGGGCTGAAGCCCGCCCTACGTCGAGCGCGCTTAACGTAGGGCGGGCTTCAGCCCGCCTCCCTGTCGCAATTTTCAGCGTCCCCCCCGCGAGCCGCGCCCGCTCGCGCATGCCGCGGATGCCGTGGCGATCCTCGGGGATGCGGCGGAGGTCGAAGCCTACCCCATCGTCCTCGATCGTCAGCGTCACCGCCTTCGCCGTGCAGCGCAGCGACACGCGCACATGCTTCGCCCGCGCGTGCGCGCTGACGTTCGCCAGCGCCTGCTGCGCGATGCGATAGAGCTCCGCCTCCACACTGACCGGCAGCTCGCATTCGCGGGCTGAAGCCCGCGCCACATCGAGCGAGACGCGAATGCCCGACTGCGACGTGAACTCGCGCACCAGCAGCGCCAGCGCCTGGGCCAGCGGCTTCTCCGCGAGGCGCAGGTTCATCACCGAGCGGCGCGCCTCCTCCAGCGTCTCGCGCGTGACGCGCAGCGCCGCGTCGCTCCGTCCCGCCTCGATCTGCAGCGCGATGGCGGTCAGGCTCTGCGCGATCGTGTCGTGGATCTCGCGCGCCAGGCGCGTCCGCTCGTCGGCGCGGGCGTGCGCCGCGCTCTCCTCCGCCAGGCGGGCGCGCTCGATGGCCACTCCGAGCTGGAAGCCGATCGTCGACAGCAGGCGCAGCTCGCGCGCGGAGAGGCGCCGCAGCTCCGGCGCGGTGATGTTCAGGATGCCGAGCGGCTTCCCCTGGAACGTCAGCGGCACCGAGGCGTGGTGGGCGATGTTGCGCGTCAGATCGTCACGGCCCATGGCCGGACGGAGCCGGCTGCAGCCCATCACGTCGACGTTGCGCGGCTCCAGCTCGCCGTCGCGGAACTGCTCGATGCACCAGCAGGAGGAGCCGGTCATGCGCACCGGCTCCTGCAGGTAGGGCGGGAGATTGCGTGCCGCGGCGCTGTAGATGTGCCCCGTCTCCGCGTCGACCAGCCACACCCACCCCGTGTCGAGCTTCAGCTCGCGCGCGATGACCTCCAGCGTGCGCTCCAGCGCGATCTGCACCGTCGGCGCGGAGTTCAGCGCCTCGGCGATGGCGGCCACGATCTCGAGCTCCCTCTTCACTGCCGCGCTCCATCTTACGACCGCGGTTACATGCGTTACATCGGCGTTCCTGCGATCACTTCGATTTTGCACGAATAACTTATTCAGATATCCTATTCGCGTTCCCAAACGCGAATAGGAGTCCCTGCGATGAAGCAGTTGCTCGTGGCCTTCTTGCTTCTTTCGTCCTTGTCGCTCGAGGCGCAGCGCCGCCGTCCGAGCGCGCCACCCTTGACCCCGCAGCCCATCCCCAACGTGACGTTCGGAAGTCCGCTCCCGAACCTTTCCGCCGAGCATCTCGCGCAGTGGAACGCGGGGCGGAGGGAGTTCGTCGACAGGAGAACGATGGAGGAGGGACTGGGGCCGGTCTTCAACGGCCGCTCGTGCGGCGAATGCCACAACGCCCCGGCGGCCGGCGGCGGCGCCGGGCGCTTCGTGACGCGCATCGCCGCCATCGTGGATAACGTCTACCACGACCTGACGGAGCACGGCGGCGCGCTGCTGCAGGGGGCCGCACTCAGTACGCGCGAAGGCGCGAGTCACGATTTCCGCAACGAGAGGGTGCCGGCGTCGGCCACGATCATCGCGCGGCGCCGCTCCATTCCGCTCTTCGGTCTCGGCCTCGTCGACGCCACGGACGACGCGACGTTCATCGCCCTCGCGCAGCAGCAGGGCGTGCAGAGCCCCGCCACCGCGGGACGCGTGGCGCTCGTGCGGAACATTGTGGCCGGCATGAAGACGGTCGGCAAGTTCGGCTGGAAGGCGCAGATCGCGACGCTGCAGGAGTTCTCGGGCGACGCGTACCTCAACGAGCTCGGGATCACCAATCCGCTGTTTCCGGACGAGAACTGTCCCGCGGGCGATTGCGCCGAGCTGGCGTTCAATCCGGTGCCGGGCCTGAACGACACCGGCGAGAGAGTGGACCGGTCGGCGGCCTTCATGCGCTTCCTCGGCCCGCCGCCGCGCGGGCGCATCACCGCCGAGGTCACGGCCGGCGAGGCTGTCTTCTCGCGCATCGGCTGCGACTCGTGTCACACGCCCACGCTGCAGACGGGCCCCAATGCGAACCCCGCGCTGCATCGCGTCACGTATCACCCGTACTCCGACTTCCTCCTCCACGACATGGGACCGCTCGGCGACCGCATCGAGCAGGAAGCCGCACGCGGCACCGAGATGCGCACTCCCCCGCTGTGGGGCCTCCGCGCCGTGGGCTTGCTCCTCCACGACGGCAGCGCCAGGAGCATCGACGAGGCCATCCTGAAGCACGACGGCCAGGGCCGCGGCGCGCGCGACCGCTTCGAGGCGCTGAACGAAACGGATCGGGCCCACCTGCTCGCGTTTCTGCGATCATTGTGAGATGACGAAACGACTGCTCCTGCTGCTCGCAGTCTGTTTCCTCGTCCTGCCGGCCGATGGGCAACGGCGCCGGGCGGCGAGATCGCCCGCGCCGGCGCCGGCCGATCCGCTCGGCGCCGGGCCGCTGGCGAACCTTCCCCCGGCGCAGCTCGAGGAGTTCCACATCGGGCGCGCGGAGTTCATCGAGCGCCGCACCGTCGGCAAGTTCGGCTGGAAAGCGCAGATCGCGACGCTGCAGGACCGCGATCGCTTCCTGGCCCTGCCACCGGCCGAGCGCACGCAGTTGCTCGTCTTTCTGAAGTCGCTATGAAACGCCTGCTCGTGCTGCTCGCGGTCTGTTCCCTCGTCCTGGCGGCCGATGCGCAACGGCGCCGGGCGACGCGATTCGCTTCAAGGCACTCGCGCCGAAGGAGTCCGCGCAGTTGCTGTCGTTCCTGCGGTCACTGTGAGGCGACCTTCGCCCACGTGTCCTTCAGCGTGGCCGTGCGATTGAACACGAGCCGTGACTCCGTCGAGTCGCGATCGACGCAGAAGTAGCCGAGGCGCTCGAACTGGTAGCGGGCCAGCGGCGCGGCGCCGGCCACCGAGGGCTCGAGTTTGGCGTCGCTCACGACCTCCAGCGAATTCGGATTGAGGTGCGACATGTAGTCGCCTCCCTCTTCCGGATCCTCGGCATTGAACAGGCGATCGTAGAGGCGCACCTCGCAGTCGATGGCGTGCTCCGCCGACACCCAGTGCAGCGTCGCCTTCGGGCGGCGTCCGTCGGGAGCGTCGCCGCCGCGCGTGGTCGGGTCGTAGGTCGCGCGCAGCTCCACGATGTTCCCCTCGGCGTCCTTGATCACGTCCGTGCAGGTGATGAAGTAGGCGGAGCGGAGGCGCACCTCGCGTCCCGGGGCGAGGCGGAAGAACTTCTTCGGCGGCTCTTCCATGAAGTCGTCGCGCTCGATGTAGATCGTCTTCGAGAACGGCACGCGGCGCGTCCCCATCGACGGATCCTCGGGATTGTTCGGCGTCTCGAACTCCTCGCCGGCACCCTCGTAGTTCTCGATGACCACCTTCAGCGGACGCAGCACCCCCATCACGCGCGGAGCGGTCTTGTTCAGGTCCTCGCGGATGCAGAACTCGAGCAGTCCGATGTCGATGATGCCGTTGCGCCGCGCCACGCCCACGCGCTCGACGAAGTTGCGGATCGACGCGGGCGTGTAGCCGCGGCGGCGGAACGCGGCCAGCGTATTCATGCGCGGGTCGTCCCAGCCGCTGACGATCCCCTCGGTCACCAGCGCGCGCAGCTTGCGCTTCGAGGTGATGGTGTAGTTCAGCTCCAGCCGCGCGAACTCGATCTGCCGCGGGCGCGACGGCACCGGCAGCGTCTCCACCAGCCAGTCGTACAGCGGGCGGTGCTCCTCGAACTCCAGCGTGCAGAGCGAGTGCGTCACGTGCTCGATCGCGTCCGAGGGGGAGTGGGCGTAGTCGTACATCGGATAGATGCACCACTTGTTGCCCGTGCGGTGATGCTCCTCGTGGCGGATGCGGTAGAGCACCGGATCGCGCATGGTCACATTCGGCGAGGCCATGTCGATCTTCGCCCGCAGCACGTGCGCGCCGTCGGGGAACTCGCCCGCGCGCATGCGCCGGAAGAGGTCGAGGTTCTCCTCCACGCTCCGGTTGCGGTACGGCGACTCCTTCCCCGGCTCGGTGAGCGTGCCGCGGTACTGGCGGATCTCCTCGGCCGACAGCGACTCGACGTAGGCATGCCCTTCCCTGATGAGGAGCTCGGCCCACTCGTAGAGCTGGTCGAAGTAGTCGGACGCGTACAGCGGCTCGCCGACCTCGAAGCCGAGCCAGCGCACGTCCTCCACGATCGCGTGCGCGAACTCGGCTTCTTCCTTGACCGGATTCGTGTCGTCGAAGCGGAGATTGCAGCGGCCGCCATACTCCCCGGCCACGCCGAAGTTGAGACAGATCGACTTGGCGTGGCCGATGTGCAGATAGCCGTTCGGCTCCGGCGGGAAGCGCGTGACGATCGTGGCGTGCTTTCCCTGGCGCAGGTCGTCCTCGACGATCTCGCGGATGAAGTCGAGGTTGCGGGTCGGGGTGGCTTCAGTGGTCATGGAGACGTTATATATCGAGGAACGGCATGCGCATTCCCGGTAACGAATCCGCGTCAACGCTTGCACGGCAAGCGCGCGGGCAGTAGGGTCAGTCGCAATGCGATTCCGGATGCTTCTGGTGGTGCTGCTCCTCGTTGCGGTCGCGCACGCCGACACGCTCGACGAGATCGTGCGCCTCGACCGCGAGATCAGCGTCGCCACGTGGACCGGCGACACGATGTGGTTCGAGCAGAACCTGGCCGACGACTACGTCCTCATCACCCCCGACGGCCAGACGCGCAACAAGCGCGACGTCATCCGCGGCCTGGTCCGCCCCGGCCTGAAGATGGAACCGTACGAGACCACCGAAGTGCAGGTGCGCGTCTACGGCGACGCCGGCATCGTCACCGGCCGCATGCAGCAGATCTACAGCATCGGCCGCACCCGCTACAAAAACGACCTCCGCTATACGCACATCTACGTGAAGCGGAGAGGGCGGTGGTATCTGGCGAGCGCGCACACGACGCCGGTGCGGTGATCGTTGCTGGTTGCTATGTTGCTGGTTCATGGGGGTTTCTCGCCGGAAGCCACCACGAACCAATAACCAGCAACCAGCAACATCTATCTCGTCGCCCTCTTCTTCCCCGCCTTCACATACGTCGTCTCCAGCCGTCCCCTTCCGCCGGTGGCCAGCTCGAAATTGCGCTCCATGACGGTGCGCCACTGGTTGAGCTTGGCCACCTCTTCCGTGGTCGGCTCGCCCTCCTCGGTGACGAGGACGAAGAGGACGCGGAAGCGGCGCTGGGCCAGGTCGACCGAGGGGATGCGCGGCCCGTGCACCGCGGTCACCTGCGAGAGATTCACGTCGCGGCGCTGGCCGTCGGCGATCTGTCCCTGCGTCGGCCAGTACGCCTTCGGCAGGTCCGTGTTGGCGATGTAGAACCAGCTCGGCACTTCCTCCGGCGCGGCGAGACCCATCAGATAGAGGTCCGTCCAGCTGAAGCCGTAGTTCGCCACGTGCGCGCGGTACGTCCCGTTCGGCTGCTGCGTGAAATAGGCGCCGCCCATCACCGACGACTCGTTGGGGCCGTACACCGGGAAAGCCGCCGGCGTGTGCACGTACGCCGCGGGGTGCGCGCTGATCGGATTCAGGTAGCGTCCCGTCTGCCCGTTCTCGCGGATCGAGAAGAAATACAGCCAGCGGTGGCCGAACTCGTGGAGCATCACCTTCGCGGCCGTGTGCTCGGCCGCGCTGTAGTTGTAGGTGAGCTGGTTCATGTGCAGCAGCGTCGGGCCGCGCGAGGCGTGCCGCCCGTAGCCCGGCGAGTACGGCGCCACGCCGTCCACCTGCGGATTGCCGCCCGTGGCATACGCGCCGGCGTAGAAGATCATGTCCGTGTAGTGCGTCTGGTACATGGCCACGGCGTCGTACTCGTAGTCGCTGATGGCGTGGCTGGTGCGCATGATGTTCCACACCTCGAACGGATCGAACGCGCCGAGGGTGAACGTCTCCGCGATCGGCACCATCATGGCGCCGCTCGGGAAGGCGCTCAGGTCGTTCGACGTCGTGCGCGGCGCCGCGGGGAACGGGATGCCCACCGTGGCCGTATCGGTGACCCGGTTCGACGGGCGGTGCAGCGTGAGCACGCGCAGCGAGCGCTCGGACGCGCGCTCCGGATCGGGCTGGATGCCGTAGATCTCGATCACGTCGCCGTCGACGCGCGCCGACGCGCCGTCCGCCTCGTACGTCGCGCCGGTGAACGACGCCACCATCGTCGCGGACTTGCTGATCTCGATCGCCGCCGTCTCCACGCCGATGGTGGCCTGGAATCCGACCGCGTCCGTATCCGAGAGCTTCGACCGGTCGATGGGCTGCATGAGCTGGATGCGGATGGCGAACAGGTCGCCGTTGCGCAGGCGCTCGACCTCCACGCGCTTGATGTTCAGCATCGGCTGCAGCGCGGCCGGGACCTGCGGCACGTTGACGTCGTTCTGGCTGTCGTCGACGCCGACGATCGGCGCGCGCGACACGCTCTCCGGATCGAAGCCGGTCAGGATGGCCGGCGTGCCCCAGCGCATCCCGGTCACCGATTTGTACGAGAAGGTGATCGTGCCGTTCTTCCCCAGCTCCGCCTGCACGTCGTAGCCGAACGGCGCGTTTCCGGTGCTGCGCCACGTGACGCGCACGAGGTCGGGGTTGGAATCGATCCACACCTTCGGCGACTCGAGGAAGCGCGGCTTGCGCGCCGTGGTCATGAGCGGCGAGAGGATCGGCGCGCGGTGCACGGCCGTCTCGATGGCGTCGAACTGCGTGCCCGTCTCGACGACCGGCGGATCGAAGGCGATGCCGTTGTACGCCGTCACGTAGATGCGCGACCGGTTGACGTCGGCGAACCGGAAGAGGAACGGCAGCTCGTGCGTGATGTAGTGCGTGCCCGGGTCGGCCTGGAAGTCGTGCAGCATCGGGCCGGCCGGCTCGACGTAGCGCGACGCGGAGACCTGGTAGAGGTAGGCCGGCTCGGCCAGGCCGCCGGCGGGCGAGTAGAACAGCGACTTCCCCTCGAGGTCGAACGGACGGTAGCCGGGCGTGATGTCCGCGTCGTTCCGGACGTAGAACGCCCCCTCGCGCAGCGTGGCCGTCTTCGTGGCCAGACTGCGCACCCGGCCGCGCTCGCGCGTGCGCTCGTGCACGGCCCGGACGCGCACATCGTTCTCCGGGCTCGTGCCGCACATGGGGGTCTCGAGGGCCTGGAGGGTGGGCGTGGAAAGCAGCAGCGACAGCAGGATGATGCGCATGGTCGTTCCTCTTCGCATACTCTAATTCCGGTGAGCGAGCTCCCGGAGCGCCGTGACTACGGTGAATACGAGGTCGAGTCCTTCCTCGGGAAGGGGTCGATCGGGAAAGTGTGGCTGGCCAGGCACCGCCGCATCGGCCGTCGTGTGGCGCTCAAAACGGTCCAGCTCAGCCAGAAATTCGAAGACGAGGCCGACGCGCACGAGTTCTATCGGCGCCTGCAACGGGAGGCCGAGCTCTGTGGAGCGATGCAGCATCCCAATATCGTCACACTCTACGACGTCGGCTACGACGACGAAGTTGTGTCATTTTTCGCCACCGAGTACATCGACGGCGAGCCGCTCCTGGCCCGCCTGCGCCGCACGCGCCCGCTTCCGCTGACCGAGGCCATGTCCATCGCCGCCGACATCCTGCGCGGCCTCGCCTATGCCCACTCGAAGGGGATCATCCACCGCGACATCAAGCCGGCCAACATTCTCCTGACCTCGGAAGGGCAGGCCAAGATCGCCGACTTCGGCGTCGCCCGCCCGCTGCATTCGAGCCTCACCGCCACGCGCTCGCTGGTGGGGACGCCGAATTACATGTCGCCCGAGCAGGTGAAGACCTCGCCCGTCTCCCCGCGGTCGGACCTCTTCTCGGCCGGCGTG
Organism: Thermoanaerobaculia bacterium; assembly: GCA_035627015.1. GTDB lineage: Bacteria > Acidobacteriota > Thermoanaerobaculia > Gp7-AA8 > Gp7-AA8 > QHVT01. Next base: position 118,477 of record DASPMO010000103.1, on the reverse strand, counting down.
GTGATGTACGAGATGCTGACCGGCGTGAAGCCGTTCGCCGCGCCGGAGCTGAGCGGCATCCTCTACAACGTCGTCCATCACGTCCCGCCGCCGGTGAACGAGGTCAACCCGGCCGTGCCCGAGGCGGTGTCGCAAGTGGTGGCCAGGCTGCTGGCCAAGAAGCCCGAGGACCGCTACGGCAGCGCGGCCGAGGCGCTGAACGACCTCGATGTGGTCGTGCGGCGCGAGCCGATTACCGCGGGCGTGCTTTCCGCGGAGACGCTGGCCACGACGCCGCACGAGAGCACGTCGCCGCTGCCGACGATCGTCGACCCGCGACGCCCGCTGCTGCGCCGCCGCGTGCCGGCGCTGCTGTTCTGGCTGGTCGCGCTCCTCCTCGCCTCCGCCCTCGGCGGCTCGGTGCTCTGGCTGCGCAAGGCGGCCGAGCAGCAGCGGCCGTCAGCGATGATCTCGCCCGAGCAGCGCCGGATCCACCACGCCAAAGTGCGCGCCCTGCAGCTCGCCCGCGCCTACGCCGAGGCCGGCCGCTACCCCGAAGCCATCGCCACCTACGACGCCCTCCTCGCCCGCCACCCCGAGTCCCTCGTCGCCCGCACCGAGCGCGCCGAAGCGCAACGCCTCCTCGACGAAGCCACGCCAAAGGCGGAGGTGACGAAGACCGCCCGCAAAACCCGCCGCGAGCCAACGGTGGAAAAAAAACCCGACCCGCCCCCGAAAAAACCAACCCGCTGGGAACGCTTCAAGCGCTGGTGGGGATAAGTCTGGAGTGCGGCAGCGCCAGCTGCCGCTCTCCATTGCGGCAGCCGCAGCTGCCGCGGGCGGGGGGCGTTTGAAAGCGGCAGCTGACCGCTGCCGCACTCCATACGCTACGCGTCGACGGTGCGAAGTGCGCGCAGCACCCGGTGCCACCGCGCGCGCTCGAAGTACCACACCAGCGCGATCACGGTCGGCAGCACCGAGAACACGAGCAGCGCGCGGGTCACCCCTTCGATGCCCGGCTGGATGCCGAGCCAGATCTGCAGGTCGAGGGCGACGTTCTCCAGGTCGTTCATCAGCATCCCCCCCTTGCCCTGGCGGTACCAGTCCAGGAACGCCGGGTCGTGCAGGAGGCGCCAGGCGAAGAGGGTGCTGTGGATCTGCACGAAGAACGCGACGAACGCCCCCACCGGGCGCTCGATCTCGGGCGATTTCCATCCCACGCCCGCCAGCGCCTTGTAGAAGAGGATGCCCGCCAGGATGAACTCCGACAGATGCCCCGCCGACGCGAACATGAGCTCGCGCCGCCACTCGCGCGTCACGAAGTACAGCCACACCAGGAACAGCGCAGCGATGATGCCGACGCTCTTTTTGTTCTCCCGGAACAGCCACGCCAGATAGCCGAAGACGCAGGCCACCGCCACGGCGATGGAGAGACGAAACGGCCCGTGGTGCGTGAGCCCGCCGCCGTACACGAGGTCGAACGCCGGCAGCGACGCGTAGCCGAACAGCCAGCCGGCCACGGCGTGCCCGAGCTCGTGAAAGAGGGTGACGACGGCGGAGAAGACGAAGCGCGTGAACGGAATGGCGTAGACCACGATCGCCGCGCCGAGACCGAAGCCGAGGATCTTCAGCTCGCTCGGGCCGATGCGCCCGTCGGCCACGCTCTCCTCCTCGAGCACATATGGCCGCGGCGGCGGCAGCGGCGTCCGCGAGTGCGAGACCTTGGAGAAGACGATGCCGCAGCGCTCGCACTCCAGCGCGCCGAACGCCGCGGGGCGGCCGCACTTGGGACAGTCCATCCGGCTATTTTGCGCTATATGCTCGCGCGATGAGCTGGATGATCTACGGCGCCAACGGCTACACCGGGGAACTGATCGCGCGGGAGGCGGTGCGCCGCGGGCAGCGGCCCATCCTGGCCGGACGCAGCGCCGCGCCGGTGCAGGCGCTGGCGAGCGAGCTCGCACTGCCGTGGCGCGTCTTCGACCTGGCCAGGCCGGAGCTGGAGGGCATCCGCGCCGTGCTGCACTGCGCCGGCCCGTTCAGCCACACCAGCGCGCCGATGGTGCGCGCCTGCCTCGACGCGCGCGTGCACTACCTCGACATCACCGGCGAGATCTCCGTCTTCGAGTCGGTCTTCCGCAAGGACGCCGAGGCGAAGGAGCGCGGCATCGCGCTCCTTCCCGGCGTCGGCTTCGACGTCGTCCCCACCGACTGCCTCGCCGCCGCGCTGCACGCGAAGCTCCCCGATGCCACGGAGCTCTGGCTGGCCTTCGCCTCCGGCGGCGGCGTGAGCCGCGGCACGCTGAAGACGATGATCGAAGGGGCGGGTCTCGGCAGCGCGATCCGCAAGGACGGCCGCATCACCCGCGTGCCGCAGGCGTGGGACGTGCGCGAGATCCCGTTCCCGTCGCGCCCGCGCCTGGCCATGACCATCCCGTGGGGCGACATCTCGACCGCCTACCGCACCACCGGCATCCCGAACATCCGCGTCTACTCGGCGACGCCGCCGAAGTCGGTGCGCCTGCTGCGCCGCGTCCGCCCCCTCCTCCCCGTGCTGCGCCTCAAGCCCCTCCAGAGAATCGCCACCGCCTACGCCAACCGCCGCACCGGCCCCTCGGCCGAGGAGCGCCAGCGCGCGAAGACGGAGCTGTGGGGACGCGTGGTGAACGCAAAAGGTGACGAGGTGACGATGACGAATGTGGTGGACGAGGGCTACACGTTCACCGTGAAGTCGTCCATCGCGGCCGTGGAACGCGTGCTGGCGTCAACACTCCGAGGAGCGCTGACGCCGGCCATGGCGTTCGGGGCCAACTTCGTGAACGAGGTGTAGGGACGAGACGTTGCTGTGTTGCTGGTTGCTGGTTCGTGGCGGTTCGTCGTGAGCCACCACGAACCAGCAACCAGCAACCAGCAACATCGACTAGCTACAGCTCTTTGAGCCAGGCCGCCGCGAACGCGCGCGCCTTCTCCGTCGGCATCTTCCCCGCGCGATACGCGAGCTTCCACTCCGACGGCTTCGACTCGTACGACGCGTTGGCGAAGCGGCGGCCGTTCAGTTTCGCCGCGTAGTCCACGTTCGCCGTCTCGCGGAGGAAATCCTGGAGGCGCTGCTTGACCAGCACCTTCGGGTCGGCGGGATACTCCTCCTCCCACTGTGCAACGCGCTCCTGGTAATCCTGGTCTTCGTTGGCGCGGTCCTGGACGATCCCGTCGCGCTCCAGCTTGCGCATCTCCGGGGTGTCCATCTGCTTCAGCCCCGCGACGGCGGCCTTGTAGCCCTCCTCGGCGGCAGCGCGATACTCCTTCGGGATCTCCGCCAGCGACTTCTTGGCCTCGGCCAGGTCATCCTGGCGCTGCTTGCGGCGGGCGGCCAGCTCCTGGTCGACCGTGGTCGTGCGCTCCGGCGGCTGCGGCTTCATCTCCGTGCGATAGGCGGCGTAGTCCTTGGCGAACTGCGGCGAGCTGACGTAGGCCTTGGTCCAGATCAGCGTCTGCTCGACCATGGCCGTGCGCACCTCGGGCGAGGCGTTCCGGAATGCGCCGCGGACGCGGTAGACATCCACGTTGCTGTTGACGAGCGACTGGATCACTTCGCGCGACGCGTCGTTCTTCGAGACCTTCAGTTGCTGGAAGACGTCACCGGCCCCAGTGACGATCATGCTGACGCTGACGGTAAGTCCGAGGATGGCGGTGAGTGCGATCTTTTTCATGCGGCGCGAAGAGTGGCAGCGACCCTCTTACGGACCGCTTACACTGGCGCGCCATGAAGCGCCTGCCCCTCCTCCTCCTGCTGCTCACCGGCTGCGCGACCAAGCCAACCATCGACCGCATCATCGCCGCGCATCCCGGCAAGACCATCGCCGTCGCGTACTACGACCTCGCCACCGGCGAGACGCTCCTGCGCAACGAGCGGGAGGTCTTTCACGCCGCCAGCACGATGAAAGTGCCGGTCATGCTCGGCATCTACGAGGCGGCCACGCGCGGCGAGCTGTCGCTCGACCAGCCCGTGCGCGTGCGCAACGAGTTCACCTCGATCCTGGACGGCTCAAAATACGCGCTCGAAGCGCGCGAAGACTCCGACGACGCGCTCTACGGCGAGGTCGGCAAAGAACTGCCGCTGCGCGAGCTCGTGCGGCGCATGGAAGTGCGCAGCTCCAACCTGGCCACCAACCTCGTCATCGAGCTGATCGGCGCGAAGCGCGTCATGCGCCTGATGAAGGAGATCGGCGCGAACGACATCCAGGTCCTGCGCGGCGTGGAAGACGACAAGGCCTACCACGCCGGCATGAACAACACGACTACCGCCTACGACCTCATGCTCGTCTTCCGCACGCTGGCGGAGAAGCGCGCCGTCTCTCCCGCGGCGTCGGAAGAGATGCTCGAGATCCTGGCCGCGCAGGAGCACAACGACGGCATCCCCGCCGGCCTCCCGCCCCGCACGAAGGTCGCGCACAAGACCGGCTCCATCACCGCCATCTCGCACGACGCCGGCATCGTCTATCGCCCGGATGGGACGCAGTACGTGCTGGTCGTGCTGACCCGCGGGTTCCAGGACGGGGATGAAGCCGATCGCGTGATCGCTGCCATATCGCGGGCAATGTGGTGACGTAGGGCGGGCTTCAGCCCGCCTCCCCCGGGGGGGGGGGGACGGGCTGAAGCCCGTCCTACGTTGTCACACACCGCGCGCGGTGAGCTTCTGGCGGATGGCGCCGATGTGATACGCGAGGTGGGTCACCGCCGCCACCGCGCCGCGCAGGGCGTCGTCGTCGGCCGCGCCGCGCACCGCCTCCCGCAGCGACGAGTATTCGCGGCTGAGGTCCTCCTGCAGCTTCGTCCAGTCCTCCGAGGAGACCGTGGAGACGCTCCAGCTCTGGCTCCAGTCGCGCAACGTCCGGTCGCCGCGGATGTACGCCCCGAACGCCTCGAAGCTGAAGAGGATGTGATGCGCGTGGGCGGCCACCGAGTTGCCGCCCGCGACGCGCGAGGCCTCCTCGGCGGACAGACCCCCGAGGGTCTGGCGGAGACCAGCCCCGGAGTCGAGAAAATACGAGAGCTCACTGCGGGGACCTTCCATACCTTCGGCAAGCACGGCAAGCAGTTGTTTCGTCATGCCGTGAAGAACACGGGCTGAGCCGATTGCGTTCGCAGGCACGCCGTTTGCGGCGCCGCCCGCCCATGACCCCGGACGACGAAAACCTCTTCGAATACGGCGACCGCACGATCTTCCAGCTCCGCGCCCAATCCTTCGCCATCGAGAACGACTACGGCACGATGATCGGCCCCCTCCCCACGCCGACTCTACCGGTCGTGGAAATACCGCCCCTCGCCGACGATCCCATCGCCCGCCTCGAGCAGAAGCTCGATCTCGCGCTGAGGCAGATCGCCGTGCTCCAGCAGAAGCTCGACTCGATCGACGTGACCCTGGCGCGCGCCCTGAACCGATAGAATGTAGGGCGGGCTTCAGCCCGCCTTATGCCCCTGTCTCACTTTCACCCGATCACGCGGCAATGGTTCACGGACACCTTCGGCAGTCCGACCCAGGCCCAGGCCCGCGGCTGGGCCGCCCTCCGGGAGCGCCGCCACACCCTCATTGCCGCGCCGACCGGCTCCGGCAAGACGCTGGCCGCGTTCCTCACCGCCCTCGATGACCTCGTCGTCGAGGGAGAGACCGCGCCGCTCCCCGACGAAGTGCGCGTGGTCTACGTCTCGCCGCTGAAGGCACTCTCCACCGACATCCACAAGAACCTCATGGAGCCGCGCGCCGGCCTGGAGGCCCTCGGCGCGCCGCGCATCACCGCGGGCGTGCGCACCGGCGACACGACGACCTCCGAGCGCGCGGCCATGCTCAAGACGCCGCCGCACATCCTGGTCACCACGCCCGAGTCGCTCTACCTCCTCCTCACCGCGGAGCGCAGCCGCCACATGCTGCGCAGCGTGCGCACGGTGATCGTCGACGAGATCCACGCCGTCATCGGCACGCGCCGCGGCGCGCATCTCGCCCTGACCCTGGAGCGCCTGCAGAAGGTGGCCACGGCGCCGCTCCTGCGCCTCGGCCTCTCCGCGACGCAGAAGCCGATCGAGGATGTGGCGCGCTACCTCGCGCCGCACGCGGAATGCAGCATCGTCGACGAAGGGCATCGCCGGGCGATGGACCTGGCCATCGAGCTTCCCCGCTCGCCGCTCGAAGCAGTCATGGCGGCCGAGGTCTGGACCGAGTACTACGATCGCCTGACGGAGCTCATCGCCGGGCACCGCACCACGCTCGTCTTCGTGAACACGCGGCGTATGGCCGAGCGCATCGCCCGTCACCTCGCCGACCGCCTCGGCGAGGAGGCGGTCACGTCGCACCACGGCAGTCTCTCGAAAGAGAACCGCCTCGACGCCGAGACGCGGCTCAAGAACGGCCAGTTGAAGGCGCTCGTGGCCACGGCGTCGCTGGAGCTGGGCATCGACATCGGCAGCGTCGACCTGGTCTGCCAGATCGCCTCGCCGCACCGCATCGCCACCTTCCTGCAGCGCGTCGGACGCTCCGGCCATTCGGTGACCGGCCTGCCGAAAGGGCGGCTCTTCCCCGTCTCCCTCGACGACCTCGTCGAGTGCACGGCGCTGCTGCGCGCGGTCGAGCGCGGCGAGCTCGATCGCATCGTCACGCACGACGCGCCGCTGGACGTGCTCGCGCAGCAGGTCGTGGCCGAGGCGTCGTGCGAGGAGTACGCGGAAGAGGAGCTGTACGCGCTGGCCAAGCGCGCCTGGCCGTATCGCGAGCTGACGCGCGAGAGCTTCGACGCCGTGGTGAAGATGACCGCCGAGGGCTTCGCCACGAAGCGCGGACGCCGCGCGGCGCTCGTGCACCGCGACGAAGTGAACGGCGTCGTGAAAGGGCGCCGCGGCGCACGGCAACTGGCCATCACCTCCGGCGGCGCCATCCCCGAGGTCGCCGACTACCGGGTCGTTCTCGAGCCGGAGGAGACCTTCGTCGGCACGCTGAACGAAGACTTCGCCATCGAGAGCATGGCCGGCGACGTCTTCCAGCTCGGCAACCAGTCCTACCGCGTGCTGCAGGTCGGCACGGGCGTGGTGCGCGTGGCGGACGCGAAGGGAGAGCCGCCGAGCATCCCCTTCTGGTTCGGCGAGGCGCCGGCGCGCAGCGATGAGCTGTCGAAGGCGGTGAGCGACTTCCGCGCGGAGATGGATGTCATCCTGAGCCGCGCAGACGGCGAAGGACCCCCTGCCGACGGAGCGAGCACGGGGTTCCAGCAGGGGATCCTTCGCTGCGCTCAGGATGACAGGGAGATCCACGAGTACTTCGCCGCCTCCAAGCGCCTCCTCGGCGTGCTGCCGACGCAGGACACGCTCGTCGCCGAGCGCTTCTTCGACGAGGCGGGCGGCATGCAGCTCGTCATCCACACGCCGTTCGGGAGCCGCATCAACCGCGCCTGGGGGCTGGCGCTGCGCAAGCGCTTCTGCCGCCAGTTCAACTTCGAGCTGCAGGCCGCGGCCACCGAGGATGCGATCCTGCTCTCCCTCGGCCCCCAGCACTCCTTCCCGCTCGCGGACGTCTTCCGCTACCTCCATCCGGCCACGGCGAAGGACGTGCTGGTACAGGCCTTCCTCGACGCGCCGGTGTTCCAGACGCGCTGGCGCTGGAACACCACCATCTCCCTGGCCGTGCCGCGCAACCGCAACGGCAAGAAGGTCGCGCCGCAGTTGCAGCGCATGCAGGCGGACGACCTCATGGCCGCCGTCTTCCCCGACGCCGCGGCCTGCTTCGAGAACATCCCCGGCGACCGGCAGATCCCCGATCACCCGCTGGTGAACCAGGTGGTACGCGACTGCCTGGAAGAGGCGATGGACTTCGACGGCCTGGCCCGCGTGCTGACGCGCATTCACGCCGGCGAGATCCAGCTCGTGGCCCGCGACACGCCCGAGCCGTCGCCGCTCTGCTACGAGATCCTCAACGCCAAGCCGTACGCCTTCCTCGACGACGCGCCGCTCGAAGAGCGCCGCACGCAGGCCGTGCTCACGCGCCGCGGGGGGGAGGTGTCGGAGATCGGGTCGCTGGACCTCAACGCCATCGCGCGTGTGGTGGACGAGGAGCGCCCCGACCCGCGCGACGCGGACGAGCTGCACGATGCGTTGTTGACGGCGGGGTTTCTCACGGAAGTCGATCCTCTCCTCGGAGAGACACTCCGCGCCGCGAGACGCGCCACCTGCGTCACCCTCAACGGACCGCCGGCGTCCCCGCCGGCTGTCGTGCGGGCGTCTCGCCCGCACAGTGGCGGCGGGACGCCGCCACAGACAGCCGGCGGGACGCCGGCGGTCCGCAGTGTCTGGTTTGCCGCGGAGCGGCTTCCGGAGTTGCTGGCCATCCACGACGTCGCCACCGACATCGCCGTCCCTGCCTCGCGCCAGAAAACCTGGACCCGCGAGGAGGCCCTGGTGGAGCTCTTCCGCGGCCGCACGTCCATCCTCGGGCCCGTCACCGCGCGCGAGCTCGCGGCGTCGCTGCACGTGGAGGAGCGCGACGCGGAGACGGCGCTGCTGAAGCTCGAGAGCGAGGGCGTGGTGCTGCGCGGCACGTTCCGCGGGCCGAACGAGTGGTGCGACCGGCGCCTGCTGGCGCGCATCCACCGCTACACGCTGAACCGCCTGCGCGCGGAGATCGAGCCGGTCAGCCCGGCCGACTTCATGCGCTTCCTCTTCGCCTGGCAGCACGTGACGCCGTCGTCGCGGCTGGTGGGAGTCGAAGGGCTGCAGGCCGTGGTCGAGCAGCTCGACGGCTTCGAGATCGCCGCCGGCGCCTGGGAGCGCGCGGTGCTGCCGTCGCGCATCGAGCGCTACGAGCCGTCGCTGCTGGACATGCTCTGCCTGACCGGGGAAGTCGGCTGGGCGCGGCTCTCGCCCGCGGCCACGAACGTGGTCAGCGCCACGCCGATCGCGCTCTTCGTCCGCGAGCACGCCGATGCCTGGCAGTCGCTGCGCGGCGCGTCGGAGATCGTGCTCAGCGAGCGGGCCCAGGCCGTCCTGGACACGCTCCGCGCGCGCGGCGCCTGCTTCGCCCGCGACCTCGGCAACGACGCGGAGGCGCTGGCCGAGCTCGTCTCCGCGGGCCTGATCGCCAGCGACGGCTTCGCCGGCCTGCGCACGCTCATCCAGCCCACCGCCCGCGCGAACTTCGCCGGACGCTGGTCGCTCATCGAAAACGCCTCGTGCGACAACGCGGTCGAGCTGCAGGCGCTCACGCTGCTGCGCCGCTACGGCATCGTCTTCCGCCGCGTGCTGACGCGCGAGCCGAACGCCGCGCCGTGGCGCGAGCTGGCGCGCGTCTATCGCAGGCTCGAGGCACGCGGGGAGATCCGCGGCGGACGCTTCGTCAACGGCATGAGCGGCGAGCAGTTCGCGCTGCCGGACGCCGTGGAGCGCATGCGCGAGATCCGCCGCAACGCCCCGGACGGGGCGCTGGTGGTCATCTCCGCCGCCGATCCGCTGAACCTGACCGGCATCATCACGCCGGGAGAGCGCATCCGCGCCGTCCCCGGCACGCGCATCGCCTGGCGCGACGGCGTGGCCGTCTCGGTGATGGAAGGGGACTACGTGCGTCCTCTCATCGACCTCGGCGCCGAGGAGGCGATGCGTGCCGCCGCGGCGCTGGCAGGACGGCGCGTGGCCGCAGGCAGCGGGTTCGTCGGACGCACGGCGTAAGCGCGCGATCTGGAGTGCGGCAGCGCCAGCTGCCGCTTTCTATGCCGCGGCGCCAGCCGCGGCGGGTGGGCGGCTGGCGCCGCCCACATGGAAAGCGGCAGCTGGCGCTGCCGCACTCCATATACTTTCTGGGTGAGATTCGTGGTGGCGTTGCTTTGGCTGCTGGTGCTCCCGGTCCGGCCGGAGCCGGAGGTGATTCCGTGGGCGTGGGAGCGGCGCGAGGACCTGCGCTTCGTGGGTGAGGGGAAGAGCGTCGCCTGGTATGCGGGCATCATCACGCTCGACGGCGAGCGCGTGCGCGTGGAGCCGCGGCGGAATCCGCTCCGACTCGCGAAGAACGCGCACCGCATCGCCGTGATCCGCATCGAGACGCGCAGGCCGGCGCTCGACGAGCGGCAGCTCCGGGACACGCTACGGGCGATCGACAAGCTGCATCGCAACGCCGAGGAGCTGCAGCTCGACTTTGACGCCACGCGGGGCGAGCGGGCGTTCTACCGCAGGCTGTTGAACGGCGTCCGGGCGAAGCGCCTCTCCATCACCGCCCTCGCCTCCTGGTGCTACGACGACCGCTGGCTGGGCGAGCTCCCCATCGACGAGGCGGTGCCGATGTTCTTCCGCATGGGCGCCGACGAGCGCGCGATCCACGCTCGCCTCCAGCGCGGCGAGGAAATCCCCGAGCCGCGCTGCCGGATGAGCGCGGGAATCTCCCTCGACGAGCCGCTGCCGCGCATGCCCGCGGCTCGCCGCATCTGGATCTTCAATCCCGCACGCTGGACGGAGGAGACATGGACGCTCGCGCAACGGCGCGCCCGCTGAAACTGGCCATCGCCATCGCCCTGCTCTGCGCGGGCGTGGCCACGCCGTGCTCGTTCGACTCGGAGCCGATGCTCTTCTTCACCGTGCGTCCCGACGCGCCGATCGAGCGCTATGTCGAAGGGCAGCTCGGCATCCTCCAGCCGGGCTACGCACGCTCGCATCTGGTCATCGCCTTCCGCCATCTCAGCGGGCGTCCGCCGTCGCCCGTCGAGCGCCAGGGATTCCTCGAGCTGCTCCGCCACCGCCTCGGCGAGTATCCCGAGGAACAGGTCCTGCCGCAGGAAACGTGGGAGCGGCTGCGCACCAGCGTGCGCGGCGTCGAGTACAAGAACTACCCCGACTCCAGCCGCGTCCTCGACGACGAGGAGTACACCTGGATCGACAACTGTACCGGCGACGCGTTCACCACCGCCGTCGAGACGCTGAACGCGCGCGTGCAGACGTTCGGCGCGAAAAGCGCTGCAGTCGCCGCGTGGCTCGACGCGCAGGAGCTCGTCTTCGGCAACTGCAGCGACGGCGATGTCAGCGTGCCCGACGCCGAGGAGTCGCTGCCGGCGATCATCCGCGCCGATCGCAGCTATCAGAAGGCCGCGGCGCATTTCTACGCGATGCGCTACGACGATGCGCACGAAGGCTTCTACACGCTCGCCAACGATGCCAAGTCGCCGTACCGCGACGTCTCGCGCCTCCTGGCCGTGCGCACGCTCATCCGCGCCACCACCGTCGCCAGCGAGGATCACCTGCAGCAGGCGCAGGACGAGCTGCGCGAGATCCTCGCCGACCGCGGTATGAAGCGCTATCACGAGTCGGCGTGGGGACTGCTCGCGTACACGGTCGCGCTACGCGCGCCGCAGCAGCGCTTCGACGACGCCGCCCGCGCGCTCCTCGCCGGCGCCCCTTCCGCGCGCCACGCGCGCACGGAGCTCGGCGACTACACCACGCTGTGGGAGCGCGAGGGCGTCACGCCCGGCAACGACGAGCTGACCGACTGGATCCGCACGTTCCAGAACGGCGACGTCGCCCACGCGCTCGAGCGCTGGAAGGCGACGAAGGGGACGCCGTGGCTCGTGGCCGCGCTCACGCATGCGAAGCCCACCGACGCCGCCGCCGAAAAGCTGCTGCAGGACTCCGCGAACATCACCCCGCGCTCGCCGGCGTACGCGCACGTGGCGTATCACCGCGTGCGGCTGATGCGCGACGAGGCCGCGGCGCACGCGGAGCTCGACCGCGCACTGGCCGCCGCGCTCCCGGTCTCCGCGCGCAATCAGTTCTTCGAGCAGCGCCGCTTCATCGCGCGCTCGCTGCAGGAGTACCTCCGCCACACCCCCGTCACCATCGTCGGCGAAGGATTCGAGCCGACTCACGGCAAGTACACGGAGAACCTGCTGCCGCCCGACGCGGCGGTGGTGATCAACTACTGGATGCCGGTGGAGATGATGGCCGCCGCGGCGAAGGACGAGTCGCTGCCCGAGCTGCTCCGCTCGCAGATCGGCGGCGCCGCGGAGCTGCGCGCGGCGCTGCTTCAAAAGCCCGACTTCGATCTCGCGTACGAGTCCGCGCAGAGGACGTACTACCGCCCGGTCGTGCGTCCGTTCAACCGGCAGACGGAGCGCGTCCACTGGTGGTGCCCGTTCTACCACTACGCCACCGAAGACGGAGTGAAGCCGCCACGCCCCTCATTCCTCCCCGACAACGATGCCGAGATGGAGAAGCTGAATGACCTCGGCAGCGGCGCGTCGTGGCTCCTGCGCACGACCCTCGAGCGGGCCAGGACGCATCCCGACGACCCGCGCGTCCCCGAGGCGCTGGCGCTGGCCATCGAAGGAACGCGCTGGGCGTGCGGCGACGAGGAGACGGACGCTCTCGCCGAGAAAGCGTTCGGCGTCCTCAAGCGGCGCTACGCGAAGACGAAGTGGGCGAAGCAGACGAAGTACTGGTACCGCGCCGGGTCCTGACCCAGGTCCCCTCTCCCCACGCGGTGGGGAGAGGGGACTGATCGGCTCAATATTTCAGCGACAGCAGCCGCGGCTCCGTGAACGGGCCGTACGTCAGGATGAAGAGGTTGTCGAAGTCCGTCTCCGGGATCTGGGGCGGGTCGGCGATGCCGAAGGCGCGCAGCACGTCGGACGTGGTGTTGGAGTGGCCGACCACGACGAACGTACCGCCGCGCTGCTCGTGCACTCTGGTGACGATGTCGCGTGCGTAGGTCGCGATCACCGGCACCTCGACCGGCGTGAGGCTCTTCAGGGCGGCCAGGGGCGCCGCGGTGCCGCGCGTTCGCGCGAACGGTGTCGTGTAGATGGCGCTGATCGGGGTGTTGGCGAACATGCGCGCCAGCCTCTCGGCGCGCTGCTGTCCCTCGGACGTGAGCACCGGATCGTTCGCCGGCGCCGCCGCCCGCTCCGCGTGGCGCACGAGGATGACCGTCGTCAGCGGCGCACGCTGCGGCGGCGCGTGTAAGACCCCTCCTTCGACCGGGGCGCCATCGACCTTGAAGTTCACCGTGAGATTAAAGATCACGTCCACCGGCTCGCCGTTGCGCGTGCCGGGGCGGAACTTCCACTGCTTCACCGCGTCGGCCGCGGCCTGGTCGAGCCCGAACGGCAGCGACTTGAGCACCTTCACGTCGCCCACGTTGCCGTTGCGGTCGATGACCGCCTCGACGATGACGATGCCGGCGATGCGCTTCTCCTTCGCCTCCGGCGGATAGACCGGGTCGACGCGCTGGATCACGACCGGCGCCTTGACGTCACCGCCGACGCGGTAGGGAGGACCGGGGTCCGCGGTCTGTGCGAACGAGGCGAGGGCGGCGAGGGCGAGGAGCAGCAACAGGGGGAGGCGGCGCATGCGCAAGAGTATGCGACAGAATGCGGCGCATGATCGACCGCCGCAGGTTCGCCGGCCTTCTTCCGCTCGCAGCCGTCGCAGCAACGTCACTCCCCGCCGCGTGGTCATGACTCCCGAGGCCGCGGGCGTGCTGGCGCCGCCGCCGAAGAAGGCCACGGAGCTGGTCGACCGCACCAACCGCATCGTGAAGCTGCACCCGGGCAAGGCCACGGGACGCCTGGCCGGCGGCAATCTCACGCTGCTGGCGGCGCTCATGGGCACGCCGTGGGAGATCGACACGGAGGGGGCCATCCTCTTCGCCGAGGACATCCGGGAGGAGATCTACCGCGTCGACCGGATGCTCACCCAGCTCGCACTGGGAGGGAAATTCGAGCGCATGGCCGGATTCGTCTTCGGGCGCTGTACCGACTGCGACGCGCGGCCGTCCGCGTTCAGTCTCGAAGACGTATTGCGCGACCGTTTCGGCAATGGGCCGGCACCGGCGATTTCGGGATTGTCGTTCGGACACATCGAACAGAAGCTGACGCTACCCATTGGAGTCACGGCCACGCTCGATACCGGCGCCGGAACCCTGTCCATTATGGAAAATGCGGTAATTTGATATTGACAATCACTGTGGCGCAATGGCACCATGCGCGTCCCTTACGACAAATGAAACCCAGTAACGACATGCAATTGCTCGGCACCGACATCCGTACCGGAGGTGTCGCCGGAACATAGATTTCGCGAGATCTATGCTCCTGCGAGCCCCTTCGGCCTCATGCGTCGAAGGGGCTTTTTGTTTTTGCGTAATGAATCGTCCGGTCCGGCGGCGCGCACTGCAGTGCGCGTGCAGCCTCCGGAAACTCAGAGGAGGGAACGGCGTGGCGCTCCGTCGTGGAAGCGTGATCGGACGCGGTGCGAGTTTCGGCCGGCTTGAACAGATGTTGTCAGTTGTCAGTGGTCGATTGCCTGTGACTTCAGGCGAAACGGCTCAGACAACTGACAACCGATAACCGACAACACCGACGAAGGAGGTCCCCATGTTCCATCGTTACAAAATCCGTCCGCACGAGCGCGGCCTCCTGTTCCGTGAGGGAACGCCGGTGGCTGTCCTGCGTCCGGGCGTGCACTGGTACGGCGATCCGTTCGGAAAGCAGCGGCTCGAGGTCGTGTCGCTGCGGCGGGCGTGGCTGGTCCACGACGCGCGCTGGTCGGCTATCGCATCACGGACCCGCTGCGGTCCGTGATGGAGGTCGAGGGGGCATCGCAGACGCTGTACCGCGTCGCGCAGCTCGCGCTGCGCGAGGCCGTCGGCGCGAAGGAGCTCGACGTCCTGCTGACGGGCAAAGAGGCGCTCGCCCGCGAGCTGCGCTCATTTACGCGGCGTGAGGAGACCGCGGCCATGCGCATGCAGGCCAACACGGCCAAGATCCTCGAGTCCAGCCCGACGCTGATGAAGCTGAAGGAGCTCGAGGTGCTGGAGAAGGTGGCCGGCAAGGCCAACCTGACGGTGGTCCTCGGCCAGGACGGCCTGGCCGACCGCGTCGTGAAACTGCTCTGAAGGACGATTATGCGAAACGACAAACTGCGGGACATGATCCGCAGCATTCTCCCGTCGCGGCACCGGCAGACCGCGCGGCTGCTCAAGGCGATCCGCAAACGCGCGCATCGCCGCGTCATCCGCGAGGCCGTCCACCGCGACGCCGAGCTCGAGGAGCTGCTCCGCGACGTGAAGGTCGGCGACATCGTCGACCAGCGCCGCGGCGGCGACAAGCTCAATCACTTCATCCGCTGGTGCGAGAAGAAAACCGCCGGGATGGCGCGCACGGAGGCCCTGGCCGCCGTGCGCGCCCTCCTCCCGGGCACGCTGATCGGCGACCACGCATATTTCCACTGGGAGATTCACCTCGATTACCACCGCCGCGAGGCGGTGCCGTTCCGGGAGCGGCAGCGGCGCGAGGCGCAGAGCGAGCACGACTCGGCCGTGTTCCGGCTGCACCGCGCGCTGCGCGTCGACCCGTCGCTGCACGGACGGCTCAACGCGGAGATCAAGGCCAACCTGAAGGAAAACGAGCGGCCGCGACTGCTGCACGGCATCCACGATGTGGAGGCGTTCGTCCGGGAGGTCTGCCGGTGCGGGCGGAAACGAATGCTGCGATTGATCGCAGAAGTGGAAGGGCGGCCTCAGGGCCGCCCTTCTTATGTGGACCGCTGGCGTCCCGCCGGCTGTCTGCGCAGGCGTCCCGCCTGCGCCCTCCGTGGGTGGCGGCGAGACGCCGCCACAGACAGCCGGCGAGGACGCCGGCGGTCCGCTTACCGCGGGTGGCGCTCGAGGTTGGAGGCCAGGGCGTAGGCGCGCATGGTGGTGCCGAAGGAGGCCCTTTCCTCCAGGACCCGGGCCCGGCATTCCTCGGCCGAGGAGAAGCGGAGCGACTCGAGGCCGGTCAGGAACGCCTCCACCGACCGCCGGACGTCGCCGATGTGCTCGTGCTCGTGGGAGAGGGAGTGCAGGTTGCGGAGGATGATCCACGGGCGGAAGGTGGCCGTGGCGGCGATGCGTCCCTCGTCGGTACAGGCGGCGTCCAGCCGGTAGGCGACGAAGCGCGTGCAGGCGTCGTAGTTGCCCTCCACGCCGCAACGCTGGCGGAGGTGCTCGGTGGTCGGGGCCACCGTCATCATCGGTTGCCCGACGTTGACGCGCTCTCCACCGGCGGCGGCGAGGCAGTGGAGTAGGATGATCGCGAGGGGTGTGGACAGGCGGCGCATGGCGGCGAAGGTCGGTCGCCGGGCGCCGCGAGTCGATGGACCGGCGGTGATTTGCAGGTAATCTCGTAAATGACTGCGATCTCAGGTGTTACGGCGGGCGATGACCCGCGGGTTCAGGCGCGGTTCGGCACCTTTACGCTCGACCGGAAGCGCGCCGAGCTGCGGCGCGACGGGGTGCTCGTCCGCCTCCAGGACCAGCCCTTCCGGCTGCTGGTCTACCTCCTCGAACGGCCCGGCGAGATCGTGACCCGGGAAGAACTGCGCGAGCACCTCTGGCCCGCCGAGTTCGTCGATTTCGACCACAGCCTCAACACCGCCATGCGCAAGCTGCGGACGGCCCTTGACGACTCGGCCGACCAGCCGCGATATGTCGAGACGCTGGCCCGGCGGGGGTACCGGTTCATCGCGCCGGTGAGCTGGGACGTAGGACGGGCTTCAGCCCGTCCCCCCGTGGAGGGGCGGGCTGAAGCCCGCCCTACGTTTACGTTTGGCGCGCTTTGGGCGATCGCGGTGGTGGTGGCGGTGGCCGTGGCGGCCTTTCTGCTGTGGCCGGCCGCGCCGAAGCCCATCGGGGCGATCGCCGTGCTGCCGTTCACCAACAGCGACCCGC
Source organism: Thermoanaerobaculia bacterium (assembly GCA_035627015.1). GTDB lineage: Bacteria > Acidobacteriota > Thermoanaerobaculia > Gp7-AA8 > Gp7-AA8 > QHVT01. The sequence continues at coordinate 101,775 of DASPMO010000103.1, read as the reverse complement.
GCAGCGAGTATGTGAGCGACGGGCTGACGGAGCTGCTCATCGACAAGCTGTCGCGCCTTCCCGAGCTGCGGGTCATGGCGCGCAGCACGGTGTTCGATTACAAGGGGAAGAAGATCCCGCCGGCGACGGCGGGGAAAGAGCTGGACGTCGGCGCGGTCATCACGGGGCACCTGCGGCGCGAGCGCGACCAGTACGCGATCCACGTCGAGATGATCGACGTGCGCGACGGGGCGCAATTGTGGGGGGAGCGCTACACGGCCTCGCCGGGCGAGCTGCCGCTCGTGCAGAGCCGCATCGCGGACGACCTCTCCTCGCAGTTGCGCCGCGACGCCGACACGCAGGGCCGCCGCTTCGCCGCGCGCGCCTACACCGCCAATGCCGAGGCGTACGAGCAGTACCTCCTCGGCCTGCAGCTCTGGCACTCGCGCGGAAGGGAGGACCTGCCGCGCTCCGTGGAGCACTTCAACCGCGCCATCGCGCTCGACCCGAATTTCGCCGCGGCGTGGTCGGGCCTGGCCAACGCGTACGGCGTCATGTCCGGCGCCGGCATGATCCCGCCCGAGGAGGGGGCGGTGAAGGTGCTCTCCTCGGCGCGCAAGGCGCTGGCGCTCGATCCGGAGAACGCCGAGGCGTACACCAGCATCGCCACCACCTCCTTCCGCTCCCTGTGGGATTTCGAGAGCGCGGAGCGCGACTATCGCCGCTCGCTGGCCCTCAATCCCAATTACGCGACCGGGCACCAGTGGTACTCCGATTACCTGCGCGCGATGGGACGCACCGAGGAGGCGCGCCGCGAGGTCGACACGGCACTGCGTCTCGATCCGTTGTCGCCGGCCACCAACTCCGCGAAGTGCTACTCGCTCATCCACGACCGCCGCTACGAGGAGGCGCTGGCGTTCGCGGCGCGCTACGAGCGCCTGCAGAAGCGACCGATGCAGCACTGCACGGCCGCGGCGAGGGCCCTCACCGGCGACCGTTCCCTGCTCCTGTTGCGCCAGCAGCGGCTCCTCGCACAACCCGATCCGGAGTCGGCCTCGTCCGTGGAGATCGCCGAGACCTACGCGCTCCTCGGGCAGCCCGACAAGGCGTTCGAATGGCTGGAGCGCGGCGCGAAACGCCGCTCCACGCGCATCACGTCCTTCCACGTCTCGCCGGGGCTGGACAGCCTCCGCGACGACCCGCGGTTCGCGGCGCTGGCGAAGAGGATCGGGTTGCCCGCGCAGGCGGTGCCGCGCTGAGTGGACCGCCGGCGCCCTCCGCCGGGTCGATTGGAAGGCGGGGCGGTACGCTCGCGGGGACTCAGGCAGCGGCGGTCAGTGCTCCCGAAAGAGCCTCCCCGCTCCGCGGATCGGCTCCTCGAAACCATTCTGCCGCAACGCGTACCAGAACGTCACCGCGTTGATGCCGAGGATCGGGATGCCGAGCATCGGCTCGAGACGTTCGGCGACGTCAAGGAGGCTCATGTTCGTGCCGCACTGCACGACCGCGTCGAGCCGGTTCGCGCTCGCGAGCTGCTCGACGATGGCCTGCTCCTTCGCCCAGTCAGGGACGTGGGCGATGTCGAGGGCGTTCGCGCAGGCGAAGCCGTGCGACGCGGCGACGTCGAAGCCGAGGTCCTCGAACATGCGCGCGGCGTTCACGTTGCCGGTCTCGTCGAAAGGCGTGAGGATGCCGATCCGCTTCGCGCCGAACTGCTGCAGCGCGGCGGCGATCGCGTCGTGCCACGTGGCCCAGGCGAGGCCGGAGTATGCCTCCATCTCCGCCACCGGCGCGCGGACCGCCTCGATGCCGCTGAGGATGTGCTCGAGGCTCATCCCCATGATCATCGAGTCGGGCCGCGCGAGCAGCGCGGCGTCGACCGCGGCGCGCAAGCCATCGAGAAACTGACGCCGGTACTCGCGCAGATCCTCCTCCGTCCCGAGCTTCGGCCGCGGCGTGACGACGGGGGAGGTATGCAGGCCGATGCCGCGTAACGCGTCATCGCGGAAGACGAGACTCCAGAGGTCGTGCTCCATGCTGGTGTTCGTCGCCGGCACGACGAGGCCGAATTTGCGCCGGAAGCTGCGCACGTCGGGATAAGCGCTGTAGTCGTTCATGGCATGCCTCCGGTTCAACGCTCGGCGCGGATCGGAAACGCGATCGGCCGCAGCGGCGCGGCGTCGGCGCCGCGGAACTTGAGCGAGCCGGCGACGAACGCGAACTCGTAGACGCGATCGCGGGCGAGGTCGTCGAGGAACGCCAGCTCGATGATGAACGCCCCTTTCTGCGCGAGGAGGTACGTGTGCAGCGGGATGTAGTTCCCCTCGACCTCGGACGGAAAGGCTTCGAAGCTGAGATTGTCCGCGCCGAGGACCATCGCGCCGCCGTCTTCGATCAGATACTTCGCCGCGCCGAGGCTGAGGCCCGGGGGGTTCTTCATGAAAGCCTCGTCGTCGCCGTAGAGCTTCATGCGGCCCGTGCGAATCAGCACGACATCACCTTCGCGTAGCGCGACCTTTTGGCGGCGCAGCGCCTCGACCAGGTCGTCGCGCGTGACGCGGTAGCCTTCCGGCAGCATCTCCACGCCCTTCGCCGCGGCGACGTCGATCAGCACGCCGCGGGCGACGATCGGCGGGATGGTCTCGGCGCCGGTCTTCTTCCAACCGAGATCGCCGAGGTGATCGTCGGCGCGGAAGCCGTTCCAGATCTTCCCGTTCAGGCCGAAGTGATTGAGCGCGTCGATGTGCGTCCCCATGTGCGTGTACATCGACACGGCGCTGCCGGTGTAGCTGACGTGCCGGTTCTGCGCGTCGCCGACGTGCATCGGATCGTCGACGGCCGTGCCGCGCGGCGTGTGGGTGAGCCAGAACTGGTAGCGCGGATCGCCGATGCCGTACCAGCTCGGCATGCCGACGTAGTACTCGACGGAGAGGTCGTAGCTGCGGCCGCCGTCGATGCGGCCGAGGATCGCCGCGCGCGAGGCGTCGGTCATCAGATTGAGGCGGCCGATCTGATCGTCCGGGCCCCACGGACTCTTGCCGACGTCCGGCTGCGACGCGGAGAGGGTGAGCGGAAAGACGACGGCGAGAACGACCAGGAGGAGGAAGCGACCGAGAAATGTGAGGTTCACGACGAGCTCCTTTCGTGCATTTACGTGTTAAGACACACATAGTAAGTCTACCGCTTGCGTGTTGCAACATGTTTTTTGTGATGCGAGAATTCACCGGCCATCGGAGGACGCAACATGGGCGAGGCACTGAGCAGGCGTTTGCAGCAGGAAACGAAGTTCCCGCCGCATCAGGAGGCGATGCTGAATCTCCTGGCGGCGGCGGACGAGGTGCGGACGGAGCTCGACCGCGCCTGCGACGAGTTCGGGCTGACGCACGCGCAGTACAACGTGCTGCGGATCGTGCGCGGCGCGCCGGAGGGAAGGGCGCGGGCGGAAATCGGCGCGCGCATGCTCGACCGCGCCCCCGACGTGACGCGCATCCTCGACCGCCTCGAGCAGCGCGGCCTCGTCGAGCGCGCGCGCGGCGCGGAGGACAAGCGGCAGTCGATCGCGCGGATCACGCGCAAAGGCACGGCGCTCCTGGGCGAGATGGAGCCGCGCATCCATGCCGTGCACGAATGGTTCGCCTCGAAGATCACCCGCACCGACGCAAAGGAGCTGTCGCGGATCGCGGAGAGGATCTACGGCTGAGGGGACGCTTCCATCACGCCTGCATCGCGGCGATCCTGCGCGCGACGTCCATCGGATCGATCGGCTTGTGCAGGAAGGCGTCGAACTCCTTCTGCACCTCCTCGCCCTGGCGGAACGCGGTCAGGGCGATGACAGGAATGCCTCGGGTGGCGTCTTCCGCGCGAAGCGCCCGCACGAGGGCGACGCCGTCGTCGATGGGCATGGCGATGTCCGTCACGATCACGTCCGGCTTCCGGCGCGCGATCGCTTCGCGTGCTGCGGCCGCCGAATCCGCCGCCTCGACGTCCGCACCGCAATGAAGGAAGGCGGCCTTCAACATCCGCCGCGAGCTCTCGTCGTCGTCCACCACGAGAATGGCCGTGCCGGTCAGGTCCGGCACCTCGTCGGCGTCCGTTGCCGTGCTCGCGGAGCGGCGGACCAGCGGCAGGTCCACCGTGAACGTCGCGCCCTCGCCGATTCCCGCACTCTCTGCACGCACCACGCCGCCGTGCGCCTCCACGAGATACCTGACGATCGCGAGCCCCAATCCGAGGCCGCCGTGCAGCCGGGTGACGGTCGAATCGGCCTGGCGGAACGGCTCGAAGATGAAGGGGAGGAACGAGGGAGCGATTCCTCGTCCCTCATCGCGCACCACGATCCGCGCGCGCGCTCCGCGGCGCTCGAGGCGCACCGAGATCCGCGCGCCTTCCTCGGAGAACTTGATCGCGTTCGAGACGAGGTTCCAGACGATCTGCTGAAGGCGCGTCGCGTCCCCCTGCACGACGGCCCGCTGCTCCAGTCCCACGACGTCGACGCGGATGCGCTTCGCCTCGGCCGCCACGTGCATCGCATGCAGCACGTCGGCGATGACGCGGCTCACGTCCACCGGCTCGCTCTGCAGGGAGAGCTTCCCGCTCACCACGCGCGAGACGTCGAGCAGGTCTTCGATCAGGGCGGCCTGCGTGCGCGCGCTCTGCTCGATGGTGGCGATGGCCGTGCGCAGCGTCTCGTCATCGAGGCCGCCGACCGAGAGCATGCGCGCCCATCCGAGAATGGCCGTCAGCGGGGTGCGGAGCTCGTGGGAGAGCGTGGCCAGGAAGTCGTCCTTGGCGCGGTTGTTCTCCTCGGCGATTTCGTAGAGCCGGGCGATCTCGATCATCGCGCCGGCGCGTGAGGCGAGCAGGGTCACGACCGGCAGATCCTCGGCCGTGTAGCCGGGCCGCGGATCGCAGCCGATCAGCGAGATCGCACCGACGACGCGCCCATGCGCATGCATCGGCACCACCAGGAGCGATTTCATCCCCGCCTTCCGCAGCTGGCGGAGATGCGCCTCGTCGCGCGCGATGGCGGCGAGATCGTCGTCGGTCACGTGCGGCACGAGCTGCGGCTCGCCGGAGCGGAGCGCGGCCACGACCGGATCCGATTCCGCGGGCGCCGGCCACCGTTCGTTCACGGCGACGCCGAGCGCCTGGAGGTCGTCCTTTGCATGAGCCACCGCAAGCCGGTCGTACCCCTCGTCGCGGACGATGTCGATCGTGCAGCCGTCGGCGAGACGCGACACGATTACGCGCGCCAGCTCGCGCAGGCGGGTCCGGTAGTCGAGCGACTGCGCGATCACCCCCACCGCATCGAGGAGAAAGGCGTTCTGCTCTTCCAGCCGCTTCCGCGCCGTGATGTCGCGCGTGAAGCAGCGGGTATGGACGAACTTGCCGTCCTCGAACAGGACGTTCGAGCTGATGACGACCCATTTGATCGAGCCGTCTTTCGCGCGGAGCGGCGCCTCGTAGTCGTGGATCTCCTCATTGCGGCTCAGGCGGACGAGGATGTCCCTGATCACGTGCCGGTCGGCGTGAAACTCGGCGATGTTGCGGCCGACGTACTCCTCGCGCGTGTAGCCGAGGAGCTTCAGCTCGGCGTCGTTGGTCCACTCGATAGTGCCGTCGGCGGCCACCCAGTGCAGACCGACCGTGGCGTTGTCGACGAAGTCGCGCAGCAGCTCTTCGCTGCGCCGGCGCGCGCTGAGCGCGTCGGCCAGCCGGCGTTCGAGGCTCTTGCGGTGGGCCACTTCCTGTTCGAGCGCCGCCGCACGCTGTTCGAGCTGCGCGATTCTGCGGTCCCGCAGCGCCACTTCGTCGGCCACGGAGCGTTCGGTGGGCCAGACCACGGTGTGCGTCGCGCAAACCGCGTCGAAACGCGCGCCGTCCGATTCCTTGTAAAAGTTCCCCATCGGATACGCACACAGGAGCGAGAAAGTGTGCTGGCCGCTCAGGTCGTTCCACAGTTCTTCGAGGCGGATGGCGGCGTCGGGCTCGCCGTCCCGCCACAGCAGATCGACCATCTCGCCGTACGCGCGGACGCGCCGCGATGCACCGCGCGCATCCGCCAATGCCCGGCCGACGACGCTTGCGAAGCGGTCGGCGTTGGGCGTGCCGCGGTCGAGGAACTGGTCGAGCATCGACCGCGCATCGAGGAAGGCCACCGACTTCGGATCCGCAGACAGCGATTCCAGCCGCGAGGCGAACATCGCGTTGTGCTCCGGGGTCGCGATGACGACGCACGGCTCGCCGTTCCGCGCCCCCTCGGCGAGGAAGGCTGCTACGCGTTCCGCGAGAAACGCCTCGTCCTCGTAGAACTGCACGGCGTGGTGGTGGGGATGCGGTTCGTCCATCGCAACGGTCATCGCCTTGATCCTCTATTTCTGTACCGCCCGAACGTGGGCGCCTGCCGTTGGTGCCGCGGGTGCGCAACCAGGAATGGATATGAGACCGAGCACGACTCCGCGGACGTACGCTACTGTTGACGTTGGTGGCATGCAGGAATCGTGACAGCGATCCCCTACAAACGCCGGGATGGCGGGCGCGGCACGCGGTAAGATCACGGTCCGTCGATGGTGAACGGCAACACGCGCGAACGACCTGACGCAGCATGACGTTCCGGCAACTTGACAGCCCATCACCCCTGCCCGTGGTCCTCGTCGCCGAGGATGATCCGGCCATCCGCCTGCTGGTGACTCGCGTGCTGCAGCGTGCGGGTTACGCGACCGAGGAAGCCGCGGACGGGCAGGAGGCGATCGACAAGATCCGTGCGAAACGCATCTCGGCGATCGTGCTCGATCTCATGATGCCGCGCGTCAGCGGGTTCGACGTGCTGGCCTTCCTCAAGGCGCACATGCCCGGCCGGAAGTGCGTCATCGTTCTTTCCGCCGCCGCCCAGCACCTCATCGACGGTCTCGATGACGACTTGATCTACGCGAGGTTCCGCAAGCCGTTCGAGATCGACGCGATCGTCGATACCGTGCGCCAGTGCGTCGGAGCCTGATGGTGCGGCCGCGTGGCCCCCGCTACGCCCTCCCCACGGCCCTCGCCACCGCAGCGATGAGCTGCATCGCCTCCACCGGCTTTGCGAGGTGCAGCTGGTAGCCGGCTCCCAGCGTCCGCTCCCGGTCCTCCGCGGCCGCGTATGCCGTGAGGGCAACGGCCGGGAGCTCGGGCCAGCGGTCGCGCACCTTGCGGATCAGTGAGTAGCCGTCCTCGTTCGGCATGCCGATGTCGCTGACGAGGACGTCGAATGGCGCGCCGGCGAGGACGGTCAGCGCGTCCTGCATCGAGGAGGCGGTGACGACCGCGGCGCCGCACTCCTCGAGCAAACGGCGGGCGACGTCGCGCGCGTCGGGCTCGTCATCGACAATCAGGACGCGCACGCCGGCGATCCGGCTCGGGGCGACGAGCGGCAGGACGAGCGGGCGCCGCTCGTCGCGCGGGTCGTCGGAGACGTCCGGCTTCTGCTGCGCGGCGACGAGCGGCAGACGGACGGTGAACGTCGAGCCGCGTCCCGGTCCCTCGCTCGCGGCGTGGACCGATCCGCCGTGCAGCTCGACGAGCTGCTTCACGATCGCGAGGCCGAGCCCGAGGCCCGCATGACGTCGCGTCGTCGTCGAGTCGGCCTGGCGGAATCGCTCGAACAGGTACGGCAGGAACTCGGGTCGGATGCCTTCGCCGCTGTCGGACACGCGCACGTCGACGTACGGTGGCCGCGGCTCGAGGCGCACCTCGACTTTTCCGTCGGGCGGCGTGAACTTCACGGCGTTGCTCAGCAGATTCCAGAAGACCTGCTGCAGGCGGCTGGCGTCTCCGGTCATCGGCTCGTCGAGCGGCGGCAGCACCGTCTCGATCCGCACGCCTTTCGCCTCCGCCGCCGGCCGGATCGTGGCCACGGCGGCCTCGACGACCTCCGCGATCGCGAGCTCCTGCACGTCGAGCCGGATCTTGCCGGACGTCACGCGGCTCATCTCCAGCAGGTCGTCGATGATCTGCGCCTGCACGCGGGCGTTGCGGGAGATGACGGAGATGCCCTCGCTGATCTCCTCGGGGGTGTTGCCGCTGCCGGAGAGGAGCTGCGTCCATCCGAGGATGGCGCTGAGCGGCGTGCGCAGCTCGTGGGACAGCGTGGCCAGGAACTCGTCCTTGATCCGGCTGGCCCGCTCCGCCTCGGACCGCGCGGCGCGCTCGGACGTCAGCAGGCGCTCGTTCTCTTCCAGGAGGCGCCGGCGGTCATCGACGTCGGTGCTCGTGCCGAACCAGCGGACCTCGCCGGTGGCGGCATCGCGCACGGGGAGCGCGCGGGCGACGAACCAGCGGTACGTGCCGTCGGATCTGCGCCGCATCCGGAACTCCGCCTCGAACGGCGCTCCGCTGCGGACAGACCGTTCGAATGCGCCGGTCATCGAGTCGAAGTCGTCGGGGTGGATGACCTCGTCCCAGAATTCGCGCGCGACCGTGCTCTCGGTCATGCCGGTGTATTCATAGAACGGGCGGTTGAAGTAATCGATCGTGCCGTCGGCGCCGGCGGTCCAGACGAGCTGCGGCATCGAGTCGGCGAGCTGGCGGAAACGCGCTTCGCTGGTCTGGAGCGCCGCCTCGGCGTTCTTCGTGTCGGTGACGTCGAGGGCCGTCCCCACGAAAAGCGCCACGCCCCGCTCGTCGCCTTCACCCTCGAAGATGGCCTGTCCCTTCGATGCGATCCAGCGGATCGAGCCGTCCGGCAGCAGCAGGCGGTACTCGACGCTGTACGGCTGCGGATCGCGGGGGTCGGTCGCGGCGGCGATGGCCGCGTCGACCTTCGGCGCGTCCTCAGGATGGATCCGCTTCAGCACCTCGCCGTAATCCTGGAGCTCCGCGTCGACGCCGTACATGGCGCGGACGCGCTCGTCCCAGAACACCTGTCCGCTCTTCATGTCGTACTGCCACCAGCCCATGCTGGCCGCGTCGAGCGCGAGGCGGAGCTGTTCGGCGGTCCGGCGCTGCGCGTCCTCGGCCTGTTTGCGCGCGGTGACGTCGCGGGTCGTGCCGGCGATGACCTCCACCTCGCCGTCGGCGCCGATGACCGGGGTGAAGATGTACTCGTAGACGCCGTAGATGCCGGTGGGGGAGAGGTACGGCACCTCGCCGGTGATGGCGTGCTTCTCTTCGATCACCTCGCGGAGCTCGCGCATGTGCATGTCGGCGTGCCACTGCGGATAGCCGAGGTCGTAGACGTTCTTTCCGACCACCTCCTCGAGCGTCTTCCCCCACACGGCGAGGAGCCGCCGGTTGGCGAAGAGGAAGTTGCCGTCGCGATCGAAGAGGTAGGCGAAATCGTCCGTAGCGGAGAGGATCGAGTCGTAGATGCGCGTGCGGCGCTCGAGCTCCTGCTCGAGATGCTTGCGCGCGGTGATGTCGAGCACCATTCCGTGGAAGCGGTCCGTGCCGTCGCGCTCGTCCGTGGTGATGCGGCCACGGGCGATCACCCAGCGCTCTTCGGGCCTGGTGATGATGCGGTACTCCGCCTCATAGTCGCCGCGGGTCTCGATGGTTTTGGCGATCTTCGCCTGCACGGGTGCGCGGTCGTCGGGATGCACCGCCTCGATGAAGCGCGACAGCGGTGCCGTGCCGTCGGCGTCACGCGGCACGCCGAAGATGTTGTCGAAGTTCGGATCGCCCCAAAGCCGGTCGGAGGTCATCTCCCATTCGTACGTTGCGACCTCGCCGGCGATCAGCGCGGAGTCGAGCTTGCGGCGGGTCTCGAGCAGCTCCTCGCGCGTGTGGCGCTGTTCGGTGATGTTCTCGACCAGCGCCACCAGCGCCGTCATCGCGCCGGCGTCGTCGCGGATCGGCGAGAGATGGATGCGCGCCCAGACCACCTCGCCGTCCGGGCGCACGTAGCGCTTCTCGTACGTGGCGTGGGTGACCTCCTCGGACTCGACGCTGCGCACGTAGCTGCTGTTGGCGCTGCGGTCGTCGGGGTGGGTGTACTCGACCGAGTCGCGGCCCACCAGCTCCTCGCAACTGCGTCCGACGATCTCCTCGAACGCGCGATTCGCGCGGATGACGCGGCCCGCGCCGTCGGTCAGGACCATCCCGATCACCGCGTGGTTGAACGCGGCGCGAAAGCGCTCCTCGCTCTGTCTCAGAGCGGCCGATGCTTTCTCCTGCGCGGCCAGGGTGCGGCGGAGCTCCAGTTGCGTCATGACTTGGCGCGACAGGACGCGCAGGCCGTCGAGCTGCTGATGGCTGAGCAGGCGCGGGACGACGTCCTGCACGGCCAGCACGCCGATGCGATAGCCGTCCGGCGTCTGCAGCGGTACGCCGGCGTAGTAACGAAAACGTGGATCGCGGCGTGCGGCATACACGGGATCGCTGCCGAGATCGGGGATCACCAGAACGTCGTCCTCGGCCAGCGCAAAAACGGAGATCGAACTGTCGAGCGAAACCTCCCGCCGCCCGATCCCGATCTCCGCGAGCAGGAACTGCTTCTCGGCGTCGATGAGCACGATGGCTGCGGCCGGCGCGCTGCAGATCTGCGTCGCCAGCGTGGTGATGTCGCGGTACGCGGAGTCGGCCGGGCCGTCGAGGATGTCATACCGTCGCAGCGCCTCGAGGCGCCGCTCGTCGCGGATCAGATCCCACTGCAACGTCGTCATCGAGCCTGTTCCTCCTCGAACAGCGCCGCGACCGCTCGCACGAGCGCCGCCGCTTCCACCGGCTTCTGCACGTAGCCCGCGAAGCCGGAGGCGGCGATCCGCTGGCGCTCTTCACCGCGGCCGAACGCCGACACCGCCAGCGCGCGCACCGGTCCGCGCTCCTGCAGCCGCGCGAGCAGATCGTAGCCGTCGCACTCCGGCATGGCGATGTCGGTGATGACAGCGTCGAACGGCTGCCGTGCGTACGCCTCCAGCGCCTCGGCCGCATTGGCGACGGCCGCCACTTCCGCGCCGGCGCGGCGCAACACGGTGGCGAAGAGATGGCGCGCCGCTTCCTCATCGTCCACGACCAGCAGCCGGCGCAACTCCAGCCGGCACTCCTCGCCTTCGGGTCGCACCTCGTCCCGGCCGGCGGACTCGCGCGCCGGCAGGCGGATGCGAAACGTCGCCCCGCGGCCGATCCCTTCGCTCGCCACCGCCACCGTACCGCCGTGACCCTCGACGAGATGCCGCACGATCGACAGGCCCAGCCCCAGCCCGCCGTGCCGCCGCGTGGTCGAGCTGTCGGCCTGGCGGAAGCGCTCGAAGATGTGCGGCAGCACCTCCGGATCGATCCCCTCCCCTTCGTCGGTCACTTCCAGCGTCACCGCCTCCTCGCAGCTCCACCGCACGCGGATGGTGGAGCCTTCGGCGCTGAACTTCACCGCGTTCGCGAGCAGGTTCCAGACGATCTGCTCGAGCCGGACCCGGTCGCCGGACACCGGCGCGGGACGCGGACCGTGGGCGTCGATGGCGATCCGCTTCGACGCCGCGTGAGACTCGACCTGCTCGCGCGCGGCGTCGACGACGGCGGCGAGATCGACGTCCTCGAAGTCGAGCCGCAGTTTGCCGCTGACGATCCGCGAGACGTCGAGCACGTCGTCCACGAGCTGCGCCTGAATGCGCGCGCTGCGCTGGATCGTGGCCAGCCCTTCCTGCAGGAACGGCGAGTCGCTCACGTCGTCCTGGAGCGCCGAGGCCCAGCCGAGGATCGCCGTGAGGGGCGTGCGCAGCTCGTGCGACAGCGTCGCCAGGAAGTCGTCCTTGGCGCGGTTCGCGTCCTGCGCCTCGGCGTAGAGACGGTTGTTGTCGAGGGCCAGCGCCACGCGCCGTCCGAGGTCCGTCGCCAGCTCGAGATCGGCGGCGCTGAAGACCCCTTTCGTACGGACGAACGTCATCACGCCGAACGTCCGTCCGCGTGCGCTCAGCGGCGCCGAGATGAAGGCGCGCATTCCGACCGCGCGCAGGATCTCGAGATGATCGGCGTCGCGCGCGACCGACTCGATCAGCGCGTCGTCCACGCGGTTCTGCACGACCGCCTGCCCGCTGCGGGCCGTGTTGACGACGTTGAACGCCGCTTCCTTCGGCGGAAAGTAGCGCGCGTGCCGCCGCACGATGTCGGGATCGGCGCCGGGCGGATGGGCGACGGCGACGCGGCGCATCCCGCCATCGTCGTCGACGAAATCGACGAAGCACCAGTCCGAGAGGCGCGGCACGGCCAGCCGCGTGATCGCATCGAGGACACGCCGGTCGTCGAGCGTCCCGGCGAGCAGATGACTGGCCTCGGCCAGGAACGCCGACGCGCGCTCGGCGCGGCGCACTTCCTTCACGTCGTACAGGGAGAGGAAGAAGCCGTGCACCTCTCCCGCCGCATCGCGGTCGGGGACATACGTGACGCGAAAGAGGCAGGGATCTTCGAGCGTGGGATCGTTCACGTCGAACTCCACCCGCTCGCCGCCCAGGGCGCGGTGGACATGCCCCTCGATGCGATTCCAGATCGTCTCGCCGTAGAACTCGCGCAGCGTCATCGAGCGGATCGAATCGGGCGTTTGCCCGAAGAGCGCTGCGTAACGCTCATTGGCGAAATGAAACCGGCAGTCGCGATCCACCCACGCCAGGAGCAGCGGCAGCTTGCGCGAGATCTCGTCCAGCACGTGCCACGTCACGCGGCGCGTCTCGCGCTCGGCTTCGATGCGCCGCTGCCGCTCGTGCGCGAGCGCCTCGCGCAGCCGCGCGAGCTCCTCGGTTTCAGCGATCGTGGTGGCCATCGCCGTTCAAGGCAGCTCCACCAGCGTCCAGTACTTGTTGAGCGAGGCCATCGTCTCGCAGAAGCTCGCGAACGTGACCGGCTTGAGCAGGTACCCGGCGACGTGGAGGTTGTACGCCTCGACCTTGTCGCGCTCCGCGTCGGAGGTCGTGAGGACGACCACCGGCGTCAGCGTCAGCTCGGGGTCGGCGCGGAGCTGGCGCAGGAACTCGATGCCGTTCATCTTCGGCATGTTCAGGTCGAGCAGCACGAGGCGGCGCGACTTCGGGATCTCGTCGCCGCGCAGGCGATCCAGCGCCTCGAGGCCGTTCCCCGCCACGAACAGCGGGTTGGTGATGTTTCCCTTCGTGAACGCGCGCTTCACGTTCATCACATCCACCTCGTCGTCCTCGACGAGCAGGATGTTCAGGATCTTCTCGTTCATGCGTGCGCCGCCTCCTGCGGTGTTTTGGGCCAGGTGAAGCGAAACGTCGTTCCCTCGCCCACCTCGGATTCGATGCGGATGCGTCCCCCACGGCTGTCGACCGTCTTCTGCACGATCGACAGGCCGATGCCAGTGGCCTCGACCTTGTCGCGGGCTTCGAGCGTCTGGAACAGACCGAAGATCCGCTCGTGATACTCGGCCGGAATGCCGGGGCCGTTGTCCGACACCGCGAAGTCGACCATGTCGCCCGCGTCCTCGGCTGAAACGCGGATGTGCGCGTCGGGGCGCCGGGTGTACTTGATGGCGTTGCCGATCAGGTTCTGCAGCACCTGTTGCAGCGGCAGCTTCTCGGCGAGCAGCACCGGCAGGTCGGATGCGACCTCGACGCGCACCGACGGCGGCGGGGCGAGCAGGTCGACGATCTCGTCGACGAGCTTGCCGACCTCCACCCGCTCCGGTTTCTCCCGCACCCGGCCGGCGCGGGAGTACTGAAGGATGCCGTCGATGAGCGCCTCCATGCGATGCACCCGGCCGCGGAGCAGCGAGAGGTGCTCGCGCGTCTCGGCGGAGAGGTTCTGCGCGCCGAGGTCTTCCTCGATCCATTGCGAGAGATTGGCGATGCCGCGCAGCGGTGCTTTCAGATCGTGGCTGGCGACGTACGCGAACTGGTCGAGCTCGCGGTTGCTCGTTTCGAGCGCCCTCGCCACGCGCGCGAGCTCCTCGGCTTTCTCTTCCACGCTGTGGCGCGCGCGCACCTGGTCGGTCACTTCCACCGCATGCACGAAGATGTCGGTGGTCTGCCGGTCGCCGTCGACAATCGGCTGGAAGACGAAGTTCCACCAGGTCGTCTCGAGGTTGCCGTTGCCGTGGCGGTCGATGCGGATCTCGGTCTCGTTGCCGACGTACGGCTGGCCGCTGCGGTGGACCCGGTCGAGGAGCTCCATCACTCCGGTCCCGGCCAGCTCGGGAAAGAGCTCGGCGACCGGTTTGCCGATCGCATCCGTGCGGCCGAGGACCTTCTCCCACATCGGATTGACCATCGTCACGACGTGCTGTTCGCCGGTGTACATGGCGATGACCGCCGGCGCCTCGGTGAAGACCTGCTGCAGGCGAGCCTTCTGGTTCTCGGTCTCGCGCAGCAGCCGCTCGCGCTCGGCCTCGGCATGGATGCGCGCGGTGACGTCGGCGGCCGTGCCGGTGAACCGCACCGCCTTGCGCGCGTCGCCGGTGCCTTCGAAGAAGGCCTGCCCCGACGCGCGGATCCAGCGGGACGCGCCGTCGTCGAGCACGGCCCGGTATTCGACCTCGAAGTAGCCGTCGTTCGCACCGCTCAGCGCCTCCTGCACGGCGGCGTTGGCGCGCTCGCGATCGTCGGGATGCAGGCGGTTCGCGAAAAAGTCGTAGTCAACGGGCACGTCCGGGCCGACGCCGAAGATCTCGCGCGTCCGCGAGTCCCAGACCAGCTCATTCTTGCCGAGGTCGAGATCCCACGTTCCGATGCGCGCCGCGTCGAGGGCGAGATCGAGCCGCGCTTTCAATTGCTCGACGTCACGCCGCGCGCAGACCTGCTCGGTGACGTCGACGCCGTGCACGAAGATGCCGGTGATCTCCCCGCCGCGCCCGGTCATCGGCTGGTAGATGAAGTTGACGTAGTGCTCTTCGTCACGCTGGCCGTCGGCGCTCTTGAGCATGACCGGCACTTCGGTGCCGATGAACGGCTCGCCGGTGTTGCGGACGCGGTCGAGCAGACCGAGGAAACCCTGCTCGATGACCTCGGGGAGTGCCTCGCGCACCGGCAGGCCGACCACGCTGCGTCCGCCGATCAGCCGGATGTAGGCCTCGTTCGCCATCTCGAACACGTGCTCCGGCCCGCGGAGCGTGGCGATGAACGCCGGCGCGAGATGGAACACCTCGGCGAACCGACCCCGCTCGCGTTGCAGGTCTTCGATCAGTTGCTGCCGCTCGGCCTCGAGCCGCTTGTCCTCGGTGATCTCGCGGGCCTCGATGATCGTGCCGACGGTGCGGTCGCCCTGCCGGATCGGGCTGGCCGTGAACGAGACCGGGTAGAGATGCCCGTCCTTGTGGACGAAGACCTCTTCCCCCTGCTCCCGCATGTTCTGCGGGAACGCGCGGTCGATGGGGCACTCCTCGAGCGGGTAATGCGAGCCGTCCGGCCGCTTGTGATGGACGTAGTAATGCAGCGGCCGCCCCTGCAGCTCTTCGAGCGTGAAGCCGGTCAGCCGCTCGGCGGCGGGGTTCATGTACGAGCAGCGCTGCTGGTCGTCCATGATGAAGAGAGCCAGCGTCGCGTTCTCGGCGACCGTCTGCAACTGGCGGCGGTAGTGGTCGGAGTCGAGGAGCGTGCTCGGGGCAGCGGTTTCGATGGTGGACATGCGAGGTTCCTTCGTGAGGCTCACGCCCCGAAGAGGCGTTGCAGCGTTTGCGAGAGCAATCCGGGCGTGAAGAGCGCTTTCGGGATGTAGTCGGCGGCGCCTGCTTCCATCAGCTCCGCGGCGACGGTACTGTCCGGCTGGCCGGTGATCATGATGACGGTCGCGGAAATGCCGGCGCCGCGCAGCCCGCGCAGGAAAGTCAGGCCGTCGCCGTCCGGCAGGTTGTAGTCGAGCAGGACGCAATCGAACGGTTCGGCCGTCAGCAGATCGATCGCGGCGATGACGCCTTCCGCCTCGTCGATGGTGACGTCGAAGGCGGTCTGCTGCAACGCGCGCATCAGCGCCAGCCGGTCCACGCGGTCGTCGTCGACCACCAGCACGTGCAACGGCTTCGCGGCCGTGCCCGGTCCGCGGCCGTGGCGACCGCTGCCGTTCGCGCGCGCGTGATTCGATACCTCTTCGGAACGCTTCTTCATGGTTGTGGAGCTGCGAGACCGCGCAGAGTTTTGCGGGTGTCGGATAAGCGATTTCCGCGCCAAAAAGGGAAGGTCGCGGCGTCGCGCACAACCCGATCCGGAGTCGGCCTCACCCGTGGAGATTGCCGAGACCTACGCGCTCCTCGGGCAGCCCGACAAGGCGCAGGTGGTCCACGTTCCTAAGCAGACCGTACTGACTTCGCCAACGGAAACACAGCGGACCGCCGGCGGTCCGCATCCGTTGGCGAAGTCAGTGTGGTCTGCTTAGGACCGCGCGCCGGAGTCGCCACCTCCCGTCGTGAAGCGAAGCACCGTGGCCGTCAGCTCCGCCGGGTCGATCGGCTTCTTCAGGTACTCATCGAATCCGGCCGCGAGCGCGTGCCGCCGGTCGTCCGGATGGCCGAATGCGGTGAGGGCGACGATCGGCGTGGTGCTCGCCGGCGGTGGCAGCGCGCGGATGGCGCGCAGGAAGGCGTAGCCGTCCTCCTCCGGCATCGCCAGATCGCACACGACGATGTGCGGTGAGAAGCTGGTGAACGCCGCCAGGCCTTCCCGGACAGAGCTCGCCGCCGCGACCTCGGCCTGCGCGCGGCGGAAGACGCCCGCGACGAGGTCGCGCGTGATGTCCTGATCGTCGATGACGAGAACGCGCACGCCGCGCAGCTCGGACAATGCGCTGGCCGCCGCGGCAGTGACACGCCGCGTGTTCGCTTCCGCCGCGCGAGTGGCCGGAGACGCCCCTTCGAGGACTGGCAGCTCGACCGTGAATGTTGCGCCGCGGCCGCTCCCTTCGCTGGCGACCCGAATCCGTCCGCCGTGCAATTCGACGAGCGATCGCGCAATGGAGAGACCGAGGCCGATCCCCTCGTGCGAGCGCGTCATCGAAGCGTCTTCCTGCGTGAATGGCTCGAACACATGGGGAAGGTAGTCCGGCTCGATGCCTCTGCCCGTGTCCTGCACGCTGAGCCGCAGCACCGGCCCCGCGCGTGCGACGCGCACGTTGATCGTGCCGCCGCGCGGGGTGAATTTCACCGCATTCGAGAGAAGGTTCCAGACGATCTGCTGGAGGCGCCCTTCGTCGCCAAGGACGCGCGGAAGGTGGGGCGGTACGCTGGCGAGCACCTCGATTCCTTTCGCGACCGCGGCTGGGTGGATCGTGGTCATCGCCGCCTGCACGACCGGGCCGACGTCCACTGGAACAGGAGTGAACGTCATTTTGCCGGCGACGATGCGCGACACATCGAGGACGTCATCGATGAGCTGCGCCTGCACCTCCGCGCTCGTGACGATTGCGGCGATGGCCGCACGCGCTTCCTCTTCGGGAAGTCCAAGGGCCAGCATCTTCGCCCAGCCGAGGACGGCGGTCATGGGGGTGCGCAGCTCGTGGGAGAGGGTCGCGAGGAACTCGTCTTTTCTCCGGCTCGCGTCCTCGAGCGCCTTCTGCGCCGCAAGCTCGTCGGTGATGTTGCGGAACTCGAGAACGGCACCCGCCCCTTCCCCCTGCTCGAACGGGGCGAGCGAACAGGCCACAGGAAAGATCGATCCATCCTTTCGGACGAACAGATCGCGATGGTTCGAGAGCGGCTCGCGCCGCACGCGCGCATTCCGAATCGCGCAGCCGGTGGCGTCGTGACCGCCCTGGCCCGCAGTCGCATGAAGAACATCATGGAACGGTGCGCGCGCGAGCTCCTCCAGCGAGTAGCCCGTCTCCCGAACCGCCGCGGGATTCATGTACGTTGCGACACCTCGTTCATCGAGCATGAGCAGGCAGGAGGCGGCGTTCTCGGCGATGGTGCGGATCAACGCATTCGCCCGCTCCAGCTCCGCCGTGCGCGCTTCGAGTGCATCCTTCGCGGCGACGAGCTCCTGTTCGGCTTTCTGGCGCGCGAGGAGGATGGCCTGCGCGTTCTGGATCGCGACCGACCGGAGCTGCTCCTCTTCGTCGTCCAGCGGCAAGCTCACAGATCAGCGGCTCCCGAGACGGTCGGAGGCAAGCCTCGTCCCATCGACGCGTGCGCGGATCTTCGCGAACGCCGTGTCGCGCGTGGTGGACGTGTCGTCGCTGAATGGTGAGAAGCCACAGTCGTCGGTCGTGCCGAGCTGCTCGACCGGGATGTACTCGGCGGCTTCCAGCACTCGCTCGCACACTTCCTCCGGCGTCTCGACGTGTGGATCGATTGGCGCGACCACGCCGACGAAGACACGATGCTCGGGCTTCATGAATTTCCGGATGTTCCTGAGCACCTGAACCCGGTCTTTCTCCCCGGCCAGGGCGATGTAGAAATTGCCGGCCTTGAGCTGGAAGAGGCCGGGGAGCAGATCGGCGTAATCGACTTCGGCGCTGTGGGTGGAGTCGCGGTCGCCGCCCGGACAGGTATGCACGCCGATCCGTGAGCGCTCCTCCGGTGTGAAACGCGAGAGGGCAAGGTTGTTGAGATCGATGAAGCTGTTCAGCAGCTCACCCGACGGATCGATCTTGACCGCAAGCCGCGCCTCGGTGAAGTCGATCTGCACCTTGTACGCCCCCTTCGCAAAGCAGCGCCGGATCTCGGTCTCGTGCTGGGCGAGGAGGTCCTCGATGAACTGCTCGCGTGGATAGTCGGCGATCCCGTCGGGCGGATACATGAGGCTCAGCGCGGAGGGGGAGATGATGGCCTGTTTCAACGGCGTGTCGGTGAACTGCCGGGCGACATCCAGATAGGTATCCGCGAGACGCTTGTACCGAAAGGGACCCGCGGTGAGCCGAGGCATCCGCCGCGTGTGACCGGCCGAGAAAGGGATTTTGAAGCCGTCAGGCGCGGTGTTCGGCAGGCCGTGGACCGAATACGTCCAGAAGTTGTGGTACTTCCGCTGCTCGCCGTCGGTGATGACGGGGGAGCCCGTCTCCTCGAACCGCGCGACCGTGTCGCGGATCGCCGACTCGTACATCGGGTCGAGAGCCGGATCGTCGGCGTTGCCGTTGGCCACCGCCTCGATGAGCTCCAGAGGCCGGGGAATGCTTCCGATCGGCTCCGTCGGAATGATCAACATGGAAAATACTCCCTTTTTCGCACCTTTCGTCGCCCTTTTGTCAGGAAAAACCTGTGATAACAGATGCAAAAACGGAACCGTTGCCTCCGGTTCTTGCATAGAAGCGAGCAATGTCGTCGGAGATCGGTAGCGTGAGCACAGGTCAAGGAAGCATCAGCATGGAGGGACTGACCGCGTCATCCGTTGCGCGCGGTCTGCGCGATCTCTCGATGCTGACGCGAACGACGGTCGCGGGGAAGGAACTGCGCGACCAGATCGTCGAGCACGCCCGGCGTTTCTTCGGGGCCGACGCGGTCGCGATGTGGCGCCTCGAGTCGCGCGAGCGCATGTGGCGGATTGCGGCCACCACGGGTCTGTCCGCCGACTACTCGACCTTCGCGATCGAGGCACCCGCGGACGGAAACGTCGCGGCGATGCTCCCCGGGCCACTGCTCATCGCGGACGCGCGGGCGTGGCCGGTCGTCGATGCCCGCCGGACGTTGTACGAGACGGAAGGGATCGTGTCGTTTCTCGTCCTCCCGCTGACCATTCGCGGCGAGACCGCCGGAACGATCACCTGTTACTACCGCACCCCGAAGACGGAGGCGAGCGAGGCCGAGCTCGACGCGGCGGCGGCATTCGGGCAGATCGCGTCGACCGCGCTCTCGACAGAGCGCTACGACCAGCTGGCGGACGTGGCGCGCGACGTCGCGGGACGGCTCGACCTCGACGCTGTCGTGCAGCGCATCACGGACGCCGCGACGACGCTCACCGGCGCACAGTTCGGTGCCTTCTTCTACAACGTGGTCCGTCCGGACGGCGAGGCATACACGCTGTACACGATCTCCGGCGTACCGCGCGAGCACTTCTCGAAGTTCCCGATGCCGCGGAACACGCACGTCTTCGCGCCGACCTTTGCCGGTACGGGGATCGTCCGCAGCGGGAACATTCTCAAAGATCCGCGCTACGGGAAAAACGCGCCCTACCACGGCATGCCCGCGGGGCATCTCCCGGTCGTGAGCTATCTGGCCGTGCCGGTGAAGTCGCGAACCGACGAAGTCCTGGGCGGCCTGTTTTTCGGTCATCCGGACGAAGGCGTCTTCGGCGAGACCGAGGAGAAGATCGCCGAGGCACTTGCCGGGCACGCGGCGGTTGCCCTGGACAACGTCCGCCTGTACGAGAAGCTCGAGCGCGATCGCGTCGCACTGCGGAAAGAGGAGCGCCGCTATCGCTCGCTGGTCCTGGCTACGCCGACCCGGCAGGCCATTGCAACGGTGGCTGCCGACGGGTCGCTGCAGCCGTCACCGTCGTGGCAGGAGATCACCGGGCAGACCGCGGACGAGATGCGCGGCCGTGGCTGGCTCAATGCCGTCCATCCCAGCCATCGGGCGCGGGTGGCCGAAGCGTGGGACGCGGCATTCGCCGCCGGCAAGGTGTACGAGGACGAATACCTGCTGCGGCAGGCAGACCACTCCTACCGCTGGTTCGTGGACAAGACGGTGCCGATCCTCGGCGACGACGGCCGGATCGAGGAATGGATCGGGACGGCCATCGACGTGCACGACCAGCACGTGGCGCAGGAGGGGCTGGCGTTTCTGGCCAAGGCGAACGAGATCTTTGCCTCCTCGCTCGACTATCGCGAGACGCTGAAGAACGTCACCTTTCTCGCGGTGCCGCGCATCGCCGACTGGTGTGCCGTGGACATGGCGGCGGACACCGGCGACCAGCTCCGGAAGCGGCTGGCGGTCGCGCATACCGACCCGGCGAAAATCGCTCTGGCCGAGGAGTTCTACAGGAAGTTTCCGCCCGATCCGGAGACGGACGCGATCTATCGGGTCATGCGCACCGGCATGCCGGAGCTCGTGCCGTTCGTACCCGACGAGCTGCTCGCGCAGCTCGCGCGCAGCGAGGAGCATTTGCGGATGATGCGCGAGCTCGGGATCATGTCGTTCATGATCGTCCCGCTCCGTTCGCGGGGCGAGGTGGTCGGGACGATCACATTCGTCGCCTCCGACCGCCGTTACTCCGAACGCGACCTGGCGCAGGCCGAGGAGCTTGCATACCGCGCATCGATCGCCATCGAGAACGCGCGGCTGTACAGCGCGGCGCAGACGGCCAACCGCGCGAAAGACGAGTTCCTGGCCACGCTGTCCCATGAGTTAAGGACGCCGATGACCGCGGTCCTGGGCTGGTCGCGCATGCTCAAGCTCGGGCTGAGCGACGCGGAGGCGCAGGTGGCCATCGACGCCATCGAGCAGAGCGCGAGCGCACAGGCGCAGCTCATCGAAGACGTGCTCGACGTGTCGAGGATCATGTCCGGGAAACTGACCTTCGATCCGCGCCCGACCGACCTGCGGACGGTCGCGCAGGCCGCAATCACCACCGTCCATCCGGCCGCCGTGGCGAAGGGCATCGAGATTCTCACCGCGATTCCGCCGATGCTGCCGCCGGTCCCGGGCGATGAGGGGCGCCTGCAGCAGATCATCTGGAACCTGCTCGCAAACGCCATCAAGTTCACGCCGCGCGGTGGAACCGTCACGCTCCGCCTCGTGCACGACGGATCGGTCGTTCGTCTGGTCGTATCGGATACGGGCGAAGGGATCGATCGCGCGTTTCTGCCCTACGTGTTCGAGCCGTTCCGG
The DNA here is from genome assembly GCA_035627015.1 of Thermoanaerobaculia bacterium. GTDB lineage: Bacteria > Acidobacteriota > Thermoanaerobaculia > Gp7-AA8 > Gp7-AA8 > QHVT01. The sequence goes on along the minus strand of DASPMO010000103.1, from coordinate 80,129 downwards.
CAGGCAGACAGCTCGACGACGCGCCCGCACGGCGGGATCGGTCTCGGTCTCGCGATCGTCCGCTCGCTCGTCGAGATGCATGGCGGCCGCATCCGCGCCGCGAGCGAAGGCAAAGGACATGGCGCGACGTTCACGCTGGAGCTGCCTGTGCTGGAAGCGGCGCCGGCGATCGCCGTGGCCTCGATGTCGGAGCGCGCTGTCCTGCCGGCCGCATCCGCCACTCTGCCCGCGCTGACGGACGTGACCGTGCTGGTCGTGGACGACCAGCAATTCACCCGCGACGTCGTGGCCGCCATTCTCCGGCGCACGGGGGCGGTCGTGCAGACCGCATCCTCCGTTCGCGAAGCGCTGCAGATGTTCCGGAAGCTCGAGCCGCAGATGGTCGTGTGCGACATCGCCATGCCGGATGAGGATGGATACGTGTTCCTCCGCGAAGTGCGGGCACGTCCCGATGCGCTGCGTACGACACCGATTCTGGCGCTGACCGCCTTCGGACGACCCGAGGATCGGCTGCTCGCCCTCGACGCCGGTTTCGATGCTTACCTGAAGAAGCCGGTCGACCCGGCCGAGCTGGCACAATCGGTCCAGCGTCTGGCGGCGCGCCGGTAGAGTCGACGTGCGGGGCGACCGAAGCGGCCGGAGCCGAACGGGCGAAGCCTGCGGACCGCTCCTTGCACAAGGTCCTCCGGACCGGCGAATCCTTCCCTCCCCCGCCGTAACCTCGACTCACAGAAAGAACAGACCCGATCCATGACCGAATCGACCGTAGTTTTCACCAAGGAAACGAACAGTGCCGCCGCCGGCAAGGATCTCGGCGCCCGACTGAGGGAGGGCCTCTCGGACCGGGAGCCGGACGCGGTGATCATATTCGCATCGTCGCAGCACGACTACGTGCCGCTGCTGCAGGCGATCCACGAGAGCTGCCGGCCCGGCGTGCTGGTCGGCTGCTCCTCGGCCGGGGAGTTCGTGAGCGGCGATCGCGGCGAGGGGTCCGCCTCGGCGGTGGGCATCCGATCGAACGTCATGCGCTTCACGGCTGGGCTCGGCCGCAATCTCCGCGCCGACCGCTCCGCCGCGGCGGGCGAGATCGCCAGCTCGTTCCAGGGTCTGACCAGCCACCAGTACCCCCACCGCGCGGCGCTGCTCCTCGCCGATGCGCTGGCCGGATACACCGATGATTTCATCGAGCAGCTCAGCATCGCCACGCTCGGCAACTATCGTTTCTTCGGGGGTGGAGCGGGCGACGACGCGCGCTTCACGAAGACGCACGTGTTCTGCGGCACCGAGGCGTTCACCGATGCGGCGGTGGCGCTGGAGATCCTCTCCTCGAAGCCGATCGGCGTCGGCGTGAGTCACGGGTGGGAGCCGGCCAGCGAGGCGCTGCGCGTCACGGAGGCCAACGGCTCGACCGTCATCAGCCTCAACGCCGCGCCGGCCGTCGAGGTGTTCGAGGAGCATGCCGAGACCACGGGCCAGCGCTTCGACCGCAACGATCCCATCCCCTTCTTTCTGCACAACGTCCTGGGCATCGACACCGGCTCCGGCTACAAGCTTCGCGTCCCGCTGGCGGTGCTGGAGGACGGCTCGATCGGGTGCGCCTCGGACATCCCCACCGGAGCGACGGTCCACATCATGCGCACCACCGCGCAATCCGCGGCGGACGCCGCGATGCGCGCGGTGAGCTCGGCGATGAGCGACATGCGAGGTACGCCGCCCGAAGTGGCGCTCTTCTTCGACTGCGTGGCGACCCGTCTGCGCATGGGAGGAGAGTTCGGCATGGAGATGGACGCGCTGCAGCGCGCCCTGGGCGGCGTGCCGTACGTCGGGTGCAACACGTACGGCCAGATCGCCCGCTCGGAGGGACAGTTCAGCGGCTTCCACAACTGCACGGCGACGGTGGCCCTGCTGCCGGACTAGCGTGGAGGGCTTCGAAGAGACGATCGCTGCGCTGCGAGCAGCAGTAGCGCTCGCGGCGCCCGCGGGGCGGGCTGCAGCAGCCAGGTCGCTCGCGTGCCGCTGGTGCGCCGAGGACCTGGTGGTGTTCGTTCGCGACGAGTCCGTGGGTCGCTCCCTCCCCGCGCCCGGATTCCGCCAGACGCTCCGCGGCGCACGTGCGTGGCGCCAGCTCGTGGCCGCGGCGATCGAGCAGGGTACGGCCGAGGGCCCGGTGGAGAACGAGCAGGGCGCGGTGCGCCCGGCGTACGCCGTGGGACTCACCGACGGCACGGCGGCCGTGCTGGTGGGCGAAACGATCGCAGAGCCGGCCCGTCCGCTGCTGCGCGAGATTCTCCCGCTGTTCGGCGCGCTCTTTCGGACGGAAGCGGCGGCGGCGCGCGCGGAGGCCGAATCGAAGATGGCGCGGCACGCGGCAACGCAGGCAACTTCGCTGGCGGCGAAGCTCGACGCTACCCGCGCCGAGCTGCAGCACGCGTTGAGTACCGCCGAAACGGCGTCTCGCGCCCGCGACGAGTTCCTCGCCACCGTCTCGCACGAGTTGCGCACGCCGCTCACGAGCATCATCGGCTGGATTCAGTTGCTGCGCCTCGAACGCGACGAGGCGGCGCTGGCAGAGGGTCTGGACACGATCGACCGCAACGCGCGGGCGCAGAGCCGCCTGATCGAAGACATCCTCGATTTCTCTCGAATCAACGCCGGCAAGCTGCGGCTCGGCGTGCAGCCGCTCGATCTCGCGGACGTCATCGATGCCGCCGTCGACATCGTCCGGCCGGCCGCCAACGCGAAGGGCGTGCGCATCGACTGCGTCCTCGACTCCGAGGCCGGGCATGTCTCGGGCGACGGCGACCGCCTGCAGCAGGTCATCTGGAACCTGCTGTCCAACGCGGTCAAGTTCACGCCCCGCGGCGGGAGGGTGCAGGTTCGTCTCGAGCGCATCAACTCCCATTGCGAGGTGACCGTCAGCGACACCGGCGAAGGCATCTCCCCGAAGTTCCTGCCTTACGTCTTCGACCGCTTCAGCCAGGCGGACAGCAGCTCGACGCGCGCGCACGCGGGTCTCGGCCTCGGCCTGGGCATCGTTCGCCACCTCGTGGAGCTGCACGGCGGGACGGTGCAGGCGTTCAGCCCCGGCGAGGGACAAGGGTCGACGTTCGCCGTGCGTCTGCCGTTGCTGGTCGCGCATCATCGCGCCGCGGAAGAGGTCGTGCGCATGGAATTGCCCGCGGTACGCACGATCCAGCAGGCATTCGCGGATCTCACCGGCGTCTCGGTGCTCGTGGTCGAAGACAACGACGACTCGCGCAAGCTCCTCCAGACGATCCTCACGCGCGCCGGAGCTGCCGTCCAGGTCGCGGAGAGCGTGGCGACGGCGTTGCGCATCCTCGCGGGCGAATGGCCCGACATCATCATCAGCGACATCGAGATGCCGGGAGAAGATGGATACTCGCTGATCCGCAAGATCCGGCTGCAGGAGCCGCCTTCGCGGCGCGTCCCTGCCATCGCCCTGACCGCGTACACGCGCAGCGCCGATCGGGTGCGCGCGCTTGCCGCGGGGTTTCAGACGCATATGAGCAAACCGGTCGAACCGGCCGAACTGGTCGCGGCGGTGAGGAGCCTCTCGGCGCCGCGTCAGTAGGGACTCGATGGGCTTCGCGGCGCCGGCCGATTCACGCAGGCCGCGGCCGAGCTCGATCGGTCACGTCGATGCTCAGGCTCAACACGCCCGAGACCTTCCCGTCGAAATCGCGTGCGGGCTGGTAGCTCACATCGAACCACCCGTCCTCGGCGACGCCGTCGCCGTCGCGGTCGAAGCGGACGTGGAGGTCGCGTGCGTGGAACTCCCTGCCGTTCGCATAGACGTCGTCGATGATCTTGAAAAGCTCTTTCTCTTCGATGTCCGGCAGTGCCTCTCGAATCGGTTTGCCCTCGACCGCGCGTCCGCCGATGAGCTGGCGGCCGAACTCGTTGATGTACTCGATGACGTGTTTCGGACCGCGCATGATCGTGATCGCGACCGGTGCCTTCTCGAAGACATTGCGTAAGTAGACGCGCTCCGCTTCGCGCCGGATCAGCCACTGGCGATCGGTGACGTCGCGCATGAAGAGGCCTGCACCGCCGCGGCCGGTGGGGACGACCTTCACGTCGTGCCAGGTGTACTGCGCCGGATAGAACACCGACAGCTCGGTCCGCTGCTCCTTCTGAATCGCCGCGACGAGCTGCGGCCATTGGTGCGCGCGCGTTGCGTCGGGGACGATGTCGGTGAACGTCTGGCCGACTGCTTCCGCGCGACTCTTCCGCAGGAGCCGCTCGGCGTTGGCATTCATGAAGCGGATGCGGAGATCCGCGTCGACCTGCACGTAGGCTTCGATGATCGAGTCGATGATGAGTTCGGGTGAGAGCAATCCGTCTCCTTCTGCGCAGACATCATAGCGGTGCCGCCTGTTCCCGCCGTGCAGGTACGTGTTCTGCATCGCAGCGCGGATGATGGCTACGCTTCCGCCTGACGACCGGCTTGCGCTCGAAAACGCGCAGGAGCGGATCACGAGGATGATCTCCTCCGGCGCCCCGCTCCGCGAAACGCTCGAAGAACTGATGCGCATCGTCGAGGGGATGACGTCGTCCGGAATGATCGGCTCCATTCTCGTCCTCGGCGACGACGGGCGCCACCTTCTGCACGGGGCCGGCCCTTCGCTGCCGGATGCGTACAACGCGGCCATCGACGGAATCGAGATCGGTCCCGAGGTCGGCTCCTGCGGTACCGCGGCGTTTCATGACAAGACGGTGTCCGTCTTCGACATCGCCAACAATCCGTTATGGGCGAACTTCAAAGACCTGGCGCTGCAGTACGGGCTTCGCGCGTGCTGGTCGACGCCGATTCACGGCTCCGACGGGAAAGTCCTCGGCACCTTCGCGAACTACTACAAGTTCGTCCGCGACCCGAGCCCGGTCGACCGTGAGCTGACCGAGATGATCACGCGCACGGCCGCAATGGCGATCGAGCAGGATCGACGCGCGCGTCTGGCCGTCTCGGCGTAACATCTCTGTACTCTCCGCGTGCGCGGGCTGGCGCAGACCTCGCACAGCGGCTCGACCGTGACCGACCGACTCCCGGGGCAAACGGGAGGAGGTGATGTCATGTGCGAAGGAAGTCGAAGGAGCGACCGCTCGCTCCCACACGATCGGCCCGGATTGGCGAGCCGTCGGAGGAGCGTCGCAGAAGTTCTCGAAGTACGTCCCCGCGCAGCAGCGACGCGCAGCGCCTACGCGTGACCGTGAAGCTGCCGGAAACCATCATCAAGCGTGCGCGAAACGCAGTGTTCGGATCGCAGAACCTGACGCTCGCGGCGCTCGTTGAACGGAGCCTGACCACCTACATCGACGAGTTGGAGAAGCAGCGCGGTAAAGCGTTTCCTGCGCGGAACAAGCCTCTTCGAGTCGGCCGGCCACGGGGCGCAAAGTAGCGTCGTCCCGGCGAAGCCGCCACCCGCGCTGGCGGCTTCGCTCCCATCGATCGTCATCTCATTGAAAATGCTCCCCTTTTGTGCGACCGTGGTCAAAGCGATCGTACGCAAGCCGTTCGACATCAATGAATTGGTGGCAGCGGTGACGGCCGTCGTGCAATCCGCTGAATGATCCCCGCTGCCCGCCCTCGGTGACACGCTTTCTGCACTGGCAGCAGCCGGCTTCAGCGGGTGGGTCCCCGTGGACCGGAGGTGGTCCGGATCGAGGACGTGCTTCGGACCCTCGCCGCCGGCTGACGGTCTTCAGCGCCGCGCGCAGTCGCGAACGACCTGAAGGAGCTCGTCCAGGTCGAACGGTTTCGAGATGATGCAGCAGAGATGGTGCAGTCTCTGCTTGGCCGCGGTTTCCGGGAACGCGGTCATCACGACCGTCTTTTCCATCATCCGCGGCTGCGTCTCGATGAGATGCTCCACCACGCCGAAACCATCAACGCGCGGCATCATCAGGTCCAGCACGACCGCGTCGAACCTTCCGGCATCGAGTCTCTCGATCGCGTGCTGCCCGTCCGATGCTTCGACAGGATCGAAACCGGCGCGGCGAAGCGTATGGCTGACCAGCGTGCGGATCGCGTCTTCATCGTCCGCGACCAACACCCGCGGCGGCTTTCTCTCGGTCATCCCTGCTCGTCTCTCCCCGCTGAGCGGCAACGGGCCTCTCTGCGGGTATGCACATGGAACGCCGATCCACGTACCGCCGCTGCGCCAGCAGCCGTCACGGGACCGCCGGCGGGACGCCGGCGGTCCACTTTTCAGCCTAAGTACTCGATTCGCTAACCTAAGTATCCCATTCGCTAAGTTCGGTGACAGATCGCGTGGCGGCGCGGCGAGTCCCCTCTCCCCACCGCAGTGGGGAGAGGGTCAGGGTGAGGGGCTCTCTTTTCCCAAGCGCCTCGACCCCGCACCCTAGCCCTCTCCCCGCTCGTCGCGGGGAGAGGGGACTCAATGTGGCTGCGTCGCCGAATTCACAGATCGCGTGGCGCCGAGGCGGCGTCTGCGTTGTCCTCGCGATGCATGTGAAAACGTAGGACGGGCTTCAGCCCGTCGGGCACTCGCGACGAACGCGGCCCAGGCGCGTTCACCGCGATGGCGCCCCCTCCCCGTCCCGGGGGGCGGGCTGAAGCCCGCCCTACGTTTGCGCCGGTGTCGCGGTGCGGTGATGCTCGCGCTCCGTGTTCAAACTTAGCGAATGGAGTACTAAGTTCGAACACAGAGAGTGCCGCGGCGCGCTGCCAGTCCCCTCTCCCCACCGCAGTGGGGAGAGGGCTAGGGTGAGGGGCTCCCTTTTCCCGAGCGCCACAACCCCTCACCCTGACCCTCTCCCCGCGCGCGGGGAGAGGGGACCGTGGGCGGAACCACTGCGTTCAGCCTAGAACCGGAACCGCAGCGCGGCCGACAGGATCGTCGGCGTGAGGTCCAGCTCCACCTCATCGCCGGCGGCGGCCTGCGTCGACGGCTCGAACGGGATGTAGCGGCCGTCGACGGCGATCCCGAAGTGCTCGTTGAAATCGAACGCCAGGCCGGCGTTGACGAAGTACGTGAATTCGCTCTCGATGTCGATGCGGCCGATGCCGACGATGTCGAGGTCCTCGCTGTACAGGTCACTGGCCGTCACGTACGCGGCGCCGGCGCCGACGTACGGGTCGAAGCGCATGCCGCCGGTCAGGTGGGCCTGCACGCCGACGGTGATGGGGACGAGATCGGCGCGGCCGAGCTCGAACGGCGCGGCGCCCTCGAACACCAGGCGCGCCTCGTTGCGCAGGCTGAAGATCGCTCCCTCCACCCCCAGCCAGCGGTTGAAGGGGACGTAGCCGGCCAGGCCGAAGCCGTTGCCGTCCTCGAGCTCGGTCTCGAACGCGTCATCGAGCTCGCCGCCGTCCATGCTCACCTGCGACACGAACAGCGAGATCGTCGTCTTGCGGTCCTGCGCGCAGAGCGGCAGGGCCGTGAACAGCATTGCTACCAACAGCCACTTCATTTTCTTCATCGCGTCCCCCACGGCAGCACAATGCGCTGGCCGATGTCGATCGGGAATGCCTCGTTGGTCAGCCACGGCCGGAGCAGGTTGATGTAGAGCGGGCTCGCCACCAAGCCGCTCGGACCACCCGGCAGGCTGGTGACGGCATTGATGCGCGCGTCCTGCGCCTCGGAGACCATGCGCCGCACGGGACCGCTGCCGAACATGAAGCCGTTGAGCGTATTCGCGCGCGAGTTATGGCTCGACGCGTCGACGACCTCGAAGCCGCCGTCCACCGGAATGCCCGTCAGTCCCGCCAGCGGCGCGGGGAACTGGCCGCCTGCAGGAGGGGTGTTGTACGGACCGCCGAGGGGATGGGCGAAGACGATGCGGTGCAGCTTGCCCCAGCGATAGTCTTCCTGATTCGTGGAGCGGTTGAACGCCGGCGCGAATCCCTCGCTGGCGAGCAGCGTCAGCGTGTCGGCCATGGAGGCCAGGATCAGGATGTCGCGGCGCGTCGGCGCCGTCTGCGCGTTGTTCGGGACGCCGGGCACATTGAAGAACTGCACGCCCGAGGCGCCCGCGCCGCCGCGGGTGTCGAAATTGTCGAGCAGGTTCTTCAGCGCGGTGACCGTGTTCGCGCTGCTCGGGCGCGGCAGATTGCCGGCGCCGAGGACCGCGTCGATGGTGTTCTTGATGAACTGCCCGCGCCAGACGCTGTAGAGCGTCGCGGCGATGCTGTGCTGGATCTCGGCGGACGACGGCGCGGAGAGAGTGCCGTTCACGTCGGCCGCGTCATAGCCTTCCGGAATGCCGGTCGGCGTGGAGAAATCCCAGCCGTTCAGGCGGTTGACCGCCTCGGTCACGGCCGGATTCGCACCGAGGGCCTGCAGGGCCGGGACGCTGCTGGCCTTGGCGTTCGCCAGCGCGCGCGTGATGAAGGGGACGAAATACTGCGCGTCGAGCAGGACCACGTCCGCCTGGATGCGCTGCATGTCGGCGATGGTGAACTTCTGGTTGGCCGCGACCTGGGCGCGGATCAGCTGCGTGATCCGTCCGGCGCGGAAGCCGGAGTAGCCGGCGTTGAGATAGAAGATGCCGCCACCGGCGCGGAGCTGGTTGAGCGGGTTGTTGTCCAGCGTCGTGCCGGCCGGGTCGTTGTTCGCGTTGACGATCCAGCCGCGCGCCGGGTTGATCACCTGCGGCATCTCGGACGACGCCAGGATCTGGTACGACGACGCCTGCGTCGCCGGACGGGGGGTGGTCAGGCGGATCCAGTCGTTGCCGCCGGCCGAGCCGTTGCGCAGGAAGAACGGCGGCAGCCCCTGCACCGCGCCGGCCTGCAGGTCTTCGCGGATGGGCATCTCGCCGCTGGTGAAGTAGGCGATGTTGTTGTCGATGTCGGTGTAGATCCAGTTCTGCGAGCCGACGTCGAAGAACTCCAGGCCGCGCCGGAAGTCGGCCAGCGTGCCGGCCTCGTTCCAGATGGCGAACGTCTCCAGCTCGCGCGTCGGGCCGTGTCCCACCCACTGCACGCTCACGGCGGCGCCGGTGGCGAAGTCGAGCGACACGATGGGGGCGTTGCGGCGGCTGACGATCAGCGTGGCCGCGGGGATGGAACCGGCGGCCGGCACCACCACGAGGTCGTTGGGCGTGTTGTTGCCGAGCTGGTTCGCGCGGAACGTCTGCGGGATCGGCGCGAGCGGCTCGCGGGCGCCCCGGTAGATCGACGAGAAGCCGGACGGCGACGTGGCGTCGGGGACGACCTGCTCCTGATAGGCGTCGGTGACGTCCATCGGGTTCACGGTGCTGCCCCAGGCGAAGCGCTCGTTGTGTCCCTGCACGACCAGCGGCACGCCGGGGAAGCCGACGCCGGCCGCGTTCAGGCGCTGGCCGGTGATGACGATCGGGTAGAACGTCGACGGCATGCGCAGGGCGAGGTGCGGGTCGTTGGCGATGAGCGGCTGGTTGGTGGCGCTGAGCGAGGCGGCGATGGCCCACTCGTTCGACGCGCCGCGGAGCTCGGGATCGAGGATCTTCTGGAAGAAGGGGATCTCCTTCAGTTGCTCGACCCACTTCGCCGCGAGGGCCACGGCGTTCGGGTCGAGCGACTTGGCACCGGCCTCGATCGACTTCAAGAATTCTTCCTTGGCCTCGAGATTTTCCTCGCCGCCGATCGCGCTCGTCGACGTGGCGTCGGGCACGGTGGAAGCGGGGTTGAAGGGCTGCGAGCGCCAGAGGTCTTCGAAGAAGAGCGCCGTGCCGTTGATGCCGAGGACCTGTCCGGCGCCCTGATAGGTCAGCAGCGCGACGGTCGGCTCGATGTCGAGCTCGAACGAGAGGCCGAAGGCGAGCAGCTTGGCCACGGCGATCGAGTCGAGCGGCGTCCACGGCTCGAACTGCGTGATCTCGATGGCGGCGTACTCGGGCGGCAGCTGGTGCGAGGCCACCCAGGCGTTCACGCCCGCGGAGTAGGCGTTGAGCAGCTCGGTGACGCGCGGCGACAACTCGAGCTGCGAGAGCTGCGCGGCGCGGCGCAGGCCGAGCGTGCGCAGTTGCACGTCCGAGCCGAGCGCGGCGGAGCCGAGCAGCTCGGCCAGCGTGCCGCTGGCGGTGCGCCGGTTCTCGTCCATGTGGAAGAGACGGTCTTCCGCGTGGACCCAGCCGTTCAGAAAGGCCGCGTCGAAGTCGGTGAAGGCGCGGATGTGCGCGATGCCATTCGCGTCGCGCGTGATCTGTCCCGGGAGCCGCATCCCCGGATGGCGCACCCATCCGGTCTGTGCGACAAGGGGCAAGGTGAAGAGGGAGACGAGGAGAACCAGCAAAGCCCGGCGCATGAAACCTCCCTTAGGTATCCGTTTGTGGGGGGACAGCATACGACAAGGTTGCTGTGTTGCTGGTTGCGGTGTTCGTTGCAGTGCTTGGCTCGGCCGCACCCAAAGGCACCACGAACCACCAACCAGCAACACAGCAACTCGCATCGCGAAAGCCGCGCGATACGATGCGCCCATGCAAGCGATCCAGCTCGTCGCCCCCTCCCAGCCGCTCCGGTCTTCCGACCTCGCCGACCCGGTGCCCGGCGCGGGGGAAGTGGTCGTCGACGTTCACCGTGCCGGCATCTGTCACACCGACGCGCACTACCGCGGCGGCATCACGAACGTCGAGCTCCCGCGTACCCTCGGCCACGAGATCGCGGGCGTGATCTCGGCGGTCGGCAGCGGCGTCACAGACCTGCGCGAGGGGCAGCGCGTGGCGCTGCACTACCTGACCAGTTGCGGTACGTGCGAGCGCTGCCAGAAGTACGGCGAGCAGTTCTGTCCCACGGGCGGCATGCTCGGCAAGGACCACGACGGCGGCTACGCGCAGCGCATCGTCATCCCGGCGGTGAACGCGATTCCGATCCCCGACGGCGTGAGCTCCGACGTGGCCGCGATCATGATGTGCTCGACCGCGACCGCCTATCACGCGATCCGCCTGGCTTCGCTGCAGAAGGGGCAGTCGGTGGCGGTGCTCGGCTTCGGAGGCCTGGGCGTCTCGGCCGTGCAGCTCGCGCGCGCCCTCGGCGCGGCCGAGGTCTACGCGGTGGACGTCGTCCCGGAGAAGCTGGAGCTGGCGGCGCAGTTCGGCGCCACGCCGCTCGACGCGCGCGAGACGCCGGTGCACAAGGCCATCCTCGGCGCCACGAACGGCCGCGGCGTCGACGTGACGCTCGAGCTCACCGGCAACGCCGAAGTGGCCCGCGGCGGCCTGCGCTCCCTCACCCCCGGCGGACGGCTGATGATCGTGGCCATCAACCTCCGCCAGTTCGAGTTCAACCCGTTCGCCGACCTGCTCGTGCGCGAGCGCCACATCATCGGCTGCTCCGACCACACCCGCGCCGAGCTCGTGGAGCTGCTCGATCTCGCCGCACGCGGCGAGATCGACCTCTCGCGCGCCATTACGCGCAGCGTGCCGTTCGAGGCCTCGGCCGTAAACGCGGCCCTGGACGACCTGGAGAAAGGGAGCGGGCACCTGCGGTCGGTGATCGCGGTGCAGTAGCACGGACCTCGCGAGTGCCGGCGGGCTGAAGCCCGCCCTACGTTGAGCATGCGTCTCGCGAGGAACGTGCTCAACGTAGGACGGGCTTCAGCCCGTCCCGCATCGCCATCAACTGCGCGCGCTCCTCCTCGTCCGTCGTCTTCGCGAGCAACGCGTCGATGAGGGCCAGCGCCTCCTTCGTCTTCCCTGCCTGCGCGGCGGCGATGATGTCGTGCATCGCCTTTTCACGCAGCTCGCGCGCAACGCGCTCCTCGTGGACGCCGATGACGCCCTGGAGGTGCTCTTTCAGCTCCTCGTCCGAGGTCCGCTCGAGGATGGAGCGCATGGCGGCGATGGCCTCCTCCTCGTGCCCCTCTTCGTACTGCCGCTGCGCGCGATGCGCCGCGGCGGAGTCGCGCTCGCGCAGCGCGTTCGCGTGAAGCTCGCGGATGGCCTCATCGCGGTTGCCGAGGCTCGCCGCCTTCTCGAACATGGCCAGGGCCCCGTCATGGTCGCCGCGCGCCTGGCGCGCGTAGCCGAGCATGGCGTGCGCCTCCGCGTGCGACGGGTCGACGCGCACGGCCTCGGCCAGCAGCGCCTCGCCGTCCGCCCCGGTCAGCAGCGAGCCGAGGGCGTACAGCAGCTCGCCCCGCGGGAGCGGGCGCGGTGCGTCGAGCGCCGGCACCACCAGCTCGTCGAGCCGGTAGCTGGTGAACGTCATCGAAGGGCGGCGCACGTACGTCATCAGCTCCACCGCCATGGCCGGGTAGTCGCTGCCGAGGAGCGGCGTGGCCTCGGCCGCGGAGCGGCCGGAGCGGATCGCCTCCAGGAACGCCTCCAGCCGCGCGCGGCGCTCCGGCCCTCCCGAATAGAAGTAGTGCACCAGCGCCCACGACTGCGCGTAGAAGCGGCGCTGCGGCCGCGGGTCGGTGTACTCGGGCGACTGCTGGTCGACCGCGAAATGCCGCTCCAGCGGGATGAGCGGCTGGCGCCGCGAGCGCAGCGCGCGCACGTGCTCCGGAATCATGACCCCGATGCGCACCTCGTGGCCGCGGACGGAGAAGGTGGAGTGGTACTCCGCCAGTCCCTCGTCCAGCCAGAGCGGCAGCCCGGGGATCGTGTTGCGCATGAAGTGGTGCGCCAGCTCGTGGTAGACGAGGCGCGTCACGCCTCCCTCGGCCGCGGCATTGATGGTGATGAAGTTCGCCGCGCGTCCGGAGAGGAAGGCGCCGCTCACCGGCGCGTCGTTCCCGTGGAACATCGCGTCGCGGTACGGCGCGAACGAGGCCTCGCTCCGGAAAATCAGCACGTACGTCGGCTTGTCCGTGCGCACTGCCAGCGTGGTCACCTTCCCGAGCGCCTCGCGCATGCGCAGCAGGTTCGTGGCGATCCCCTGCGTCGCGTGCGCCGAGGCATTGCTGTAGATGCGGAACTCGCCGGCGGTGAGTGCCGTCCACGGCTCCGACTCGGGCGGCGGCGGAACGGCGGCGCGTGTGTTGGTGGCGAGGAGGAGGAGCAGCGCGAGGGACCGGAGGGTGCGCATCGATGGGATCCGTTGGCATCAGGATACATTGCGCACATGCGAAATGCCGTGCTGGCCCTCCTCCTCACACTCGCCGCGTCCCTCTCCGCGCAGGACCGCGTCATTGCGCTGAAGGCGGCCCGCCTGTTCGACGGCACGTCGAACGACGTGGTGACGAACGCGGTGGTGATCGTGGAAGGGACGCGCATCCGCTCCATTGGCGGCGCGGTTCCCGCCGGCGCGGAAGTGATCGACCTCGGCGACGTGACGCTCCTCCCCGGCTTCATCGACGCGCACACGCACCTCTCCGGCGAGTCGAGCGACAACTACTACCGCGACTACTTCGAGGGACTGATGCGCCATCAGGGAGAACAGGCGCTGCTGGCCTCGACGTTCGCGCGCAAGACGCTCGACGCCGGCGTGACCACGGTCCGCGACCTGGCCTCGTGGGAGTACATCGACGTCTCGCTGCGCAACGCCATCAACGCCGGCTACGTCCCGGGACCGCGCATGCTCGTGGCGGTGCACCCGATCGGCGCGACGGGCGGACACGGCGACGGCGACGCCTACCCGCCCGCGCGCGGCATCCCGCAGTCGGGACCGATGCAGGGGATCTGCGCCGGCGCCGACCAGTGCCGCTCCGCGGTGCGCTTCCAGATCAAGTACGGCGCGGATGTGATCAAGGTGATGATGTCGGGCGGCGTGCTGTCGCTGGCCGACTCGGTCGACCTGCCGCAGATGACGCGCGAGGAGATCGAGGCCGTGGTCTCCGAGGCGCATCAGTGGGGGAAGAAAGTGGCGGCGCACTGCCATGGGGACGCGGCCGCGAAGACGGCCATCGCCGCGGGCGTCGACTCGATCGAGCACGGCACGTTCCTGCAGCCCGCCACGCTGGCGCTGATGCGCGAGAAGGGGACGTACCTCGTGCCGACGCTGCTGGCCGCGGAGAGCGTGAGGCCGCGCCTGGAGTCGCTGCCGCCGTCGATCGCCACGAAGGCGCGCGCGGCCATCGCCGCCCGCGACGCGACGTTCCGCAATGCGCTGAAGGCCGGCGTGAAGATCGCCTTCGGCACCGACTCGGCCGTCTCCCGCCACGGCCTCAACGCCCGCGAGTTCGCCCTGATGACGTCCCTCGGCATGTCGCCCGCCGCCGCGCTCCGCACCACCGCGAACAGCGCCGCGCTCCTCGGCCGCACCGACCTCGGCACGCTCGCGCCCGGACAGCTCGCCGACCTCGTGGCCGTGCCCGGGAATCCGCTGACCGACATCACCGCCACCGAGCGGGTGTCGTTCGTGATGAAGGAAGGGACGGTCATCAAACGCCCCGTCCTCGCACCGCAATCGGCGGCCTGGCGGCAATGGGCGGCGCCGGAGGACGCCGGCTTCGACGGTGACGGGGCGCTACGAGCTCGCCCCGAACGTGATCGTGACGGTCTACACGCACCAGGGGCGGCTCTTCGCCACCGTTCCCGGGGTAGGTGAGGCCGAGCTGTTCGCGAAATCCCCCACCGAGTTCTACGCACGGGTGGACCCGAGCGGCTACGTGACGTTCGGCGGCGACACGGTGAAGGCGTGGATCGACGGGAAGGAGATGAGCGGGCGGAGGAAATGAAGGGCGGCCTTGCGGCCGCCCTTCGGGTTACGGGTTAGACTTCTGCTCGGGCGGTGCCGAGGGAGGAACAGTCGCGGGGTTGACGGGGTCCGAGCTCGCCTTCCGCGGCCTTCCGGGCTTCTTCAGTTTGCGGCGCATGTCGTCGACGAACGGCCGCAGCTCGGCGCCGCCCTCGCGTCGCGCGAGGCGCTTGGCGAGAGAGTAGACGTCGAGCGCGCAGACGCCGGCGGCGCCCCGCTGCACGCGGATCGAGTGGGCCACGAACCTGGCCAGCGCGAGGAGCTCCTCCACGACCGGGTCGAACGCGATGGCATAGGCGTACGCGTCGCGGAGCGTGTTCGCATCAGCCCCGCCGGCCTGCTCGAGGCGCACCGAATTCTGGACGGCGACACTCGCCGACTCCATGAACTTCTCCGGCAACAGGACGCCGCCGTTCGTCAGCCGGGCGTCGTCCATCCCGGTCGTCGTGAAGCGCGGGATCTCCTCCCGCAGAGCGCGAATCTTGTCGATGAGCGCCTTGGCCGCATCCGTGTGCGGCGAAGGCGCCGTAAGTGCTTTGGTCGGTAACATTTGAATCACTTTTCCTTTTTCTTTTTCTTGTTTGTATGGTGGACGGGAGATGGCAGGGCATCCCGCGTCATGGGCGGGGCGCGGCCTCTCATCACCCGCAGGTGACCGGCGATCTCGGAGGAAAGTGGCGAAAAGATACTTTCGCAGCGCCGAAAAAGACTTTCGCAGCGCCGGGAACGACTTTTAAGTCCCGGAAAACGACTTTCACAGCGTCGAAAACGACTTTCACAGCGCCGGGAACGACTTTCACAGCGCCCAAAAAGACTTTTAAGTCGCGGAAAAATACTTTTGAAGCGCGGCAGAAGACTTTCGCAGCGCTGGGAAAGACTTTCACACCCTCGGCGAAGACTTTTAAGTCCCGGACGAATACTTTTGCGCCAAAAAAGGCGCCGTGAGGAGCCCTCCAGGCTCTTTTTCCGACGGACTTCTGTGCCATTCCAGCGCATAGGTGAGTATCAAAGTATGCCTGCACGCTGGCGAAGTCAACCGGAAGGGTATCATTTAATAGCTTTTCTGTGCTAAAGTGTGTTCATGCTACTGCATGAAGCCGTCAAGAAAGCCCGCATCGACCTGAAGTTGAGTCAGAAAAGGCTCTCGGAGATGGCCGGGATCCAGCGCCGGCAACTGGCGACGCTGGAGGCGGGGGGGAACATCACCCTGGCGACGCTCCGGAAGGTGCTGGTGCACCTCCCGAATCTGGAGACGTTCACGCTGGACGCCGTCACGGCGACGGTGCGGCGGCAGGTGTCCGACGAGGAAAGGCACCAGGCGGTGGAAGCGGCGATGGCGCTGCTGGGAACCGCGGTCCAGACCCTCGCCACCGCTCTCGCGCACGGGCAAAAGCCCGGCCCGGATGCAATCCGCGACCTCCGGCGTGTCAACGAGTTCCTGTATGAGGGAATGGGGTACAGCCGCGAAGACCTGGAGCGCACCCGCCGCGAAATCGCCGCACAACGGGAGAGCACCGAGGAACGCGCCGCGCAGACCGTCGCCGCGCTGCTCGAAGCCGCCCCTCCCGAGGTGACCGAGCAGCTCATCCGCGGAGGACTGCTGCGGAGCGTCGAGGAGGAGGAAGAGGAAGAGGACGCGGCCAGGTAGAATCGCCGGCGATCCCGACTGATGACGAAACTGCCGGATGGGCTGTATGACCTGCTGGTCACGCAAGCGATCCAGCAGGAGCTCGCGCAGCTCGGGCCGCACCGCCGCGCGGACGTGGAGCCGCTGGAACCGGCGGACTCGCATCTCCTCCTCGCACGCCACCTCGCCGCGATCGCCCGGACCGCCCTCCGCGGGCTCCCTGAGGAGGAGCGCGTGGCGCGGCAGACGCAGCTCACCAACGAGCTCCTGCAGGCCATCGCGGCTTCGCTCCCGAAGGAAGTGGCGGTCGAGGACTACGTCGCCGAGCCGCCGCACCGGCTCGCGGCGGTCTATCCGATCGACGCCCTGAAGTCCCGGCGCCCGGCGGCGCCCGCGATTCCGCTCAGCCAGAGCGACCTCCTCGTCAACGCCCGGGACGAGCCGCGCATCGGTACGGTGCTGGAGAAGGAGATCGAGTCCGCCGACCGGGTCGACCTGATCATCGCGTTCATCCGCTGGAGCGGCCTGCGGCTCGTCGCGCCGCGGCTGCGCACGCTCGTCGAGCGCGGCGGCCGGCTGCGCGTCATCACCACGACGTACACGGGGTCGACCCAACGGAGCGCCATCGAGCAGCTGCTCGACCTCGGCGCCTCACCGTCGAGCGTTACCGCCACCACCGCTGGCGGAACCTGGTCGTGGCGGCGACGGGCACGGGCAAGACCGTCGTGGCCGCACTCGATTACCGCAGATTGAATGACGCCCAGGAGCCGCTGCCGTGGATCGAGATTCACGCCCGCTACAGCCGCGACGAAGTCCTCGCCGCCATCGGCCGCTCGACGCTGGCAAAACCGTTCAGCCACCGCGAAGGCCCGCTGTGGCACGAGCCGACCCGCACCGACTATTTCTTCATCACCCTGCAAAAGAGCGAAAAGTACTACTCCCCCTCGACCCGCTACCGCGACTACGCCATCTCCCCCGAGCTGTTCCACTGGGAGTCGCAATCGACGACGCCGGAGAAGAGCCCCACCGGCCAGCGCTACCTCCACCACGCGGAGCGCGGCTCGAACGTCATGCTGCTCGTCCGCTCGTCCAACAAAGACGCCTACGGCCGCACGCCGGCCTTCACCTTTCTCGGCCCGGCGCGGTACCAGAGCCACACAGGCGAACGCCCGATGGCGATCGTCTGGAAACTCCAGCGCACGATGCCGATGGACGTGTTCAGCGTGGCCCGGGTGGCGGCGGGATAAACCGAGTCACGCTGCTATCCTCCTTCCGTGTTCGAAGAGTTTCTGGCCGGACTGGATGAAGCAAACGTGAGGTTCGTCGTCGTCGGCGGGCTGGCCGTCGTCATTCAAGGGTATGCACGGATGACGGCGGACATCGATCTGGTGATCGATCTCGACAGTGCAAATGTCCGGCGGACCATCGAGGTATTGACGGCCCGCGGTTTGCGTCCGCTGCTTCCCGTGAATGCCATTGATTTCGCGGATGAGGAGAAGCGCCGCGAATGGATCGAGACTCGGAGCCTGCAGGTTTTCTCGATGCACGACACAAAGAACCCGCTGCTGACAGTCGATCTCTTCGCCCGGGAGCCGATCCCGTTTCACGAGCTCTGGTCCCGAGCCGACATCGTGCCTCTCGGCGGCCGCAACATCCGCGTCGCCTCGATCGCGGATCTGATCCGCATGAAGCGCGCCGCCGCCCGTCCACAGGACGCCATCGACATTCAACAACTCGAGGCAATCGCCCGGAAGCGTCATGGCCATTGAGTCCACGCCCACAGCAGACTCCCCCACCCCCGACTGGCGCGGCGACTTTCAGTCTGCCGAGGAGCGCCGGCTGGACATCTCCCTCGCCGCGACACCCTCCGAACGGCTCCGGTGGCTGGAAGAGGCGCTCGCTTTTGCGGCGAGGATGCGGGACCACGTGCCGCATGGCTGAGCTTTTGCTCCCTTCGTGGCCGAGGGAAAGCAACATGAAAGCATTCGCCATCTTCACGATCCTCATCCTGGCGCTCCTCGCGACCGCCGCCTGCCAGCAGACGACTGAGCGCGAAGTCAGCTCGACCGCCACGACCGAGACCACCACCGTCTCCACGGCCACCGTCGACACCGCCGCCGCGACCGACGCAGCGAAGGACGCTGCCCACGAGACGGGGACGGCGATGGAAACGGCCGGACAGGCGATTCAGGAGAACACGAAAACGGATTGAGGAAGCAGGCGGCGCTCAGCTGCGCGGCGACAGCCGCGTCAGCTGCAGCGCTATTCAATTGGCTACTCCCTGAGCGTGTCGGTAATTAAACGAAGAGCTCATCGGCACGCTGCTGCACCGATCGTGGTCCCTTACCCGTGCCCGGGTGCGCCTGATGTCGCCCGGCAAGCTTCTGGTACTCGGCAGGGACCGCACGCACACGCTCGGGTGGCGGCGCGGGCGAGCGATCCGGCGGCAGGAGTCGCAGTGGCTCATTCGTCCGTCGATAGCCGAGGAGCTGAGTCTTGATCTCGCGTGCCAGCACCTCCGCAAGCAGTGACGGCACGGCGTTCCCTGTCTGGCGCTGGATGGACATCCGGTTGCCGGATACGTGCACGTCGTCAGGAAAGGTCTGCAGGCGGCAGAGCTCACGGTGGCTGAGGCGGCGGTTCTCCCAATGAAAGGGGCCGACAGACGGACCCGGCTGGGCCTGAATGGTCCACGACGGCAATCGCTTCGCGAGCTTCAGCAGAAAGTTCCAGTAGCGCCGGCGCCACCCGAAGAGCGGCATGCCATCGCCGCGCTCGGTGTGATGGAGATAGTTCTGCCCTTCGGGGATGGACGGCAGCAGACCGGCCCACTTCCCGCGGAGCTCCAGGTCTTCGTCCGGCGATGGCCGAACGTCAGCGAGCGCGTCCCATGCCGTGCGATACGACGGCAACGTACCGAGGGGCTGCTGCTCGCCCGGTGGTGCCGCGAACGCGGCTTTCGGGAAATCGAAGAGGGATCCGTCACGCGCAGCGATGAGGAAGAACCGCTCGCGCAGCTGCGGGACCCCGAACCAGGCTGCGTTGAGCACCGCGAACTTCGGCTTGTAACGTGTGCCGGTGCGCCGATTGATCTCGGCGATCTTGTTGAGCAGGAGTTGCAGTCCCTCACTCTTTTCCGAATACGCGATGCCGTAAACGTTCTCGAGTAGGAACGCGAGCGGCTGCACCTCCTCAAGTACACGGAGGTAAGCATCGAGCGTCGCGGCCCGCGGATCGCTCAACCGCGCAGCATCGCCGCGAGCCCAGTAGCTCGATTTCGAGAACGGCTGGCACGGCGGTCCACCGATCAGGACATCGATCTCGCCGACGTCGGCACCTGCGATCGTGAGGATCTCCTCCGTCGGAACATCGAAGATGCTCCGCTCGACGACCGGCCATTTGCGATTCAGCCGAAGGGTCTCGCAGGAGTCGTGGTCGAAATCGTTAGTGAAAACGGTCTCGAAACCAGCGGCCTCGAAACCGTAGTCAAGACCGCCCGCGCCGGAGTAGAGGCTGATCACTTTCGGCTGGGGTTTCCGGACGCTCATCGGTGTCATTTACCTGGCACGTACTGCTGCGCCGAGGATACCTCGGATGTCTTCGCGCCAGCGAGAATCCACAACTACATTGCTCGACAATCTGCCAGCACACTTCCGATGCGAATCGAGATCGTGTGTCAGCGCGAATGAGTACTCCCAACGCTCCGTACGAGCATGCAGGCAAGCTGCGAGCACGTCGAAATCATCGGGCGTGTAGTAGCGCGAGCACGGGTCCGCCTTGGAGGCGCGGGTACGCTGGAAGTCGACGCGTGCCGCACCGTCTCTGGCGGGTGTGCGCAGAACGTTCTTGCACTCCACAAATAGTAGATCGCTGCCTTCATACCGGAGCTGGATGTCGGGGCTGTTCTCGGCTTCAATCCGCTCACAATCGGTGATGCCGTCAACCTGTTTGAGCTGCTCGACGAGGTGCTGTTCGGCAACCCAGCCGCGGACGGCCATCTTGAGCCGGCGTGCGTCTGCAATAAGGTCCAGGATGGCAGGCTCGGACATCTCGAACTCACGTGCGAGCTGGTGAACGTAGGCTGTCTGGGGACGAACGTCCGTAGCCGTAGCGACGGTAGTCGTTGGGACGACGATGCCGCGCCGCTCCGCCAGAAGGGCGCGATGGCCCTGGTCTTCGCCGCGCGCTTCGCGCTCGAAGCGAATGTAGTCGAGGAAGGAGTCCACGGTGCCGCCCACGATGACTTCAATCGGCTCTGGACGCGCACGCTTTCGTTCGCGCTCCCGCCAAGTCCAGCCTTTCGCGAATATCTCTTCGACAAAGGATTCTTTGAACTCCAGCGAGATGAAGTGCTTGGTCGGGCTGTGAAGAACGGGATCGTAGCCGACGTAGAATCGCTCGCCAGGGCTGATGCCGACGAGCAGTGTCGTGTAGAGGCCGTAGGGATCCTGCCAGAGCTCATGGACGTTACGGCTTTGCTTGCCGCCGTATTTGAGCTGAAAGCGATACTCGTCCGTGGGCCGGTTCTTCGTGTTGCGATTGTTGGCAAAGAAGGCATACGCAATGATGCCCATGCGCTCGCCGGCTGCGGTCTCGAAGCTGATGCGGAATGGCGCGTGTCCTGCGTCCGACGTATGAATGATGCGGCAGCCGGATGCTACGAGTGCATCACAGATGAAGCGGAGCAGCGGCTCCCGGTGTCTGCGGCTGACGCCATAGACGGTGTAAGGGAGCGTGTGAGCGGGCGGACGGACCATCTCGCGCGGTGTTGCACTAGGGTACCCTACCGCGGACGTTATGCCGAAGGTCCCACGGTTCTCGAGCTTCGTGCCTGCTTCAGAAACAACGTCGCGAATCAAGCAGCGGAATCGATCGCGGGACACGAAGGCGGAACTGCTGTTACGGAAGGAGTTGTGGCGTCGCGGACTGCGCTACCGACTGCACGCGGCAGACCTCCCGGGAAAGCCGGATCTCGTGTTCCGTCGCGCAAGAGTTGTCGTTTTCTGTGACGGTGATTTCTGGCACGGCCGGCGTCTGCGCGAGCGTCAGGAGCGATTGTCGCGAGGCACCAACGCGCCGTATTGGACGGCGAAAATCGCTGCGAATGCCGCCCGCGACCGCCGCAATACCCGCATGCTTCGTGCCGCGGGGTGGACGGTAGTCCGGCTATGGGAAACCGATATCCTCCGCGATCTCGAACGAGCGGCCGGTAAAGTGGCAAGGGCCCTCAACGCCCCGCTGTGATCTTGGCGGTCGTGCGTCCCCAGCTCAACTGCGCGGCGAAGCCGCGTCAGCTGCAGCGGCGACAGACATGGATAGGCGCCATGAGCGGCTATCCTGGTGTCGTGCTGCGGGGCGAGGCATGGTCGGCCGAGGAGGTCGAGGCGATCGTCGCGGACTACTTCTCCATGCTTGAGAAGGAGCTGCGCAGGATTCCTTACAGCAAGACCGCGCACCGCAAGGGCCTCCGTCCACTCCTGCGCAATCGCTCGGACGGGTCGATCGAGCGGAAGCACCAGAACATCAGTGCGATCCTGATGGAGGCGCGCTTCCCATACATCCCGGGCTACAAGCCGCTGTCGCAGTATCAGGGGCTGCTTTCCGACGTGGTGCTCGAGCACCTCGAGGAAGATGCGGTACTCAGCCAGCTCGCGGTTACGTTCGCAGAAGCGGACGTCGAGCCGCCGGCCGTAGGAAACGTGCTCGAGCTGATGGCCGGCCCGCCGGCCATCCTGGAATCGGTACGCTTGGCATTGACGACGCAGGCACAGCGCCGGCACGCACGTCGAGTGGATTACCTCGCTCGCGAGGCTCGCAATCACGCGCTCGGCGCTGGCGGTGAAGAACTCGTCGTTTCTTACGAGCGCGCGCGACTGAGCTCCCTTGGGCTGGACGTGCTCGCGGATCGGGTGGAGCACGTTTCCGTGACTCGCGGGGACGGATTGGGGTACGACGTGCTGTCCTACTCATCCATCGGTCGCGAGCGATTCATCGAGGTGAAGACGACGCAGCTCGGGCCGATGACGCCGTTCTATGTCACGTTGGGTGAGTTGGCGTTCTCCCGCGAATTTGCGGCGGACTACTCGCTCTACCGCGTCTACCAGTTCACGTCTACGCCGCGCATGTTCTCGCTCGACGGCGACGTCGGGGCGACGTGCAGTCTCTCGCCCGCGCAGTACACGGCGGTGCCACGTTGAGCATCGGCGCCTGAAATACAAAGGGCTGCCTTGCGGCCGCCCTTCCTCAATGCTCATCGGTGGGACGAGCCATTCACCGTACTACGAGCACCCACTGGTAGACCCGCAATTCAGGCATTTGTAGCAGGCGCCGTTGCGGACCATGATTTCTCCGCAATCCGAGCAAGAAGGCGCGTCCTGCTGGTAGAGGAACGTGCCGGTCTTGGTGGTGTTGGCGCCGTCGGCGTTGCGGGGGGGCATGACGAAGCCGACCACTTTGTCTGCGACGACAGGGGTCGGGGTGGCGGTCGAGACTTTCTCGAGGAACGAGAGGTCGGAGGCGCTGGGGGTGGTCACGTTGGAGGTCGACGCGCGCGGGGTGGGCGTCGGCGTGGCGGGGGCCATGTCCTCGCGGAGGATGACGCCGGCGTGCTCCTGGGCGTCGCGGGCCAGGAACTTGGTCGCCAGCCACTTGAAGATGTAATCCATGATGGACTTGGCCATCGGGATCTCGGGGTTCTTGGTGAAGCCGCTCGGCTCGAAGCGCGTGTGGGTGAACTTGTCGACCAGGAGCTGCAGCGGGACGCCGTGCTGGAGGGCCAGGGACGTCATCGTGGCGAAGCTGTCCATGAGGCCGGAGATGGTCGAGCCTTCCTTGGCCATGGTGATGAAGATCTCGCCGGGCGTGCCGTCCTCGTACTTGCCGACGGTGATGTAGCCCTCGTGGCCGCCGATGGAGAACTTGTGCGTGATGGACTCGCGCTCGTCGGGGAGCTTGCGGCGTACCGCGGCCGGGGCCACGCCGATCTGCTCGAGGACGGCCTTGTCCTTCGACGTCGACAGCGGCTGCGAGCGCTTGCAGCCGTCGCGGTAGACCGCGACGGCCTTGAGGCCGAGCTTCCAGGCCTCGTAATACGCCCCCTCGATCTCCTCGACGGTGGCGCTGGCGGGCATGTTGATGGTCTTCGAGATCGCCCCGCTGATGAACGGCTGCACGGCACCCATCATCTTCAGGTGGCCGAGGTAGTGGATCGAGCGCGTGCCGTTGGCGGGCTTGAAGGCGCAGTCGAAGACGGTCAGATGCTGGTCGAGCAGGTGCGGCGCGCCTTCGATGGTGTCGTTCTCGGTGATGTACTCGACGATCTCCTTGACCTGCTTCGGATCGTAGCCGAGGCGCTTGAGGGCCACCGGGACCGTGTTGTTGACGATCTTCAGCATGCCGCCGCCGACGAGCTTCTTGTACTTCACGAGCGCGATGTCGGGCTCGATGCCGGTGGTGTCGCAATCCATCATGAAGGCGATGGTGCCGGTGGGGGCGAGCACGGAGATCTGCGCGTTCTTGTAGCCGTGCTGCTGGCCGAGGGCGTAGGCCTCGTCCCAGACGTCGCAGGCGGCCTTGGCCAGGTCGGCGGGGAGCGAGCGCACGTCGATGCGGTAGGCGCTGCGGCGGTGCTTGTCGATCACGCGCAGGAACGGCTCGGCATTGACGGCATAGCCCTCGAAGGGGCCGAGCTTCTCGGCGATGCGCGCGGACTGCGCGTACGACTCGCCGGAGAGGATGGAGGTGATGGCGGCGGCGTACTGGCGGCCGTCTTCGCTGTCATAAGGAACGCCGCGGGCCATGAGCAGCGCGCCGAGGTTGGCGTAGCCGATGCCGAGAGGGCGGAACTTGTGCGAGTTGGCCTCGATGGCCTTGGTCGGATAGTGGGCGTTGTTGACGGTGATCTCCTGCGCGGTGATGACCACGCGCAGGGCGGCGCGGTAGGCCTCGACGTCGAAGCCGCCGGTCTCGCTGTAGAACTTCATCAGGTTGAGCGAGGCCAGGTTGCAGGCGGAGTCGTCGAGGAACATGTACTCCGAGCACGGATTGGAGGCATTGATGCGGTCTGTGTTCGGGCAGGGGTGCCAGTCGTTGACGGTGGTGTCGAACTGCAGTCCGGGATCGCCGCAGACCCACGCCGACTGGGCCATGCGCCGCATGAGGTCGCGGGCCTTGTAGGTGCCCATGACGCGCGACTTGTCGGTGACGGCGCGCGTCTGCCAGTCGCCGTCCTTCTCGTAGGCGCGCATGAACTCGTCGGTTACGCGCACGGAGTGATTGGCGTTCTGGAAGTGGACGGAGTCGTAGGCGCCGCCGGGGGCGTTGAAGGCGCCGTCGTAGCCGGCCTCGATGAGCGCCCAGGCCTTGCGCTCTTCCTTCTCCTTCGACTCGATGAAGTCGACGACGTCGGGATGGTCGGCGTTGAGGATGACCATCTTGGCGGCGCGGCGGGTCTTGCCGCCCGACTTGATGACGCCGGCGAAGGAGTCGTAGCCGCGCATGAAGGAGACGGGGCCGGAGGCGGTGCCGCCGCCGGCGAGGAGCTCCCGGGAGGAGCGGATGTTGGAGAGGT
The DNA here is from genome assembly GCA_035627015.1 of Thermoanaerobaculia bacterium. Classification (GTDB taxonomy): domain Bacteria; phylum Acidobacteriota; class Thermoanaerobaculia; order Gp7-AA8; family Gp7-AA8; genus QHVT01. The sequence goes on along the minus strand of DASPMO010000103.1, from coordinate 55,331 downwards.
TGGAGCCGGTGCCGGAGCCGTACTTGAAGAGCATGCCCTCGGTCTTGGCCAGGCCGAGGATCGAGTCCATGGTGTCCTGCACGGAGTTGATGAAGCACGCGGAGCACTGCGGCTTCTCCTCGATGCCGACGTTGAACCAGACCGGCGAGTTGAAGGACGCCATCTGGTAGAGCAGGATGTGCGTCAGCTCGTCGCGGAACGTGTCGCCGTCGGCCTCGGAAGCGAAGTAGCCGCCCTCACGCCCCCACTGGGTGATCGTGCGCACCACGCGGCCGATCAGCTGGCGGACCGAGGTCTCGCGGTCGGGGGTGTTGAGATGGCCGCGGAAGTACTTCGAGACGACGACGTTCGTGGCCATCTGCGACCAGAACTTCGGCATCTCCACTTCCTTCTGCTCGAAGACCATGCCGCCGCTCTCGTTGGAGATGGCCGCGTTGCGGAGCTCCCACTCGCAGGTGTCGTAGACGTCGACGCCGGCGCGGGTGAACCAGCGGTCGATGGCGATCCCGCCGGTCTTCGTGTCCTTCCTGCCGGCTTTGCGGGCGGGCGCAGTGCGAGAGCGGACGGGTAAGTCGATGGAAGTCATATGCTCCTCTTTCTCCCCAACACAGCCGTCCGAACCGGGCGTTCGTGGACGGCAACTGCGATCAGCGGAAGAGTGGTCTGGACGGTCTCACGGAGGATGTCTGCGGCACCGTCGATCGCACTTTCACCGTCACCTGGTAATCACGAATCTGCAGCGATACCGAGCGCACCGGAGAGTAGCTCGCGGGACGAGTGTCGTGCTTCAAATCCTTCATCCGTCCTCCCTCACTTCGCTTGTTGAATTGATGGTGGACAAGCTACGCCCGGCACCCCCTGAAGTCAAGAGTAGACCACAACATCTTGTGGTGTTCTGCACACCACCTACAACATATTCGATAAGTCCCGCTATTTCCAACAACTTACATGGTAGAGATTGCTGTATGTGGTGAGGTGCTTTTCCGCCTCTGTTCCTCCGCTTATCCGCCACTTCTCGTCAGGAATTCCACAGGGTTTTGCACAAGGCTGTTTTCACGGATTCCTCAGCAAATCCGCGAATTCTCCTCCCGTTATGCACATTATTTCCATGCTGATTATCAGCAGCTGATCGAGGCGTAATTTCATCAGCTTTTTCGTTTCTTTTCCGGCCGGAAAAAGGGCGAAAAGCAAGCGGAATCGATGATCTGCGGAAAAGGGGATTTCGAGGAAGCACACCACAAGCGGTAGTGGTCGCGAGGGGACGTGCACACACAATGTGGCACGTGGAACAATTTTCCGGTTGCGGGGTGGCGGTTAGTACTTGCCGGTGGCGCCTGCTCCGCCGAATTCGCCGCCGCTTTCCATTCTCTGCTCGAAATTTTGCTGGGGGATGGAAATGGTGGCGGCGAGCTCGAGCTGGTCGTCGAATTCGGTGAGCTTCGCGGGGGTGGTGACGAAGCCTTGTTTGCGATCTTTGAGGGCGCGGGCGAGCAGCCAGGAACCTACGAGCAGTAGAGCGCCGGAGAGCGCGAGCTTGGCCTCGGCGGGGAACGGGAACTTCTCGGAGAGGTCGACGCCGGCGATGGCCGCGGCGATGGCGCCGCTGAGAAAGAGGGCGTGGTGGCGCTTGCGAATGGCGAGGAAGAGCGTGGCCGCCCCGAAGGCACCATAGAGAATGATGGTCAGGTCGCGCCAGACCTCGTCGGCGTGGACGCGGCCGGCCACGGGGAGCGCGATGGCGATGGCGATCCAGAGCCACTCCGTCGATGGACGCCGCCAGGTGCGCAGGAGCGCGAGCACGGCCAGCGCGGCGATGACGAGCGCGCTGAGGACGCCGAGGTCGAAGCGCAGCTCGAAGTACTGCACGATGAAGATCGCGGCCACGGCGCCGAAGAGGGGATTGCGCATGCGCAACCCCGGGATGGCCGCGGCCAGCGCCAGGACGAGCGCAGCCTCGGGGCGGCCGCTGCTGGGGAGATCACTCACCGCCGCATACGTGGCGGCGAGCCAGAGTCCCTCTTCGACTCCCGTCCACCACCAGCGCCGCGCGTGGATGAGCACCTCGGCTACGGAGAGGGCGATGGCGGCGGCGACGGTGCCCGGCCACTCCAGGTCGAATTCATCGAGGAGCCAGGCGAAGGCCGCGACACCGGCGACGGTCAATCCGAACAGGACGACGCGCAGCAGGAGGCCGTGGGTGCGCCACGGAATCTCCATCGGCGCATATTTGCGGAGCAGCAGTGCGCGCTCGTGCGCGACGCTCATCATGACCGCACCTCCCGGAAGTGCGCGTGCAGGGCGATGAGGGCCGCGATGGCGCCGATCATCGACAGGACGATGACGGTCAGGGCTTCTGCTTTCGTACTGCCGAGGAACTGCTCGAGCAGGATGGCGTCGAGCGCGATCACGGCGTAGACGAATCCGTAGAGCACGAACGGCTCGCTGCGCGAGCGGAAGCCCCAGGCGATGACGATGGCGGCGATGGCCAGCGTGAGCAGGCCGCCGCGGACTACGTCGCGGATCATGTAGGTCATCCCGCCGGTGAGGGCGATGTGGGCGGCGAAGTGCTCGAAGGTGCGGGAGAACGCGTCGCCGCGCCAGCGGCGGTCGACCGCGCGCCAGACGACGAGCAGCGCGGCGGTGATGAGCGCGGGGAGGTACAGCTCGTCGAACCTGCGCCCTTTGTCGAAGCCGATCCATCCGGCGAAGGCGACGATCGAGAGCGACAGCACCATGCGCGAGCCGTAGGCGTACGCGGCGGCGGCGTGCAGGACGGCCAGGATGAAGAGGTGGCGCCGCCACGCGCCGTCGAAGAGGTGGAACTGCGCCTCGATGAAGGCGACGTCGGCGCTGACGAGGAGCGCGCCGAGGAGGAGCACGTAGTCGTCGACCACCGAGGCGCGGGAGCGGCGGAACCAGGTCCACGCGTAGCACGCCGCGGCGGCGAGGGCGATGAGGATGGCCAGGACGAGCGGGCCGAGGCGCTCGAGATTGTTCTTGAGGAGGATGCCCGCGGCGGTGGCGAGGAGGGTCGCGCCGAGCCAGGCGCCGATGCGCAGCTCGGGATGGAGGGAGAAGATCTCGCGGCGCTCGCGGGCGATGAGCGCGCCGGCGCGCGCGTCGCCGAGGATGGGCCGCAGCGACTGAAGCTCCGGTTCGAGGGAAAGCATTTGCGCAAGAATACGCCCCGTGCGCCACATCCCCATCGCCGCACTGCTGGCGATCTTCGCGTTCCTGCACCTCCATCAGATGGGGGAGCTGTCGTGGACGTGGGACGAGGCGGGGGACATGGGGATCGTGGAGTGCCTGCAGCGGACGGGCGACCCGTTCGCGTGCCTGGACGACATCTCGCAGACGCGGCTCCCCTTCTACATCCACGCGCTCCTCGGGCACCACTACTGGATCTCGTTCGCGTTCAGCGCGATCACGCTGCTGGCGGTGTACGCGTACGCGCGCCGCGAATACGGGACGTGGACGGCGACGCTGTTCGCGGCGCTGTACGTGACCTCCCCCGCGCTGCTGGCGAGCGGGCGGATGGTGCTGACGCACTCGGCGATCGTGTTCACGTGCTTTACGACGTTGTCGTTGCTGGCGCTGATGCGTGGGGCGGGGCTCGGGTCGCCCGCCCACGGGGGGGACGGGCTGAAGCCCGTCCTACGTTTGGGTGCACTCGTGGCTTGTGGGGTGTTTACGGGGCTGGCGGGGGCTTCTCACATTCTGGCGGCGTTCAACCTGATCTTTCTCGTGGCGCTGTATGCGACGCGGTTTCGTCCTTCGTGGCGCGACCTCTGGTTCCTCCCGATTGCGGCGGCCACGTTCTTCGCCACGACGGTGGTGTATGTCTCGCCGCCGGTGCTGCGCGCGCTCATCGACGCCTGTCTGGCCGGCGGCGGCAAGTACTCGTTCTGGAATTACCTCGGCCTCGGGACGACGAGCGCGCCGTGGTTCTTTCCGTTCCTCCTGCTGCTGATCAAGGTGGGAGCGTGGGTGGTGTTCGCGTTTCACCGGCAGGCGCGGTGGTTTCTCGTCGCGCTGCTGGTGAACTTCGGGCTGAAGGGGACGGTGTTCGGCTACGAGACGCCGCACCATCAGGTGCAGTTTTATCCGCTGCTCTATTTGTTTGTTGCGGTGGGGATCGTGACGTGGTGGAAGAAGCGGGTAGCGGTGGTCGTGGCCGTGTTGTTCGCGATTCAGCTCTTCGACGTGATTCGCTTCTTTCCGAACTACCTCTTCTATGGGGCGCAGTACGGGGAGCGGTTCATCGGGGAGTTCTACGGGCCGGCGGTGCTGCACGCGCAGGGGCGGACCGAGGTGTGGCAGGTGATCGAGGCCATCCGCGTGCGCCATCCGGAGGCGAAGATCCTGGTGGCGGACAACAACATGTTCGACGCGAGCGGGCCGCCGTTCGTGCCGTTCACGAAGCGCGATCCGCGGGCGCGCTACGAGTTTGCGCTCGTGGACCGGCTGTATGCGACGCACTTTCACTTCCCCGAGCGCGATGCGTACAACGCGCTCCTGGCGCGTCACTACAAGGCGGCATACACGACGGAGTTTCCGACCGGGGTATGGGTGTATCGGGTGATGGAGCTTCGATAGGTACGAGGTACGAGGTACGAGTAGCTCCGCTACGGCGCGCTCCAGGCACGAGCCTCAGACCTCGAACATGCCGGAGCGGAGCACTCGTACCTCGTACCTCATCCCTCGTACCTCATCCCGGAACCAGGTAGGCCGCCGCGAAGCCTACCTGGGCGGCCATCATCATCAGGTACATGTGGCGCCAGCTCGGGTGGTTCTCGGTGGCGGTGAGCTCGTCGGGATTGCGCACGATCAGCCAGACTGTGTAGGCGCCCCAGAGCGAGAGCGCGATCCCCAGCACGCTGATGAACGTCGCGTTGCCGGTGAGGATGCCGGTGGCGGCGCCGAGGGGCATGAGCAGCCAGGGAAGGACGAAGAACGGCGAGATCATCCACGCGGCTTTGCGCACGCCGAAGGCGATGGGCAGCGTGCGGCAGCCGCCGGCGGCGTCGCCTTTCATGTCGCTGAAGTCCTTCGTCGAGGCGGCGCCGAGGAGGAAGAGCATGAAGATCGCGCCGATGAACCATGGCTCGGCGTGGTAGGCGCGGGCGACCATCGTCCAGCCGGCCACTTTCAGGAGCAGGCCGCGCGGGATGGCGATGGTCAGGTTCGCGCCGATCGGGTGCGCTTTCGTGCGGCCGAGGAGGGGGACGGAGTAGACGAACGTCGAGACCAGCGCGATGACGTAGATGAAGAAGCACTCGTGCCACTGGAGCGGCGCGAAGAGCTTCTGCGTCCAGCTGTTGTACGGGTAGACGACCACCAGCCACGTGGGAATCGTGCCGAGGACGTACATGATCCAGGTGTAGATCCAGGCGCCGCGGATCGAGACCTCGCCGGTGACGAGCGGGCGGCCGGGCTTGTTGATGCGGTCGATCTCGAGGTCGTAGATCTGATTGAGGGTGTTGTTCGCGGCGTTGAGGAACGACGCGCAAAGCGAGCCGAGGGTCACCGTGAGGATCACCGAGGTCGTCACGGCGCGCGTGGGATCGGGATTGTGCGCCGAGCCCCAGGCGCAGATCGCCCCGGAAATGATGCCGAGGAGCGGGGGAAGCAGGGTGAACGGCCGGGCGAGGGTGACGTAGCGATTCAAGCGGGCGATGCTAGACTCCCCTCGTGGCATCACGCAAATCCAACTCTGAAATCCCTGTCGAGAGCGGTGACTACGGCACCGTTCCGTCTACACGCATGAGTGACAGCAAGATCGCATTGTTTTTCGACTTCGAGAACATCGCCATCGGGGTCACGGACGCGAAGTACAAGAAGTTCGAGGTGAACCTCCTCCTGGAGCGCCTGCTCGAGAAGGGGAAGATCGTCGTCAAGCGCGCCTACTGCGACTGGGACAAGTTCCCCGACTACAAGCGCGAGCTGCACGAGGCGGCCGTGGAGATGATCGAGATTCCCGGCCGCGGCTACTCGGGAAAGAACTCGGCCGACATCCGCATGGCCGTCGATGCGATGGACATGTGCTGGTCGAAGGAGCACATCGACCTTTTCGTCATCGCCTCGGGCGACTCCGACTTTTCGCCGCTCGTGTCGAAGCTGAAAGAGAACGACAAGTACGTCATCGGCGTCGGCGTGAAGAACTCGTCGAGCGACCTGCTGATCGACAACTGCGACGAGTTCATCTTCTATGAAGACCTCGTCCGCGGCGTGCAGAAGGCGCCCGCGGTGCCGTTCAAGGACAAGAAGCAGGCCGAGGTCTTCAAGCTCCTGATCGACTCGATCAAGGCGCTCATGCGCGAGAACAAAGAGATCCTCTGGGGCTCGATGGTCAAGCAGACCATGCAGCGCAAGAAGCCGACCTTCAACGAGGAGTACTACGGCTACAACACCTTCTCCGATCTGCTCGAGGATGCGCAGAACAACAACATCATCAAGATCAAGAAGGACGCGAAGTCGGGGTCGTACGTGATCACGGGGTTCGCGCAGAGCGCGGCGTAGGACCCGCACCGGCGTGCCCCTCCAGAACCGCACCCACTATCCCGTCCTGATCATCGGCACCGGCATCGCCGGATTGACGGCGGCGTTCTCGCTGGCCAGCGCGGGCATCCGGGTGCTGCTGGTGACGAAGGCCGCCGATCCGGCGGACTGCAACACCTCGTGGGCGCAGGGGGGCATCATCTACCAGGGGGAAGGGGACTCGCCGGCGAAGCTGATCGGCGACATCGCCCGCGCCGGCGCCGGCATCTCGAACGAGGAGGCGGTCCGGCATCTCTCCGTCGAAGGGCCGCGCGTGGTCAAGCAACTGCTGCTCGACAACGTGCACGTCCCCTTCTCCACGACGGACGAGGGAGAGCTCGACCTGACGCAGGAAGGGGCGCATTCGGTGCCGCGCATCATCCACGCGGGCGACGCCACCGGGCGGGCCATCGAGACGTCGCTGCTGAGCCGCGTCCGCTCGGAGCCGAACATCACCCTGGCCACGGAAGTGACGGCCATCGACCTCCTCACCACGCACCACCACCCGCTGGACATCCAGGTGCGCTACCGCCTGACCAACGAGTGCGTCGGCGCGTACCTCCTCGACAACCGCTCGAACGAGGTCTACACGATCTTCGCCGACTACACGATCCTGGCCACGGGAGGCCTGGGCCAGATCTACCTGCACACGACGAACACGCGCAACTCCCTCGGGGACGGCGTGGTCATGGCCTCCCGCGCCGGCGCGCGGATCATGAACGCCGAGTACGTGCAGTTCCACCCCACCGCGCTCGCCGACAAGAAGGCCAATCACTTCCTGATCTCCGAGGCGCTGCGGGGGGAGGGGGCGCGGCTGCGGAACCAGCGCGGCGAGTACTTCATGGAGAAATACTCGCCGGAGCTGAAAGACCTCGCGCCGCGCGACGTGGTGGCGCGCGCGATCGTCGAGGAGATGACGCGCAACAAAGAGGAGTTCGTGTGGCTCGACCTCGCGAACCATTACCACGGGCCGCAGCCGATCGCCGAGCGCTTCCCGAACATCCGCAAGGCCTGCCTGGACCTCGGCATCAACATCGAGCGCGACCCGATCCCGGTGGTCCCCGCCGCGCACTATTTCTGCGGCGGCGTGCTCGTGAACACGAGCGGCGAGACCACGCTCTCGCGCCTCTACGCCATCGGCGAGACGTCGTGCTCCGGGCTGCATGGCGCGAACCGCCTGGCCTCGACTTCCCTCCTGGAGGGGCTGACCTGGGGCTACTACGCCGCGCAGTCGATCCGCGGACGCCTGGCCGCGCCGGCGTCGGGCGCCTCGCCGCAGGTGCGCCGCGCCTTCTCGTCCCTCGGCGCCGGCTCGGGCTCGATGCCCGACCCGCTCCTCGGCTCGATCCCCGACTGGCGCCCGCCCGGCACCGAGAACCTCGAAGATCCCGCGCTGATCCTGCAGGACTGGACCACCATCCAGCACACGATGTGGAACTACGTCGGGATCGTGCGCACGTACGAGCGTCTCAAGCGCGCGCTCGCGGACATGCAGCACCTCGGCAGCCGCCTCACGAAGTACTACCACGAGTCGACGATCTCGAAGTCGATCGTGGAGCTCTTCCACGGGCAGCAGATGGCCTCGATCGTGGCCTCGGCCGCGATCCGCAATCCGCGGTCGACCGGCGCGCACTTCCGGAAAGACTGATCCGCTGTTTCCGGCTCGTCACCGAGAGTTGCCAGCCTGAATATGTCATAACGGCTTTAAGATATGGTTCGACACCATATCGAGAGGGAAATCGTTATGCGCCGATTGATGCTGCTGGCTCTCACCCTGTTTGCCGTCTCGTCGTACGCGATCCCGGTCATCACCTCGGTCACGCCCGACGAAGGCTCGGAGCTCGGCGATGGCGAGGTCGTCATCCGTGGCAGCGGATTCACGCTGTTCCCCCAGGTATGGTTCGGCGATCGTCGCGCGCCGTCGGTCAGCTACGTAGACGAGACGGAACTGCGCGTGTGGACGCCGGAGCATCCGCCGGGAACCGTGACGGTCTCCGTGCGCACGGACGAAGGCGAGGGGCGGCTGGCGAACGGCTTCACCTTCGTGAAAGAGACGTGGACGATGACGCCGCGGGTCGGCCCGCTGTCGGGGGGAACGGTGGTCACGATCACGGGCCCCTTCGGCTCGTGGCCATACTGGGTGCTCTTCGGCGAGACGACGGTGCCGGGGTACCGCGTCAACGACACGACGCTGGTGGCGGTGACGCCTCCCGGCAGCGGCGACGTGCGGGTGACGCTCCTCGAGTACGACGTCTTCATCGACACGAACATCGTCTTCAAATACCGGGTCTTTCCGGGCGACGACCAGGACCGCATCCTCCTGCCGCTGCTCACGCCGCCCGCGAACGGCGCCCTCGGCTCCCGCTTCCACACGGAGCTGCGCGCCCTGAACCGGCGCACGTCCCAGCCAGCGGAGGTCTTCGGCCTCGCGCCGGGCTGCACCAGCGCCTGCCCCACTCCGGCGTTCGAGGACAACCCGATCACGATTCTGCCGCGCGGCGAGCTGGAGCCGGACGACATCGCCTACGACGGCAGACCGGGGCGATTCATCTACGTGCCGAAAGGGGGCACCGCGGAACGGTTGTGGCTGAACCTGCGCGTGTACGACAGCACGCGCGCGGCACACAACTTCGGCACGGAGCTGCCGGTGGTGCACGACCGGGAGCTCTTCCGCAATGAGCCGATCATTTTCCCGGGCGTGCCGGCGGATCCGAACTTCCGCAACACGCTCCGCATCTACGCGACCGCGGCCACGACGATCACGGTCGATTTCGAGACCACTGCCGGCACGAAGTCGGTGCAGGTTCCGCTGCGGCCCGGGGCGAACCGCTTCGACCCGGCGTACGCGCAGTCGAGCGATTTCCCGTCCGGCGCCGGTTTGATCCGCGTCGTCCTCACGCCACCGGCCGCGGGCGAGCCGGGCTTCGGCGTTCCGTACTGGGCGTTCATCAGCGTCACCAACAACGACTCGCAGTTCATCACCACGATCCGGCCATAGCCGGCAGGAGGCCCTTCCTTGCGCATTCGTCTCGTTCTGCTGTTCTCGCTCCTCGCCTGCACCGCCGCGGCGCAGCAGCCCGACTACACCATCACCCCCAACCGCGGTCCGGTCGCGGGGGGAACGGAGATCCGCATCACGAGCCGTGAAGACCTCGGGACCTGGCCGTACGGCGTGATCTTCGGCGAGACGCACGTGCCGGCGGTCCTGCACGACTCGCACACGCTCGTGGCCACGACGCCGGCGCATCTCCCCGGCACCGTGCCGGTGAACATCTTCCAGTACGACATCGGCATCGCCACGGGACTGACGTTCACGTTCGAGGGGGAGGCGGAGGATGCGTTCGACCGCCTGCTGCTGCCGGTGTACGTGCCGCCGATCCGAGGCGCCTTCGGGTCGGAGTTCCGCACGGAGCTGCGCATGGCGCTGAACCGCTCGGAGACGCGGCTGCCGGTCTACGGACTCCTCCCCGACGGCAGTCCGTACGAGCTGCACACCGACACGCGCGAGATTCAGGGCATCGAGCCGAGCGGCAAGCCCGGCCGCTTCATCTACGTGCCGAAGGGGACAGCCAAAGACCTGGTGATGAACCTGCGCGCGTTCGACGTGTCGCGGGCGCGCGAGAACTTCGGGACGCAGATCCCGATCGTGCCGGCGAGCGAGTTCGCCACCAACGGTCACGAGTCGCAGATCGGCATCGTCGGCGTTCCGACGAGCCCCCGCTTCCGCAGCAAGCTGCGCATCTACGGCACGCCCGAATGGGGTGCAGTGCTGAACGTGGACATCGAGACGTTCAACCAGTGGGAACGGCGCCAGGTCACGCTCAACCCGACCGACAATCCTTACGAGCCGTCGTACGCGGAGATCAGCGACCTGCCGGAGGCGGGGATCATCAACATCTGGATCAGCGTACACACGCCGCCGATCTCGGCGCTGCTCCCGGCGCCGGACATCTGGGCGTTCGTGTCGGTGACGAACAACGAGACGCAGCACATCACGACCATCACGCCGCGATGAATCGAGGGGCGGGCTGAAGCCCGCCCCCCACAGCATTCACAGCCTGGCGAGGTCGCGGACGATCTGGTCGGCGATGCGGTTGGCGGTGGCGAGCGGGCGTGTCTTCCGCTCGTCCTCGAGCTCCGCGTTGGGGATGGCCCGGCCGATCTGCTCGCGCTTCACGACGATGGTGCGGTTGCCGCTGGCGTATTCGTTCCAGCGCTGGCGGTCGAGCTTTTCGCCGAGCGTCTGGATGTCCCCGTGGCGGACGAGCGTCTGCGCCGCGGTGACGCGCGAGGCGGCGAGGTCACTCCCGCGGATGATGTCGTACGTGAGGGTGCCGTGCGCCGGACCGGGACGGAGCACGATCACGGCGTCGGCCTCGTCGACGTTGCCGATGAGATAAATGCGCCGGCGCAGCGCCTCCACGAGCGGATCGTGGATCAGGGCGAGGTCATAGGCGGCACGGCCCGACTTCAACGCCAGGTCGGCATCGATGGCATACCTGCCCGTGAGCTTCTTCGGCGGCTGCGAGGCGCAGGCGAGAACGAGCAGCGGAAGGAACGCGGCGAGGATGAGTTTGCGCATGGTCGTAAGCTCCTGGAGTTGGGTCATGGACCGCCGGCGTCCCGCCGGCTGTCTGTGGCGGCGTCCCGCCGCCACTGTGCGGGCGAGACGCCCGCAGAGACAGCCGGCGAGGACGCCGGCGGTCCGCTGTGCTTAGAGTCTGGTCAGGTCGTTGACGATCGCGCGGGCGATCCGCTGCGTGGCGCTCGAATGCGCCCGGTACTGGGTCGGGCCCAGGCGGTGCCGCAGGATCAGGTCGCTGTTCGCGCTGCCGGCTTGAGACATCGAGCTCTCGGTTCTCCGCTGCTGCAGTTGCTGCTCGCTGATGGAGAGCTGATTGCCGATCACCATGACCGGGATGGGCGCGGAGCTGGAGACGACTTTCCCGCCGCGGCTGATCTCGTACTCGAAGAGGTGGGGCTCGCGTCCCGCCTTGAGGGTGATCACGGCATCGGCTTCGGCGACGCTCGGGGCGAGCGGCAGCTGCCATTTCAGCATGTCGTAGACGGACTGGTGCAGCAGCGGCGCGCCGTGCTGCATGCGCTCGTCGGGGAGACCGGGCGCGAGGACGATGGCGTAGCGGCCGCTGACTTTCTGCGTCCGCTGCGGTTGGGAGGCACAGGCTATGACGAGAAGGGGAAGGATGGCTGCGAATGCGAAGCGACGCATGGTTGTTCTCTCCTGAAGAGTCTCGATTGCGATTGGGCTGCCACACCGTTCCCGAGGGAATAGGTCGGAACGAGGCGCAAACCTGTCGCCCCGCGCGGACAAACCGTCGCTAGAAGAGGTCGCGCTGATTGCGCGCGGCGGAGAGCGGATAGCCGAGGTGCTGGAGGGCGGTGCGGCTGGCCACGCGGCCGCGCGGCGTGCGCTGCAGGAAGCCAATCTGGATGAGATACGGCTCGTACAGGTCCTCGATCGTGCCGCGGTCCTCGCCGACGGACGAGGCCAGCGCGTTGACGCCGACGGGGCCGCCACCGAAGCGCTCGATGATGGTCGTCAGCAGCTTGCGATCGATCTCGTCGAGGCCGTAATCGTCGACCTCCAGCATGTGCAGCGCCTCGCGCGCGATGGCCACGTCCACTTTCCCCTCGTGCCGCACCTCGGCGAAGTCGCGCACGCGGCGCAGCAGGCGGTTGGCGATGCGGGGCGTGCCGCGCGAGCGGCGGGCGATCTCATTTGCGGCGTCGCGCTCGATGGCGATGCCGAGGATGTCGGAGGAGCGGCGGACGATGATGGCCAGCGAGTCGACGTCGTAGAAGTCGAGGCGGTGCACGATGCCGAAGCGCGCCCGCAGCGGGGCGGTGAGCAGGCCCGCGCGCGTGGTGGCCCCGATGAGCGTGAAGCGCGGCAGCTCGACCTTCAGCGTGCGCGCCGCGGGGCCCTGCCCGATCACGACGTCGACGTGAAAGTCTTCCATCGCCGAGTAGAGCACCTCCTCGACGATCGCGGGAAGACGGTGGATCTCGTCGATGAACAGCACGTCGCCCGCCTCGAGGTTCGTGACGATGGCCACCAGGTCGCCCGGCTTCTCCAGCGCGGGGCCGGAGGTGGTGCGCAGGCTGGCGTCCATCTCGTTGGCGACGATGTTCGCGAGCGTGGTCTTGCCGAGTCCCGGGGGGCCGAAGAGGAGCACGTGATCGAGGGCCTCGTTGCGCTTGCGCGCGGCCTGCAGCGAGATCTCGAGATTGGCCTTCACCTTCTGCTGGCCGATGTACTCGCGCAGCAGTTTCGGGCGTAAGGAGAGCTCGGTCTGGAGGTCGTCGGGCTCCGCGTTGGGGGTGAGGATGCGATCAGTGTTCACCGTTCGCCATTGTAGTGGTGACGGGGCCGACACCCCGTTCCTTCTGCCGGCGCTTCGTGGCGTCGCTCGAGACGCCGCAAGCTGCCCAGCACTGACCGCGCCCCTGCGCGGGAGCGATGTTCCCGCCGATTCAGATGGACGTGCGCGCGGGAGCGAACGAGTTCGTGGTGAGGTTCGCCGCGCGGTAAGGCAGCGTGACGGTGATGCTGGTCCCCTCCCCTTCGCGGGAGGTCACGTCGATCTTGCCGCCGTGCTCCTGCACGATGCGGTAGGAGATGGCCATGCCGAGGCCCGTGCCGGAGGGGAAATTCGTGCGGAACGGCTGGAAGAGGCGCTGCAGGTCGGCCTGCGAGAACCCGCGGCCGCTGTCGTGAAAGACGATGCTGTACGAGCCGTCCTCGACGACCGTGCGCACGGTGAGCACGCCCCCTTTGGGCATGGCCGCGACGGCATTGCGGGCCAGGTTCCAGAACACCTGGCGGATCTGGTCGGCGTCGCCGGCGAGCTGGAACGACGGTGGGGCGATCTCGCGGCGGATCTCGTGGCCCGGGCTCAGCTCGGCGGAGTTGGCGAGGAGGTCGAGCGTCTCGTGCAGGCTGGCCGCGACGTCGAACTCCATGGTGCGCCTCTCCTGCGGGCGGACGAAGCGGAGAAAATCGGAGATGGACTTGTTCAGCCGCTCCGATTCCTTCAGCACGATCGACATCAGCCGCTGCTCCTGCGGCGTCAGCGACTCCGATTTCTTCAGCACCTGCACGGAGCCGGCGATGGCGGCGAGCGGATTGCGGATCTCGTGGGCGATGCCGGCGGAGAGCTCGCCCACGGCCGCCATCCTGTCCTTGAGCCGCACCTCGGCCTCGAGTTTTTTGACGTCGGTCAGATCCTGGAAGATCACGGTGTAGCCGGAGAACTTCCCTTCGAGCGTGGAGAGCGGGCTGACGGCGAAGCCGATGCTGCGCGTGTTGCCGCCGTCATCGGTGCGCTCGACCTCCTGCCGTACGACGGCGCCGGTGGCCAGCTCCTCGCGCGCGGCGTTCCACTGCTCGTTCGTGAAGAAGCCGAGCTCGGAGATGTGGCGGCCGAGGAAAGACATCGGCTCGGCGCGGAGGATGTGCGCGCCGGCCGGGTTGATGAACGAGGCGGTGCCGAACGACGTCAGCGTGATCAGCCCCGAGGGGATCGACTCGACGACGTTCTGGTTCAGGGCGCGCAGCTCGGCGAGGTTCTGGCGGTTCGCGTCGAGCTCTTTCGACGTGCGTTGGAGCTGTTCGGAGAGATAGGAGGTCAGGAGCGCCGTGGCGTAGAAGCCGGAAAAGTTCGCGGCCATGTTGAAGTAGAGCCGCGAGGAGGTCCAGGCGATGGGGAGGAACATCGACTGCTCCGGCATCGGCAGGACGCCGTAGTACATCAGGTCGACCAGCACGCCGTAGAGGATCGACGCCGCCGACGCGGCCAGGAGGCCGCCGCGGCGATAGAGCAGCATGGACGCGGTGATGACGGAGACGAGATAGAGAAACGAGAAGGGGGAGTCGAGACCGCCGGTGAAGTAGACGAGCAGCGTCTCGACGAGGAGGTCGCCGCCGGTCTGGATGGCGAGGTTGAGCGTACGCGAGGGGACGAAGAAGGCCAGCCCGATGTAGAGCAGCGTGAGCGCGTACGTAACCCCCACGGCGACGTACAGATAGTCGATGGGCAGGACCTCGCGGATCGTGTACTGAATGATCAGTGCCGCGAGGATCAGCGTGGTGACGACCACGACGCGGACGGCAATCAACATCCGAACGTCGTTGCTCATAAAGGTACGAGGTACGAGGTACGAGGTACGAGTGAGACCCGAGGTTCTACTCGTGCCTCGTCACTCGTACCTCGTCCCTGTTAACCGATCTGGCTGATCAGCGAGAACATCGGCATGTACATGGCGATGACGATGCCGCCGATGCAGACGCCGAGGAAGGCGATGAGGATCGGCTCGAGCAGCTTCATCAGGCCGGCCACCGCGACGTCGACTTCTTCTTCGTAAAAGTCGGCGATCTTCGAGAGCATGGTATCGAGCGCGCCGGTCTGCTCGCCGACAGCGATCATCTGCACGACCATCGGCGGGAAGACTTCCGTGTCGCCGAGCGGCTCGCTGATCGTCTTGCCTTCCTCGACCGACTTGCGCGTGGCCATGATGGCGTCTTCCACGACCGAGTTGCCGGCCGTGCGGGCCGTGATCTGCAGGCCGTCGAGGATGGGCACGCCCGACGAGGTGAGCGTGGCCAGCGTGCGGCAGAAACGGGCCACGGCGATCTTGCGCAGGAGGATGCCCAGGACGGGCATCCTCAGCAGCGTGCCGTCGATGACGCGCTTCCCTTTGTAGGTGCCGTGGTACTTCTTCAGCGAGAACCACGTGGCCGCCATGAGCATGCCGATCAGCCACCAGTAGCTGGCGATGAAGTTCGAGAGCGCGATGACGACGCGCGTCGGCAGCGGCAGCTCCGCGCCGAGGCTCTCGAAGAGGGCGGCGAAGACCGGGATGACCTTCCAGAGAATGACCGCCACGACGATGACGGCGATGCTGATGACGGCGACCGGATAGATCATCGCCGACTTCACCTGCGCGTTCAGCTTGACGGCCTTTTCGATGTACGTGGCCAGGCGCTGCAGGATGGTGTCGAGGATACCGCCGGCCTCACCGGCGGCGACCATGTTGGTGTAGAGGTCGTTGAAGACCTTGGGATGCTTGCGCATCGAGTCGGCCAGGTTCGAGCCCGACTCGACGTCCTGCCGGATCTGGATCAGGACGCGCTTGAAGGTCTTGTTCTCCTGCTGGTTGCCGAGGATCTCCAGGCACTGCACGAGCGGCAGGCCGGCGTCGATCATGACCGAGAACTGGCGGGTGAAGATGGCGATCGATTGCGGGGAGACGCCGCCGCCGAACTTGGGGAAAGCGATCTCCTTGCCCTTCTCCTTGACGGCGGTGACGACCACCTGCTGCCGCCGCATCATGGCGATGACGGCGTCTTTCGAATCGGCCACCAGGACGCCGGTCTGCGTCTGGCCGTTCCGTGCTGTGCCCTTCCATTCGAACGTCGGCATTGTTCAGCTCCTTAGGCGGTGCGCGGACGCGCCGCCGCGGCCGGCGCCCCCTGCGGGTAGATCGACCCGGCACCGCGGGAAATCATCTCCTGCAGCTCGTCGGGATTCGACGAGCGCGACAGCGCGATCTGCAGCGTGATCAGCTTTCTGAAGTACAGCGTGGCCAACGACTGGTTGAAAGTCTGCATTCCGTATTTGCTCTGTCCGGTCTGCATCATCGAGTAGATCTGATGGACCTTGTCCTCGCGGATCAGGTTGCGGATGGCGGCGTTCGGAACCAGGATCTCCATGGCCATCACGCGTCCCTTGCCGTTCGCCTTCGGGAGCAGGGCCTGGCAGAGGATGCCCTCCAGCACGAACGAAAGCTGCGCGCGGATCTGCGGCTGCTGGTGCGCGGGGAAGACGTCGACGATGCGGTTGATGGTCTGGGCCGCGGAGTTCGTGTGCAGCGTGCCGAAGGTGAGGTGGCCCGTCTCGGCGATGCGCAGGGCGGACTCGATAGTCTCGAGGTCGCGCATCTCGCCGATGAGCACCACGTCGGGGTCCTGGCGGAGCGCGCTCTTGAGGGAGTTGCCGAACGAGTGCGTGTCGGCATGCAGCTCGCGCTGGTTGACGATGCAGTTCTTGTGCTGGTGGAGGAACTCGACCGGATCCTCGATGGTGATGATGTGCTCGTGGCGCTCGCGGTTGATCTTGTCGATCATCGCGGCCAGGGTGGTCGACTTGCCGGAGCCGGTGGGGCCGGTGACGAGCACGAGGCCGCGCGGCCGGTTGCAGATCTCCTCGACGATCGGCGGAAGCCCGAGCTCCTTGAAGCCGAGGATCTCGTAGGGAATCTGCCGGTAGACGGCGGCCGTGGCGCCGCGCTGGTTGAAGATGTTGGCGCGAAAGCGGGCCAGCCCCTTGATGCCGAAAGAGAGGTCGAGCTCGAGGTTCTCCTCGAAGCGGTGCTTCTGCGCGTCGGTGAGGACGGAGTAGGCGAGCTGCTTCGTCTCCGGCGCCGTGAGCGGCGACATGTCCAGCGGCACCAGCTTGCCGTCGATGCGGATCTGGGGCGGCGAGTTGGTGGTGACGTGGAGGTCGGAGCCTCCGCGCTCGACCATGGTTTTCAGTAGCTGGTGCAGAGTGACGGCCATTTTTTCTCCGAGCTGTCAGCTGTCAGTGGTCAGCTATCAGGAAACCGAGTTTCTGGCGGCTGAGGACTGACAGCTGAGAGCTGACAGCTGACAGCTGACTTCTATAGCACGGTTTCGCGAACGACTTCTTCGACCGTGGTCACGCCTTCCTTGATTTTAACCAGTCCCGACCGGCGCAGGGTGACCATGCCGTTCTCCATCGCCTTGCGCTTGATGTCGATGGCGGTGCCGCCGGAGAGGATCAGGTCGCGGATGTCGTCGTCGATGACCATGACTTCGACCAGGGCCACGCGTCCCTTGTAGCCGGTGTTGTTGCACTTCTCGCAGCCGCGGCCCTTGTAGACGGTGAACGAGCCCACCTCGTCCTTCTTGTAGCCGAGGTTGAGGAGGGCCTGGTTGGTCATCTCCACCGCCTCCTTGCACTGGCTGCAGATGCGGCGGGTGAGGCGCTGGGCGGCGATGAGCTGCGTGGCCGTGGCCACGAGGAACGGCTCGATGCCCATGTTCATGAGGCGGTTGATGGTCGACGGCGCGTCGTTGGTGTGCAGCGTGGAGAGCACGAGGTGGCCGGTGAGCGCGGCCTTGATGGCGATCTCCGCGGTCTCGAAGTCGCGGATCTCGCCGACCAGGATGATGTTCGGGTCCTGGCGCAGGAAGGAGCGCAGCGTCGCGGCGAAGTTCAGCCCGATCTGCTCCTTCATCTGCACCTGGTTGATCCCCGGCAGGTTGAACTCCACCGGGTCTTCTGCGGTCATGATGTTGACCTCGGGCGAGTTGACCTTGGCCAGCGCGGAGTAGAGGGTGTTGGTCTTGCCCGAGCCCGTGGGCCCGGTCACCAGCACCATTCCCCACGGCTTGAAGATGGCCTCCTCGAAGCGGGCCAGCGATTCCGGCTCGAACCCGAGCTTGGTCATGTCGAGGCGGAGGTTGTCCTTGTCGAGCAGACGCATGACGATCTTCTCGCCGAAGAGCGTCGGGAGGACCGAGACGCGGAAGTCGAGCTCCTTGTTCTTCTCCTCGATCTTGATCTTGAGCTTGATACGGCCGTCCTGCGGCAGGCGCTTCTCGGCGATGTCGAGCTTCGCCAGGATCTTCATGCGCGAGGTGATCGCGTCCTTGAGCTTCAAGGGCGGGTTCATGATCTCGTACAGGATCCCATCCATGCGGAAGCGGACGCGGTACTCCTTCTCGTACGGCTCGATGTGGATGTCCGAGGCGCCGCGCTTGATGGCGTCGGTGAGGATGAGGTTGCAGAGCTTCACGACCGGCGCTTCTTCCGCGGAATCCGCGAGCGCGCTGACGTCGAGCTCTTCGTCGTCCTCCAGCACCTCCAGGTCGGCCGACTCCTGCGTCTGCAGGTCTTCCATGACCTTCTTCAGCTCGAGCGACGAGGTGGTGCCGTAGTAGTTGTCGATGGCCGCCTTGATCCCCAGCTCGGAGGCCACGACCGGCTCGACGTTGTAGCCGGTCATGAACTTGATGTCGTCCATGGCGAAGACATTCGTCGGATCGGCCATGGCGATAGTGATCGTGGCGCCGGTCTTGTTGACCGGGAGGATGTTGTATTTGCGGGCCACGTCGCCCGGGATCAGCTTGATGACGCTGGCGTCGATCTCGAAATGCTGGAGGTTGATCGACGGGACGCCGAACTGCTGCGAGAGACACTCGGTGATGTCCTCCTCGGACACGAACCCGAGCTTGATGAGGGTCTCCCCCAGCTTCCCGCCCGTTTCCTTCTGGACGCGCAGCGCTTCCTTGAGCTGATCCTGGGTGATCAGGCTCGCTTTGGTGAGTAGCTCACCGAGACGAACACTCATATCTGCTTTCTAAGAGTACCACCCGTCATTTTCTGGCTTCGTCCAGCACGGGCGGCTCGGAAGATGTGACGCCGGACGAGAACGCGCGAAGCGTGGCCGTGATCGCCCCGACTTTGATCTCGGTGCGGATGCGCACGGGGAGCTTCCGCTCGTCGTCCGTGTACCAGATGAAGAGGCGCTCCTCGCGGACGACGCCTCCGTTGATCATTTCGGGCTCGACCCGCACGCAGTCGAAGGTGCCGGCCGGCGTCTGGACTTTTTCTTTGCGCACGACGCGGGCGTGAACGGTGTACAGCTTCCCGTCCGCGATCAGCTCGAAGTCGTGGGACTTGCCGGGCGTGAGATCGCGCGTGCGCAGTTGATAGATGACGGAGATGGGGTCGAACACCGGACGCGGGACGCGCGTCTTCTTCACTTTCCTGCGGGTGCGGGTGGCCACGCCGTCTTCGATGACGGTGACTTCCTCGATCTTGTCGCCGTCCTCGTCCAGGCGTTTGACGTAGCGGAGCGTGGAGAAGTCGTCGCGGGCGACGGTGGTCTCGATCTCGTCGCGGACTTTGAAGAAGCGGGAAAAGGAGGGGCTGGAGCGGGCCACCGAGGTGATGCGATAGCTGGCTTCGGTCCCCGGGGAGATGGTCGTCCGCGCCGTGCCGCCCGTGACTTTGAGCCAGGTGAGGGTGTAGTCGAGCGTCTCCCCTTCGGCGAAGCGCTGCACGATCGGCTCGACGGGCGCCGGGACCGTGGATAGGGCCGCGATGATGGCGGCAAGGATGAAGTTCACTCCGAAGCAACCCTTTCGAGAGTTTTCACGACCTCTTCAACAGAAATGGATTCCATTGATTTCGTCGACTGAAAATGATCGATGACACGGGCGAGCTGGCCGTACGGCCCGTTGCGGCGTGGATCGGTGGGACCGTAGAGGCCGATGACCTTCGTGCCGAGGGCGGCGGCGAGGTGGAGGGGGCCGGTATCGCCACCGATGACGACCTCGGCCTTTTGCAGGAGATACGCGAGCTCGCGCAGGTTGGTGGGGGGCGCCGTGCGCGCGCCGATGGCCTGGGCCAGAACCTGCTCGCCGGGCCCCCAGACGACGAGGGCCCTCGGGCCGAGCTCTTTGGCCAGCCCGGCAAAGTGCGGCCAGATCTTGTTCGGCTTGCCGGCGCCGGGGAGGAGGACGATCTCGCCTCTGGCTTCGATGGGCTCCGGAAACGCGCTCCACGTAGGACGGGCTTCAGCCCGTCCCTCCCCGCCCGGGAGGCGGGCTGAAGCCCGCCCTACATTCAGCGCGAGCTCGAGATTCTGGTCGATCACGTGTTTGCTCGTGTCGACGTGGACCTTGTGGTTCGTAAACCACAGTGCAGGTTTCTCGCGGATTGCCTCCCTGTCGAAGCCGATGCGCTCCTTCACCCGCGCCGCCCACGGCAGCATGGCGGACTTGATCAGCCCCTGAAAGTCGATCGAGACGTCGAAGCCGCGCATCTCTTTGATCGCGCGAAACGCACGCATCGGCTCCTTCTTCAGCCGCACGGGGATGGTCTGCACGCCGGCGACGATCTCCACCAGCTCGCGGTACGGCGCCTCGACGACCCAGGTGATGTCGTAGTGCTCTTTCAGCCCGACCACGGCCGGGATGGTGTGAATGACGTCGCCGAGGGCGGAGAGACGCAGGACGAGCAACCGCGAGCGATGACCGATGAACGATGAGCGATGAGCCGGAGGACCGTTCATCGCTCATCTCTCATCGTTCATCGCTCGCATCCGGGCGAGGACTTCGGTAGTCGAGTGGTCCTTCGGGTCGCCCACGATGACGACCCTTCCCCCGTACGCCTTCACGATCTCGGCCTCGGGGACGGAATCGGCGGTGTAGTCGGTCCCTTTGCACTGAAAGTCGGGCTGCAGGAGCTGCAGCAGGCGCGCGGGGCTTTTCTCCGTGAAGATCGTGACGTATGCGACGCCTTTGACGGCGTCGAGGATCTCGGCGCGCTCCTGCTCCGGCATCAGCGGACGGTCCGGCCCCTTGAGCTGGCGCACCGACTCGTCGCCGTTCACGCCGACCACGAGCACGTCCGCGACCCTGGCCGCGTCCTGGAGGTAGCGGATGTGGCCGACGTGGAGGATGTCGAAGACGCCGTTGGCCCAGGCGATCTTCTTCCCCGCGGCGCGCTCGCGCGCGAGGGCGTCGCGCAGCGCCGCCTCGTCGAGGATCACGCGTTCAGCTCCTCGTCCCGCTCGATGGCGTAGGCCAGCTCTTCGTTCGACACCGTGGCCGTGCCCATCTTCATGACCACGATCCCGCCCGCGTAATTCGCAAGCTTGGCCGCCTCGGCGAACGAGCCACCGGCGGCGAGGGCCAGGGTGAAGGTGGCGATGACCGTGTCGCCGGCTCCCGTGACGTCCGCGACCTGATCGGTGCCCCAGACGGGGATGAGCAGCGGCTCGGGGCGGTCGCGCTCGAGGAGAGCCATGCCGCGGCTGCCGCGCGTCACGAGGACGGCCTCGCAGTCGAGCCCCTGCTGCAGCGTCAGGGCGACCTCGCCGATCTTCGCCTCCTCGCCGTTCCAGAGCGACGTGCCGGCGGCGGCCGCGGCTTCCTCCTCGTTCGGCGTGGCGGCGGTGACGCCGGGGTAGTCGAGCAGGTTGTAGCGCGAGTCGAGCGTGACCGGGCGCCCCTTGGCCGCCGAGGTCAGCGCCTCCACGAGGCGCGGGCGCGCGGTGCCGTAGCCGTAGTCGCTCACCAGCGCGGCGTCCGAGACCGACATCTGCTGGCGCAGCACATTGGCGAACGCCTGCATCTCGTCGTCGGCCATCTCGAAGTGGTCTTCGATGTCGTAGCGGACGATCTGCTGCCGGCTCGCGTGCGGCATGCCGCCGAGAATGCGCACCTTCGTCGGCGTGGCGTAGCGCGGCGCGCGGAGGATGCCGCTGCAGTCGATCCCCTGCTCGCCGAGGCGCTGCAGGAGCGTGCGGCCGGGAATGTCGTCGCCGAGCACCGAGACGGGGACGGGCAACCCGCCGAGCGAGAAGATGTTGTTGATGGCGTTGCCGGCGCCGCCGAGGAGGACGTCGTCGCGATACTGGCGCAGGATGAGCACCGGCGCCTCGCGCGAGATGCGCTTCGGCGTGCCGTAAATGAAGCGGTCCGCTACGATGTCGCCGTAGACGACGACCAGCTTCCCCTTCATCGCTTCCGTGAGCTGCAAGAGCCGGGAGCGGGAGAACACGGGCGGACTATAAACGATGCCGACGGAAGGCGAAGACTTCTATTACGAGGGACCGTACGTCGTCTTCACGGAGAAGTTCCTCCGCGAGCGCGGCTACTGCTGCGAGTCGGGATGCCGGCACTGTCCCTACGGGTTCAGGCGGGATCGGCGGGCTGATGTTCCGGTCGAAGATCCGCCTGAGTGAGCTCCACCTTCTCCGGCTCGGTCAGGACGTTGTCGACGTCGATCAGCAGATAGATCTCTTCGCCGTGCGGCACGACCGCGATCAGCAGCTCGCCCCGGATCCCGCGGATGAGCGGCGGCGGCGGGAGGAAGACGTCGGGCGAGAGGGTGACGATGCGGCGCACCTCGTCCACCTTCAGGCCGATCATCCCCGCGCCCGTATGGGCGATCAGGACCAGCGGCTGTTCGGCGCGGTCCATCCGTCCGGGATAGAGCCGCTCGCGCAGGTCGATGATCGGGATGACCTCGTTGCGCAGGACGATGATCCCTTCGATGAACGACGGCGCCGTCGGCACCGACGTCGAGCCGGCGTACGTCACGATCTGGCGCAGGGCCATGATGTCGAGGACGAAGGTCTCGGGGCCGACGCGAAAGGTGATCAGGCGGAGGTCGGGCATGGTGTCATCCTGAGCCGCGCAGACGGCGAAGGACCTCCTGCTGAAACGCAGCGGCCGGGCCCGACGCAGGGGGTCCTTCGCCCTCTGCGGGGCCCAGGATGACAGGGATCACGCCCGCACCCGGAACTTCCGCACCTCTTCGTCGAAGCTGCGGATGGCCTCGTTGAGCAGGTTGATGGCGGCGCTCATGTCGCCGGCGGCGGCGCGGTTGTTGTCGGCGATGGCGCGCACCTGCTGCATCGTGGCCACGATCTTCTCGCTCTCCGAGGCCTGGCCGGCGGCGACCTGGAAGATCTCGTGGATCATCTCGATCATCCGCTCGGCCGCGGCGGAGATCATGCCGGAGCCTGATTTCTGTTCCACCAGGGCCTGGCGGACGTACTTCGTCACCTCGCGCATCGATTCGACGGCCTTGAGGATGTGATCGGAGCCCTGGGCCTGCTGCGTGGTCGCCGAGTTGATCTGGCCGACCATCGACTGCAGGCGGTCGACGGCGCGCGTGACGGTCTCGCTCCCCTTGGCCTGCTCGCGCGTGGCGCCGGCAATCTCCTTCCCCATGCTCGAGGCTTTGGCGGCGGAGACGAGGATGTTGTTCAACGCCTTGCCCGCCTCGTGCGACAGTGCCACGCCGTTCTCGACGAGCGCGGAGCCGGAGCCCATCGCCTGCAGCGCGTTCTGCACTTCTTCCTGCACGGCGCGGATGAGGTTGGTGATGTCGCGCGTCGAGGAGGCCGTGCGCTCGGAGAGCTCGCGGATCTCGGCGGCGACGACGGAGAAGCCCTTGCCGTACTCCCCCGCCTGCGCGGCGAGGATGGCGGCATTGAGCGCGAGCAGGTTCGTCTGCTCGGCCACGTCGTCGATGACATTGAGGATCTTGCCGATGGCCACGGAGCGGTCGCCGAGCCGGGCCACGACGCTGTTCGCCTCGATGACCGACTGCCGGATCTGCTCCATCCCTTCGATCGTCTCGCGCACGGCCTTCATCCCCGACTCCGCGGCGTCGGAGACGGCGATGGCCAGGTCGTACGACCGCGCGGCGTTGGCCTCGACCTGGGCGATCGAGGCCGACATCTCCACCATGGAGGAGGAAGTGTCGGTGACGAAGTTCGTGAGGTAGACGACGTTCTGGTCCACCTCGTTGATGGATGAGACCATTTCGTGCGTGGCCGACGCCGTCTCCTCGACAGAGTTGAAGAGCGTGTCGGTGTGGCGGCTGACCTCTTCCATGGAGGCCACCATCTCCAGCATCGACGAGGAGGTCTCTTCCGACGACGCGGAGAGCGCCTCGACGTTGTCCGTGATTTTCCGGACGCCGCTGTTGAGCTGGTCGATGGAGTTGTAGGTCTCGTCGATGACGGAGCGCTGCTCGTCGACGCGGTCGATGACGAGCTGCGAGCGGGTCTGCACCGTCTCGATGACGTTCTTCAGCTTCGACTGCGACTGCACCAGGCTCTTGACGGTCCGCTCGAGGTTCGCGGTCATGCCGTTGAAGGCCTCGGCCAGCGCCCCGATCTCGTCCGTCGATTCGACCTTTGCGCGCTGCGTGAGGTCGCCCTTGGCGATCTGCCCCGCCGTGTCGACGAGCGAGAGGATGGGGCGGACGATGAAGCGGGACGCGAGCCACGCCAGGAAGCTGGCGGCGAGGAGGACGAACAGCGTCGCGCCGACGTTTGCCCACAGCAGGGAGCTGATGGCGTTCGTCGCCTGCGACTCGTTCATCAGCATGCGGAAGTAGCCTTTCGGCTTCACCCCCCTGGCCGCGTCGTCGGCTTTCTCGTAGAAGACGCGCGTGTGGACGTGCATCCCGCGCCGCGTCAACTCATCGTCCTCGTTCTTGAGGACGCGTCCCGCCAGTCCCTGGGGCTGCTCGCCGGTGAAGGCGAGCCGGCCCCCGTTCGCGTCGAGGAACTCCGCGTATTCGACGGAAGGGTTCTTCTCGATCTCCGTGACGATCTTGCGGAGGTCGTCGGTGAGATTGAAGACGACGTAGTAATTGGCGGTGGTGTTGATCGCGTCGGCGATGGCGGAGCCCTGCTCGACGGTCTGCCGGATCATGGCCCGCCGCACGAGGATCTGCTGGATGATCACCAGCGGGATGGCCACGGCCAGGGCCTGCAACGCGAAGGCGATGACGATCTTCGAGCGGAGACCGCGCCGCGCACCGCGTTCCTTCCGATTGCCTGCCAGCATAGGACCGGCGGGAGTGTAACGTAGGTCGGGCCGAAGCCCGACCATCAGTCGGCGGGCTGAAGCCCGCCCTACATTGCTATCATCGGCCGCATGCCGCTGATCCGCTGTCCGAAGTGCGGGCAGGCCTACGACGTGCCGGGCGTGGTCGCCGTGCGGCTGCCGAACTCGATCGCCACCTGCCACTGCGGCGAATGGCTCTCCGGCAGCAAGGCGGCAGTGCTGGCGCGCCTCGTCGACGTCGACAAGGTGCGCGAGATCGACATGAAGCCGTACCGCGTCGACGCATCGGCCGCCGCCGAGCCGGCCGCGCCCGCGGTGCAGGACGAGCCGCCGTCGCGGCCGCGCAGCGTGCGCATCATCGCCCGTGGCGCCTACGACTCCGTCAACACCGTCTTCACGATCTACGAGCATGCGCTCTGGATCGGCCGGAAGGGGTGTCACGTGGAGCTGGATGAAGCGGAGCTGTCGCTGCGCCACTGCGCGATCTTCGTGCGCGGCGACACGCTGGTCGTGCGCGACGCGGACTCGCACATGGGAACGTTCCTCGACGGGCAGCAGATCGACGAGGCGGTGATCGAGGACGGCGTGCACCTGCTGCGCGTCGGCTCGGCCATGGTGAGCGTGGAGCCGACCGAGCAGATCGGGCTGCCGGTCGAGCCGATCACCATCGACATGGCGACCCTCACGGACGAGTCGGCCCTCTCGAAGAAGATCCACGCGCGCAACGCGGCGCTGCCCTCGCGCGTGGTGCTGGTCTGCGTCGAAGGTCCGCTGGTGGGACAGGAGTTCGAGGTGCCGCCGGGCGGGCTGGTCGTGGGACGCGAGGGCCACGTGCGCGTGCCGGACGAGTTCCTCTCCCGCCGCCACTTCGAGCTGCTGCGCGACGAGGGCGGCGACGTGCGCGTCCGCGACCTCGGCAGCCGCAACGGCACGTTCCTCAACACGCTCCCCGCACACGACACGAAGGTGCAGACCGGCGACGAGATCACCGCCGGCATGAACCGCTTCCGCGTCGAGCAGCGCGCGTAGCGGCTGACTCTTCCATCATTGAGCGTTGGTTCGTCCAGGCGGCGTGGCTATACTCCACGTCTCTCTCTGTACAACTGAAGCCGAATGGAACCTTTCGAGTCCGCTGCCTCACGGATTCTCGCGCCGCTCTCCGAGCTCCTGCAGAAACCCCTGCATCTGGCCGATCGCCGGAGCGCCGAATCCGCGCACCACTTCGCCGTGCGCCTGGCGATGCCGCGCGTGTCGGTGGTGTCGTCGGACGGCCAGCCGTTCACGGACGCCGAGCGCCGCGTGATCGAGCAGATCTTCGGCGTGCTGCGCCTGGTGGAGGAGAGCGAGTCGCGCTACGCGGAGCTCGAGCAGCGCATGCTCGGCCTGCAGCGCGAGAACCTCGACCTGACGGTGCGGAACCGGATGCTGTCCGAGGTGTCGTCGCGGGACTCACTCACCGGCCTGTACAACCGCGGGTTCGTGCTGGAGAAGATCGACAGCGAGCTGAATCGCGCCATGCGGCACGGCTCGCCGGTGTCGCTGCTGATGCTCGACCTGGATCACTTCAAGCGCATCAACGACACGTTCGGTCACACCGGCGGCGACCAGGTGCTGCAGGGCATCGGCCGGCTGCTGCGCGACAGTTGCCGCGTCTACGACGTGCCGGGCCGCTACGGAGGCGAGGAGTTCTGCATCGTGCTGCCGGAGACCAAGACCGGCAACACGACCGTGGTGGCGGAGCGCATCCGCCAGCGGCTGGCGTCGAGCGAGCTGCCGTGCGGCGACGGCTCGGTCGCGGTCACGGCCTCGATCGGGATCGCGGGGATGGATTCGCCGGACATGGGCGTGCTCAGCCCGGCCGAGCTCATCGAGCGGGCCGACCGCGCCTTGTACGCGGCGAAGAACCGTGGGCGCAATCGAGTGGAAATGTGGAGTTCGTCGTTCGACGTTCCGGGCGGGGCGGTCAGCCACTGATTTCGTGAGCGGGATCACGGTACACTGTCAATCGTCCAATCTACATTGCAGCACACGAATCGGTTATCTCAAACGGGGGACAAATGCGTTCGAAAACTCTTTTTGCTTTTCTTCTGATCTTCATCGCGGGCACCGTGATGGCGGGCGACAAGCCGGTCATCGCCGTGAACGAATTCAAGAATGAAACGTCGGCGGGCTGGTGGTACGGCGGTGCGGGCCGCGACCTGGCCGACATGCTCACCAACGAGCTCCAGGCCACCGGCAAGTTCAAGCTCGTCGAGCGCGAGAAGCTCGCCGCGGTCATGGACGAGCAGGACCTGGCCGACTCCGGCCGCATCAAGAAGGGCACCGGCGCCAAGATCGGCAAGCTCACCGGCGCGCAGTACATCGTCACCGGCTCGCTCTCGGCGTACGAAGAGGACGTGCAGGGCACGGGTGGTGGTCTCAGCTTCCGCGGCATCAGCGTCGGCGGCAAGAAGGAGAGCGCCTACCTGGCGGTCGACCTCCGCGTGATCGACACGACCACGGGTGAAGTCGAGTTCGTCCGCACCGTCGAGGGCCGCTCCTCGGGTGGTGGCCTCAACGTCGGCCTCTATCGCGGCGGCTTCGGCGGCAACCTCTCCAAGCACGAGAAGACCCCGGCCGGCAAGGCCATCCGCGCCGCCATCGTCGAGATCAGCGACTACCTCTCGTGCGCGATGGTCGAGCAGGGCGACTGCATGGACGAGTACAACCAGAAAGAATCCTCGCGCCGCGAGAAGACCAAGAAAGCCATCAAGCTCGACTGAGTCTCGACGCTGCAGCAATTGTGGGGAAGGAGCCGGCCGCGAGGCCGGCTCCTTTTTTTGCACGGAGACTGCGCAGGCGCCGGCGTTTCCATCGGTAGAGATCCCGCGAATGAGCCCATCGCCGCTCGCGGCTTTCGTTTTCTAAATGACCGCGGAGCACGGTCTAAATGACCGCGGAGCACCTTCTTAATGACCGTGGAGCACCTTCATCCCACCCCCGGGAGCGTCGATCCCATCGTGGGTCATTTGAGTGTCGACCGAGGGTCAGTTGCATGGCCTCCTGCAATCATTTGCAAGGTGAGCGCGGATCACGCGGAAAGTCATCGCGGAGCACTTTCAAGTGACCTGCGGTCATGTTTCAGATGACCTGCGGTCATGTTTCAGATGATCTGCGGTCACTTTTCAGATGATCTGCGGTCATTTTTGGATCTGCACCGGTTCATTTACGCGAATGCTGTCCGGAGATGCGTGGACGCCGATGGCTGATCGAAGCTCACCCGTCGCAGGAGCCTGGCGTGCTGAAGCCACGCCACTCCAGAGGCGCCGACCTGCTCCGTTGGTGGAGTCAGTGCGTTCTGCTTAGCCACTACCGGGCTAGACTGGACCACCACCAAACTTACGCTACTTACGCTTGACTTTCGCCCTATTACCGCCTACATTAGGTGGTGTGAGGGCGGAATGAGATATCTGACGGAACGGCAACGGGACATCCTGAACTTCATTCGTGATTTTCAGAAGGAACGAGGGATCGCCCCGACCCACCGCGAGATCTGCGACCACTTCGGCTTCTCCTCGTACGGCACGGTGTACAAGCATCTGTCGCTGCTCGAGAAAAAGGGGCTGATCCGCCGCGACTGGAACCAGAAGCGGGGGGTGGAGCTGGTCGACGATCGCGAGCCGCCGAAGAACGACACGAAGCGCGAGGACCGGCCGGCCGCGCGCGAACTGCCGCTTTTCGGATACATCGCCGCGGGACGTCCGCTCGATGTGGACGTCTCGGACGAAACGATCGCCGTGCCCGAGCACCTGACGTCACGTGGCGAGAACTACGTGCTGAAGGTACGGGGGGACTCGATGGTCGACGACGGAATCCTGGACGGCGACCTGGTGATCATCGCCCGCCGGGAGGAAGCGACGAACGGCGAGATGGTGGTGGCGAACGTCAGCGGGGAAGTGACTCTCAAACGTTTGTATCGCGAAGGGGAGCGGGTTCGCCTCCAACCGGCGAACTCCATGATGAGTCCCATCTACGCGGCTGCCCGCGACGTGGCGGTGCAGGGCGTGGTGGTGGGACTGATGCGCAGGTTCTGAGCCGGAAGCAAGGAACCAGAGGTGAGGAAGCTATGGATCTCGTACTGAAACTCCGCGAAATCCGCCGCCTCCGCGGCCTGAGCCAGAAAGACGTGGCCAAGCTGTCGGGCGTCGGCGAGAAGACAATCAGCTCATTTGAAACGGGTCAGCGCATCGGCTCTCTGAAGCTGGCGCAGCTCAAGAAACTCCTCGGCGTCTACGGCCTCAGCGAAGCCGATTTCTTCGGCTGCTCGGTCGAGCGGCAGATCGCGCCGTGGGAGCTGGACGAAGAAGAGTCGGCAGCCCAGCGGCTCGTCGAGGATCTGCGCGGGCTGCCCAAGCCGGTGCAGAAGAAGATGATCGACAAGTTCCAGCTCATGCTGGAGACGGCGTCGGAAGTCCACACGACGGTGAACAGCAACGCGCTGCGGGACAAGCGTCCCGGCTACGTCCGCGAGAATCCGGAGTGGCACATGTTGACGTCGCGGAACTAACGGCGGGCTGAAGCCCGCCCTACATGCCGGGCGAATGACGCGTCGAGCGTAGGGATCTCGAAGGTGAATCCCTCACGCTCGGCGCGACGCGGCACCACCCGCTGCCCACCCAGCAGCACCTCTTCGGCCATCTGACCGAAGGCCACCTTCAACGCGAACGCCGGTGCAGGCATGAACGCGGGGCGGTGCAGGGCGCGCCCGAGGGCACGGGTGAAGTCGCGGTTGCGCACCGGCTCCGGTGCGGTGGCGTTGTAAACCCCTCGGGCAGCCGGATTGTCGATGGCCCACTCCACGATGCGCACCGCGTCGTCACGATCGATCCACGACATCCACTGCTCCCCGCTCCCCACCGGTCCACCGGCGCCGAGCTTGAACGGGAGCAGCATCTTTTTCAGCGCCCCGCCATCCGGCGCGAGCGCGACGCCGAAGCGGAGGAGGACCAGGCGCGCGAGCGACTCCCCGTCCCGCGCCGCGGCTTCCCACTTTTCCACGAGCTCGGCGAGAAAGCCGGGGCCGCGCGTACCGTTCTCGTCGAGCACCTCGTCCCCGCGGAGGCCGTAATAGCCGACGGCGGAGGCGTTGATGAGCGTGCGGTCCCGCGGCGGCGCGTTGCGCAGCGCCTGCACGATGGCCCCGGTGGCGTCGAGACGGCTGGCCACGAGCTGCTGCTTACGCTCCTCGGTCCAGCGGCCCTCGCCCACATTCTCGCCAGCGAGGTTGATCACCACGTCGGCGGTCGCCACTTCCTGCGACCAGGCGCCCTGCGTCTTCCCGTCCCACTGCACGCCGCGTCCGGCGCGCACGTTCGCCGGATTACGGCTGAGCACGGCCACCTCGTCACCCCGAGCGAGGAGGCGCCGCACGAGGGGCTCCCCCAGAAATCCGGATCCGCCGGCAATCACGATGCGCATGGAACGCCATTAAACACCAACGCCGGCCCTGGGGGCCGGCGTTGGCGTTTCATTCAGGAGGAGTGTTAGGAGATTCAGTTCGTTGCGTTTCGTCCGTTCGTTCGTTCGTCTTCGTCGTTCACTAGGTCAGACGCGGAAAACGGGAAAAGGTTTCGTCTTTTTGAATCGAAAATTCGGCTTAACCGATTCGTGACCGGGCAGCGATCCGCCGCGGATCGGACGAGCCCCCCTTCCGCAGGCCGGCAAAGGCGATCATGGCGGCGTTGTCGGTGCAGAAACGCTTCTCCGGCAGTCGTACGACCACGCCCTGCCGCTCGCCCCACTGGAGGATGCGCTCGCGCAGGACGCCGTTCGCCGCCACGCCCCCCGCCATGGCCATCTCGGTGGGCTTCGGCTCGTCGAGTCTCGACCAGACGGTATCCAAACGATTGAAGATCTGCGCGAAAAGGGCGTCCTGGAACGTGGCGCAGAAATCGGCCAGGGCGGCCGGATCGCCGTCCGCGCGGATGCCGTGCTCGCGCGCGAGGCGGATCGCGCCGGCCTTGATGCCGCTGTAGGAAAAGTCGAGCGACTCGTCCTTGAACTGCGGCATCGGGAAGGGGAAGCGCTTCGGGTCAGCCGTCCCCTGCCGCGCGTGCTTCTCGATCTGCGGCCCGCCGGGATACGGGAGGCCGATGAACTTCGCCACTTTGTCGAAGGTCTCGCCGATGGCGTCGTCGCGGGTGCGGTTGATCTGTAACACCTCCGCGCCACGCACGTCGTACAGCGCCGAGTGACCCCCGGAGATCACGAGCGCCAGGAAGCGGGGTGGCAGCGGGGTGGCCGGCCCGTCCTTCTGGAGGTAGGGCGAGTAGATGTGGCCCTCGAGATGGTTCACCGGCACGATCGGGATGCCCAGGCCGTACGCGAGACCCTGCGCGCCGGCCACGCCGACGAGCAGCGCCCCGATGAGGCCCGGTCCGGCGGTGACGGCGATGGAGTCGATGCTCTCCCACTCCGCCTGCGCGTCGCCGAGAGCCTGCTCGACGAGGGGGAAGAGATGCTGGAGGTGCTCGCGCGAGGCGATCTCCGGAACGACGCCGCCGAACGGCTGGTGACGCTCGATCTGCGACGCGATGAGGTTCACGCGCACGCGGCCGTCGCTCTCGAGCAGTGCCACGGAAGTCTCGTCGCAGGAGGTTTCGATGCCCAGGATCATGTGTACATCCTATGACGGCGGCGCGTTGAGCTCGCGGAAGGTCTTGGCCGCGAAGGCACGCGCGTCGGGCGAGGGGTTGGCGCGCACGTACTGCTCCATCGTGGCTCGCGAAGCATCGCGCTGGCCGCGCAGCCACTGGATGACGGCGAGGCTGGCCCACGCTTCCCGATCCTCGGGAAAGTCGCGGATCTCCCTGCGGAACGCGGCCTCGGCCTCGTCGAATCGTTCGAGCCGCGCCAGCGCGTCGCCGCGTGTGTACTCGAGCAGGGGGATCGCGCCGAGCTTCCGCTCCGCGATCTCGCGATCGGCCTGGGCGAGGAGTTGCAGTGCGCGGTCGGCGTTGCGCGCGCGCGAGTAGACCTGCGCGGCGAGCACCAGTCCCTGCACGCGATAGCCGTATTCGTTCGACACGGACTGCGCGTGCTGCATGGCCGCGTCGTAGTCGCCGCGGGCCATCGCCACGCGGCCGAGCATGAGGTGGGCGAGCGAAGGATTCGTGGACTCACCGAGGCGCGCGTGCGCCTCGGCCTGCGCGAGATCGCCCTTGGTGAGATACAGGCCGGCCACGGAGAGGCCGAGGTCGCCCGCGAGCTGCGGATGCGCGGAGAGCGTCTGACGGTACGTGGCGATGGCACCGTCGAAATCGCCGGCGTCCTGCTGCGTGCGCGCGAGCAGGCTCCACGCGTCCGTCAGCCGCGGATTCGCGGCCACGAGCGAGCGCAGCGAGGCGATGGCCTCGGCGTAGCGGCGCTCCTTCACCAGCATCGACGCACGCTGCAGCGTAGCCAGCTCGCCGATGCGGTCTTTCGGGTCGGGCAGCGGGCCGCCGCCCGACGGCGCGGTGGCGCTGAGATAGCCGAGGGCGGCCAGCTTCTTCGCCTCCTCCGGGTCGATGTTGCCGGTGGTGGACTCGCCGCGCGGAAGCTTCTCGAGCTCCGTGCGCAATGCCGCGTATACCCGCCGCTGCTCCGAGAGGACGTTCGACTTTTCCGAAGGATCGGCGGCGAGGTCGTACAGCTCCGGCTTCGGCGCCTCGATGTACTGATGGGTCTCGTCGACGAGCGAGCGCAGCTCGCTCCAGCCGAGGTGAATGCGCGGATAGAGCGACTCCGCGTAGATGCGCCGCGGCCGTGGCGGGTCGAACAGCGAGACGCCCGCGGCTTCCGCCCCTACCGTGCGCGCCACGGTCGCGAAGACGTCGGTCAGGCCGACCGGCGCGGCGGAGGAACTGTTCGCGCGCGCATTGCCCGGCAGCTTCACGATCAGCGGGACGCGGATCGCCTCCTGGTAGAGGAAGATCCCGTGCTCCGCCTCGCCGTGGTCGCCGAGCCCTTCACCGTGATCCGAGAGGAAGACGATGAGTGCGTCGTCGTAGATCCCCTGCTGTTTCAGCGAGGCGATGAGCTCCCCGACGATCTCGTCGGCGGTTGCGATCTCGCCGTCGTACGGCAGCGCCCAGCGGCTGCGGTGCGGCTCGGGCGGGGTGTACGGCGTGTGCGGCTCGAAGAGGTGCAGCATGTAGAAGAACGGCGCACCCTTGTGCCGCTCGATCCAGGTGCGGGCCACGGCCACGGTCTCGCGGCCCGGGCGCTGCTGCGCGCCGAACGACTCGCCTCCGCGGATGGCGACGGCATCGTCATAGTCATCGAACGAGGCAGCGAGTCCCGTGGTACCGCGCAGCACGTATGCCGACACCGCCGCGCCCGTCGCATAGCCGCGGGACTTCAACAGCGAAGGCAGTGTGGGGACCGACGAGGCCAGCGAAAACCCGAGGTTGTTGCGCACGCCGTGCTCGAACGGCAGCTTCCCCGTGAGCATCGAGACGTGGGACGGCAGCGTGAGCGGCGCGTGCGAGTACGCCCGCTCGAACAGCACGCCATCGCGGCGCAGGGCGTCGATGTGTGGTGTCTCCACCCCCTTGTAGCCGTAGGCCGGGAGATGGTCGGCGCGCAAGGTATCGACCGAGATCACGATCACCGGCGCGTTCGGAGACGACGGATGTTCCGGCGATCTCGAGCGGGAGCAGGCGACGCCGAGAAGCAGCAAGAGAAGAGAAAAACGGCGCATAAAAGAAAACGCTCCGGCCCGGATGGACCGGAGCGTGTACAGCTGTGGAACAACGAGGACTAGAAGCGCAGTCCCAGCGAGAAGCGGTACGTGCGCGGCAGCTGGTAGCTGTTCTGCGAGACGGCCTGACCGAAGTCTTCGCCGAACGCGTAGTGCACGCCCTCGACGGGCACGTCGCCGGCGATCGGGTTGAAGCGGCCGAGGAGGCCTTCCGGATCGTTGCGGTGCGTGTAGACCGTCGTGTCGCCGTTGATCACGGCCTGCTGGTTGAAGACGTTGACGATGTCGGCCTGGACGAACAGTCCGAGGCTGCGGATCGGCAGCTCGTAGTTGATGCCGAGATCGGTCGAGATCTCGTCGTCCCAGCGGAACGCGTCGCGATCGGTGAAGTAGTAGTTCACCTGGTTCGGCGGGGTGACGTAGCCGGGGTTGGCGACGCCGCCCGGGGTGCCGTTCGCGTAGAAACTGGTGCGCTCGCGCAGGTCAATGGTGCCGATGGCGCCGTACGGCGTGCCGGAGTCGAAGCGCTGGAGGACGCTGAAGTTGAACGCGCCGACCGGGGTCGGCAGGTCGATCGAGGCCCACACGCGGGCCTTGTGCGTCTGATCGATGCCCGCCAGCAGCCCTTCGGGGCTGTTCTGCGCGAAGTTCTTGTACTCGCCGTACTGGAAGGTCGCGTCGGGAATCGGGCCGTTGGCCGAGGTCTCGCCGGACGTGTTGCCGTAGGTGCGGGAGTAGGTGTAGTTGCCGCCGATGGTGAAGCGCTGGGTCAGGCGGTAGTTGCCCTGGAGCTGCAGGCCGTTGTAGGAGCGCTCGAGCTCCTCCGTGTTCTCCACGAGACCGAGGTCGAAGTCGAGGCCGAACGGCTCATAGAGCACCGAGCCGGTGGTCTGGTCGATGCGGCGGGCATACATGTTCTTCCAGTCGCGGTGGATGAGGTCCGCGCGGAGGAAGCCGTTCGGACCGATCTGGAAGCCGGCGCCGACGGTGAACTCGTCGACGGAGGGCGACTTGAGCGTGCCGTTGAACTGCGAGGTCAGGCCCGGGACGTCGATGAAGAAGAGGCGGTCGACGCCCGGCACCGTGACATTGCCGTACGCGGTCGGGATGGTCACTTCGCCGTTGGCCTGGAACCACTGCAGGAGCTGCGTGAAGGCGCCGACATAGTCGAGCGACTGATCGGCGTTGATGGTGTCGCCGTCGTACTCCCAGTAGAAGGCAGCCGGGTTGCCGCCGCGGCCGGCCGAGCCGCCGATGGTCTCGGCGATGCGGGAGACGTAGCGGCTGTAGCTGGCGTTCAGGCGTACGCGGCCGTCGCCGCGCAGGTCGTAGATCGCGCCGAGGCGCGGGCTGAACTCCGCGTCATCGGCGATGAGGTTGCCCGACGAGTCGCGGCCTTCGTTGGCGTCGAAGCGCACGCCGAGGTTGAAGCTGAGGTGCGGGTTGAGGTCCCACTTGTCGTTGACGTAGAACGAGTTCGTCTTCCAGTCGGAGCCCTGGGTGAACTCCAGGATCGGCCACCAGGCGATGGCGTCGCCGGCCTCGATGATCGGACGCGTGCGTCCGTTCACCATCCCGTCCTCCGGGGAGAAGTTGTAGACGTTGACGAAGAAGTCGGAGCCGGACTGGAAGTTGTTGGCGATGCGCTGCTCGGACCAGTTCTCGTAGCCGGCCACGATGCTGTGGCTGCCGAGGGACTTGGTGCCGAGGAAGTACGTCGACTTCAGGCCGTACGCGTAGTTGTTGCGCTCTTCCGGATCGCAGGTGCCGCAGAAGACCGGCGCGCCGAAGAACGCGCCCGTGACGGCGCCGTCCCAGCCGGCGGTGGCGCGGGCCACGTCGGCGATCGGAGCGCTGCCGAGGGTGGCGCGCAGGTCGCCGCCGCTCCCCTCGAACGCGTAGTACTTCTTCGAGTAGGTGGCGTCGACGAGCCAGTTGTTCGTCAGCACGCCCGAGTACTGGGCGGTGAGGAAGTTGTTCGGCAGCGAGCGCGCCAGGTCGATGTTCGTATCTTCGAAGCAGGAGACGAAGCAGTTGTTGGTCTGGTCGCGCTTGATGTCGAAGTACGAGCCGACGAGGGTGTGCTTCGGCGTGATCTGGCCGGTGAGCTTGGCCTCGAGGCGCGTCTCTTCGTCGCCGAAGGTGAAGTTGGTGGTGCTGCGGGTGTACGTCTGCGAGGTCGACAGCTCGGACAGACGGCCGGCGGCGAAGAACCAGAGACGGTCGCGGATGATGCGGCCGCCGAGAGTGCCTTCGTAGACGGAGTTGATCTTGTCGACCGGATCCGCTTCGCCGAAATCCGACGTCTCGGTCCAGGACGAGTTGGTCAGCGAGTCGCGGATCGAGCCGTGGAACTCGTTGCCGCCCGACTTCGTGATCGCGCTGACCACGCCGCCGGTGAAGCGGCCGAACTCCGCGGAGATCGCGCCGGTCATGACCGTCGTCTCCTGGATCGCGTCCTCGATGAAGAGGTTGTGCGTCTGGCCGCGCAGGTTCTCGTTCGTGACCGCGCCGTTCACGAGGAACAGGTTGTCGTACGAGTATGCGCCGGAGATCTGGATGCCGTTCGTGTTCGCGTTCACGCTGACACCGGGCGCCAGCAGCGTCGTGGCCTGCAGCGTGCGCTGGATGGGCAGCTCTGCCACCGCCTCGGCGGTGATGTTCGACTGCACTTCCTGTGTCTCGAGCACCGCCGGGGCCGAGGCCGTGACGGTGATCGCGTCGGTGACTGCCGAGAGGCGGAGATCCGCATCAGCGCGCGCCGTGGAGGCGAGGCTCACGCGAACCGACTGCTCGATGGCCGACATACCTTCCATCTCGAACTTGACGGAGTACTGTCCCGGCGGAATCGACGGGAACGTGTAGCCACCGGCTTCGTTCGTGACGGTCGTGCGGACGCCCTGGAGATTGGGCGAAGAGATGGTGACCGTGACGCCCGGCAGTCCCGTCCCCTGGTGGGTGACGGTTCCGGACAGCGTCGCGGTCGTGCCCTGCCCCAGCGCGCTGAGCGACGCTACGAGCAGGAGTGCAACGACTGCGAGGTACCGTGAGAACTTCAAATGATGCCTCCTGATGGATTGATCGACTGTGACGAGAACGATCGTCGATTGACGGAACAAAATACTCTATTCAGGGGAGTTGTGGGTGTGACGTGTGGGTGACGAATATGGTGGGTGACGTAGGACGGGCTTCAGCCCGTCGGGATGGGCGGGCTGAAGCCCGCCCTACGTCCGGTATCATTCCGTCCCCTTCGCGGTTTCAGCCATGAAAGAAGAACTCGCCAAGCGTTACGAGCCGTCCACTTTCGAGCAGCGCGTGTACTCCGCCTGGGAGGCCGGCGGCTACTTCTCGCCGGTCGACGATCCGGAGAAACCGAAATTCTCGATCGTCATCCCGCCGCCCAACGTCACCGGGCGCCTGCACATCGGCCACGCGCTCGTGAACACGCTGCAGGACATCCTCGCGCGCTGGAAGCGCATGAGCGGCTTCAACACGCTCTGGCTGCCCGGCACCGACCACGCCGGCATCGCCACGCAGATGGTCGTGGAGCGCCATCTCGCCAGCCAGGGCATCAACCGCTTCGACCTCGGCCGCGAGAAGTTCGTGGAGAAGATCTGGGAGTGGAAGGACCAGCACCGCACCGAGATCAAGGACCAGCTCACGCGCCTCGGCGCCTCGGCCGACTGGACGCGCGAGCGCTTCACGCTCGATGAAGGCCTCTCCCGTGCCGTGCGCTCCGTCTTCGTCAAGCTCTACGAGGACGGCCTCATCTACCGCGGCATCGCCATGGTGAACTGGTGCCCGCGCTGCCGCACCGCGATCTCCGACATCGAGGTGGAGTACCGCGAGCGCAACGCCAGCCTCTGGTACGTCAGTTACGACGTCGAGATCGACGGGCGGAAACTCACCGTCGCCACGACCCGTCCGGAGACGATGCTCGGCGACACCGCCGTGGCCGTGCATCCCGACGACGAGCGCTACAAGGACCTCATCGGCAAATTCGCGATCCTGCCGATCGCGAACCGCCGCATCCCCATCATCGCCGACCCGATCCTCGTCGATCCGGAGTTCGGCACGGGCGTGGTGAAGGTCACGCCGTCGCACGACAAGAACGACTACGAGACCGGCAAGCGCCACGACCTCCCGCAGCTCCAGGTCATCGCCGAGGACGGACGCATGTCATCGGCCGCGGGCGCGGAATTCGACGGCCTCGATCGTTTCGAGGCGCGCAAGAAGGTCGTCGAGAAACTGAAGGAGTCCGGGCAGCTCGTCAGGGTCGAGAGCCACGTGAACAACGTCGGCGTGCACGGCAAGTGCGACACCGACATCGAGCCGATGGTGTCGCGGCAGTGGTTCGTGAAGATCGAGCCGCTGGCCCGGCCGGCCATCGAGGCGGTGCGCAGCGGCGCCGTGCAGATCATCCCGCAGTCGTGGGAGGCGACGTACTTCAACTGGATGGAGAACATCCACGACTGGACGATCTCCCGCCAGCTCTGGTGGGGGCATCGCATTCCGGCGTTCCACTGTCCGAACGGCCATACCACCGTGACGATGGAGGAGCCGGCGACGTGCCCCCAGTGCGGGGCGAAGGTGACGCAGGAGACGGACGTCCTCGACACGTGGTTCTCGTCGGGACTCTGGCCCTTCTCGACGATGGGCTGGCCGAACGACACGGCCGACCTGCGCACGTTCTATCCGACCGACACACTCGTCACCGGCTTCGACATCCTCTTCTTCTGGGTGGCGCGCATGATCATGTTCGGCCTGCGCTTCACCGGCAAGGCGCCGTTCAGCCAGGTCTTCCTGAACGGCCTCGTGCGCGACGAGCAGGGCCAGAAGATGTCGAAGACGAAAGGGAACGTCATCGACCCGCTCGACGTGGTGAACGAGGTCGGCGCGGACGCGCTCCGCTTCACGCTGGCCATCTCCACGACCGGGCGCGACATCCCGCTCGGCAAGTCGCGCATCGGCGGCTACTCGGCGTTCGTGAACAAGATCTGGAACGCGTCGCGCTTCGCGCTGATGCACATCGACGTCGAGCTGAAGGACGCCCGGGCGATCGACCGCGACCATCTCCGCACGGTCGAGCGCTGGATCCTCTCGCGCCTCAACTCGGTCACCGCGGAAGTGAACCGGCAGCTCTCCGTCTTCCGCTTCGACGAGGCGGCCAGCGCGCTCTATCAATTCTTCTGGCACGAGTTCTGTGACTGGTACATCGAGATGACCAAGCCGGTGCTCCTCGGCCGGCACGGCTCGGACGACGACCGCGCTCTCGCAAAGAGAGTCCTGCTCGAAGTGCTCGACCGCTCGCTCCGCCTCCTGCACCCGTTCATGCCGTTCGTGACCGAGGAGATCTGGCAGAAGCTCGGCGGCGTCGAGCCGTCGATCATGATCGCGCCGTATCCGATCCCCGAGGAAGTGCTCGAGGACCCGGAGGCGGAGCGGCTGACGAACGCGGTGAAGACGGTCATCACCACGGTCCGCAACGTGCGCGCGGAGCGCGGCTTCACGCCGAAGGACCGCTTCCGGCTCTACGTGAGCGGCAGCGACGCGCGCGACACCAACTTCTTCCGCGAGAATGCGTATCTCCTGATCGAGCTGGCGCGGCTGACCGAGGTGTCGGTGGAGGGGACGGCGCCGGAGGGAGCGCATCACGACGTCGTGGAAGGCTTCCACATCGCCATCGAGTTCCCGGAGAAGGAAGTGTCGCAGGAGCAGCTCGAGAAAGTGCGCCGCGACATCGAGAAGACCACGAAAGAGCTGGAAGCGATGGACGCGAAGCTCGCCGACGACCGTTTCACGAAGAATGCACCGGCGCACATCGTCGCCGGCGCGCAGGCGCGGCAGACCGAGCTCCGCGCGCGGCTGGAGAAGCTGCAGCAGAACCAATGATCGATACCCGCATCGTCCGCGATCTGAAGGCGATCGAATCCGTCGCGGTGATTCCGCGTGTGGCCTCGACCAACCTCATCGCGCGGCGCATCGTGACGGAGTGCATCGAGAACGAGCTCTCGCTGCCGCAGGCGGTCATCATCGCCGGCGAGCAGTTCGCGGGGCGCGGCCGCAACGACCGCCGCTGGTCGTCGCCTCCCGGCAAAGGGATCTACGCGACGGCGCTCGTCACGCGCCCCGTGAGCGAGCTGCCGCTGGTGCCGATGGCCATGGCCGCGTTCATCGCCTCCTGGCTGCGCGGGGAGTACGGCATCGACGCGCGCATCAAGTGGCCGAACGACGTCCTCGTCGACCGCCGCAAGATCGCCGGCATCCTCATGGAAGCGCGCATCCAGGACGACCGCGTGTTCCTGCTCATCGGCATGGGTGTCAACGTGGAGCCGGTGCAGGACGACACGCGCCCGAACGCGGTGGCCATCAGCGAGGTGGCCAGGCGCGACTTCGACGGGATCGAAGGCGCCACCCGCGCGTTCGTGCACTCCCTCGACGACTATCTCTCCCGCCCCTTCGAGCGCGCGGCCATCCTCGCCGACTGGCGCGAGCGCTCCGTGCACGAGCCGGGCGACGCGATCCATTGCGTCCTCGGCGAGCGCACCATCGACGGCACGTGGATCGGCATCGACGATTACGGCCGCGCGAAGCTGCGCACGGCGGAGGGTGAGATCGCGGTCAGCGCGGGGGACCTCTTTCTCGCATGATCGCGCTCCTTCTGGCCGCGGCCATCGACTGCGCGAAGTTCGGCTACAAGCCGCCCGCGGTTCCCCCCGATGCGAACCATCGCGAGCTCGCCGAGCGGTATGCCAACGGCGACGGCGTGAAGCGCGACTTCAACGCCGCCGCCTATTTTCTCTGCCTCGCGGAGGAGGACATGGCCCCGGCCGAGTTCACCGGCATGACGGAGCACCTGCAGCGCATGCGCGCGGGGAAGGAGAAGGAGCCGCTCGATTTCTGCCAGTACGTCACCAGCGGCTACGGCATGTCGTACTGCGCGCACAAGCAGTACGAGAAGGTGATGCCGGAGCTCGACCGCAGGCTGGCCGCGTTTCCCGACGCGATCCGCAAGTCCGGCCTCGCCTTCGTGCGCGCGGAATCCGAGCGCATCGGAGAGCTGAGCCGCGGCGGCACCGCCTACGCCGCCATTGCCCTCGGCGCGGAGATGGAACAGAAGGAGCGCCTCGTGACCGCGCTGGAGCGGTTCTCGAAGGAACGCGCCCCGGCCGCGAGCGCGGCGGAGGCGAAACGCGCGGACAGTGAGTTGAACCGCGTCTACCGCGCCATGGAACGGAGCGAGCTTCTCCGCGACGCGCAGCGCGCCTGGATCGCCTACCGCGACGCCTTCGCCGCGTTCTACACCGAGCGGTGGAAGGGCAAGGCGACTCCCGAGGAACTGCAGCGCGAGATCGTCACGCAGCTCACGCGGGAACGCGTAGCGTCTGGACTGCGGTAGCGCCAGCTGCCGCTTTCCATCGCCGCAGCGCGAGCTGCGGCGGGGGCGGAGGCTGGCGCCTCCGCATAGAGAGCGGCAGCTGGCGCTGCCGCACTCCATACGCGTAACATCCGCCGCGATGTCGTCCAACCTCCTCGTCGTCGATCTCGGCAACACGAACCTCGTCCTCGGCGTCTATCGCGGCGCGGAGCTGGTGAGCTCGTGGCGGCTGGCCACGGCGCGCGAGCGCACCGCGGACGAATACGGCATCCTGGCCCGGCAGCTCGTCGGCGACCTGCACGCGCAGCTCGAGGGCGCCATCGTCGCCTCGGTCGTCCCGCCGCTCAACGGCGCCATGGCTTTCATGGTCCAGAAGTACTTCGGCGTCGAGCCGATGTTCGTCGAGCCGGGGGTGAAGACCGGCATTGCCATCCACGTCGACAACCCGCTCGAAGTCGGCGCGGACCGCATCGTCAACTGCGCCGCCGCGCACCACGAGTACGGCGGCCCGACGGTCATCGTCGACTTCGGCACCGCCACCACCTTCGACGTCGTCACCGCGAACGCGGAGTTCGTCGGCGGCGTCATCGCGCCCGGACTGAACATCTCCGCCGAGGCGCTGTTCGCACGGGCGGCGCGCCTGCCGCGCGTCGACGTGCGGCGTCCCGAGCACGTCATCGGCACGAACACCGTCGTGAACATGCAGTCCGGCATTTACTTCGGCTATCTCGGCCTGGTTGACGGCATCCTGGCGCGCATCAAGCGCGAAGTGCCCGACCTCAAGCGCGTCATCGCCACCGGCGGACTGGCGTCGCAGTTCGCCGACGACAGCGAGCACATCGAGATCGTCGATCCCGAGCTCACGCTCAAAGGTCTGAAGCTGATCTATGACCGGAATCGCCGGAGGACGCGCAAGTGAAGCGCGCCGCGCAGGCCGCGGCAGTCCTCCTCCTCGCTGCGAGCGCGTACGCGGGCGGCAGCGTCACGGCAAAGAAAGCCGCGGTCTCCTCCGATCATCCCCTGGCCACGAAAGCCGGACTGGCCGTGCTGCAGCGCGGCGGCACTGCCGCGGATGCGGCGGTGGCCGTCGCGCTCGCGCTCGCGGTCGTGCGTCCGCAATCGGGCAACCTCGGCGGCGGCGGCTTCGCCACGTACTACGACGCCGAGACCCGCGGTGTCTGGACGCTCGACTTCCGCGAGACCGCGCCCCGCCTGGCCAACAAGGAAACGAAAACCGGCGCCGCCGCGGCGGGCGTCCCCGGCACCGTGGCCGGCCTGCACGCGCTGCACGAGCGCTTCGGCAAGCGCGCGTGGAAAGAGCTGGCCGAGCCGGCGCTGCTGCTCGCGCGCGAAGGGCCGCGCGACGACGCCGAGCTCGCGGCCGACGTGGCCAACGCGAAGAACCTGCGCAAGCTCGAGCTGCCGGAGAAGCTTCCGCCGCCCGAGCTCGCGGCCACACTGCAGCGCCTCGCCGAGCACGGGGCGCGCGACTTCTACCACGGCGATCTCGCGAAGAAGCTCGTGGAGGGGGCGAAGAGCGCCGGCGGCGTGATCGGCTACCGCGACCTCGCCGACTATGCGCCGGTGTGGCGCGCGCCGCTCAAGCTCGTGTACGGCGAATACGAGATCTACACCGTCGCGCCGCCGTCGGGCGGAGGACTGGTCATCGGCGGAACGCTGAACATCCTCGCCGGCGACGACCTCCGCGCGGCCGGCTTCCAGACGCCGAAGGCGCTCTATCTCCTCGTCGAGGCGCAGCGCCGCGCGTACATCGATCGCCACCGCTACGTCGCCGATCCCGCGGGCGTGCGCATTCCATATCGCGAGCTGCTCTCGCGCAAGCGCGGCGAGCAGTGGCGCGGCACGATCGGCGACCGCGTCGCGGCCACCAGCAGCCTCGCCGAGCCCCGCGATCTCGTGGCCGAGGGAGAGCACACCACGCATCTCACCATCGTCGACGCCCACGGGAACATCGCCGCGCTCACCACGACGCTC
This sequence comes from Thermoanaerobaculia bacterium, assembly GCA_035627015.1. Classification (GTDB taxonomy): domain Bacteria; phylum Acidobacteriota; class Thermoanaerobaculia; order Gp7-AA8; family Gp7-AA8; genus QHVT01. The sequence goes on along the minus strand of DASPMO010000103.1, from coordinate 12,272 downwards.
GGCGACGACTTCGGCAGCGGCTACCTCGTCCCGTCGCTCGGCTTCTTCCTCAACACCGCGAATGCCGACTTCAGCGCGCAGCCGAACGAGATCGCGCCGGGCAGGCGCGCCGCGTCGTCGCTCGCACCGACGATCGTGCTGCGCGACGGCCGCCCCTTCCTGGCCCTCGGCAGTTCCGGCGGCACGGCCATCCCGACGACGATCCTGCAGGTCTTCCTGAATGTCGTCGTGCACGGCAAGTCGCTCCCCGATGCCGTGGCCGCCCCGCGCTGGCACCACGCGGCCACCCCCGACGAGATGCTGGTCGAGCGCAGCGCGCCGCAGCTCGTCGTGCAATGGCTGAACGAGAAGGGGCACGCCGTGGCGCATCGCCAGTCGATCGGCGACGTGCACGCGATTCTGTTCGAGAATGGCCGCCTCGTCGCCGTTGCCGACCCGAGACGCGGCGGCGCCGCAGGAGGCTATTGAACGTGAACCTCAAGATCGAAGCGGCTCGCGTCGCGCTGCAGGAAGTCCGCTCCGGCATGTCCCTCGGCCTCGGCACCGGCTCGACGGCGTTCGAGTTCGTGAAGCTCCTCGGCCAGGCTCTGCGCGACGGTACGCTGCGCGACGTCCGCTGCACCACCACCTCCGAGAAAACGGAGAAACAGGCTCGCGAGGAGCACATCCCCACGTTCCCGCTCGCGGAGATCGCGCCGCTGCAGCTCGCCGTCGACGGCGCGGACGAGATCGACGCGGGACTTCGCCTGATCAAAGGGCGCGGCGGCGCGCTGCTGCGCGAGAAGATCGTCGAGCAGCAGGCCCAGCGCTTCATCGTCATCGCCGACGAGTCGAAGATCGTCGAGCGCCTCGGCACCGGCACGCTGCCCGTCGAGGTGACGCCGTTCGCGCTCGACGTGCTCACGCGCCGCTTCACGGACCTCGGCCTGCAGCCCACGCTGCGCATGCTCGACGGCGCCGTGCGGATCACCGACGAAGGCAACCGCATCCTCGACGTGCGCGTGCCCGAGGAGGAAGACATCGGCGACATCGTCGCGGCCATCCGCGAGTACGCCGGGGTCGTCGAGACGGGCTACTTTCCGACCGAGGCCACGGAGGCCATCATCGCGGGAGCGGAAGGGCTGCGGCGGATGACGCGACCTTCCTGACGTTCACCTCGAACCGCCACTGGTGCTTGTCGTACCAGAACGACACGTGCGAGACGAAGGGCTGGTTCACCGGCTTGTTGATCTTCGTCTCGAACAGCGGATAGAGCTCGTTCGGGTTCGCGTAGTGCCACACCAGCTCCGCGTGACCGACCGTCTCCTCCGTCGGGTGACGGACGAAATTGCGGATGCCGTCGTAGCGCTTCTCGCAGATGCGCGCGCGGTAGACGGGGCCGCGGGCGCTGGGGGCGGTGCCGAGGATCGGAAAGCCTTTCTTCGTCACCTTGGCCACGTACGTCGCCGAGTCGGCGGTCACGTCCGATTCCGTCACCGTCACGAGTCCCGCGCGCTCGAGATTGCGCAGGGTGCGCAGCGCCTTCTCGTCGTAGTCGTCCTTCGGCGCCTTCGGCGTCCACCACACCTTCTGCGGCACCTCGGCGTACACCGGCTCGCGCTTGAACGACCAGCCGCCGATGATCTCCTGCGCCTTGGCCGCGGTCAGCGGCTCCGGTTTGCTGCAGCCGAACAGGAGTACGGCGGCGAGCGCGACAATGATCGGTTTCACCATAGTTTCTCCGGATGGTATCTTCTCACCCGCCATGAGAGAAAAAGCGATGACCATTCCCGCCGTCGTGCTCGATCGCCTCGTGCGCGGCCGTGCCGCCGCGAACATGCTGCTCGTGATCGGGGCGAGTCTGTTCATTGCCATCGCCGCACAGATTGCCATCCCGATGCCGTTCACGCCGGTGCCGCTGACGCTGCAGCCGCTGGCCGTGATCCTCGTCGGGGTGTGTCTCGGCTCGACGCGGGGCGCGGCCGCCGCGGCGCTTTATCTCCTCGAAGGCTTCAGCGGACTGCCGGTCTTCGCGCAGGGCCACGGCGGCCCGGCCTGGCTCCTCGGCGCGACCGCCGGCTACCTCTACTCGTATCCGTTCGCTGCCTGGGTGGCGGGCTTCGTCTCCGAGCGCGGCTGGGGATCGACGATCCTCCGCGCGACCAGCGGCATGCTCCTGGCCCTCGGCGTGATCTACCTCGGCGGCTGGTCGTGGCTGGCCATCCTGACGACGCCCGCGTACGCATTCACCGCCGGCGTGGCGCCGTTCGTCCTCGCCGACGCGATCAAAGTCGCGCTCGGCGCGATGCTCCTGCCGACGGCGCAGAAGCTCGTCGCGCGCATCTGACGACGTTCTCCACTGCCGGTCATCACCGCCTGCGCGCTGACGATCCGTTCGGTGGTCCGCCCGTCCGGTCGCTGCCTGTCGGGGCGAGCGGGATCTTCATCGGCCCCACCGGCGGCGACCTCACCGTGCGCAGCTCGCTCATCGCCGCGCCACGGTCACCCTCGACAACGCCATCCTGACCGGCAACCGCGCCGGCGACATCGAATGGGGACTGGACGGACCTTCATCCGACGCCGGCGTTCCGCTGACGCCGCGCGTCTTCTACGCCGCGTACGACGCCGCGCGCAACGTCACGCGCATCACGGCCGATCCGTCGAATTCGCGGGCGACCTCTGCGGACGCTACATCAGCGCGCTGCGGGTGGAGGGGCGGCGGGTGTCGAAGGTCAGCGCGGCGGTGCTGGTGCGGTAACTACGTGCTGCGCGGCGGTGGCGGGACTCGGCTCTTCCGCCAATGCAGCCACGTGCGCGAGAATCCGATCCCACAGCACCTTCTTCTCCGCGATCTTGCTGTAGCGTTTCCACCCCTCAGAGATGATGTAGATGAGAGTCCAGGTGGCGAGCGGCACGGCCGGATCGTCTTCGGCCGGCCACCGTTCACTCGACCAGCGAAGCGCGCGCGTCAGACGATCCGGGGTCGTGCGGTGGATAACCGCGTTGGCGACCGGAAGACTGGTGGCAAAGAAAAAGGCGTCCGCATTCTGCGAGCCGCTGGAGAACGCCTCGCAGGCTTCGATTTTGGCGAAGATCTGATCCGCCATCTGGGCGATAACGTCGGCGACGCCGACCTTCTCCACCACGGCCACGGCAAGGCTCTCCACGTTCTCAGGGAGTGCGATTTCGTCGGGAAGCGTGATGGACGCGCTCACTTCTCACCCGCCAGTGTGCCTCGAATGCGCTTGAAAACCAAGTCGTACCACAGCCACCCGGCTTCGTGCCCCATTTCCAGCGCGTTGGTCATGCAGCGAAACTTGTGCACGCAGTGCACGGTGCGCGACGTGCCGAGCTCCCACGAAAACGCACGCGGTTTCGTCATCTCATCATGGTAATCGAGCGGCGGACTCCAGATCGCGCCGGACTGCGCGTCCGTCGCGAAGGCGTAACCGAGCCTGGGGTCGCTGCTCGGTTTGTCGGGAGGAGTCAGAGAGAACCAGCCGGGGTGATCGGGATATTTGAAAAGCTCCGGATCCTGGGTGAACTGCACCATCATGAAGAACCGAGCCGTGAACCAGAGACGCTGCGTTTTGCCAGTATCGATGTCGCGTGCATTCACCCAGATCTCGTCGCCAATCCAGTCGACATCATCGTAAAGGCTGAGGGTGCGATATACGTTGCACTCGAAGACGTGATCGCTCTTGCCGCCGGCTTCTTTGCACCGAAGCTCGAACGGTGCCGACATGATGGTAGCGACTGCACGGACCGGACCCGTGGAGTCGCTGACGAGGGTCCACGGCTCGCGGAAGGGAAAGAAATCGACGCTGCGCCGCTCGTCCCAGGGCGGCCTCACCAGGTGAATGCGATCGATCTGCATGGCTCGCGCTTCCGGGTGAGGCCAGAAGCCGGCGCGGGACTCGATGGCGTCGACACACTCGAGCCTGTCGGTGAAGGGCGGGAAGGAGGCCTTCTGCAGGATCACGCTCGTGACCGCCCCGCCGTAGAACTGGTCCTGGGGCTGGTGAGCGTATTTCGTGGCGCTCGTGTTGAGCCATACTTCGAGATGCTGATTGATCAGCTTCACACCGGTGGGGTATCGCTGCACGGTTGCTCCGTACGGCTGTGCATTGCTTTGCGCCGCCGTCACCCGCACCTTCCCGGAAACGGCCCGGTAGTGCTCGTCACCTCCGGGGATCGGTGAGTCCAGTTTGAACACGAGCTGGTCGTGCGAGCGATCGTGCGGAACCAGCCGGTCCACCTGCGCGGCGAGATCCACCGTGGCACCCTTCGGGTTGGTGGGATCGAGGAGCCGGGCGACCGTCGCGGAGCGTGCACCACGCACGCCCAGCGCTTTCGCCACCGGCTTCCACTGGCGGACCACAAGGCCCGCGCGGGGATACTCGGAAGGATTACGCAGGAGAAGATCGACGGATTGGGTCATGGCTCATCTCGGTTTGCGACGCGATGGTTTTCTGGCGCCACGCTTCGCCGGCTTCGGCGAGCGTGGTTCCGGTGATGGAGGCGTCTCCGCGGCGGCGGTCACGTCGCCAAGTACGATCTTGTGGACTTGGTCTTTCAGTTGTGACGGATCATCGGCGCCGACCTGCATCGGCCGCGGTGCATTGGGCGCAATCCCCAGCGCCATTCCGTCAGCGAAGGCCTTCGCTACGCGTCCTCGCACTTCGTCGTAGTAGTGGCGAATCTCCCCCATTGGCCGGCGCACCAGATCGCGCACCATGGGCGGGATCTCCTGTTCGCTGAGATACATCGAGAACGGGCGAATCGCCTTGCCGAGGTAGTGCGCGACCGACAGCTCGTACAGAACCCAGTGACTCCAGATCGACGTGGGGGTCAACAGGATCAGGAACTCGTCACAGTCGTTCAGCTTCGCGCGAACGTCGCTGGTGATCGGCGTGCCGGTCTCGTTTCGCTTGTAGTAAAACGGATCGACGTCGATCTTCTGCAGTTCCGCCGCGATCATCTCGGCGAGCCATTCTTCGTCGTGTGAGTGGCTGATGAAGATCTTCAAGGGAGGCACGCACTACAGGAGTGTTGCACCAGACGCAAATCCCTACCCCCACGCGCCGTCAGTCGAACCATCCTCCCATCGACGCGAAGACCGTCCCGTTGTACCAGAACAGAGCACCGGCGGTTCCGCGCACGAGCGGGCCGGAGACGGTCGGAGTGGGCGAGCCGGTGATGCCGCCGCTGACGTTGGCCATGCTCCACGTCGATCCGAGGGTGAACGCGAGCAGCGCGCGGCCGGGATGCGCGCCCGTCGTTGATGCGCAGCAGGTCGACGCGCTCGAAGTTCTCCAGTCCCGCCAGCGGACTGAGGATGTTCGTGACGACATTCGTCGGCATATTCGACGATGGGAATCCGTCCGTTCCCTAGATGTAGCCGACGGCGTGAACGTGCGCATGGATCAGCGTACATGAACCTTTCGGCGTCTGTGGCGGTATGAGAGGATATGAGACCGATCGCACTCGCACTCGCCGCCCTGCTCGCCCTTGCGGGCTGTCGCCACGCGCGGCCGGCCATCGACAACTTCGCGCGGCGCGTGGAGGCGCAACGCGCGGAGCTGCGCATCCCCGGCCTCTCCGTCGCCGTGGTGGACGACGGCAGGCTGGTCATGGCCCGCGGCTTCGGCACGTCGACGGCCGACACGCTCTATCCGATCGGCTCGATCACCAAGACCTTCACCTCCACGCTCATGCTGCAGCTGGCGGAGGAAAGGAAGCTCGACCTCGATGCGCCGGTGCAGCCGTACGTCGACTGGCAGGTGCCGGCGGAGGTGCGCATCCGGCATGTGCTGTCGCATACGTCCGAAGGAGTGCCGGGGACGCGCTTCGTGTACAGCACCCGCTTCAACTGGCTCGACAACGTCGTCGAGGCGGCGACGAAGGAGAGCTTCGCGGCGCTGCTGGACCAGCGCGTGCTGAGACCGGCGGCGTTGCACCGCACGATCGGCGGCGAAACTGGCGGACTGGCGACGCCGCATCGGATCGACGAAAACGGCGCGGTAGTGGAGTCGAAGCTGCCGCCGCTGGCGCTGCACTCCTCGTCCGGGCTTTCCTCGACGGTCACGGACCTCGCGCGCTACAGCATCGCCCTCGATGACGGGACGCTGCTTTCGGCCTCCGCCAGAGAACGCGCCTGGACACCCGCCTACCCGGGCTTCCCTTACGGTCTCGGATGGTTCACGCAGACCGTGGCCGGCGAGCGCGTCGTGTGGCACACGAGCTGGTGGCCGGATGCGTTCTCCGGCCTCCTCGTCAAAGTGCCGTCGCGCGGGCTGGCGCTGGTGCTGCTCGCCAACAGCGACCTGCTCGTCTCGCCGCAGCGGGGCGCGTCGAACGTCCTGCTCTATCCCATCGCCGCCGATTTCCTGCGCACCTGGCTCGGCGACGTCGGCGAGCCCGTCGTCAGCGACCAGGACCGGATGCGCCTGTACGGCGACCGCGCCGCGGGCGAGCGCCTCATCGCCGCCTTTCCGCAGGACCTGCACATCCAGTTCGACCTGGCCATGCTGTACGGCAACGTGCGTCCGTCGCTGCGCATCAACGGTCCCGACTCGGCACGCGCGCTCGCCCTCTTCGAGTCGATCGCCGCCAGCACGCGCGAGAAACCGAAATGGATGAACGCGTGGAGCAACTATCTCGTCGCCGAGCACATCGCCGGACGGGATCCGGCGCGCGCGAAGACGCTCGCCGAGCGCGCGCTCGCGACGGGGGTGGATACGGATGGGTTGAAGGCGCGGGTCGAGAAGCTGCTGGGCGGGATGTAGGGCGGGCTTCAGCCCGCCCCCCCGGGGGAGGCGGGCTGAAGCCCGCCCTACGTTTACGAGACGGTGGTGGGAGCGTGTTCGTGGGTGGCCGGTTCCGGCTCGGCGAGCGGATGCGACTCGCGGCCGGAGCGCTCCGTCGTCTTCTGCTCGGCGGCGTCGCGGGCCAGGAGGGCGATCTCCAGGACGTCCTCGACGTGCTCGACGAAGTGGAAGCTCATGTCGCGCTTGATCGGCTCGGGGACGTCGACCAGGTCGCGCTCGTTGAGCTTCGGCAGGATCACGGTGTTGAGCTTGGCCGCGCGCGCGGCCAGGACCTTCTCCTTCACGCCGCCGATCGGCAGCACGTCGCCGCGCAGCGTGACCTCGCCGGTCATGGCCACATTGCGGCGCACCGGCTTGCCGGTGAGCACCGAGATGATCGCGGTGGTGATGGTGATGCCGGCCGAGGGACCGTCTTTCGGGATCGCGCCGGCGGGCACGTGAATGTGAATGTCGTGCGTCTCGAAGTAATCGGAGGGGATGCCATTCTCGTCGGCGTGGGCGCGGGCGTACGTGAGCGCGGCCTGGGCCGACTCCTTCATCACGTCGCCGAGCTGGCCGGTGAGTGAGAGCTTCCCCTTGCCGCGCACGGCCGTGGCCTCGATGAAGAGGATGTCGCCGCCGACCGCGGTCCAGGCGAGGCCGGTGGCCACGCCGACCTGGTCGCGCTCGAGCAGCTCCTCGGCGAAGTGCTTCATCGGCCCGAGGTACTTCTCGACATTCGCGTCGGTGATGCGCGTGTTCTCCGCCGGCTTCCCTTCCGCGACCGTCACCGCGATCTTGCGGCAGATCGTGCCGACCTCGCGCTCCAGATTGCGCAGGCCCGCTTCCTTCGTGTAGCCGGTGATGACGCGCATGATGCCGCCGTCGGTCCACGTCACCGGCACGTCGGTGATGCCGTTCTCCTCCATCTGCTTCGGGATGATGTGCTGCTTGGCGATCATCAGCTTCTCCTCGTCCGTGTAGCCGGAGAGGCGGATGACTTCCATGCGGTCGAGGAAGGCGGGCTGGATCGTGTCGAGGACGTTCGCCGTGACGATGAACATCACGTTCGAGAGGTCGTACGGCACGCCGAGGTAGTGGTCGCGGAACGAGAAGTTCTGCTCGGGGTCGAGCACTTCGAGCAGCGCGGACGAAGGATCGCCGCGGTAGTCGGCGCCGATCTTGTCCACCTCGTCGAGCATGAAGACGGGATTCGACGTCTGCGCCTGGTTGATGCCCTGGACGATGCGGCCCGGGAGCGCGCCGACGTAGGTGCGGCGGTGCCCGCGGATCTCCGCCTCGTCGCGCACGCCGCCGAGGGAGATGCGCACGAACTTGCGGTCGAGGGCGCGGGCGATCGAGCGCCCGAGCGAAGTCTTGCCGACGCCGGGAGGGCCGACGAAGCAGAGGATCGGGCCCTTCATCTTCTGCCCGCGCAGCTTGCGCACGGCCAGGTACTCGAGAATGCGCTCCTTGATCTTCTCCAGGTCGTAGTGGTCCTCGTCGAGGATCTCGCGGGCGCGGCTGAGGTCGTGGTTGTCCGCGGACATCACGCCCCACGGGAGACCCGTCATCCAGTCGAGGTACGTGCGGATGATCGAGGTCTCGGCGGAGTCGGGATGCGAGCGCTCGAGGCGCTTGATCTGCTTCTCGACTTCCTCCCTGGCCTCGCTCGGGATGGCCTTCTCCTCGATCTTCTTGCGGTAGTTCTCGACTTCTTCCGCGAGCTCCTCCCCTTCGCCGAGCTCGGACTGGATGGCCTTGAGCTGCTGGCGGAGGAAGTACTCGCGCTGCGACTTGTTCATCTCCCCCTGCGCGGCCGACGAGATCTCCTGCTGCATGGTGAGCAGGTTGATCTCGCGGGTGAGCATGTCGTTCACCTTCTTGAGACGCTCGACGGGGTCGATGGTCTCGAGGATGCCCTGTGCTTCCTCGAGCTTGAGGTCGAGGTTGGACGCGGCGAGGTCGGTGAGGCGCGCCGGGTCGTCGAGGTTCGCGGCGATGACCATGACCTCGGGCGAGATGTTCTTGCCCAGCGAGACGGCGCGGTCGAGGTTCTGCTTGACGGCGCGGATCAGCGCTTCCACTTCCAGGCCGCGGTCCTTCGTGACCGGCTCTTCGATGCGGGTGATCTTGGCCTTGAAGAACGGCGCGGTCTGGATGAAGTAGTCGATGCGCGCGCGGGAGAGGCCCTGCACCAGGATGCGGATGCGCCCGTCGGGGAGCTTCAGCATGCGCATGATGATGGCCACCGTGCCGACGCGGTAGAGGTCCTCCTCGCCCGGGTCCTCGTTCTGGAAGTCCTTCTGGGCGGTGAGCATGATCACGCGATTTTCCGCGAGTGCCTGATCGACCGCATTGATCGACTTCTCCCGCGACACCGACAGCGGGACGATGATGAATGGAAAGATCACCAGGTCCTTGAGCGGCAGTACCGGCAGGACGTCGGGGATCTTGATTGCTTCTTCTTTCGCGGTCTCGTTCGCGTCAGTCATCTCATTCTCCGAAGGGGATGGGCCGTACGATCTCGTGCAATGGCTGTTCCCGCTTCATTTCAATCCGTGCAGCTCTTTCACAAACGCATCGACATCCTCGAAGTTGCGGTAGACGGACGCAAACCGCACGTACGCCACCGGATCGAGCGCGCGCAGGCGGTTCATGACCATCGTGCCGAGGGCCTGGGAGGAGATCTCCCGCTCCCCGGCGTCAGCCATCTCCGACTCGATCGAGTCGGCCAGGCGCTCCAGCTCGTCCTGCGGGACCGGCCGCTTGCGGCAGGCGATCTGCAGCCCGCGCATCAGCTTCTCGCGGTCGTACGGCTCGCGGCGCTCGTCGCGCTTGACGACCTGGAAGGTGGGCAGCTCGATCTTCTCGTAACTGGTAAAACGGCGGTCGCACGCGGCGCAGGCCCGCCGCCGCCGGATGACGTCGCCTTCCCGGCTCTCGCGCGAGTCCACCACACGGTCTTCGAGATTCCCGCAGAACGGGCACCGCATAGGCGCCGTATATCACGGTTGGTTGGCGGTTGGCGGTTGGCGGTTGGCGGTTTCTTCTTCGTCCGTACCACGGAGTTGCTTGAGGCTGACACCTTCCTTCGCGAACAGGAAGAGGCCGATGGTCAGCACCGGCAGCGTGCCGATGACGTGAAACAGCACGGCCACGGCCACGGACGACTCCACACTGAACGCGTAGAAGCGGGTGAGCACCAGCTGACAGGCCTTGTGGAAGCCGCCGATGCCGCCCGGGGTGGGGATGGCCAGGCCGACCGTGGTCACGCCGGTGACGAAGAAGCTGGAGTCGTAGGGAAGCGGCTGGTGCACGGCCTTGGTGGCGAACCAGAACTGCGCGGTGAGGCACGTCCAGGTGAGCACGGTGCAAAAGAGCACTTTCGCCAGCGCGCCGGGGTATTTGGAGATGCGCAGCGTCTCGGCGAAGGTGTCGAAGAAGTGCATCCACGACGGACGGATGCGCTTCGGCAGCAGGCGCCCGAGGGCCTCGTGCAGGCGGCGGATGGTGTCGCGGGAGAAGCGGAGGCCGATCAGGAAGGACCAGAGCACCGTCAGGATCACGGCGGACGCGATCGCCCCGGCGCGGACGATATAGAACCACGCGGCGGTGGCCGGATCGTGCGAGAACTCGTTCCAGCGCAGCGCGGCGAAGAAGACGAACATCGTCAGGATGCTGGTCAGGTCGAGCACGCGCTCGCAGAGAATCGTGCCGAGGGCGCCGGAAAAACGGTGCGAGGTCCTTCTAGAGAGGAGGACGGGACGGGCCAGGTCGGAAGCGCGGATCGGGAGGACGATCGACGACATGTAGCCGACCGCGTTCGCGAAGAAGGTGGCGTAGAACGGCGGCGGATCCTCGGGATCGAGGAGCGTACGCCAGCGTACAGTGCGGCTGACGAGGGCGATGATATTGACCGCGAACCCGACCAGCACCCAGCCGAAACTCGACCTCCGCAGAATGGCCCCGACCTCGCTCAGGTTTGCATTTCGCAGGAACAGCCAGAGGAAGAACACCGTCAGGGCTGCGATGACCGCAATCTGGAGAACGCGTTTCACGCGACGCGCATCATAGATGTTGAAGATCTACACGGCCTCTGTTTTCTACCGGCACCAGACGGGCTTCGATCATCCGGAAAGTCCCTCCCGGCTCGATGCGGCCCTCGAGGGCGTGAGCCGCGCGGGGCTGGAGGGGGCGCTCGTCCGCGACGCCGACGTCCATCCCGACACGGCCCGCATCATCCACAAGACGCACACGGCGGAGTACGAGCGGGAGTTCGAGCACGCCGTCACCGCCGGCTTCCGCTTCTTCCATAGCGGCGACAATCCGATCTCGAAGGCGAGCTTCTCCGCCGCGCGCGCGGCGGTGGCCTGCTCGCTCACGGCCATCGAGGACATGTGGAAGCGCGGCCAGTCGAAGCGCGCCTTCGTCATCGCCCGTCCGCCGGGCCATCACGCCGAGCGCGCCGCGGCCATGGGCTTCTGCTTCTTCAACACGATCGCCTGCGTGGCGGACTGGCTGCGCGAGCAGGCCGGCGTGGAGCGCGTGTTCATCTACGACTTCGACGTGCACCACGGCAACGGCACGCAGCACCTCTTCGAAGAGCGGGACGACGTCTACTACGCCTCGATCCACCGCTACCCGTTCTATCCGGGCACCGGCGCGGCGGAGGAGATCGGCGCGGGCAAGGGGCGCGGCTTTACCAAAAACATCCCGGTCAGCGCGGGCGAGGGGGACGCCGCCTTCCTGCGCGCGACCGAGGACGAGATCGTGCGCATCATCGACGACTACGCGCCGCAGGCCATCCTGCTCTCCTCCGGGTTCGACGCGCACCGCCGCGATCCCCTCGGCGGGATGAACGTTACCGAGCACGCATATGGCGAGCTGACACGTAGAATCGTCGAGTGTGCGGAGCGCCACTGCGACGGCCGCGTCTTCTCGCTCATGGAGGGCGGGTACGACATGGAGGGGCTGGCCGCCAGCGTGGCCGCGCACCTCGGTGCGTTGAACGATGAACGGTGAGCAGCCGAAGAAGAAGGGAACGAGCCCGTGGCTGTGGGTCGGCTGCGGCTGCGCCCTGCTCGTCGCCGCCGCCGTCACGTTCGTGGCCGTCATCGTCATCGGCGTCTTCGCCGCCATCCGTGCGGCCGATCCGTACAAGGATGGCGTGGAGCGCGCCCGCGGCGACGCGCGCGTGCAGGAGGCCCTCGGCACGCCGATCGAGCCGGGGTGGATGCTGAGCGGCTCCATCCAGACGCAGAACCGCAGCGGCGACTGCGACATCACCGTCCCGCTGAACGGCTCGAAGCAGTCCGCCACGCTGCGCGTCGTGGGAACCAAGGACGACGGACGGTGGACCTACACGAAGATGCTGGTCACGCCGGAGACCGGTCCGCCGATCGATTTGCTGGACGTAGGACGGGCTTCAGCCCGTCCCGGGGCGGGCTGAAGCCCGCCCTACGTTCAGGATCTCCTCGTACA
>DASPMO010000102.1:0-23099 GCA_035627015.1 Thermoanaerobaculia bacterium | reverse complement strand
TCGCGCGCGCGCCGCACGGCCTCGTAGCCGGCGTCGATCCCCTTGAAGTCCGCCTGTGCGGGGCCGACGAGCAGCACGCGCGGCTTCGCGTTCGCGGCGCGGTGCGGCTGGTAGAACTCCTCGTCGACGATCTGGCCGATGTACGTCGCGTCGTCGACGAAGGCGCGGCAGATCGGCACGAGGTGCGGCGACACGGTGATCTTCGGCAGCGGCAGCGAGTACGCGGCGTCGATCTCCGGCTTGAGGTGCCGGTAGCCGGTGAACGACCCCTCGTAGCCCTGGCAGAAGTGCACGCCGCGCTCCGAGCCGCCGAGGGCGTACGCCGCGGCGAGGGTCGTCCAGAACGTGCCGACGATGAAGTCGTACGGCGACGCGTCCACCTCGTCGAACGAGGACACGTGCAGCCAGCGCGCGTGCGAGCGGCGCCAGGTGATCGGCCCGGCGGTGGTGATGAGCGTGACCTCGTGCCCGCGGTCGGTGAGCGCGTCCGCGTGCGCGGCGGCCACGCGCGTGCCGCCGGCGATCTCGGTCCCGGCCAGGAGGTAGGCGATCTTCATCGGCGGAACTGGAGGAGGCGGTAGGCGTAGAGGCCGCGGCGGTAGCGGTCGACGTAATCGCGGCCGCTGGCGAGGAGATCGTCAATCTGTTGACTGGTGATCCCGAGGTCGGCGACGAGGCGGTCGCGGTAGCGGGGGATGCGGGTCATGAAGTACTCCATCGTGGGCGGGGCTTTCTCCGACACGTCGAGATCCTCGCTCTTCGCGAAGCCGTGCTGCTCCGCGGCGCGCAGGAAGTCGCCGTAGCGGTGCAGCGTCCCCTCGTCGCCCATGGCGAACTCGTCGAGGACGATCACGTGCCTCGTCAGCTCGCGCGCTTTCGCGAACAGCGCGTGCGAGTTGATGTATTGCGACGACTCCTGGAAGAAGACGGCGTCAAACGTGTCCGCCGGAAAGTCTTCGAAGCGGATGCAGCGGATGTTGGCCTCGGGGTGCCGCGCGCGCACCATCTCGATCTGCTGCGCGTCCGGCGTGATGCCGGTGACGTCGTACCGCGGCATCAGGCGCGCCAGCGTGGTGCCGAGGCCGATGCCCGCCTCGAGGAGCCGGGCGGGCGGCGGGGGGAGCCGCGACAGCAGCAGCTCCGTCGACCGCTCCTGCGCCGCGAGCAGCGGCTCGTCGGGACGCTCGAAGAGCCCGTAGTGCAGATACGCGACGTTCCCTTCCTCGTGCGTGAGGATGTGCATGAACACGTTCAGAGGGTAGGTGAAATCGCGATAGGCGACGGGGCCGGACGACACGGCGCGCATTCTAACGGGTACGCGCGCCGCACCTGTCGCGGTGCCATAATGCGGGACGTGCGGCAGGAGCCGGTGGAGACAGATGCCGAAACGCGCGAGCGCGAAGAGCGGGCGGCGGCTCGATATACCGCCATCCGCGCGGACGTTGCGCAGCTCTACCGGGCCGAGGCGCTGGACCAGTATCAACGCGGCAATGCGGACGAAGCCCATCTGCTCGAAATCGAGCCGCGCTGGGCGCGCCACGCATACCGGGTCATCGTCGCGCTGATCGTTGCGGCCCTGCTCTTCGGCGCCGCGATCTATGCGAGGTTCTGGTGACCGGGTGGCGCACGCTCCTGCGGCCGGGCACGCGGCGGCGCATTCCGGTCGTCCGCCAGACCATGGAGACCGACTGCGCCGCGGCCTGCCTGACCATGGTCCTCAGCTATCACGGCAAGGTGCTGCGTCTCGAGGACGTGCGGCAACTGCTCGGCATCGGCCGCGACGGCGCGGACGCGCTCAGCGTCGTCAAGGGGGCCCGCTTCCACGGCCTGCGCGCGCGCGGCGTGAAGATCGAGAACATCGCCGATCTCCGTTTCCTCGAGCCGGGCACGATGCTGCACTGGGGCTTCCATCACTACGTCGTCTTCGAAGAGCTGAAAGGCGACAGCGTCCGCATCGTCGATCCAGGCAACGGCCGGCGCATCGTGACCCTGGCCGACGCCGGGAAGTACTTCACCGGCGTGGCGCTGCTGTTCGAGCCGGGCGACGACTTCGTTCGCGCGCGCGCTCCCCGTACCGGTGTCATGCGCTACGTGCGCGAGCTTCTCGCGCAATCGCCGCTGCTGCGCCGCATCCTCGCGCTTTCCGTCGTGCTGCGCCTGCTCGCGCTGGCGACGCCGCTGCTGACGGGCCTCATCGTCGACCGGGTGGTGCCGGACCGCAACCACTCCCTGCTGCTCATCCTCGGCCTCGCCCTGGCGGCCATCGCGCTCTTCGACTTCGTCTCCGCGCTCGTACGCGCGCACCTGATGCTCCATCTGCGCACGCGGCTCGACTCGAAGATCACGCTCGATTTCGTCGAGCACCTGGTGGCGCTGCCGTATGCGTTCTTCCATCAGCGCTCGTCCGGCGACCTGATGATGCGCCTCAACTCGAACGCCACCATCCGCGAGATCCTCACCGCCGGTACGCTCACCGGTCTGCTCGACGGTGCCCTGGCCTGTCTCTATCTGGCCGTCCTCTTCGCCGCCAACTCCACGCTCGCGCTCCTGGTCGTCGGCCTGGGCTTCCTGCGCGTGCTGCTGTTCCTGACGACGCGGCACCGCCAGGCCGAGCTGATGTCGAAGACGCTGCAGGTGCAGGCGCGCTCGCAGGCGTACCAGGTGCAGCTGTTCTCCGGGATCGCCACGCTGAAGGCGCTCGGCGCGGAGCAGCAGGCCGTCGAGCAGTGGTCGAACCTCTTCGTCGACGAGCTCAATGTCTCGCTCGCGCGCGGGCGGCTGGACGCGTTCTTCGAAGCGGGCATCAACACGCTCACCACCGCATCGCCGTTCGTCGTGCTGGCCTTCGGCGCGTCGCAGGTGCTGGCGGGCAATCTCTCACTCGGGACGATGCTGGCGGTGAGCGCGCTCGCCATGGGCTTCCTGACGCCGCTCACGTCGCTGGTCTCGACGGCCGTGCAGCTCCAGTTGCTCGCCAGCTACATGGACCGCATGGACGACGTGCTCGATACGCCGCGGGAGCAGCAGCAAGAGCAGGTCACCGAAGCGCCGCCGCTGAGCGGCCGCATCGCGCTCGAGGACGTGAGCTTCCGCTATTCGCCGATGCGGCCGGATGCGGTGCGCAACGTCTCGCTGGAGATCGAGCCGGGCAGCTTCGTGGCGCTGGTCGGCAGCTCCGGCGCGGGGAAGTCGACGCTGGCGATGCTGCTGATGGGCCTCTATCGTCCCACCAGCGGCAGGATCTTCTACGACGGGATTCCCCTGGAGACGCTGGAGCTCACCTCGCTGCGGCGCCAGCTCGGGATCGTGCTGCAGCAGCCGTATCTCTTCGCCGACTCGCTCCGCAACAACATCGCCCTCGGCGACCAGTCGCTGCCGTTGTCTCGCATCGTCGAAGCGGCGAAGAAGGCGCACATCCACGACTTCGTGATGACGCTCCCCCTCGGCTACGACACTCCGCTGGCCGAGGGCGGTGCGTCACTCTCGGGCGGTCAGCGTCAGCGCATCGCGCTGGCGCGCGCGCTGGTGCGCCGTCCCGCCATCCTGCTGCTCGACGAGTCCACGAGTCATCTCGACACGGAGTCGGAGCGCGAGGTGCTCGAAGAGCTGGAACAGCTCCGCGCGACGCGGCTCGTGATCGCACATCGCCTCTCGACCATCGTCCGCGCGGACATGATCCTGGTGATGGAGAACGGCGAGATCATCGAGCGGGGACGCCACGACGAGCTGGTGGCACGGGACGGCCGATACGCGGAACTGGTCCGCGCGCAGTTACCGGCCGACGATGCAGGGCGGGCCGAAGCCCGCCCCACGTACCAGACCTAGTAGCAGGGAAGCCCCTTACAGGGGCTGCAGTAGCCGGACGTCGGACAGGTTCCGGGATAGCTGCAGCCGCCGCTGACGCTGGCCAGCACGTCATCGCTGATGTTGATGACCGAGGCCGGGCTCTCCGGAAGCGCCGCCCGCTCCTCGTTCGACAACGAGGAGTAGTACTCACCGTCACGCCACGCACGAATCACGTCTCGTCTCTTCATGTCTCGTTCCTTCCGTTGGCCGTTTGTCGATTCGAGCGGGAGGTCGCTGGCCGCGCGATCCCCGCCACCACCTGCCCGGCGCAGGCGAGATTCAGGGCTCGAGTGTCAGTACGTCCGGGAAGAAGTCGGGGCGGGCGAGCCGCGCCAGGGCGTAGCCGGTGCCCGCCAGACCCGCCATCAACCCGGGGGTCTCCATGTCGCCCGGCAGGCCGAAGAGCCAGCCGTCTTTGCGGATGCTGTCGGCGATGCCGCCGGCGATCCGCCATGCGCGTTCTTCGAGCTCGGCGTCATGGCCGAGGCGCGCCGCCGCGAAGAGCAGCTCCAGGTTGCCGAGATCGCCGTGGCAGAGACTGTGGTTCTCGCCGAAGCCGCCTGCCAGCGTCGAGCGCACCGCGACGTCGATCTCCCGGCGCACCTCCGCATCGTCGACCCACGGCAACCCGGCGAGACGCGCCAGCCCGATTCCGGGCGCGCCGTGACACCACGCCAGCATGTAGTGGTGCCCGTCGCTGCTGTCCACGCCCTCATCCGCTCCCTCGCGGAGATCGGGCCAGTTCTGTTCCGCCTCCGAGAAAAGCGAGCGCTCGAACTCCATCCCGCCGATCGCGGCGTCGCGGAACCGCTGGTCGCCTGTCCGGCCGTACAGCCGCAGCAGCGCCAGCGCGATGCCGGCCGCGCCGTGGGAGAGGCCGGCCAGCGCGCGGTCGCCGGCGATGGGCATGCGCCACCCGTGGCCGCGTTGCTGCGCCTCCGCCTTCGCCAGCAGCCGCTCGCCGCAGGCGAGCATCAGGGGATCGGACACTCCTCGTCCGAGCGCGGCGAGACTGCAGATCGCGCCGGCAGAGCCGGCGACGACGTCGAGCAACTCGTCCTGTGCGATCAGCTCCGGCAGGAGGCGGGCGTACGATTCCGCCTCGTCCAGCAGCGCGGCGTCGTTCCAGAGGCGGCCGAGGTGCGCGAGCGCGTAGATGACCCCGCCCCAGCCGTTGAACGCGCCGACGCCGTTGACGGCCTTCGGGTCGGCAGCGATCTGCCGCTTCTGCGCGAACAGCGCCTTGCGCGCGACGTCGGTATAGCGCGTCTCGCCGGTAGCGGCGCCGAGGTAGCCGAGGAAGAAAGCAATGCCGGGGAGTCCGCGGTACAGATCCGGGGTTGCCGGCACCACCTGCCAGCCGTTCGGATCGCGGTAGTCGAGCGTCAGCCAGTGCGCCTCGCGGTCGTTTGCAAACGATCGCTCGAGGATGCGGTCGGCGGCCTGCCGCGCGAGCGCGAGCAGTTCCTCCGGCTGCGGGCGCGTTGGCCGAGGCACGAGCTCGTACGACGCGCGCGGCGCCGGCTGCTCGGTGACGCGCAGCGCCTCG
The DNA here is from genome assembly GCA_035627015.1 of Thermoanaerobaculia bacterium. GTDB lineage: Bacteria > Acidobacteriota > Thermoanaerobaculia > Gp7-AA8 > Gp7-AA8 > QHVT01. Next base: position 17,704 of record DASPMO010000102.1, on the reverse strand, counting down.
AACGAGTCGCGGATGACCGCCACCTGCCGCTCGCAATCGACAGGAGAAAGCTCGCGCACCCTCCGCCGCGCACGCTCGATCCCGCTGTCGGCGAAGAACCCCGTCAGCCGCTCGCCGCGCCAGTGCAGTGCGTCGCGGCTGTCCGCGTCCGTGACGAACAGCGGGATGTCGCCATTGTGGAGATCGGCACGCTCCCATTCCGCGATGCTGCGGAGGAACGGGCGCAGCGCATGGAAGAGCCAGAGACTGTCGTAGAGGCGGTCCCGCTCGAGCGCGTTCCCGAGGGCGTGCGGATGGAAGCTCTCGAGCAGCACCGTGCTGTACTGCATCGTGTTGCGGAAGAGGAGCCGCGTCTCGCTGCCGGCGAAGCGATCGAGTTGGTCGAGAAACGTGTCCGTGTTGGCGGCGAGCAGCGCGTAGAGGCGCCGGAAGCCTGCTTCCAGCGGCTGCGCGAACTCCATCACCGAGAGCTGGCGCCCGGCCACGCGCGCCCGGCTCTCGCCGGCCGGGATCCGCATCTGCTGCAGCTGCATGCGCATCGTGTCGCGGCCGCCGTCGGTGGCGGCGAGCATCGGCCGCGGCATGAGCTGTCCTTCCTGCGCCGTGAACCCGGAGATGTCGACGCCGGCCGCGTTCTTGTCACCCCACGAGGAACGCTCGGGAAGGAGGTTCGTGCGCAGCACGGTCGCGCGGAGCGGTGCGCCGCGCGCGCCGGCCACGTCCTGGAGGTCCGGCACGTTGAGCCACGGCTGGAACAGCGTCTCCAGGTCGAGGAGCATCGGATGCTCGCCGGCCGCGAGCAGGTTCTCGTGGTGAAAGTCGGTGCCGTCGAGCACGTACAGCAGCGCGAGATAGCCTCCCTGCCGCTCCAGGAACCGCCGCAGCGCCGCGTCGTCCTCGCACGGCGCGGTGTACAGCATCTCCATCCACCCGTAGTCGCCGCGATCGATGACCACGGCCTGCCGGAACGGCGGCTCGAAGCCGCGCTCGTTGATCCACGCCAGGAGCTGCTGGAACGCGACTTCCAGCCCGAGCGGCTTCGGTTTGTAGACGACCTGGAACCCCGAATCGTAGGCCAGGATGAAGACCGAGCGTCCGCCGCGGTGAAAGTCGGAGAGCCCGCCGTAGACGTCGCGCAACGTGCCGAGCGGACGACCGCCGTTGCATTGCTCCGCGATCGTCTCTTCATCGGCGGCCAGACGCCTCAAAAACTCGACGCACGCGTCCAGCCAGTGCTCGAACCGCAACACGATCTGACGGGCCAGCACCGGATAGCGCTCCAGCACTTCGAGCGCGTAACGTTTGTCGCGGAGCTTCCCGAGGAAGTCCTGGAAGCGCGCTTCCGGCGTTTCCCCTTCCAGCTGCTCCTCGAGCTTGAGCACGTGCATCTCGACCAGCGACGTGCGGTTGAGCATCGCCGCGAAGTCGTCGGGCAGATGCGAGGTGAGCGCGCGTGCGATCTCCGGCGGGAAGTGCAGCTCGCGCGCTTCCCGGTCGAGGCGCGCGTGGTAGTGGTGGATCAGCGGCTCGAGGAGCGGCATGAACCGGCAGCGCTCGAGGTCCGCACCCGGTGCCCATGCGAATTCCGGCGCTCTGCCGCCGTCGCCGTACGCCGCCTCGATCACCGCCAGCCAGGCCGGCGCTTCGGAACGCGCGCGCACGTCGTCGGCGGTCTCACCGAGGAGGTACAGCAGTTCGTCCTCGCGGATCCCGGCCGCCTCGAGACGCTCGTCCCACAAGCCGGGGTGTTTCGTGAACGCGCTCTGCGTCTTCCAGCGCTCCAGCCGCTGCGAGGCGACGGCGTAGTCGATCGGGTGACGCGGAGAACCGGCACGGCGCCAGCTCGCAACCCGCTCGGCCAGGGTCGCGGCCAGATACCACTTCGAGCTGCCGAGCAGCTCGGCGGTACTTCTGTCCCCCTCCTCGAGAGTGCCTGCATCTTCCGACAACGCCGTGGAAGAAGACATCGCGTGACCTCCAGCCGGAGGCGCGAGTTTGAGGCAGGAACGTAAAGGCGTCAAGACGGATGAATAGAGGGACGTTAATGCTGACACGGCGGCCGGTAATGCCGGCGCGCGAAGCGCTCGACCTGGGGCCAGGCACGAAACTGCGTTGGAAAGTCCGCGGCGGTACCGTCTCCATCACCACCGAACGCCCCGCGCTCTACGCCCTGCAAGGCTTCATCAAGCAGGGCCCGAACTGGCGACGGAGAAGGGGGAGCAGGGCGGGATGGCACAGCGATCGAGAGGACGCGGGGCGGCTCATCGAGCCGCCCCGCTTCCCGATCAGGGGTTCACCGTCAACGTGACGGCGATGTAATCCTCCCAGATCCATTGCGAGCCTGCATTCCGGGCGTAGCCGAGGACGCGGTAGGTGCCGGCGTCGGCTGCGGCGGGCGTCCAGGTCCAGGTGTTGGTGGTGCTCCAGTTCCGCACGGTCGTGGTGACGCCGGTGGCGACCTTCTGCAGATCGAAGCGGTACTCGATCGGCTCTTCGCCCGTCGCCGTGGTGGTGTAGGTGATGGACGTGCCGGCGGTGATCGGCGACGGCTTGTCGGCCGTGAGCGCGGTGACGTCGGCGTAGGCCGCGACGCGCGCCAGCCGGTCGAACCACACCTGCCCGTCGTACGCGGCGAAGCTGAACTCCGTGACGGTCGTCCCCTCGATGCCGAACAGGTACGCCGGCATCCAGAGGCGGTACCACTCGCCGGGCTTGGGCAAACCTTCCCAGTAGACGGTGCTCTTGGTCGCGCCGGCGGGCACCGTCAGCAGGTTCTCGCCCCACGAGACGTAGTGGTTGTTGGTGCCGAGCATGATCTCGCGCACCGGATTGCAGGGGTCGATCATCACCCAGACCGAGAGCATGTCCCACTCGATGAAGGGCGTGCCGGTGGCGCCGCTGTACGAATGCTCGTGCCGGCCGAAGCTGAAGCCGTCGGTGTGCGACGACGTGCCGGTGGCCTGCTGCGAGGAGTCCCAGACCCAGTTGGCGCTGACGGTGGCGCCGTCCGGCGCGCTGTCGTCGCCGCCCATGAGGAGCTCGTCCCACATGCTGGAGGTGTCGGCGGCGGGGTCGAGGCCGGCGCAGGCCGGGAGCGACGACTTGCCGACGCGGTCGATCCAGAACTGCCCGTCCACCGATCGGATCCAGAAGCCGTCGATCGCCACGCCGGCCAGGCCGAGGCGGTCGGGATCGACCGACAGCTCGACCCACGCGTTCGTGTCGGGGATCGGTCCCATGCGGTAGAAGCCGGGCTGCGAGTTATTGCCGTGGCCTTCAATCGTATCGGTGCCCCAGAACGCGCTCTTCCATTCGCCCGTGGCGGCGTTGCGCCACGACAGGAGCAGTTCCTTCGGCGGGTTGCACTCGTTGATCAGGACGTAGGCGACCAGCGCCTCGTCACTGCCGGCGACGAGCGTCGACGTCGCACCGAGGATCTGGTGCTGGAAGGTGCCGTAGCCGCCGTTGATGGCGATGGAGTCGCTGCCGCTCGCATGATAGGCCGGGCTCCAGGCGCCGTTGCCTGTCTGGAACGCACCGGCCGGCAGGGTGTCGTCGATCCAGAGCGTCTCGTTCGCGTCCGGCGCCGGGATGCTGTTGGGGGCGGGCGCGGGGCAGACGCGGCCGATGCGGTCGAACCACACCCGGCCGCCGTAGCTGTCGACGTTCAGGCCGTCGACGGTCTGGTCGGCCAGGCCGAGCGCCGCGGACGGCACTTCCACGCGGTGCCACTGACCGGGCGCGCCGATGGCGCCCAGATTCACGGCGTCGGCGCCGAGCGTCCGCTGCTCGCCGAAGTAGGCGGCGCGGTAGCCGTTGCTGCCCGTCCAGGCGACGACGATCTGCGTCGGCGGATCGCACTCGTCGACCGAGTAGTAGAAGAGCAGCTTGTCGTTCGCGTTCACGGTGAACGGCGGCCGCCGGTAGCCGTGGGCGAAGATGTAGTTGTGGCCGTCGCTGTTGAACGCCGCCGCGGGCATGGTCAGAGAGGCGCCGCCGCTGGCGTAGCGCGTGGTGTCCCAGTCGTCGCCCGGCGCGTCGACCACGCCCGGCAGGGGGAAGTCGTCCTCGAACCAGACGCCGTCACTGGAGGGGGGCGTGGGCGGCGTGGGCGGCGTCTGTGTGGAGCACGGGACGATGGTCTTGCCGGCGTAATCCCACCACACCTTGCCGTCGTAGTTGTTCACGCTCAGGCCGCTCCAAGTGGCGTCGACCAGGCCGTGCTCCGCCGCGTCGATCTCCAGCCGCTTCCAGCGCCCCGCGGGGGGGAGCGGTCCCGCGTTGATGGCGCCGTTGCCCGGATCCGTGCCCCAGTAGAACGTCTTCCAGCCGGCGCTGGTCATCCAGGTGACCTCGAGGCGCGTGGCCGGATGGATCGAACAGGTGTCGATCAGGGCGTAGACGAACAGCTTCTCACCGGTGCGGATCCGTTGGGGAGGATTGATGCCGTGGAAGGAGATGTAATGGTTGCCGCCGGTGTCGCTGGCGGGGTGGTAGAACGCGCTCGAGCCGCTGAGCTTCACGGCCGGGTCCCAGAGCGCGCCGGGGGCGTCCGGTGCGACCGGGAAGCCGTCCTCGATGAGCGGGATGTCGGTGGCGGGATCTGGCAGAACGGTCGGAGTACGGTCGGCCGGGAGGGAACACGGCACGGTCGTCTTGCCGACCCAGTCCCACCATGCTTCGCCGTCGAGATTGTTGACGCTGATGCCGCTGTAGGTGGCGCCGACCAGGCCGGCGCTGGTCGCGTCGACCTCCAGCCGCGCCCAACGTCCGGCGATCGGCAGCGAGCCGGCGTAAGTGGCGCCGTTCACGACCTGGCCCCAGGTGTACGTCTTCCAGCCGGCGCTGGTCATCCAGGTGACCTCAAGGCGTTGGGTCGGATTGGCGGCGCAGGGGTCGAGCAGCACGTAGACGAACAGCTTCTCGCCCGAACGGATGGTCTGGGGCGCGAAGTTGCGGAAGTCGACGTAATGGTGGCCGTTGCTCTCGCCGGCCGGATGCTGGAACGAGTGCGTGCCGCGGAGCTTCACGCTCGCGTTCCACGTCACGCCGGGGGCTTCGACCGTGGCCCCGGCAGGCGGCGCGTCGTTGATGAGGGCGACGTCATGGTCCGTCGGCGCGTGCACCGGCGTCTGATCGGCGGGCAGCGTGCACGGCGGCGCGTTCTTCTTGCCGATGTAGTCCCACCAGGCCTGGCCGTCGAGGTTGTTGAGGCTGATGGCGTTGTAGGTCGCTCCGACCAGACCGGCGGTGGCGACGTCGACTTCCAGCCGCGTCCACTGTCCGGCCGGCGGCAGCGCGCCGACGTACGTGGCGCCGCTCACGGCCTGCCCCCAGGTGAAGGTCTTCCAGCCGGCGCTGGTCAGCCAGGTGATCTCGAGACGCTTGGTGGGGTTGAGGGCGCAGGGGTCGATGTTCACGTAGACGAAGAGCTTCTCGCCCGCGTGGATCGGCTGCGAAGGAAAATTGCGGATGACGACGTAGTGGTGGCCGTTGCTCTCGCCGGCGGGGTGCCGCAGCGACTCGGCGGTGCCGGTGAGCTTCACACTCGAGTCCCACGTCACGCCCGGCGCGTCGAACGTCGTTCCCGCGGGCAGATCCTGCAGATCGTTGACGAGCGGGACGTCGCTCGCCGCCGGCATTGCGACCGGGTCTGCCGGCGCCGGGCAGGGCACAGCCTTCTTGCCGATCCGGTCGAACCAGACTCGCCCGCCGATATGGTTGATATTGATGCCGTTCCAGGTCGCGTTCTGGCCGAGGCTCATCTCCAGCCGAACCCACGAGCCGGCGGACGGCAGCGCTCCCATGTAGGTCCAGGCGCTGTCGTTGCGGTTCGTTCCCCAGTAGAACTGCTTGTGCCCGATGCTGGTGACCAGGGTGACCTGGAGCTCCGTGACCGGGTTGCACGCGTCGATCAGCGCGTAGAGGACCACTTTTTCGACGCTGCGTACCTTCTGGGCCGGGCTGATGTTGTAGACCGTCAGGTAGTGGTGTCCGGGCGACGGAGCGGTCGGATGGACGAACGACTGCGTGCCGGCGGCGAACTGGCTGGTGTCCCAGCTCGCCGGGCTGTCGGTCGTGAAGCCGGCGGGGAATCCGTCGTCGACGACCACCACGTCGTCGGGGTGGAACGATCCCGGCTGGGCCGCGCCAGGCATGGGGCATTGCGCCCACAGCGGCGATGCGAACAGCGCCGCGGCGAGCGCACATACGAGTAGCGCGAGACGGACGCCCACGCGTGGCGACCCCTCCCCATGAAAACATTCACCGGCCGCCACTCCGGCGGTCCGCACACCAATCCCGATTCTGGACACGATCTCCTCCTGATTTTGGCGAATCTCACAGGGGGAGGACGTGCGGTCGAGCGGTTTATTGGCAGGCCGCGCTGTGTATCCAGTTCGTTCGTCACGATTCGAGTGATCGGCGGCTCGATCCGGAGGGGACGGTACGGGCTCTGCACGCGTTGGGAGCCATGAACCGACGCATCCTGCTCTTCGTCATCGCCTGCGCCGCCTGCCGCTACGAGGCGCCGCCGGCCGAGGGGCCGCGGCCGCAGCTCCGCCAGCGCACGGTCTGGCAGCGCACCGACATGTCGGGCAAGCAGATGACCCAGAAGTTCGTCCTGCAGCCGCAGGTGCTGTCGCGGTGCGAGGCGGGGTCGCAGCTCGGCGGCGACGGGCTGGTGGCCAGGCCGGCGTCGACATTCGGCGAGCAGGACTCCATCTATCTCTCCATGTGGCTCTCGGAGGCGCCGGAAGGGCTGCAGCTCGCGCTGCGGGTGCTCGACGCGGACGGGAACGAGATCGGGACGGCGCGGCGGGACGACGCGGGCGGCGCGCGCGCGGTGACGCTGCAGGTCGGCGAGCCGCTGAAGCCGGGCAAGTACAAGCTGGAAGGCTTCTGGGGCGGGAACCTGGTCTGCGAGCGGGAGATCTCAGTTGTGCGAGGGGTCGCCGGGGCGGCGGAAGGGGGATAGGAAGCGGAGGCTCTCGATGCGGTTGGAGAGCTCGGTGCCGATCTCCTCGGCGCGGGCCACGACGTCGCTCATCTCCAGCAGCTTCTGCTTCTCCTCGATGTCGAGGTTGAGCGACATGATCAGGGCGTTGGCCAGCGCATCGAGGTTCACGGTCTCGATCTCCGGCACCGCGGTCTGGTCGGGGAGGTAATGGAGGTACTGGCGGGAGAGGTCGGCCAGCCACTCGCGCTGCTCCCATGCCTGCTGGGCGCTGCGCTCGACCTCTGGCTCGGCGACCACGCGCGCGGTGCGATACGGCACGTGCGACACTTCCTCGAGGATGCGGAAGCGCACGTCGCCGCGCACGACGATGTTGTAGCGCCCGTCCTCGAGCGGCACCGCCTGCTCGATCGTGCCGAGGGTGCCGAAGGGATAGACCGCCGGCGCGCCGAAGTAATCCGCCTCCCATCCCGACTTCAGCAGCACGATGCCGAAGCGCTGGTCGCCCTCCAGCGCGTCGCTGACCATCTGCCGGTAGCGCGGCTCGAATACGTGCAGCGGGAGGCGGGTGTGGGGAAAGAAGACGATGTTCGGCAGCGGGAACAACGGCAGCAGAAACTCGCCCTCGGGAAGCGGCATGAGGGGACTCTAGCACGCGTGGACGGGAGAGGCGGGCTGAAGCCCGCCCTACGTTCAGCTCACGCCGCGCCTGTGCCGAACGTAGGGCGGGCTTCAGCCCGCCCAAGCGTCCATCATGCGCAACACGTCCTCCCTCGACGCGCGCGTTCTGCGCAGCAGCGTCTCGCCGATGCGCGCGCTGCGCGTCGTGCGCAGCGCCAGGTCGAGGAGGCGCGGGCGGGAGAGCAGCGCGGCGACGGCGCGGCTCCAGCGGATGCGGGGGGCGAAGAAGGCGCGGTGGCGCTCGCGGTATTCGCGCTCGATCTCCGCGCGGGACGACGGATCGCGCACGAGCCGCAGCAGCAGCGGCGCGGCGAGGAGGGCGGACTGCACGGCCATGGCCATGCCGTTCCCGGTCAGCGGGTCGATCACGCCCGAGGCGTCGCCGATCATGAACACGCCCCCCTCGACGGCCGAGCGTGCGCGGAAGATGACCGGCTCGGAGGAGAGGAAGTGCTCCTGCGCCGGCTCGTGTGCCGCGTACAGCGACTCGAGCCGCGGCTCCTCGGCGCGCAGCGTCTCGACGAACGCGTCCCAGCGTCCCTTGTGTCCCGCGAGACGGCTGGCGTGCACGAGGCCGCAGATGTTGACGATGCCTCCCTCGACGGCGTTCACGCCGAGGTAGCCGCGGTGGAACGCATACAGATCGATGGATTGGTTGGCGGTTGGCAGTTGGCGGTTGGCGGTTGGCCTGTAATGGCGCTTGAAGCCGAAGTTGCGGTCCTTCACATCCACGAATGAGCGGTGCAGTTGCTGATCGAAGCGTCCCCAGCGTCCCCACGCGCCGACCACCACCTTCGCTGCCGGCAGTTCCGAGACAGTGGACGTGCGGAACAGCGCCCCGCGCGCAATGGCGGTGCGCAGCAGCAGGTCGTCGAACAACAGCCGCGAGATCCCGCGTGCCTCGTGAGGGAAATCGAATTCGTAGGTCCGCGCGCCGACCACGCGGCAGTGGGTGATTCGGGGCGCGCCTTCGAGAGAAACACCCAAAGACTCGACCACCGGCAGCGCGTCGTACGACAGAAACTCGCCGCACAGCTTGTCGCGGGGGAAGGCATCGCGATCGAAGAGCGTCACCGCGACGCCGCGCGCGGCCAGCAGCGCGGCCAGGGTCGATCCCGCGGGACCGGCGCCGATGATCGCTACTTCCACAGCAGAATCGCCCAGCGGAACGGCCAGCGCCGCAGCAGCTCCCACTTCGCGCCGGTGCGTGCCGCGATCTCGCGCGCCTCGGAGAGCGTGTAGCCCTGGCGCACCGAGGCCGGGCCGTCGAGCGCCGTCACCCGTCCGACGACCCGCAGGAAGCCGAGAACGACCATGAACAGCAGCGGCACGTAGTGACGGCGCGTATCCGTCACCGCCACCCCCTTGCGCACCACCCGCAGCGACTCGCGGAGAATGTCGCGATTCTCGTCCGGCGAGAAGTGGTGAAAGAAATGCGACGACGTGACCAGGTCCACCGCGCCGTCGCGGAACGGCAGCCGGTGCGCGTCGCCGACCACCCGGTGCACGCGCGAGCCGTCGCGCAGGTAGGCGAGGTGGGCCAGGTTGAAGTCCATCCCCACGCGCAGCGGCACGCCGCCGAGGGACTCGAGCTGATCGCACGTCCCCGCGCCGAGGTCGACGATCGAGCGCGGCGCGAAGCGGCGCACCATCGACTGATACATCCCGAGGCCCCCCGCGAATTTGTTGATGCGGCGCAGGTCGCGCAGGGAGCGCTCCACGTCCGCGCGCGGCGCGTTCTGTTCGTCGAGGATCTCGTCGGATTCGGTGCGAGGAGGTGTCAGCATGGCGAGTATCGGTTGCTGGTTGCTGTGTTGCTGGTTCGTGGTGAAGTATCGCTCAGGCGAAGAGCCACCACGAACCAGCAACCAGCAACTAGCAACGCCGCAGCACCAGCGCCGAGTTCTTCGACCCGAACGCAATCGTGTTGCACACCGCCACGTCGATCCGCTTCCGCCGGCCGAGGTCGGGGATGTAGTCGAGATCGCACTCCGGGTCGGGCGTGTCGAGGTTGATCGTCGGCGGGAGGATGTCGTCGCGCAAGGCCATGAGCGTCGCCGCCACGCCGGCCGCGCCGCAGGCGCCCTGCGGGTGGCCGATCATCGACTTGGTGGCCGAGCCGGCCAGGCGCGTGGCGTGCTTGCCGAACGCGCGCTTCACCGCGCGCGTCTCGATGCGGTCGTTCAGCTCCGTCGACGTGCCGTGGTAGTTCACGTAATCGACCTCGCCCGGGTCGACGCCGGCCTCCTTCATCGCCAGTTGCATGGCCCGCGCGGGCTCCTCGCCCGAGTCGTCCATGCGCACGCGGTGGTACGCGTCGCACGTCGACGCGTACCCCGCCACCTCGGCGTAGATGTGCGCGCCGCGCGCCCGCGCCGACGACTCCCGCTCCATCACGAACATCCACGACCCCTCGGCCAGGACGAACCCGTCGCGGTTGGCCGTGAAGGGACGCGAGCCCGCCGCCGGGTCGTCGTTCCACGAGTTCGTGACGATGCGCATCATGCAGAAGCCGGTCAGCACCCCCTCGGTGATCGTGGCGTCGGCGCCGCCGGCGACGATGATGTCCGCCACGCCCAGCTTGAGGTTGCGGTACGCGTAGCCGATGGCGTCCGTCGACGACGTGCAGCCGGTCGAGATCAGGTGCGAGAAGCCGTGGAGGTCGTACGCCATCGAGATCTCCGAGGCGATCGTGCCGATCGTGCCGGAGGGGACGGAGTAGACGGAGGCCTGCTTCGTCGCGCCGCGGTACCAGAGCTCGTACATCCGCTCGCTGAACTCCACCGCGCCGCCGCCCGAGCCGAGCATCACGCCGATGCCGCGGCGCGCCTCCAGGTCGAGCGCCCGCGGGTCGAGGCGCGCGTCGCGGAGCGCCTCGTCGGTCGCGGCGATGGCCATCGGCACGACGCGCGAGACGTGGCGGAGATTCTTCGGATCGACCCACTGCGCCGGGTCGAAGTCGACCTCGCCCGCGATGCGGCACGGCAGCGAGCCGGGGTCGAACTGCGTGATGCCGCGGATGCCGCTGCGGCCCGCGGCCATGGCCGCGAAGTAGCTCTCGCGCCCGGTGCCGTTGGGGCTGAGCACGCCGACACCGGTGATGACAATGGGGTCCGGGGAGATCGAGAGGGGCATGTCCTGACGCGATTCTACCGGCGAAAAGTGGTAATCTTATTTCCGTCCGGAATGGTCCTCCTCTCGATTCGCCTCCTGGGCGACGTGTCGGCAGTCGACTATCGCGGTAACGCGTTGTCGATCGGGAACCGTCGCACGCAGGCCCTGGTCGTCTATCTCGCGCTGAAGAGCCGGCCCAGCCTCCGCGAGATCGGGCGGCTGCTCTTCGGGCACGAAGAGGCCACCTCCGACGTGCGCCTGCTCGTGCGCGACCTGCGCTATGCGCTGCGGTTCCTCCCTCCGGAGGTCCTGGCCGAAGACAACGACACCGTACGGTTCAACCGCGACGTGGTCGACGTCGACCTGCACCGCTTCAACGACCTCATCGCCGCGCCGTCGCTGAACTCCATCCGCAAGGCCGCCGACCTCTACCGCGGCGACCTGCTGGCCAACTTCAGCTCCGGCATCCCGGCGTTCGACGCCTGGGCGGCGGAGCGGCGGCTGTCGTGCCAACGCGCCGCGACGGCGATCTTCGGCAACCTGCTCACGGCGCTGATCCGCGCCGGGTGGTGGGAGGAGGCGACCGACACCGCCGCGCGCCTCCTGGCGCTCGATCCTTCTCAGGAGGTCGTGCACCGCACGCTCATGCGTCTCCAGCTCGAGCAGGGACGTCCCGACGCCGCCATGCGCCGCTATCAGGAGTGCGCGGACGTGCTGCGCCGCGAGCGCAACCGCGAGCCCGACGCGGAGACGGAGCGGCTGCGCCAGGAGATCGAGCGCGCGCTGCAGCGCAGTCCCGCGCCGAAAGAGATCGGCCGCGCCCGGACGAACGGCCCCGTGCTCATCCTCCTGGTCGAGGACGACCTCGTCTCCGCGGCGCTGATCGAAGGCTTCCTCACCGGCGCCGGCTACGACGTGGTCACGGTCGCCGACGGCGGCACGGCGCTGATGGAGCTCGGCCGCACCGGCTTCGACCTGCTCATCCTCGACATCAACCTGCCGACGCTGAGCGGCACGAAGGTGTTCGAGATCATGACCCAGAAACGCATCGAGACGCCGGCCCTTTTCATCACCGGCATGCACGGCACGGAAGTGGAGACGCAGAGCCTGGAGATGGGGGCGGCCGGATTCCTGCGCAAGCCGATCGTCCGGGACGTGCTGCTGCAGAAGATCCATGGCATCCTGAATCGCCGCGGGCTCGACTCCGCCGCGAAATAGCACCTCCATGTCCACTTCGCCGATCGTGCTCGATCCTCTGGAGGTCGAAACGCGTCGCCGCGAGCGCGAGCACCGGCTGGCGGCGTTCGAGCTGCCGCTGGTCCGCCTGGGCGGCTCGGCGCTGCTCTCGGTCGCGCTGCTCCTGCACAACATCTATCTCGTCCCGCAGCCGCTGAGCCGCTGGGTCTCCGCCACCATCGCCCTCGCGCTCTACGCCGCGGCGTCGTGGGCGCTCATCGTCGTCTTCCTGCGCCGCACGCCGCCGCGCGACCTGACCGTGCCGGCGCTGGCGGGCGACCTGCTGATCTGGACGTACGCGATCTACTGCTCGGGCGCGGAGGCGAGCTGGCTGTTCTTCATCCTCCTCCTGCGCGTGGCCGACCAGACCCAGACGACGTTCCGCCGCGCCTGCGCCTTCGCCGTCGCCGCCACGGCCTGCTACGCCGGCATGCTGACGTGGGTGGCCGCGGCCGGCGGCCGCGAGGTGATGAACGCCGGGCAGATGACGAAGCTCGTGCTGATTCTCTGCGGCGGCATCTACATCTCGCTGGCCGCGCGCACCGCGGAGCACCGCCGCGCGCGGCTGACCGAGGCCATCCGCGTGTCGCGCGACCTCATCCGGAAACTGGAGCAGGCCCACGCCCGCGCCGAGGAGGCCAGCGCCGCCAAGAGCGAGTTCGTGGCCAATATCTCGCACGAGATGCGCACGCCGCTGCAGGCGGTGATCGGGATGCTGCAATTGGCCATCGAGGACGAGCCGTCGCAGTCGAAGTCCCGCCGGCTCCTGACCGCGCGGCGCTCGGCGGAGACGCTGCTGTCGATGATCGACGACGTGCTCGATTTCTCCAGGATCGAGGCGCGCAAACTGGAGCTGGAGCCGGTCTACTTCTCCCTGCGCCAGCTCATCCACGACACGATGAAATCGGTCGGGATCATGGCCGCGTCGAAGAAGCTCATCCTGTCGTATTCCGTCCAGCCCGACGTGCCCGAGACCGTCTGGGCCGATCCGGTGCGGCTGCGGCAGATCGTGGTGAACCTGGTCGGCAACGCCATCAAGTTCACGCACGCGGGGGAGATCAGCGTGACGGTCTCCCGCGCCGGCGACAAGGCGCGCATCGACGTGCGCGACACGGGCGTGGGCATCGCCCCGGCGGTGCGGCAGCGCATCTTCGAGCCGTTCGCGCAGGCCGACTCGTCGCACTCGCGCCCCCACGGCGGCGCGGGCCTCGGCCTCTCCATCGTGGCCCGCCTGCTCGACGCCATGGGCGGCAGCGTGCAGGTGTCGAGCGAGCAGGGGACGGGGAGCGTCTTCTCGTTCAGCGTGCCGCTGGCGACCGACGCCGTCGGCGTCGCGCCGGAGCGGAAGGGGTGGGAGAGCCAGCTGGTCGGCAAGGCCATCCTGGTCCTGGAGCACGAGGAGATGGCCCGCGGCGTGATCGCGCAGATCCTCCGCAGCCGCGGCGTCTTCGCCACGTCGTTCTCCCGCGCCAGCGACGTGCCGCCGCAGGCGCGCTTCGCCTGCGCGGTGACGGCCGACTCCGCGGTGGGGGTGCGGCCGCAGGTGGTGATCGCCTCGCCGCTGGATACGACGAATTACGCGCACCGGGTGACGCGTCCGGTCGGGGAGCGGGAGCTCATCGACGCCATCGGCGTGGCCCTCGGCCTGGCCGAGCCGCCGGCCGAGTACACGCTCGAGCCGAACGTGGCCGAGGCCCGGCACATCCGCGTGCTCCTCGTCGACGACAGCGAGGTGAACCTGGAGGTGGTGTCGGAGATGCTGCGCCGCCTCGGGCACGAGGTGACGCTGGCCGCCGACGGCGAGACGGCGCTGGCCAGGCTGGCCGACGAGACGTTCGACGTCGTGTTCATGGACGTGCAGCTCCCCGGCATGGACGGGCTGGAGACGACGCGGCGCTACCGCGACTCGGGCGGGCGCACGCCGGTCGTCGCGCTGACGGCGCATACGTCGATGCGCGACCGCGACCGCTGCCTGGCCGCCGGCATGAACGCCGTGCTGACCAAGCCGGCCGACTCGACGCACCTGGCCGCGGCCATCGAGAAGGTGACGCACCGCGACGCGATCGCGGAGGTGGTGGGCGGCAACATGGCCCTGCTGGCGCGCGTGCGCGACGCCTTCCGCAAGCAGACTCCCGAACTGCTGGCCGGCATCCGCGACGCCATCGGCCGCCGCGACGGCGAGGCGCTGGCCGCCCACGCGCACAAGCTCAAGGGGTCGATGAGCTACTTCCCCGCCGACCGCGGCGCCGGCATCGCCCTCGAGATCGAACAGGCCGCCCACGCCGCCGACTTCATCCTCGCCGCCGGCCTGCTCCCCGACCTGGAAAGGGCGATCGGCGAGCTCGAACGGGCGCTGTCCTGATATGGAGTGCGCGAGCGCCAGCTCGCGCTCTCTATGCGGGAGGCGCCAGCCTCCCGCCCCCGCGGCAGCTGGCGCTGCCGCAATGAGAGCGCGAGCTGGCGCTCGCGCACTCCATACCTATACTTCCCCCGTGCATCCCAACCAGCTCCAGTACGCGCGCGGGGAGCGCATCATCGCGGCGGGGCGCCTGCTCCTGGCGGTGTTCTCCCTCGTGGCGCTGCTGCTCGACCGCGACGTTACCTCGATGGCCACGCTGCCGTTCGCGGTGGTGATCGTGCTCTACTCGCTGGTGCTGGCCGGCTTCGCCTGGCGCTTTCCCTTCGCCACACCGAAGCTGCGCATGCTGCTGCACGTGGCCGACTTTCTCCTCCCGGCGCTGCTGATCTTCACCACGCACGCTGCGGTGAGCCGCTTCTTCGTCTTCTTCACCTTCTCCATCTTCAGCGCGCTGGTGCGCTTCGGCGTGCGCGGCACGCTCTACACCTCCGGCGCGGCCATCCTCACGTACCTCGCGCTGGCGCTGATCGACGACCGCATGCAGAGCGATGCCGGCTATCTCGTGCTGCGCGTGGTCTCGCTGACCGTGATCACGCTCTTCCTGGTCTACATCGGCGCGCTGCACGAGCGCGTGCGCGACGAGCTGGCCAGGCTGGCCTCCTGGCCGCGTCCCGCCAGCGGGAGCCGCGAGGAGGTGGTGCGCGAGACGCTGGCGCTGGCCCGCGACGTCCTGCACGCCCCGCGCGCGCTGCTGGCGTGGGAGGACCAGGAGGAGCCGTGGGTCTGGTGCGCAGTGTCGCGTGATGAAACGGGCGACGAGACGCGCCTGACGCGCGAGCCGCCCGGCTTCCTCGACGCGCCGGAGCTGCAGGAGCGCCTCGGCACGGGCGCCGTCATCTCCACGCCGGTCACGGGCGACACGATGCAGGGCCGCCTCTTCTTCCTCGACCGCGACGATTTCACGTATGACGACGTGACGCTCTCCGAGATCGTGGGACGGCTGGTGGCCATCCGCATCGACCAGCTCAACGTGGCCGAGCGGATGCGCGCCGCGGCGGTGGGGGAGGAGCGCATCCGCGTCGCGCGCGACCTGCACGACGGGGTCTTGCAGTCGCTCACCGGCGCGGCCCTGCAGCTCCAGTCGGTGCACAACCTGGTCGGCGACGACGAGGCCCGCCGGCGCCTGCGCCGCGTGCAGGAGCTGCTCGAGCACGACCAGCGCGAGCTGCGCTCGCTGATCACGCACCTGCGCCCGGCCACGGCGGAGCGCCGCGTCTCGCCGCTGGAGACGCGCCTGGCCGAGCTGGCCCAGCGCTTCGAGCGGCAGTGGGACGTGGCCGTGGCCGTGACCATCGAGCCGCCGTTCCCGCCCCTGCGCGACGAGCTCTCGGGCGCGATCTACAACATCGTCCACGAGGCCGTGGCCAACGCCGCGCGGCACGCGCGGGCCACGCGCATCGACGCCACGGTGCGCTCCCGCGACGGCGGCGGCGTGGAGATCGTGGTCACCGACGACGGCCACGGCTTCCCCTTCCACGGCGACTTCGACCTGGCCGAGCTCGACGAGCTGCACCGCGGCCCGGCCACCCTCAAGGAGCGCGTGGCCTCCCTGGGCGGGGAGCTGGTGCTGCACTCGGCGCCGTCCGGCGCGACGCTGGAGATCCGCATTTGATCCGCGTGGTTATCGCCGACGATCACCCGATCGTGCTGGACGGCCTGACGCAGCTCTTCGCCTCGGAGCTGGACCTGGAAGTGGTGCGCCGCTGCACGAACGGCGACGAGGCGCTGGCCGCCGCGCGCGCGGCCCGTCCGGACGTGCTGGTGCTCGACGTGCGCATGCCGGGGCTGAACGGGCTGGAGGTGCTGCGCGCGCTGACGGCGGAGAAGAACCGCGCCCGGGTGGTGCTGCTCACGGCGCAGATGAGCGAGACGGAGATCATCGACGCCGTGCGCTCGGGCGTGGCCGGCATCGTGCTGAAGGAGACCGCGCCGCGCGTGCTGCTGCAATGCGTACGCACCGTGGCCGCGGGCGAGTCGTGGCTCGACTCGCGGATGATCCAGTCCGCGGTCGAGACCCTCGTCCGCCGCGATGCGGCCGTGGCCAGGGCGGAGAAGGCCCTGACCCGGCGCGAGCTGGACATCGTGCGCATGGTCGCCACCGGCGCCCGCAACCGCGAGATCGGCGAGAAGCTCGGCATCTCGGAAGGCACCGTGAAGATGCACCTCCACACGATCTACGAGAAGCTCGGCATCGGCGGGCGGGTGGAGTTGACCAACTATGCGCGGGAGCACGCGCTGGTGTGATGCGGTTGCTCCGCGCGGCTGCGCCGCGCTGTTGCTGGTTGCTGGTTCGTGGCGGCTTTACGGGGAGGCACCCCAAACCAGCAACCAGCAACACAGCAACTACTCCTCGTCCCCCCACTTCAACTGAAACTCCAGTTCCTCCTCGCCGCCGGAGCGCTCGTGCTCGATGTTGAACGTCGCCGAGGCCGGGATGCGCAGCCGCTCGCCGGCCACCTGGATCGTGAACGCTTCCTTCGTCTCGATGGCGTCGGCCAGCCGCCGCAGCTTGGCCACGAACTCGCGCCGGGGATAGGTCTTCTCGAGGTCCCGTTTCTTTTTTGTTGCCATGGGGCGGAGCATATATTCATTGCCGGAGCACGGCGAGCGGGCGAATGAGCGGGACAGATGACGATCACGCAGCGAAGGTCGAGACCAATCCGATCTACGTCCATGACCCCGACTTCGCGACTCTCTGAAGGCGTCGCTGCCGCATCTCGACATTCGGGAACCGGAGCGGCCGCCCGCGGTGCCGGTGACCAACGTAGGGCGGGCTTCAGCCCGCCTCCCCCGTGGGTGGCGGGCTGAAGCCCGCCCTACGTCGAGCACATTTCCCGCGGCAAATGTGGCCTCCCTGGTCTGGCTCACCGGCGTGGCCGTGATCCTGACGCGCCTGCTCCGCTGCCGCCTGCGTTTGCGCCGCATCCTCCGCGAGGCCGTTCCCGCCTCCCCGCGTCTGCAACGGTTGTTCGGCACGAATCGCGTGCGTCTGCTGCGCAGCGCGCGCGTGCACGTTCCCATGGTCTGGGGCCTCCGCCTACGCCGCCCACCTGCTCCACGTTGCCCGCTACGCGCCGGATCGCGAGCCGCTCGCGCCGCTGCTGGCCATGTCCCGTCCAAGCGAGCTCGAAGGACTCCGTGTGCAGCGGCGACGCCATCGCCTTCGAAGACAAGTAGGAAAAACGTAGGGCGGGCTTCAGCCCATATGCACTAACTTAGCAAACGGCGTAAGCTAAGTGTATGAAGGAACGGGTGGATGTGCGGGAGTGGGTCGAGTTCCAGTGGCCGTATTTGATTGC
>DASPMO010000101.1:0-98209 GCA_035627015.1 Thermoanaerobaculia bacterium | reverse complement strand
ACAAAGCTGCGCGACCATCGGTGCGTAGTCGGCTTCCCTGGCTGCCTCCTGCACGTGAGCGTCCAGGGCCTTGAGTTGCTCCTGCAACGCCTCGAGCGCGGCGATGTAGTGATCGAGTACGGTCTGATCGTGCGGCTCGTCTATCTTCTGAGAGCGTATCCCGCGGGGTTCGGTTCTCCGGCTTCATCGGTACCATCATGGCGCTCCGACTTCCCGCCGTCCGTCCCGCCCCGCTCCCTTTCGTTCGCTCGGGCGGTACCACGGACTGCTGCTCGTCACGAGGCAGCGGGGAGTTGCTGTTGCCGGCTCCTCTTCGGTACTGACGCCGGTGCCTCAATCCTCTGCCTTCGACTCACACTCGTGGAGACGGTGGGATCTCCCAGGTTCCTCGGCAACCCCTTTGCGAACATGCCCTGCTCTTCGACCCCGGCCGACCGGATGCGTCAGGCCACTAAGACGCACCCGATGTTGCCTTCCGCCCAGTTGACGGCGTCGGCTCCGCGATCAGTCACATTTCGAGGCTCAATCACACAGCCCGTTCGCTCGCTGTCTACGCTTCACGGCTCGGATTGCTCCGATTCGAACACCGCGCAAGACTCGCTTACCACTGGCCAACCTTGGTGGGGCAGGACTCTCACCTGCTGGGTTACATCAGGAGGTTTCCACGTGTGTCTTCAACTCACATCGTTTTCCCCTCCTCGAAGCTTTCCTGGCGCACCAACCGCCGCGCCGCTCGGGCTTCGGCGCGCGGGACCGGCCGTACAGCTTACACCAAGGACGCTTAGCCCGCCACTCGCACAATGAGCGCCATTCGACGCTCAATGGCGAAAGATAGCGTTCGAAACACCAACGAACGCCACGGCCGCAGCCAACAACGCCACGGCGGCAGCCTCAAACCGTAACGAGATGCTGCTGACGACAGCAAGGATGACGCCCGCTACTCCTACAACCAGTGCAGCGGCAATGGCGCCACCGCCAAGGCTTCGTCCACGCTCATCGCTCATGTGCAAATTGTACACGGTCAGCAAGTAGATCCGTCAGCGCCCAGTTGTACGTGCCACATCAGACGACTAGAGCGAGTACGGAAGCTTCTCGTATTGTTCGTGAGGTCCGATCCAGAACCACACAACCTGATCAGCCTGAACGAGTACCCCAACCACGCGATAGCTGCGGCCAACGCGGGCCGATACGTGCGATCAGTCGCGTGCACCAGTTTGCAGTTAGGCCGCGTCGTGCTCGAGTTTCATCTCGTATCTAACGAGCGGCAGATGAAAACCGAAAATGTCAGTGGTCGTTGCGGCTACGGCGACGAAACCGCAACGTTCGTAGAAGGAGCGGGCTTGATAGTTCCGCTCCTCAACGTCGACCGTCACTATTTCGGCGCCGTCTGGAACCAGCTCAAGTGCAGCGTTGATGAGGCGCGCACCGAGACCCTTCCGTTGCTCCTTGGGCAGTAGATAGATGCGCGCAAGATGAACGACTCCGAGAGCTGTGCAATACAGGTTTACAAAGCCGATGACCGCGTTGGAACGCTCCGCGAGAAGGAACAGCGATTCTCTCGCGCCGATGGCCATCGCAAGCGAGTCATCTGAATACCAATTCGCGATCGCTCGGGACTGGACTTCTGGCGGGATGATGCCCTCGTAGGCAGTGGCCCATGAGAGACTTGCCACATACTGAATCCCAGCGATGTCCGCGTGTAACGCAGGCCTGATCAGCACATCGTCCGGTTCTGTTCTCATCTCGGATTCTGAAACTGGAATCGCTATTCGGCAATCTTACTACGTGCATAGACATTGCTCGTTTCAAACGCTAAGTAGAAGTCGTATAACCACTTCGCCTCAGGCGCAGCGGCTGAAACACACAGTGAGAATCGCTCTCGGCACGTGTACCATTTATGAGCACGGCCCGTGCGATCGTGTGTGCCGAGATGCGCGAGTTTCGCGGCTCTTGCGTGAATGGCAGTGGGATCGGTATGGGCCATGGCTCGACGGCAGATCGGAGCGCATAGGGGTTGATTTGCCGGTCCCTCGTCTGAGTCTTTGGGGAAGGGCATACGAGTGTTCATCGGAGGCGACGGAGCGTTGTGATGCGGGAACGGGCCGGAGGCGAGGGGCGTTCCGGGGACGCGAGTGCGTGGCGGGCTGAAGCCCGCCCTACATTTTCATCACTTCGGAGAGCGCCAGCAGCAGGGCGCCGGGGCCGTGGTTGACGTTTACGCGGCCGTTGTCCGAGCCGATCTTGCCGCAGTTCGGGCCGATGTCGGGGGGCTGGATGCCGATGACGTCGCCCTGGGCGTCGACGCGGCGCACGAGGAGCGAGGTCGCGCGCAGGATGGCCGGGGTATAGACGTCGCGGTCGAGCCAGCCCTCGTTCACGCCGCGGGCGAGGAAGAAGGTCAGGAGCGCGGTGCCCGAGGTCTCGGCGTCGGGGCACTCTTCCGGCCTGGCCAGGTAGGAGCTCCAGCCGCCGTCGCCGCCCTGCCGCGCCAGCAGCGACTCCGCGGAGGCGCGCAGCATCTCGCGCAGCTCGCCGGCGCCGACCACCTGGTCGTAGCGCCCGCCGGTGTACGGCGCATCGAGCGCCTCCGCGGCGCGCGCGAGCGCCACCAGCGCCCAGCCGTTACCGCGCGCCCAGAAGAACTCGTCGGCGTGGTTCGGCTCGTGGCGGAAGAGCGCGTGCTCCTCGCTCCACAGCAGCGCGCCGCGGCGCGCGCGCAGCGACGGCACGGGCTCTCCCGACTCCGGCCGGTGCTCGTGCACGTACGCCTCGATCCATTCGTAGGCCAGATTGCGCGCCAGCTCGTTGCCCGGCAGCCCGTGCCGCGTGGAGCCGTAGAGCGAGAGCCACGGCACGACCATGTAGAGATCGTCCTGCCAGAAGCGCGCGCCGTAGCCGCCCGGGATCCACCACGGATCGCGCGGCGCGGCCTCGGGCGGCGTGGCGCGCACGGCGTGCCCGGCGAAGCGCATCGGACCGTCGAGCAGCCCGAGGAGCCGCTCGCGGCGCGGATCGGACGGCGGGAGCACGCGATAGAGATCGAGCGCCGCCTGCGCGTACGCCGTGCCGTCGGCCCAGCTCACTCCCGCGATGTCGTCGTCGCTGTCGAGGAGCACCGACGCCGCGCGCGCGATGAGCGCGTCGCCGGAGCCGGGTTGGTGCAGGTTCATCTGCTCGCCGGCGAGCACGAAGCCGTCGAACAGCACGGCGTTCTCCCAGTGCAGGCGCGGCGCGTGCGCCCACGCCGCGCGCGCGGCCACCTTCGCGGCGACGGCGCTCAGCGCCTCCCGCGTCAGCGGGACGGGCGGCTGGACGGCGCGGCGTTTCGCGGCGGCCGGCAGGGAGACGAGGAGCGAGAGCGCGAGGACGAGGACGAGGGAAGACCGGGGCACGGCGGGAGGAACAGAATCGCGCGGCGGTGCATTGCGAGGGGGCGGCGTACACTGCGGCGCGATGTCTCCGTCGCTCCGGGGGAACCGCGTCCTGGCGAGCGTGCTGCTGCTGCTGGCGATGGCGGTGACGGCGCTCGCGCTGCTGCAGTACCGCTGGATCGACCGCATCACCGAGTCGGAGCGGAAGTCGCGGCTGGGGGCGGCGGAGCTGGTGGCCCGGCGGGTGGCGGACGGCTTCCGCCGCGAGCTCCAGGAGGTCTTCTCCGCCTTCGCCTATCCCGACGACAAGGTCATGCTGTACGAGGAATGGGCGGCCGCGGCGCGCTGGCCGGCGCTCGTCTCCGCGGTCTACGTCGCGCAGCACGACGAGTACCTGGAGACGTGGTCGCTGTACCGCGTCGATCCGCGGCAGCGCACGCTCGTCCCCGCGGAGTGGACGCCCGACCTCGCGCCGTTGCGTCCCCAGCTCGACACGCTCGGCCTGCAGCTCGAGGACCGGCCGCCGCCGCTGGCCGCGTCCATCCCGGCCATCTTCATCGCACCGCCGCCGCCGCGCGATCTCTTCCACCCGCTGCCGGCAGAAGCGGTGCTGGTGCTGCTCGACGCGGAGACGATCCGCAACTCGATCCTCCCGACGCTGCTCCGCAACGAGGCCTCGGCCGGCGGCGTGCCGCTGTACGACATCAGCCTGGTCACGCCCGCCCGCGTGCTCTACAGCTCCACCGCGGAGTGGCCGGGCCGCACGCGCGCGGCCGACGCCGCGGTCGTCGTCTCGCCCTTTCTCCGCCGCCAGGGCCCGCGCCCGCCGCCACGCGAGCTGCAGGAGAAAATCCCGGCGGACCACTGGTCCGTGCTCGTGCGGCAGCGCGGGGGCGGCGTCGACGAGCTCGTGTCGGCGACGCGGCGGCGCAATCTGGCGGTCATGGCCGCGATCCTGCTCACCCTCATCGCCTCGGTGGCCACGCTCGTCCAGCTCATCCGGCGGGGGGAGCGCATGCGCTCGCAGCAGGCCACCTTCGTGCGGGTCATGACGCACGAGCTGAACACGCCCGTCTCCGTGCTCCGCGCGGCGGGCGAGAACCTGAAGGACGGCATCGTGGCCGCCGACCAGGTCCCGCTCTACGGCGCGACCGTGGTCGAGGAGGCGGATCGCCTGCACACGATGCTGCACGAGGTGCTCGACCTGGCGCGGCTGCAGTCCGGCACCGGCCGCGCGAGTCACCGCCTGCTGGCCATCGGCGCGATCGTCCACGCCGCGGTGGAGCGCTGCCGCCTGCCGGCGGGCAACCGCGGCGTGGAGCTCGCCGCCGGCGTCCCGCGCGACCTCCCGCCGGTGAAAGGGGACGACCAGGCGCTGACGCGCGCGCTGGAGAACCTGATCGTGAACGCGATCCGCCACGGCGGCGCGGGCAAGTGGGTGGGCGTGGAGGTGCGCCGGGAGACGAAAAAGATCGCCATCACGGTGGCGGATCGCGGCCCCGGCATCGCCGAGGAGGATCTCGCACACGTGTTCGAACCGTTCTACCGCTCGCGCGACTCGGAGCAGGTCCCCGGCGCCGGCCTCGGGCTGGCGATCGTGAAGCAGGTCGCGCTCGATCACGGCGGCAGCGTGACCGTCGAGAACCGCCGCCCCGGCGCGGCCTTCACCTTCTGCCTGCCGGCGGAGGGCGCCGATGCCTGAGCTGCTGCTGGTCGAGGACAACGCCAGCCTCATTCTCACACTGCGCGACCGCTTGACGAGCGCGGGCTACCTCGTGGCCGTGCAGCGCGACGGCGTGTCCGCCGTCGAGGCGGCGACGTCGCACGCCTTCGACTGCATCATCCTCGACATCGGCCTGCCGGAGAAAAACGGACTGGAGGTGTGCCGCGAGCTGCGGCGCCGCAACGTGCTCACGCCGATCCTGATGCTCAGCGCGCGCGATCACGTGATGGACCGCGTGCAGGGACTCAAGCTCGGCGCCGACGACTACCTCACCAAGCCGTTCGAGATGGTGGAGCTGCTGGCGCGCGTGGAGGCGCTGCTGCGCCGCCGTCCCGCGCCCGCCGCCGCGGCGATGGTGGACGTTTACACCCTCGGCGACATCACCTTCGACGCCCGCGCCGGCGACGTGCGCCGCGGCGGCGAGCCGGTCGAGCTCTCCGACCTCGAGCTGCGCCTGCTGCGCTACCTCGTCGAGCGCCGCGGCACCGCCATCACGCGCGACGAGCTGCTGGCCAAGGTGTGGCAGCACGACGAGCCGCCGCTGACGCGGACCGTCGACGTGCGCATCGCCTCGCTGCGCCAGAAGCTGGAGCGCGATCCCGCGCATCCGGCGCTGATCGTGACGGTGCACGGGGTGGGGTACAAGTTGGTGGGGTGATAGGGGGTGTTGCTGGTTGCTGGTTGCTGGTTCGTGGTGCGGCATCGATCGAGGCGCGTTCGGCGCGGGCATTGCCTTGAACCAGCAACCAGTAACCAGCAACCTTCTGCGGCAAACGAATGGCGACAGTTTCCCCGCGCCCGCCCACCCTTCCTCCCCTTTTGCGAGAATTCCGGCATGCTGAAAATCTGCGTGCTCGCGGTTCTCCTCCTGGTCACGCTGTCGCTCTGCGCCGCGAGCCCGGGGCCGGTCAATCTCGACTTCGAGAGCGGCGCGCCCGGCGAAGTGCCGCCCGGCTGGCTCGCGCCGACGGCCGGGTTGGGCTACACGGTCGAGCTCTCGACCGCGTCGCCGAAGCAGGGGAAGCAATCCGTCCAGCTCAGCGGCAAGCCGCAGCCGGGCGACGGGAAGCCGGGGTTCGGGAACGTGATGCAGCGCATCGACGCGAAGCCGTACCGCGGGAAGCATGTCCGCTTCCGGGCGGCGGTGCGCTCCGAGGGGACGGCCGCGCTCTGGATGCGCGTCGACCGCGCCGACAAGCAGCCCGGCTTCTTCGACAACATGGACGACCGTCCCATCCGCTCGGGCGAATGGGCGTACTACGAGATCACCGGGGCCGTCGCGCCCGACGCCGAGGTGCTGAACGTCGGGATGATGGTCAAGCAAGAAGGGCGGGCCTGGCTCGACGACGTGACGCTGGAGACGGTGAAGGTGGAAGTCCGCGCCGCGCCGCCGCGCGCGATCACGGCGCGCGGGATGGAGAACCTGGTGGCCTTCACGCGGCTCCTCGGCATCGTGCGCTACTTCCATCCGAGCGACGAGGCCGCGGGCGCGAACTGGGACGCCATCGCGGTCGAGGGAGCGGAAGCCGTGGAAGGAGCGAAGGACGCCGCCGAGCTGGCGTCGCGGCTCTCCGAGATCTTCCTGCCGGTCGCGCCGTCGCTGCAGGTCTTCCCGTCGGGGGCGCCGCGGGAAGCGGCGCTGCTCAAGCCGGCCGACGCGCAGACGATCGTGGCGTGGGAGCACGCCGGGGTGGGGACGAAGGAGCCGCGCAGCATCTACCAGAGCGAGCGGGTGCGCCGCGCGGCGGGTGAAGCCGATGCGCGCTACCCCGATCCGCTGCAGCCGCTGCGCATCGACCTCGGCGGGGGCGTCTCCGCCGCGGTGCCGCTGACGGTGTACGCGACCTCCACGCACACGCTGCCGCGCCCGGCCGCCGAGGCGCGGCCTCACGGCACGGCGCTGCACTCGGGCAACGACCGCGCCTCGCGCATCGGCGCGGTGGTGCTGGTCTGGAACGTCCTGCAGCATTTCTATCCCTACTTCGACGTCGTGGACGTCGACTGGCCCGCGCAGTTGAAGACGACCCTGCAGGCGGCGGGCACCGATCGCGACGAGCAGGCGTTCCTGCTCACGCTGCGTCGGATGATGGCCTCGATCGACGACGGCCACGGCTCCGTGCAGCTCCTCCCGGCGCAGGCGCGCGCGTCGCTGCCGCTGCTCTGGCGCGCCATCGGCGACGCGCTCGTGGTCACGGCCGTCGACGCCCCGGAGAGCGGCGTGAACGTGGGCGACGAGGTGATCGCCATCGACGGCAGGCCGGCGATGCAGGCGCTGCGCGAGGTGGAGGAGCGCATCTCCAGCGCGACGCCGCAGTGGCGCCGCGTGGTCGGGCAGCGCAACGTCGCCGCGGGGGACGCCGGCAGCAAGAGCGTGCTCACCATCCGCAACGCCGACGGCTCGACGCGCACCGTCACCCTGACCCGCGCCGCGCGCACGGAGCCGCTGCGCGAGAAGCGTCCGGAGATGGTCGCCGAGCTGAAGCCGGGCATCCTGTACGTCGACCTCGATCGCCTCAAGGACCCCGACTTCGAGGCGGCGCTGCCGAAGCTGGCCGCGGCGCGCGGGATCGTGTTCGACCTGCGCGGCTATCCGCGCGGCGGGACGAAGCCGCTCCTCCACCTGATCGACGGCCCCACCGACTCGGCGCAGTGGAACATCCCCGTCTCCCGCCGCCCCGACCGCCAGGGAGTGGAGTGGAACACGCGCGGACGCTGGCAGTTGAAGCCGCAGCAGCCGCGCTTCACGAAGAACGTCGTCTTTCTCACCGACGGCCGCGCCATCAGCTATGCCGAGACGTGGATGGGGATCGTCGAGGCCTACAAGCTCGGCACGATCGTCGGGGAGACGACCGCCGGCACGAACGGGAACATCAACAGCGTCACCCTCCCCGGCGGCTACCGCGTCATCTTCACGGGGATGAAGGTGCTCAAGCACGACGGCTCGCGCCACCACGGCATCGGCATCGTGCCGAACGTGCCGGTGTCGCCGACGGCGGCGGGGATTCGCGCCGGGAGGGACGAGCAGCTGGAGAAGGCGATCGAGATCCTGGAGAAGAAGTAGGCGTTCTTTGTTGCCGGTTGTCGGTTCTCTGTTGTCTGTGCGGCATCGCGCTGCGGCACAGACAACCGACAACTGACAACCGACGACAGGGCCGTGTACCATGGTCGCGGGAGATTCGCGGTATGTCGACACCAGAGATCGGCGCGGCGCTGCGCATGGCGAGGCAGAGCCGGCGGATGTCGCTCAGCGACGTCGCGTCGAAAGCGGGCATGAGCGTGGCCACGTTGTCACGCATCGAGACCGGGAAACAGAACGTCGACGTGTCGCTGCTGGTGAACCTCGCCCACATCCTCCACGTCTCGCCCGCGGCCCTGATCGAGGGGAACGACAACGGGAAGCAGGCAACGGCCGCGCTGTCCGAGGAACTGGCCCTGCTCTCGCCTGCCGAGCGGGCGCGCGTGCTGGCCACGGCGCTGAAGCAGTCCCGCAGGGACGGCGGGCCGCGAGAGGCTCTCCATGCCAGGATGGAGAGCCTGCTCATGACGCTCGACCTCATCCGCGAGGAGCTCCTGCACGTACGGCAGGACATCCGTCGCAGAAAGTAGCTACCTGCGCAGGATGAACTCCGCGCGGCAGCCCGAGGTCACCCAGATGCCGTCCGTGTCGTAGCCCCACGTGCTGTTCAGCACGCACGGCGCGTCGCTGACCTGACGCACCACGGCGATGCCCATGCGGGTGTCCGCCGCGCAGACGGCGCGCTGGCCGCCCTGCGACTCGCAGAAGACGCGCGAGGCACCGTTGTTGTTGTTGTTGGCGCTGGCGCCGCCGCCGATGGCGAACTCGCCGCGGCAGCCGTTGGTCACCCAGATGCCGTTGCCGTCGACGCCCCACGTGCTGTTCAGCACGCAGTTGGAGTCGCTGGTCTGGCGAAGCAGACGGATGCCGTCCATGGTCTCGACCGCGCAGTGATTGCGGCGGCCGTCGATCGACTCGCACATGATGGTCGGTACGCGCTCCATGGTCGGCACGGCGACGACCTGCGGCGCGGCCTGCTGCACGATCACGGGCTGCGTCACCACGACCGGCACGGGCGCGGCCACGAGCGGCGTCTCGGTGATGTTCTCGCCGAGGGTGAACTCGCCGCGGCACCCTTCATTGACCCAGATGCCGTCCTTGTCATAGCCCCACGAACGGCCGCGGATGCACTCGTTCTCGCTCACCTGGCGCACGAGCGTCACGCCCCAGCGCGTGTCGGTGCGGCAGTGGCTGCGGGTGTTGTTCTTCGACTCGCAGAGGATCGTGGCCGGCTTGGTCGAGCTCGAGATCATCGGCTCGTTCCGCGTGGTGATCGTGGCCACCGGGCCGCGGTTCACGGGACGGATGGCGAACTCGGCGCGGCAGCCGTTGGTCACCCAGATGCCGTTCGAATCCCAACCCCAGTCGCGGCCGAAGTCGCACTTGCTGTCGCTGATGCGGCGCACCAGACGCACGCCGTCGGTGGTGTCGGCGAAGCAGAGACCCGGCTCGCCGTTGAGCGACTCGCAGACCAGCGTGGCCCGCTGGGTGAAGTTGAACTCGGCTCGGCACCCTTCCTTGACCCAGATCTTGCCGTCTTTGTAGCCCCACGATGTGCCGTAGATGCACTTGTTGTCGCTGAGCTGGCGGGCCATGGTCACGAAGCCGGTGCCGACTTCGCAGTCATGGATGCGATTGTTGATGGACTCGCAGCGGACGGTCTCCTGGGCGAAGGCCGCCGATGCCACGAGGACAAGCAGAATCAGCAGTAATTTGCGCATGCTGCTTTGCTCCTTTCGTCAGGAGTGCAATGCGCAAGTGTTGTCAAATAACTTGTTGCTGGTTACTGGTTGCTGGTTCAAGGCGGTGCTCGCCCTGAAACCCAGGCACCGCCTTGAACCAGCAACCAGCAACACAGCAACCGCTACTGCACCAGCACCTCATCAATCCTGATCTCCGCCTGCAGCGTCTTCGCCACCGGACACTTGCCGGCCACGGCCAGCAGGCGCTGCCGCTGTTCTTCGCTGAGGTCGCCGTGGAGGCGGATCTCGACCTTGAACCGATGGATGAAGCTGCCCTGCTGCGTGATGCAGTCGGCGCAGTCCTTCACGTGCTGGCGGTCGTGGGTGATGGTGATGTCGGTCCCTTCGAGCGGGAGCTTCTCGCGCTTCGCGTAGAACTGCAGGGTCATGGCCGTGCAGCTTCCGAGGGCGGCGGCCAGGGCGTCGTAGGGCGTGGGGCCTTCGCCGCCGCCGCCCACATTCGCCGGCTCGTCCATGATGAAGCGATGCGGGCCGGCCTCGACCTCCGTACGGAACGAGCCGCGCGAGCGCAGAATCACTTCTTTCGTCAGCACCGGTACCCCCTCAAAGCTGATTCTCGACGATGGGCAGCAGGAAGCGCGCGAGCCACGCGCGCACTTTCCTGGCCCGCGACACCTGAGGATACCGCTCCACGCGGGCCGGACGTCCGTTGCCGTGGATCCGCCAGGCGTTCTGCAGGTGCAGGTCGATCGACTCGAGAAGCTCCTGCGCCAGCACCTCGTCCTCGACGACGCAAATGACCTCGGTGTTCAGGTTCTGGGAGCGCGGATCGAGGTTGTACGAGCCGACCAGCACGATCTTCCCGTCGATGACCGCGCTCTTGGCGTGCAGCGGGTCGGGCCCTTTGTACTCGCGCACGTCGATGCCGGCGCGGGCGAGGCGCCGCCGGTACTTGAGATAGCCGGCCTGCGGCAGCACGCCGTCGGTGGAGCGGAGGGAGTTGGTGACGATCTGCACGTACACGCCCTCGGCCAGTTTCTTCTCCAGCAACTGGCGGAGCTGCTTCGGCGGGACGAGGTACGGCGACTCGATGACGATCGACGTCTGTGCTCCTTCGATGATCTCGGCGAGGCGCGATGCGACGCGCTCCCCTTCCTCCGCGTCGACCGGATCGTGCAGGAAGTCGACGGCGTCGACCTGGCGCTGCCCCGCCGACCAGTCGTTGCCGGTGTCGAGCTTCACGAATCCGTTGCCGCAGCTCAACTCGAAGAGGATGCGGTCGAGGAGGTCCTCGGCGTTGCCCTTCTCCCGCTTCGACACGTGCACTTTCAACTGCGCCACGTGCTCGCTCGACCAGAGCGTCTCGAAGTGACGGTCGGCGTCCGCGGCGGAGGCGCCTTCGATGTAGACGTCGCGGTCGACGAAGTTCTTTTTCTTCGCCATCCCGAAGTAGGCCTCGGCCAGATTGCGCCCGCCGGTGATATAGCGCTCCCCGTCGACGACGACCACTTTTTCGTGCATGCGGCGGAACAGCCAGCTCGGATGGCGCAGGGTGAAGGGGTGGTAGACCCGCACCTCGACGCCTTCGTCGCGCAGGTGCGCGAGCACGGCTTTGGGGATGCGGTGGAAATTCGCGTCGACGATCAGCCGCACGCTCGGGACGCCGCGGCGGCGCGCGTCGCGCAGCAGGGCCAGCGCGGTGAGGGTGACGCGGTCGTTGCGGGCCAGGAAGTAGAGGGCGTGGATCTCGCGGTCGGCCTGCTGGATGAGGTCGACGCGCGCCTGCATCGCGTCGCCGGGGTCGTCGAGGATGCGAAAGACGTCCGCCCGCGCCGCGCCGCCGAGGATGAGAAGGACTGCAAGAACCGCCAACCACCGGGACATCGTGGGTCTCCGAGGAAGCTCATCTGCAGGTTGTGGTCCAATGGAGGAGATGACGCTCGAAGCGCACCCCGGACGCACGACGCACCTCGGGCCGCTGCCGATCTGGCGCGCCCTCCCGGTGCGCGACCGGCGCCTGATCGGTCCCTGGTGTTTCCTCGACCGCTACGGGCCGCTCTCGTTCTCGGACGATAAGCCGATGGACGTCGCGCCGCATCCACATATCGGCATCCAGACGGTCTCGTGGCTCCTGGAGGGAGAGGTGCTGCACCGCGATTCGCTCGGCTGCGAGGCGATGGCCCGTCCCGGCACGGTGAACGTGATGACCTCCGGAAAGGGCATTGCTCACTCGGAGGAGACACCGGCGTCGAACATCGGGCGCCTGAACGGGGTGCAGCTCTGGGTGGCGCTGCCGGACGCGCATCGCCACGACGCCCCGGCGTTCCATCACGTCCCCGAGGTGCCGCGCGAGGAGTGGCGCGGCGGCTTTGCGGAGACGTTCAGCGCGCATACGTTCTCCCCGATGGTGGGGAAGGACGTGCGCGTGCACGCGTCGCTCGAGCTGGAGCTGGAGCGCACGTTCGAGCATGGGCTGTTCATCCTCGACGGCGAGATGACGCTGGAGGGGCAGCGGCTGGAGGTGAACACGCTCTACTACCTCGGCCCGGACCGCTCGTCGATCGCCCTGCGCGGCAGCGGACGTTTGCTCCTCCTCGGCGGAGAGCCGTTCCCGGAGCCGGTGCTGATGTGGTGGAACTTTGCCGCGCGCACTCCCGAGGAGATCGCGGAGGCGCGGGCGGAGTGGGAGTCGGGCACACGGTTCGGTGCCGTGCGCGGCTACGACGGCCCGCGGCTGCACGCACCGGAGCTGCACCGCATCGCCCGGCCGAACCCGGCGAGCTAAATGTAGGGCGGGCTTCAGCCCGCCTCGCCCGGGGGCGTGCGGGCGAGACGCCCGCACAGACAGCCGGCGAGGACGCCGGCGGTCCGCTTTCCTACCGCACTTCGCGTAAATACACGTCGTCGAACCAGGTCTCGAACGGCGGAGTGTCGGCCGCGCTGGCGAGCACGATCAGCGCGGAGCGCACGCTGCCGGGCATCGGGCGGGAGAACTTCCAGGAGTGCCAGACGCCCTGCTGCGGCCGGTCCCAATGCTCGACGCGGCCGTTGTAGTTGCCGGAGCAGTCGGTCGAGCCGTAGGTGAGGAGGGCGATGGCCATCTCTCCCTGCGCGCTGCCGGTGCGGATCTTGGCGCCGTACTCGTAGAAGCCGCCGCCGGTCGGGATGCGCACGCACTGGAGCTGCTGGTACGCCTGGCCGGCCAGGAAGTCGGAGTCGCGCAGGAGCATCGATCCCGAGGCCGGGCTGCCGTTCGCGTCGAACTGCGACCACTCCGCCGTGCCGATGCCGTTGGGGAAGTGGGAGAACCACGTCCAGCTCGACACGTTGCGGTCGAAGGTGCCGTTGAGCAGCAGGTTGTCGGCGATGGGCGGCGAGATGCGCGCGGCGCCGTCCTGGGTGATGGCGAGGCGGACGCCGGCGATGATCAGAGTCGCGGTGCGGGAGGTCGCGGCGGCGTTCGGCGAGACGGTCACGAACGCGCCCGGCTGCGCGGCCAGCGGTGCGGCCTCGACGGTGATCCAGTCGACCGGCGAGTACGCGGCCCACTGCGAGCATTCCTGCGTCTGGCCGTAGACGAGCACGAGCGCGCGCGTCAGGCCGTCCGGGCTGACGGAGCCGTTCCCCCACACCGGGACGAGCGAGAACGAGCACGCCGGGGCGGGATGGTGCGTCGAGCGGCGGCGGGAGGCGGAGGCGGCGGGCGCAAGGACAGCGACAGCGATGAGGATCAGCGCGAGTCGTTTCATAGGGTGAAGCGTAAAACGCGCCTGTGGGAGGGGCATTCCTCGATGCGGACCGCCGGCGTCCTCGCCGGCTGTTTGTGCGGGCGTCTCGCCCGCACGGTGGCGGCGGGACGCCGCCACAGACAGCCGGCGGGACGCCGGCGCTCCCCTAATGGCGCGCGGTCCTTCTCTTCACGTACGGCGGCGGCTCGATGGCCAGCGCCAGGCCGTCGGGCACCGGGGCGACGGCGGTCTCGCCGAGGATGGCGCCGGTCGCGAGCTCGAGCTTGATCACGCGCGAGGGGTTGGTCATGGCCACGTAGGCGAGGCGGTCGCCGGGCGCGACGATGACCGAGAGCACGGTCCCGCCCACCTCGAGCTGCCGCAGTTGCGCGTGCGTGGCGCGGTCGTACACCACCACCGTCGTCCCGCGCGGCACGAGCACGTACCGGCCGTCGTGCGTGAAGGTGAGGCGATAGGCGAAGACGCCGGGGATGCGGTGCACGACCGTCTCGCTCTGCAGGCTGATCACGGCGATGCCGCCCGTGCCCACGCTGCCGATCCAGAGCTCCGTCTCGTCGGGCGAGAGCGCGATCCCTTCTCCCGCGGTCACACTGGGGATGCTCTTGCGTGCCTGCGTCTCCGTCCCCTGCACGTCGATGATCGAGGCCGTGCCGGCGCTGATGTTGGCGGTGTAGACCGTGGTCCCCCACGCGTTCACGGCCAGCATGTGCGCGGAGGCCGGATTGACGCGGCCGATCCAGTCGACGCGGTCGGCCTCGGGGTCGTAGCGGCCGACGGCCGAGGAGCGCTCGGCGGTGAACCACACCTTCCCGTTGCGGAAGACGATGCCGTGCGGGCCGGTGAGCGGGGCGATGGAGACGTCGCGGAGCTTCGTGCGCGCGGCGACATCGATGACCGACAGCGTGGTGCCGAACGAGCCGCCGTAGTTCGAGACGTACGCGCGCTTGCCGTCCGTCGAGACCGCGATCTCGTGCGGGTCGGCGCCCACGGCGATCGTCGTCAGCAGCGTCATGGTGGCGGGATCGATCAGCGTGATGCGCGAATCGCCGCGGTTGGCGACCAGCAGCGTGTCGGCATGGAGCGACGACGCGAGGGCGAGCAGCAGCAGCAGTCTGCGCATGGGGTCCCAGTGTCGCGCCTCGGCGCGATCCGTGCGGCTACGGATTCGTGACGACGGGGGCGTGGGCGGTGTATGCCGAGATGCGGCGCGGCGGCGGCGGCGCGTCGCAGCCGGTGCAGGCCACCAGCGCGTCCATCAGGTCGGCGATGTCGAACGGCTTGCGCAGCAGGACCAGCGTGCCGCCGCCGTCGAAGTCGCGCAACGTGGCGTCCGACGCGGCGGTGATGATGATCGTCCGCGCCAGCAGGTCCGGGGCGAAGGAGCGCACCTCGCGCAGGATCTCGAAGCCGTTCTGCTTCGGCAGCATGAGGTCGAGCAGGACCGCGTCGTAGCGGCGCCGGCGCAGCATCGAGAGCGCGATCTCGCCGTCACCCGCCCATTCGACCGTAACGTTGAGGCGGGAGCAGATGGCAGTGATGAGCAGACGGATCGGTTCGTCGTCGTCGACGAGGAGGATGGTGGGCATGGCGGAACGGTCAGCAATTTCGCACGTTTTCTGACGGAAATCGGTACGCGAGCGTACTCATGGCACGCAAGGTGCGGATTTCCTTCGCATGAACGGCTTTTTCATCGGGCTGATCGTCATCTTCTTCGGCTTCGTCGTGCTGCTCGCGGTGTGGAGCCGCTGGCGCCGCCAGATGGGCGGCGGATGGGGGCCGTCGGAAATGAGCGACGGCAGCATGACCACGACGCCGACCGGATACCCCGAGGAGATGAAGGGCGGCGGAAAAGAGATCGGGCCGACCGACAACAACGCCGCCGGGATGTGACATGTACCGCCGGTGAATCCGGCGGAGCTGCGCACGACGGTGCAGAGGTTTCTGCAAGCGTAAACGTAGGGCGGGCTTCAGCCCGCCTCCCCGGGGGGAGGGTGCAGCCGCCCGCCCCCGGGGGAGGCGGGCTGAAGCCCGCCTACGTTTAGCTAAGTTCTCGCAGGGCCTGCTCCACTCTCGCGTACTCGCGCTCGAGGTCGGCAAGGGTGCGCGCGGCATCCGACAGGCTTTCTTCGCGCCCCATCCGCTCCAGCTCGCCGCACAGCGCGGACACGGCGGTGGCGCCGATGTTGGCGGAGCCGCTCCGGAAGGCGTGGGCGGCGGTGGAGACGGCGTGGGCGTCCTGCTTCTGCACGGCCTCGCGCAGCGCGGCCAGGCGGGCGGGGGCGTCGTCGAGGTAGACCACGGCGATCTCGCGCACGAAATCGGGGCTCACCTCGCGCAGGCGATCGAGCACCTGCCCGTCGAGCGGAGCCCGCGGGAGAAAGCGGTCCAGCACGCGCACGAGCTCCTCCTCCACGATCGGCTTGGACAGGTAATCGTTCATGCCGGCGTCGAGACAACGCTCGCGGTCGCCGGCCAGCGCGTTCGCGGTCAGGGCCACGATCGGCACGGCGGAGCCGCGGCGGCGCAGCTCCTTCGCGGCGGCGAAGCCGTCCATCTCCGGCATCTGCACGTCCATCAGCACCAGCGCGTAGTCGCCGCGGCTGACCGCCTCCACCGCCTCGATGCCGTTGGCCACCGCGTTGGCGGGGATGCCGGCACGCTCGAGCTGCCGCAGCGCGACTTTCTGGTTCACGGGGTTGTCCTCGGCGATCAACACACGCACATCGGTGCGCAACGGAGAGCGGGCTTCAGCCCGCTCGGGACGGGCTGAAGCCCGTCCCGACGTTTCCACCAGCAGCGACGTGGCGATGGCGTCGAAGAGCGATGACTGCTTCACCGGGCGCGCGAGGCAGGCGTCGACGCCGACCACGCGCAGGATCGGCGGCTCCACCCGCTCGGCCAGCGAGGAGATGATGATGATGTGCGTCTCGGCGAGGTCGCGGTCGCACTTGATCAGCCGCGAGAGCACGAGGCCGTTCATCTGCGGCAGGCTCATGTCGGTGAGGACGAGGTCGTACGGCGTGCCCGCGGCCGCGGCCTCGCGCAGTCGCGCCAGCGCCTCCGCGCCGCTCTCCACCTCGTCCGTCTGCATCCCCCACGCGGCGAGGTTGTGCCGCAGCAGGCGG
Organism: Thermoanaerobaculia bacterium; assembly: GCA_035627015.1. Classification (GTDB taxonomy): domain Bacteria; phylum Acidobacteriota; class Thermoanaerobaculia; order Gp7-AA8; family Gp7-AA8; genus QHVT01. The sequence goes on along the minus strand of DASPMO010000101.1, from coordinate 81,462 downwards.
CGGTTGGTGGCGTTGTCGTCGACGAGGAGCACGCGCGCGTCGCGGAGGGAGGCCACCGAGAGCTCGCGCGACTCCTCGTCCCACGCCGCTTCTTCCAGCGGCACGTCGAACCAGAACGTCGAGCCCTCCCCCACCCGCGACTCCGCCGCCAGCGTCCCGCCCAGTGCCTCGGCGATCTGCTTCGAGATGGCCAGGCCGAGGCCCGTGCCGCCGAAGCGGCGCGTGGTGGAGGCGTCGGCCTGCGTGAACGGCTGGAAGAGGTTCGGCAGCACCTCCTCCCCGATGCCGATGCCGGTGTCGCGCACGGTGAAGCGCACCATGAGCCGCGCGCCGTGCCGCTCGCGCAGGTCGACGTGCACCAGCACGTCTCCCGCGGACGTGAACTTGACCGCGTTGCCGACGAGGTTCGTCAGCACCTGGCGGATGCGTCCCGCATCCGAACGGACGTAGCGCGGCAACGCGTGGTCGAAGAGGACGCCGAGGGAGAGGCGCTTCTGGTTGGCGGCGTCGCTGAAGAGATCGATCACCGACTCGACCGCGGGGCGCAGCTCGAAGTCGTGCACCTCGACGGCCAGCTTGCCCGCCTCCAGCTTGGAGAAGTCGAGGACGTCGTTGATGACCGTGAGCAGCGCCTCGGCGCTGGTGCGCACGGTGCCGGCCAGCTCGCGCTGGTTGGGATCAAGCTTCGTGTCGAGGAGCAGGCCGCTCATGCCGATGACGGCGTTCATCGGCGTGCGGATCTCGTGGCTCATGTTGGCCAGGAACTGCGCGCGCATCTCCGCGTTGCGCTCCGCCGCGGCGCGCGCTTCCTCGGAGGCGCGGGCCAGCTCGCGGGTCAGGCGCTCGTCGCGGCGGACGACGAAGAAGACGAGGGCCAGCAGCGCGAGGTCGGTCAGCGCGCCGGCCACGAGGAGGAACTGCGCGCGCCGCGTCTGGTGGGCGTGCCGCGCCTGCCGCTGCGCGAGCATGGCGTTCTCGTGCGACTTCATCGTCTCGATGATCGAGGCCACGCGCAGCATCTTCGCGTGTCCCTGTCCCGAGAGGATGAGCGTGCGCGCCGGCTCGAAGCCGCCGCGGCGGCGGATGTCGATGACGTGATCGACCCAGCGCAGCTTGTCGTCGAGCGCGAGCTGCAGGAGCTGCACGCGCTCGCTCTGGAGACGATGGTCCCTCAGCAGCTTTCGCAGCGCGGTCATGCTCGCGGCGACGCTCGGCCGCTGCGCCGCCGATTCCTCGGCGTAATGCTCCGTGCCGGTGATGACGAACGCGCGCTGCGACGTCTCCGCGGCCTCGGTGGCAACGAGGATCCGCTCCAGCGTGGAGAGGACCTGGTGCGTGTGCGCGACCCAGTGCGCCGCCTCGGTGGAGTGGCGCGTGGCGCGGAAGGAGACGAAGACGATCGCGGTAACGACGCCGATCGCCAGGAGGAAGGCGAGACGCAGGACGGGCTTCAGCCCGTCCCTCCCGGGGGAGGCGGGCTGAAGCCCGCCCTACGTTTTTCGACTGCTGCGAGGACTTCATCGACGCGTTGCTTCGGGAGCCGGCGCTCGTAGCCCCAGATGCCGTCCAGCCACTCCGTGCCGGTGGTCTTTTCCTGCCCCTCGGCGATCATGCGCAGCGCCTCGACGACACCCGGTACGACGTACGTGTGGCCGCGCGCGTCGCGCTGCATGGTCCAGAGCCAGTCCTGCATCGTGCCGAGGTCCGTGCGCGCCTGCGCCAGCATCGCGCCGAGGGCGCGCAGGCGGTGCAGGATGGCGATCAGTCCGCACGTGGCGAAGAACGAGTACGGCTCGAGCGACGCGAGGCGCGCGCGGTACGAGGCCTCGTCGCCATGCACCGTCACCGCCCCTTCCGCCGGCAGCTTGGCGCTGGAGACGATGGCGTGCGGGCGGAGGTCGATGAAGCCGTTCACGGCCATCTGGAAGTGGCGCGACTCTTCGTCCGGGAGGAGCTGCTGCAGCGAGTCCTCGTGCGTGACGATCGTGCCGAGGGGCGCCACCCAGGAGCCGCTGCGGACGAGGGTGCCGCCGTCTTCGTCCGCGACCACGATCGGCGAGCCGAGGGAGGGAATGGCGAAGACCGCGTCGAGCACGACCTTCATCACCGCCAGGTGGGCCTCGTCGCGCGCGCCGAACTGGCCGGCGTCGATGAGCGGCTTGAGCGGCAGGAGCTGCCCCGGCTTGTCGGCGGTGACGAGCGTGCGCAGGTCGCGGGCCAGCGTCTGCATGTCCCAGCCGTCGACGTCGCGGAAGGTGAGCGGGCGCGAATTCTCGAGGAAGAACTTCCTGGCGTTGAACGACTCGTCGGGATACTCCTCGATGGCCTCGACGTCGAGCGTGCGCAGGCGGTGGAGGAGGATGAGCAGCGCCAGCGTGTGCAGCTCGGCCTGATGTTTCGCGGAGCCGAGATCCTGCAGCGCCAGCGGCTCGATGCCGCTGAGCTGCGCCTCGAGGAGCACGGGCTGGTAGAGAAAGTCGAAGACGGCGCGCGAGTTGTCGGTCTCGGTGTAATAGCAGATCCCGTCCTCGAACCACGGCAGGTTCGGGTCGTCGCCGAGGAGGCCGGTGGTGGCCAGGACGTGCCCGAGCTCGGACACCGAGGCCACTTTCATCACCCGATAGAGCGCGTCGGCGTTGGCCACGCTGAAGAAGCCGTTCTCGCCGCTGCGGATCACCCACGACGGGCGGAGCTCTTCCCCTTTCTTGAAGTGCAGCGGCTTGTTCTTCGCGCCGTCGAGCTTGAGCGTGGTCGGCTTGAAGACCTGCACGTACTGTTTGCGCTCGCGGGCGCCGCGGTAGATCTCGTGCGGCGCGTCGCGCAGCGCCTTGACGATGCCGCCGTGCAGCGGGATGCGCTCGCGCATGCGCACTTCGTCGATGCCGATGGCGGCGGCGGTGACGAGCATGAGCACGCCGCGCTGGGCGTAGTTCTTCGTGAGATTGACCGCTTCGTGGTGCTTGCTGCGGAGGAACTCGTCGCGCGCGGCGTGGGCGAAGCCGAGGCGCAGCGTGGTCCCGCCGTCGGACGATTCGTCGTACATCCCGCCGACGCCGGTGGTGTGCGCGACGAGCACGCGCGCGCCCCACGTCTCGCTCACCGCCGCCAGGTCGTCGGCGAAGGTCTGCTCGAAAGCGTGCTTCATGCGCGCGGTGAAGTCGTCGCCGAGGCCGAGGGCGGCGCCGACGATGCCCAGTCCGCCGGTCTGGTAGGCGAGGATGCTCGGCAGCGGGAAGCCGAGGAGCACGGAGCGGAACGGCTTGTCGCCGTAGTCGCGCAGGCGCACGCGACGGTCTTCGAGGAAGCCGGTGATCGGTTTGACGCCGCTCACGTAGCGCAGGAGGCTCTCTTCGTCGCGGTCGACGCCGGCGGTCTTCAGGAATTCGTCGACGGCCTGCGCGCGGTGATGGATGTCGGCATCGGTGACGATCTCGAGCCCGGGGATGGGCCGCAGCTCGAACTTCGAGACGGCCACGTAGACACCTCCCGGCGTGAGGAAGCCGTGCTCGAAGTGCCGCGGCGTGACGCCCGCGCCCCAGCGCGTGCGGGTCATGCGCTTGAGGCGCGACTCGAAGGAGTGCACCTCGTCATCGCTGCGCCCGGTGACAATGAGCACGGGGACGTCGTCCGGGGAGGCGGGCGGGTTGATGGTCATCATCTCTTCGAGCATTTCGACCATCTGGAGGGCGGAGGAGCCGCCGACGGCACCGGTGCCGCCGATGAAGACGTGAACGTCACGGTAGTGGCGGCCGCTGCGCGCCGCCTCGACGAGGCGCGGCCCGAAGCGGCTCTTCTTGAATCGCATCGGGAGGGAGACTATCGCAACTGCACGGTGCAGTCCCACCGCCGCCCGCCGTCCTGGCAGTCGATGGCCACGTCGAATGGGGCGACGGAGGTCACGCGCAGGCCGTTCCAGGGGATCTCGCCGCGCGCGGCGATGACGCGGCGGTTGGGGCCGGCGGCGGCCTTCACGACGTGCGCGAAGCCGCGGCCGGTGTGGCAGCTCTGCAGGACGATGGTGGCAAAGGGGTCGAGGCGCTCGAAGAAGCGCGCCAGCCGCGCGCGGTCGCTGGCGTCGAGCGTCCGCTTCTGGCGGTTGCCGAAGTACATGGAGAAGGGATCGCCGTGCGCGGAGAGGACGAGGAGCTGCGCGCCGTCGACGTCGATGTCGAACAGTTGCCGCTCGTCCGAGACCTGCTGGTGCACCTGGATGTCGTAGCGCGCGGTCAGCGCCGCGAGCAGCTCGCGCTGGTGCGAGGTGTAGAAGATGCGCCGGAACCAGGAGCGCTCTTTGGGATAGACCAGCACCGCCCGCTCGCGCGCCTGCGCGAACACGGGGACGAGCAACAGTACGGCGAGCGCGAGCCGCTGGAGCATCGGACGAATTGGACCGTCGTCATTTTACGGCCGTGTCCAGCCATTCGCGCAACGTGTTCAGCGCTTCGCCCCGGATCGGTTCCACTTCGTTGAAGATTTCGTGATACGCGCCGGCCAGCTCTTTGGCCGTGACGACGTACCTCGGCGCGGCGAAGACGAACCCGCGGCTCCCCCGCGGGTCGACCAGCTCGTCGGCGCCGGCGAACATCAGCAGCGTCGGCACGCTCCACTTGCCGGCGCGCCGCCGCACGAGTTTCCCCGCGCCGAGGATGAAGTCGGCCAGGCGCGGGGTGAGGCGGTCGTGGTTCAGCGGGTCTTCTTTGTACGCGCGCACGACCTCGGGGTCGTGCGAGACCTTGTCCGGATCGAGGCCGTTCGCCACCGGCAGGCCCGGCGTGACCACGCGCCCGAGGGCCAGCTTGACCTTCTCCGTCATCTTCAGCTTGCTGGCGAACGCCGGCGAGGAGAGCGCCAGGAAGTCCACCTTGCGATGCCACGCCGCCGGTTTCTCGCCATGCTCCTGGTAGCCCTCGGCCACGAGACGCGCGGCCACCGCGCCGCCCATGCTGTGCCCGAGGAGCACCAGCGGGCGCACGTTGACGAGATCGATGACCGAGGCCAGGTCCTCGAGCAGCGTGGTCGTCTTCGGGATGGCCGCTTTCCTCCCCGGCGAGCGGCCGTGCCCGCGGTGGTCGTAGCGGAGGACGGAGAAGCCGGCCGCGTGCGCGAGCTCGACGATGTGCCCGTAGCGGCCGGAGTGCTCGCCGAGTCCGTGGACGATCACGACGGTGCCGCGGGGGTCGGCGACGGATTCGTTGACGATGTGCAGGTCGCTCATCGGCGTGAGTATCGCACTCACGCCCTCCGCGACGAGCTTTCCGTCGACGACCGCGGGCTTTTCCACGAAGCCGGTGAGGGTGATTCTCCGGACGCCGTTGAAGAGCGGATGCGCGCCCGCGGCCTCGGTCAGCACGGGCCGGCCGGCCTCGATCGTGCCGCCCTCGCCTTTCAGGCGGAGGAAACGCGTGTGCAGCACTTCCCCCTTGGCGACGACGTGTACGTTCAGCGGATCGAAGCGCTCGGGGAGGAACATGCCGGTGATGACGACAGTCCACCCCTTGGCCGCGAGAAAGTCGCGCTTGCGCTGCTCGCGCCGCGCGCGAATGGCCTGCACGTCCGCGGCTGCGGCCGTGGGCGGCTCGAGGGCGGCGGACAGGAGCTCGTCGAGCGAGCGGGGGTCGCCGCGCTCCAGCGTCTCTTTCCACTTCGGATCGTGGCGGTCGAGGAGCGTGGCCAGGGCCAGGCCGGTCTGGTACATGCGCTCGCGAATCCCATCGACCTTTTTCAACACCACGGGCTCATTGGACACACGGTGTTCGACGTAGGTGGCCAGTCCCTCGTTCAACTCCGTGCCGCGCTCGTACGCCACCGCGGTAGGACCGATCTTCGCGAAGCGCTCGCGGCGCAGCGCCAGCGCCAGACGCGCGGCGCACGCATCGCCGCTCAGCGCGGTGCGCAGCGCCTCGAATTCGCGCTGCTGCAGCGAGAGCGCCTCGACGTCGTCTTCCGGATAGACGAAGAGGTCGGCCTCGTTCGCGCTCCACGACGGATGCTTCGTGCGCTGGTGCACGTGGAACTTCTCATGGGCGATGAGCGCCGGGGTGGGATTCGGGGAGACGACGGTGGCGGTCTCGACGCCGCCGATCTGCACGCTGCTGTTGGCGTCGACCAGCGGATGGCGTCCTGCGTAGGGGAACTCGGGCGGCGGCGACGGATGTCCGTGCAGCGTGGTGCGCTTCCCGTCGTAGATGGCGACGGGGATTTTGTCCATGGCGAAGCCGGGCCACACCGTGGCCGCGAGAACGAGGGCGAGCATGTTCACTCCTTTGGTGTGATTTCGAGGATGAGGGTCTTGCCGCCGCCGATCGGGTAGCGCAGCGGCTGTCCGGCGGCGATGCCTTCCCAGCCCTGGGCGAAGGGGGTGCCGTTCTTCCACCGGCCGTCGAAGCGCACGCGCGTGGCGTCCCACGCGTCGCGATACGGCGCCGGCTCCGCGCTGACGGTCAGCTCCGCGTCGCCGACCATCAGCTTCGTACGCTCCCCGGTGAACAACGTAGAGCGGGCTTCAGCCCGCTCGATCCGCGCACGAATCTCGTACCGGTGCGGCACCCGGTACGCCTGCACTGCAATGGCGCTGCTGCTCTTCGTGATGTCGATGCGCGGCTCCGCCGCGTGTACGGCCCGCGGCACGATCTCGAGCTTCAGCAACCCGCGCGGACCCGCGCTGCCGAACGGCAGCAGCTCGATGGTCTGGCCGAGGCGGACGCGGAAGCGGTGCTGCTGCGTGTCTTCCTCCCACAGCGGCAGTCCACGCTTCGACGTCCCTTCCCGCCGCCGCGTCTCCAGCCGCACGCGCAGGTCGACGGGGTCCGTCCCCTCGGCGGTGAAGTGTGCCTTCAGCGCGAAGCGGGTGTCGCTCAGGACGACGTCGAAATCGGTCGCACCGTCGACCGTGGCGGCGTAGAGGACGCGCGCGTGCTCTCCCGTGGCTCTGATGGTGTAGCGGACGCCCGCGTCCGCGCTCGTGGCCAGAAGGAGCAGGACGAGGAGTCTCATGGCTTCACCGTGATGACGGCGCGCCCGCCGCCGTCGAGTCCCGCGAACGGGCCGGCGTCTTCGATGGTCTCGGGACGCAGGAGGAGGAAGAGCACGAGGCAGAGGACGATGGCCGCGGGCACGAGGATCGGGAGGAGGCGCCGCCTCGGCTCGAACGTCAGGCTGCGCAGCGATTCGCGCAACTGCGCCGCGTCGCGCAGGAAGGCACGGCACTCGTCACAGGTATGGCTGCCGTCGACGGACGCACCGTCGAAGCGCGCGGAGGTTTCTTCGAGATGGGGACAGGTCATGCGCTCCTCCCTTCCGCGAGCGCGGCGCGCAGGGCCTGGCGCGCGCGGAAGATGTCGGACTTCACTTTGGCCACGCTGACGTCGAGCGTGGCGGCGATCTGGTCGTAGCTCATCTCCTCCCATTCGCAGAGGAGGAGCGCGGCGCGATGGTCGGGCTTGAGCCGCGCCACCTCCCGCGCGATGCGGCGCTGCTGTTCGTCACGCTCGATCCGGGCGTGCGGATCGTCGGCCGCGATGAAGGGACGGATGAACGCGCGCAGCCGCTCGCGGATGCTGTTGCGCCGCAGCTCGTTGACGGCGAGGTTGCGCGCGACGCGGAAGAGCCAGAAGCGCACGCGCTCTCCCTCGGGAGCCGCATCGCCGCTGGCGTGCAGCCGCAGGAAGACTTCCTGCGCCAGGTCGGCCGCGTCGCCCCGCCCCGCCAGCATCCCGCGCAGGAAGCGCACGATCTGGGGGTGGAACGTGGCGTACGCCGCGTCGAACGTGTCGTCGTTCATCTGCCGGTAAGACAGATGATCGCGCGGAAAGTTGCAGTCTGGAGTGCGGCAGCGGCGAGCTGCCGTACTCCAATGCGGGAGGCGCCAGCCTCCCGCCCGCCCGCGGCAGCTGCGGCTGCCGCATTGAAAGCGGCAGCTGGCCGCTGCCGCACTCCAGAGCTACGCGAGGAACACGTTGAACGCGCAGCGGCCGTTGCGCACCTTGCCGATCAGGTCCGGGTGCACGGAGCGCAGCGGGTCCTTGTCGAGATACGGATCGCCTTCGAAGTAGAGCTGCGTCGTCAGCGAGCGGTGTCCCTCCGCGCTGAGCACGAAGTGGATGTGCGCCGGGCGCCGGAAGCCGCCCGAGCCGTACGGCGCGGGCTTGATGGTGCGGAAGGCGAACGTGCCGTCGCTGCCGCTGCGGACGCGCGCGCGGCCGAGGACGTCGTCGTACTCGCCGTGATGGTCGGCCTGCCAGAGGTCGAGCAGCGCGCCCGCGATCGGCTTGCACGTGCGCGCGCTGCGCACCACGCCGTGCACGGTGATCACTTCGCCGCCGGGACGCACGAGGTCCGTCGTGAACGGCGCGTCCGGACGCCAGTATGGCCCCTTCACGGCGCTCGACGTCGACTTGCAATCCTCGGCGAAGGCCAGGCGCGGCAACACGGCGGCGCCGGCCAGCACGGTCAGAAACGTTCGGCGGTGCATCGCTCCATCATGCGCCTACTTCTATGGCGTGGCGGTGAACGAGTGGCGAGGGATGGGTGATGAGTGATGACTTTGGAGGGAGACGGACGCATGATCTACCCATGCGTACAACATTGCTGGTCGTTGCTCTTCTGTTCGCCTGCGTGGCCGGTGCTGCCGAGGTCGATGAGGCGGTGGCCATGGTCAAGAGGCTCGGCGGCACGGTGGAAGGCTCGCCGGTGACGAAGGTCGACCTGCACGAGTCGGCGGTCACCGATGATGACCTCGCCCTGCTGGCCGCGTTCCCGGAGCTGAAGCATCTCGACCTGCGGAAGACGACGGTCACGGACGCCGGCGTCGCGCATCTGAAGCCGCTGAAGAACCTGCAGCTCCTCAATCTCTTCCGGACGAATCTCACCGACGCCGGGCTGGCCTCGCTCGCCGGGCTGACGAAGCTGGAGACGCTGTTCCTCGGCGGGACGAAAGTGACGGGCGAGGGACTGGCGGCGCTGAAGCCGTTCCGCGCGCTGCGGAAGGTGAGCGTGTTCGATACGAAGGTGGACGACACCGCCATCGTGCACCTCTCCGAGCTGGCGTCGCTGCGCGTGCTGCTGATCGGCCGGTCCGGCATCACGCCTGAAGGCGCGAAACGCCTTCAGGCGGGGAACCCGGAGTTGAAGTTCACGGAGATGTAGGAAGGCGGACCGCTACTTGTCGTTGTAGATCTCCACGAACTCGTAGATGTAGTTGCCCGTGCCCAGCGCGTCGGAGAACTCGCTGATGTACGCCCCCTTGTTGCACGGGGCGGGGGCGCCGGTGCCGGGGTTGGCGGTCGACGAGGCGGCGCGGGTCCAGCTCGAGGAGCTGTTCGCGGCGCCGCAGCCGCTGGTGCGGCGGATCGACTCGCCGGCGGCACTGGCCATGGCGATGGTCAGGCCGTCGACGCGCACGTTCGAGGCGTTGCGCAGGTCGTACGTCTCGCTGCCGTTGATCTGCGGCATGGTGTCGGCGGCGTTGACGTAGACCACGTTCGCGCCGAGGGTCACGCCCCAGAACGTCTGGAACTGCGCCTTCGTCGCGTTGCGCCCGACGATCACGTATCCCTTCGACGGGACGGTCGTGCCGGCGGGGATGGTGTACGTCAGCGCCGCGTTGGCCTGCACGAGCGACCAGCCGCCGATGCTCACCGGCGTGCCGTTGCTCACCGTCACATTCACGGCAGACGACGTGGCCGTGTTGTTCGCCGCGTCGTACGCCTTCGCCGTCAGCGCGTGCGCGCCGTTGGCCGCCGTGGCCGTGTCCCAGCTCCAGGCGTATGGCGACGACGTGTCGGTCGACTGCAGGACGCCGTCGAGGAGGAACTCGACCTTGGTCACGCCGACGTTGTCGCTCGCGTTCGCGGTCACGCTCACCGTGGCGCTGACGGTGGCGGCGTTGGCCGGCGTGGCGATCGAGACCGTGGGCGCGGTCGTGTCGCCCGCGGGCACCGAGTCGTTGTGCAGCTCGAGGAACTCGTAGATGAAGTTGCCGGTGCCGCTGGCGTCGGCGTGCTCGTTCAGCTTCACGCCGCCGCCGCAGCCGCCGCCGGCGCCGCTGCCGGCGTTCGCGGACGACTCGAGCACGCTGTTCCACGTCGAGCCGCACGGATCGGCGCGCTGCAGCGAGCGGGCGGCCGACACGGGCTGCGACGCGGACGGGCCGTCGACGAGCGCGTTCGCGGCGTTGTAGAGCGAGAAGTTCTCGTCGCCGTTGATGACCGGCATCGCGCCGCTGGAGTTGAGGAACGTCACGTTGCTGCCGAGGGTCACGCCCCAGAAGGACTGGAACGCGGCCTTGTCCGCCTGGCGGGCGATGACCAGGTAGCCGTCGGCGGGGATGGTCGTGCCGGCGGGGAGGATGTACTGGCCGGCGGCGTTGGCCTGGGTGACCTTCCAGCCGGAGACGTCGGCGCTCGTGCCGCCGCCGCCGTTGCTCACCGTCACGCTGACGCTGGCCGCGGTGCCCACGTTGTTCGCCGCGTCGTACGCCTTCGCCAGCAGCACGTGCACGCCGTTCGCCGACGCCGCCGTGTTCCAGCTCCAGGAGTACGGGGAGCTGGTGTCGCTCGCCTGCACGACGCCGTCGAGGAGGAAGTCGACGCGCGTGACGCCGGCGTTGTCGCCGGCGGTGGCGTTCACGCTCACCGTCGCGCTGACCGTCGCTCCCGCGGACGGCGCGGTGATGGAGACCGTGGGCGCCGTCGTGTCGCCTCCGCCGGCCTGCCAGGTGATCCACATCGGCGCGGACCAGAGGTCGTGGCCGTCGGCCTGCACGGCGTGGATGTAGTAGTAGTACGTGCCGGACGTGAGCGACTCCGTGATCGTCGCCGACGACTGGTTGGAGTAGGTGGCGTACGGCGCGGACGGCACGCCGCCGCCGATCGTGCCGCGCCAAACCTCGAGCGTGCTCACGCTCTCCCCGTCGGGATCGTAGAGACTGGCCACGAGCGTCGTGCCGCCGGCGGCGTTGAAGATCTCTCCCATCACGTGCGCCCCGTCGCCCGTCCGGAAGACGAGCTGCGCGTTGGGATCCTCGGTGGCGTAGAAGCGGCGCGCGCGGTGGGCGGCCAGGAGGTTCGCCTTGGTCAGCGACGGCGCGAGGTAGACCGTGCGCGTCGGCAGGGCCATCCCGTAGTTGTTGCAGTGCGAGTCGTGGTCGGCCACCGGCGCGAGATGGAAGCCGAGGTTCAGCGCCTCTCTCCAGCGATTCGAGTAGTCGGTCGCGCCGACGTTGGTCGTGGAGCAGTTCGTGGCGTTCGAGAACGCCAGGCCGCTGCGCACGGCGATGCCCTGCATGGCGTTGTCGGCGTTCGCGTTGAAGGCGAAGTTGTCGAAGTTCCCGGAGTCGGGGTGATTGAAGATGCCGAGCGCGCCGGCGCTGGAGGGATTGGCCACCGAGGCGGCGTAGAGCGCGAGGTAGCCGAAGCGCTTCGGCGTGAAGACGTCGAAGTAGCAGTTCGTGCCGGGCGTGCACTCGGGGCTCGGGCCGTTGCAGGTCGTGCAGCTTTCCCAGCCGAAGAGGGCCGGCGTCTCGAGCAGCGTGACGTGTCCCTGGTCGTCGTTCGTGGAGACGCCCCACTCCATGCCGTAGATGCCGACGAAGGAGCCGTTCACCGTGGCCGCGTTGGCGGCCGCCAGTCCGTCCTGGTACCGCTGCCGGACCTTGGCCTCGGTGACGGGCGGGTTGTTGTGCGCGATGGCGTCCTGGATCAGGTGGTTGTGCTCGTTGACCACCCAGAAGTCGAGCTGCGCGGTGTTGCGGGCGTAGCCGAAGACATCCGCCGGCGCGAACGTGCCGCTGCCGTACGTGTTGCCGCTGTTGCAGGCGTTGGTCGGGTAGCCGCCGTCCGACCAGTTCGAGTGCGCGTGCGTGGAGCCGTAGTAGAAGTTGTACGGGAAGCCCGCTTCCATCGGCGCGTTCTGCTGGATCTGGCAGCTCGTGGCGTTCGCGCTGACGCGCAGGCGTCCCGCCCCTTCCTTGCGGAGGCCGTAGTCGACGATCACTTCGTCGCTCGAGGCCAGCGCCTCCTCGGCGTCGAAGGCGGCGTCGTACGTCAGCGCCGTCGGGTGGAAGCGGGCCGCGAAGGTGTAGCGGTACCGGCCCGGGGGAACGGGGCGGCCCAGATCGTCACGGCCGTCCCAGTGCAGCTCGGCGAGCGCCGACCCTTCGGCGCCGATGAACGAGCGGCCGTCGAGGCGGAGCACGCGCGTGCCGTCGGAGACGCGGTCGATGCGGAGCTGCCAGAGCGCGCTGCCGAAACGCTGCTCGTGCGCCGCCCGCTGGTAGGAGAGGATGGAGAAGAGGCGCACCGTGCCGAGCTCGCCGTCGTGCGCGGGAGAGAACTGATAGGCGCTGGAGCCGATCGCGGCGATGAAGCCGGCGTCGCAATCATCGTGCTCTTCGGAGGCGGCGGCAAACGGGCAGAGGACGGCGAACACCAGCAGGGCGGCGGTCAGGCGCATCAAAAACTCTCCTCTTAATTGTGCGGGGAAACTATCACAGAAAAAGCTACGGCGGGACGGACTGAAGGTCCATCCCGCCCTGTCCGCGCTCGCGCAGGCAGGATGCGCGGATACCGCGGTACGTTTGCTGACGAAAGCAAGTCGCGGGCCATTGCCTCCTAAGTCACTGATGACTCATAGGTTACTGCGGTCGTAGCGCTACCTTGACCTCAAGAGGTGGAAGCGCTACGCTGGCGGGAACGTGTCGGTCCACGAACAGGGAGACAATACCCAGACGTCGCGCATGCGTCTGCTCAACGCGGGGAAGACGCTCTTCGCGAAGAACGGCTACGAGCAGACCTCGACGGCGGCCATCGCCCGCGATGCGGGGAGCTCGGAATCGCAGCTGATCCGCTACTTCGGCGGGAAGGCGGGGCTGCTGGAGGCGATCTTCAATGAGTCGTGGTCGGGGCTGAACCTGCGCGTGCAGGAGGCGCTCGAGGGAACGCAGCACGGCCGCGACGCAATCCTGCGCCTGCTGACGATGATGGTGCGGGCGCTGGGAAAGGACCTCGACATCGCGTTCCTGTTCCTGTTCGAGGGACGGCGCATGCGCGGGCACTCCCCCGAGGTGCTGCTGTCGAAGGGCTTCCAGGAGTTCGTGAAGCACGTGGCCGAGCAGATCGAGCGGGGACGCGCGGACGGCTCGTTTCGTACGGACCTCGACTTGCGCGTCATGTGCTCGGCGATCTTCGGCGCGGCCGAGGGCATGGTGCGCGACCGCATCCTCGTGCAACGCAACCACGAGCCGGAACAGCCGTTCACGGACGAGCAGATCCTGGCGACGTTCACGGCCATGGTGAACGGGCTGGCGCCTCGGTAGCGATCATCGATAGACGATGTCGCGCGTGGCGCGCACGACCGGCGTGCCGTCCTGCGACGCGATGCGCTCGATCCAGTCGCCGCGGTCGTTGTCGGTGTAGCGATACTCGGTGCGGCGGCTGACGCCGAAGAAGTCCATTTCCTCGTCGAGCATGCGTCCCGTGTGATCGACGCGAATGCGGCGCACGGCCGCGAGCGTACCCTCCGCCTCGATGGATATCGTGATCTCGCGACGAGCGTCGTCGTAGGCTCGCCGCAATTCGAGGATCGTCCGGCCGTGCAGGGTTTGCCGCGTATGGGTCAGGCGTCCATGCGCGTCGTGCTCGATGACCAGCGCGCCGCCGGGGTACTCCGCGCCGAGCAGACGCTGGCCGGCGTAGCGCAGGAGGACGCGTCCGCCGGGCATGCGCAGCATCACGTCCTCGAAAGGCATGGTGAGCTCGATGTCCTCGGGATGCGCGTACTCCTCGACGATCGTGCCGCCGGAGGACGTCCTCCGCAGAAACTCGCGCACGACGCTGCCCTGAGCCCGCACCGTGACACGATCCGTTTGCGCGTCGATGGGCTCGTAGTGGTAGGTGGCCGGGGGGCCGTTCTGGGAGATCTCCGCGACGCGATCGTGCGCATCGTAGACGTAGATCGTCTGCTCCACCGGCGTCTCACCGGTAGCGGTGATCGTGAACGTGCGCGCTTCCACGCGGGACACGGGAGCGGCGTATTCGTCACCCGGATGCAGAAAGACAGGTCGCGTCAATTGCAGGTTCCCATGCTACTGGATGGAAGACAGACGACGTTGTGGAGCAGACACTTCCCGTTGACCGCGTGAGATCGCTCCCCGTTGGCGGAGCCATGGTGAACGGGCTGGCGCCGTAGCGCCAGCCTCCCCCCCGCCCGCGGCAGCTGCGGCTGCCGCTATGGAGAGCGGCAGCTGGCGCTGCCGCACTCCAGACGCTCGCGTAGAATGCTTCGATGCGTCGCGATCTGAAAGACGTATTTCGAGAGGCGTTCGAGCTGCCCGAGAGCGAACGCGCCACCTTGGCGGGCTTGCTCATCGAGAGCCTGGAACCGCCGCCTGAACCGGATGTCGAGGAGCTCTGGGCGGAAGAAGCCGAGCGCCGGTGGCGCGAGATCGAGTCCGGCGCCGTGGCTACGATCCCGTGGGAAGAGGTCCGGGCGAAGCTCTTCCGCCGCGGATGAGAGTCCGGTTTCACCCCGACGTGGATCAGGAGCTCGATGAGGCTCGCGAGTGGTACGCGGTGCGCAGCGAAGTCGCGGCGCAGGCGTTTCGCTCGAGGTCAGCCGCGCCATCGAGCGAATCCTCGAGGCTCCCCTGCGATATTCGCTCGGCCGCCGCGGTGAGCGACGATTCGTGCTGGATCGTTTTCCCTACACGCTCCTCTACCGCGTCCGCGAAGATCACATCTTCATTACCGCGGTGGCGCACCAGAGCAGGCGTCCAGACTATTGGCGCGATCGGCGGTAGGCATGCGCGAGTCCCTCACCCAGCCTCCGCCGCCCGCGGCAGCTGGCGCTGCCGCACTCCAGATCATTCCAGCGCGTGGGCGAAGTTGCCGATGACGGCGGGGCGGATGTCCCAGATGTCGCGGGCGTACTCCTGGATGGTGCGGTCCGAGGAGAACTTGCCCATGCGGGCGATATTGAGGAGGGAGGCGCGGTTCCAGGCGTGGCGGTCGCGGTAGAGGCGGTCGACGTCCTTCTGGCGCTCCACGTAGTGCGGGAGGTCGGCCAGGTGGACGTACTCGTCGCGGGTCGAGAGCAGTTTGCCGACGATGGGGCGGAAGACGTCCTTGTCGCCGCGGGAGAAGTGGCCGGAGGCGATCGAGTCGACGGCGCGGCCCATCCACTTCGCCTCGTGCAGCAGGCGGTACGGGTCGTAGCCGGCGGCCACGAGCGCGGCCACCTCGTGCGCCTCGAGGCCGAAGATGAAGATGTTCTCCTCCCCCACCTCGTCGCGGATCTCGATGTTCGCGCCGTCGAGCGTGCCGATCGTCAGCGCGCCATTGAGCGCGAGCTTCATGTTGCCCGTGCCTGAAGCTTCTTTCCCCGCGGTGGAGATCTGCTCCGACAGGTCCGCCGCCGGCATGATCGCCTCCGCCAGGGTGACCCGATAGTCGGGCAGGTAGACCACGCGCAGCAGGTCGCGCGTCCGCGGGTCGGCGTTCACGACCTCGGCCACCGAGTGAATGAGCTTGATGATCAGCTTCGCCGCCCAGTAGCCCGGCGCGGCCTTGCCGGCGAAGATCACCGTGCGCGACTGCTCCGGGATCTCGCCGTCCTCGACGATCGACCAGTAGCGGTGAATGACGTGCAGCGCGTTCAGGAGCTGCCGCTTGTACTCGTGGATGCGCTTGACCTGCACGTCGAACAGCGACAGCGGGTCGACGGTGATGCCGGTCAGCTCGCGGGCCAGGCGCGCCAGCGCCGACTTGTTGCGCGACTTCACGCGGTCGAGCTTCTCCAGCAGGCCCGCGTCGTCCTTGAACAGCTCCAGCTCGCGCAGGCGGTCGAGGTCGCGCACCCACCCGTCGCCGATCGTCTTCGTGATCAGCGACGCCAGCGGCCGGTTCGCATGCGCGAGCCACCGCCGCGGCGTCACGCCATTCGTCTTGTTGTTGAAGCGGTCCGGGTGCAGGCGATAGAAGTCGGGCGCGAGCGACGTCGTGACGAGCTTCGAGTGCAGCTCCGCCACGCCGTTCACCGAGTGGCTGCCGGCCATGGCCAGGTTGGCCATGCGCACTTCGCCGTTGGCCACGACGGCCACGTTGTGCAGCATGGCGATGTCGCCGGGGAAGCGGCGCTCGACGTCCGCGAGCAGGCGGCGGTTGATCTCCTGGATGATCTGCAGGTGCCGCGGCAGGACGCGGTTCATCAGGTCGAACGACCAGCGCTCCAGCGCCTCGGGCAGCAGCGTGTGGTTCGTGTAGCCGCACGTGGCCACCGTCACCGCCCACGCCTCTTCCCACGGCATGCGCTCCTCGTCGACGAAGATGCGCATCAATTCCGCGACCGTGAGCGCGGGATGGGTGTCGTTCATCTGCACGGCCACGTGCTTGGCGAAGTCGCCGTACGACTCGTGCTGCTTCCGGTAGCGGCGGAACATGTCCTTCACCGAGCAGGCCACGAGGAAGTACTCCTGCAGCAGGCGCAGCTCCTTGCCGGCGGCGATGGTGTCGGAGGGATAGAGCACCTTGGAGATCGACTCGCCATTGATCTTCTCGTGCACGGCGCGGATGTAGTCGCCGGTGTTGAAGATGCCGATGTCGAACTCCTCGGAGGCGCGGGCGGAGAAGAGGCGCAGCCAGTTCACCGTGCGGCCGCCGTAGCCGACGATGGGCATGTCGTGCGGCACGCCGATGATGAGTTTGTAGTCGACCCACTTGGGGTGATAGACGCCCCCCTCGGTGGTGGTGCTGACGTTGCCGAAGACGGGGATGATCACCGCCTCGTCGCCGCGCTCGATGAGCCACGGCGAGCCCCCCTCGAGCCAGTGGTCCGGCTTCTCGTGCTGGTAGCCGTTGATGAAGCTCTGGCGGAACAGGCCGTACTCGTAGTTGATGCCGTAGCCGAAGCCGGGGAGATCGAGCGTGGCCAGGGAATCGAGGAAGCAGGCCGCGAGGCGGCCCAGGCCGCCGTTGCCGAGGGCGGCATCGGGCTCGAGGGCCTGCAGCTCCTCGAGATCGTCGCCCAGCTCGGCGAGGACGCTCTTCGCGTCGTCGTAGATGCCGAGGTTCGTGAGATTGTTCCCGAGGGCGCGGCCCATCAGGAACTCCATGGAGAGGTAGTAGAGGCGTTTCGAGCCCTGCTCGCGGTAGCGGCGCTCGGACTCGCGCATGGCATCGAGCGCGGGGCGGCGGACGGCCGCGGCGAGCGCGTGGAGCCGCTCGCGGCGCGAGGCCTCGCTCCACACGCGGCCCTTCGCGTAGCGCAAAAACGA
Source organism: Thermoanaerobaculia bacterium (assembly GCA_035627015.1). Lineage (GTDB taxonomy): Bacteria > Acidobacteriota > Thermoanaerobaculia > Gp7-AA8 > Gp7-AA8 > QHVT01. The sequence continues at coordinate 64,196 of DASPMO010000101.1, read as the reverse complement.
CTCGATCCCCTCGCGCAGATGAATCGACGTGCGCTGCGCGCGCGTGTCGGAACTGTGCATCTCTCTCTTTCTAACGCTCTACCGTAACCGGTACCATTCCGCGTTGTCCACTTCCATCTCCATCCCGAAAGCGCTGATCTGCCTCGCGGTGGCGGCCCTGCTGCTGCTCGCGCCGGTGGGCGGCGACTTCACGCACGCGGTGCGCTTCACGGCGTTCATCGGCCTGCTGATGGCGCTGCTGTGGCTCACCGAGGCCATCCCGATGGGGATGACGGCACTGCTGCCGCTGGTCGCCTTTCCGCTGGCCGGCATCAGCACCATGGAGAAAACAGCCGCGCCGTACGCAAACTCCGCGGTGTTCCTCTTCATGGGCGGATTTCTCATCTCCGCAACATTCGAGCGGTGGGGACTGCACAAGCGGATGGCGTATTTCGCGCTGTCGCGCATCGGCACGGAACCGCGGCGCGTCGTCTTCGCGGTGATCCTCGTGACGGCGTTCCTGTCGATGTGGATGTCGAACACGGCCACGACGCTGATGATGGCGCCGATCGCCGTGGCGGTCGTGGGCGGTCTCGGCAAGGAGGCGCGCACGGCGGAGGCGACGCTCCTCGGCACCGCGTATGCCGCGTCGCTCGGCGGCATCGGCACGCCCATCGGGACCCCCACCAACCTGATCTTCCTCGGCGCGGCGCGGGAGCTCTTCCCGAACGCGCAGGTGATCACGTTCGGGCAGTGGATGATTTTCGGCGTCGCATACCTGGCCGTGCTCGTGCCGGCGTGCTGGCTGATCGTCGTGACCACGGCGCGCGTGCCGGGCGGCGCGGCCATTCCGATCGAGCAGCTCGGGATCGAGAAGCCGGGGGCGATGTCGCGCGGCGAGAAGACGGCACTCGCGCTCTGCGTGGCCACGGCGCTCTTGTGGATGTTCCGCTCGCCCGGCTGGGCGTCGCTGCTGCCGAACGGAAAGATGATCAACGACGCCACCGTGGCCATCGCCATGTCGCTGATCGCGTTTCTGCTGCCGGTGTCGAAGGAGCAGCGCCTCCTCGGGTGGGAGGAGTTCCGGCGCATTCCGTGGGACGTGCTGATCCTCTTCGGCGGCGGCTTCGCGCTGGCGGACGCGCTCGAGCAGAGCGGCTTCTCGAAATGGGCCGGCGCGCGGCTGTCGTTCGTCGGCGACTGGCATCCGGTGCTGATGATCGTGACCGTGTGCGTGGTGGTGACGCTGCTCTCCGAGGTGGCGTCGAACGTGGCCACGGCCACGGCCATGATGCCGATCGCCGCGGCGCTGGCCACCTCCATCGGCGTGCACCCCTACCTGCTCATGCTGCCGGCGGTGCTGGCGGCGTCGTCGGGCTTCATGCTGCCGGTGGCCACGGCGCCGAACACGATCGTCTATGCGACGGGGCTCATTCGCGTCCGAGCGATGGCGCGGAGCGGGCTGCTGCTGGATCTCGCGGCAGCGATCGTGATCACGGCGCTGATGTTTCTGGTGGTGCCGTGGGCGACGGGGATCGTGCTGCGGTAGGAAGGACATGCCTGTCATCCTGAGCCGCGCAGACGGCGAAGGACCCCCTGCTTACGGAGCGGGTATGGGGTTCCAGCAGGGGGTCCTTCGCCCTCTACGGGGCTCAGGATGACAGAAGGGGCGGGCTGAAGCCCGCCCCCACATTCTTTTACTCGTCGACTTTCGCCACCGGGCGACCCTTGGAGATCGCCAGGGGGACGCTGGTCTCGGTGCTGTTGCCTGAGGCGTCGACGCAGGTGACCTGCACGCGGAAGGCGCGAGGCATGCCGGCGCCGGCGCGGATCTCGAGGCCGAGGTCGGACGTCGCACGCCAGTCGGCCTTGACGTCGGCGTTGAGCGCGGACACCGAGCAGCGCGGCGACACGTCGGCCGCGTCGACCGTCTGCACCTCGACGTTCACCGGGACGATGGCGCGCTCGGCGTCGAGCTCACCCACCGTCGCGCGGATGTCTTCGATGTGCGGCGCGGTGGTGTCGGCCACCGTGACCTTGAACTTGCCCGCGACCTTCTCGCCGTCATCCGTGGTCGAGCTGCACTCGACGCTGGTCTCGCCGAAGGCGAAGAGCGAGCCGGCGGCCGGGAGGCAGTCGACGGCGCCTTTCCAGCCGGCCGGGACGTCGAGCTTCCACGAGACTTCTGCGCCGCTCGGGCTGGTGGCCTCGGCGTTGATGTCCTCGCCGCGCAGGAATGAGCCTTCCTTCAGGACGCTCACCACGAAGTACGCCTCGGCGCGGGCGCCGAAGTCGTCCGTCGCCGTGCAGCTCGCCTTGTGGTCGCCGATCCAGAACCACGTACCGGACTCGGGGAAGCACTCGACCACCGGATCGGGATCGGCGCTGCCATAGGCCGTGACCTTGTACTCGACGTACGCGCCTTCGCCGCCCGTCGCCTCGACGCGGATGTCCGGCGCATCGAGCTTCAGCACGCCCGGATCGCGCGGCTTCACGAAGACGGTGAACGCGCCGTAGCCGACGTTGAGCGAGGAGTCGGTCGCCTCGCAGGTGACCTTCGTGTTGCCGTTCGGGAAGAACGAGCCGCTGTCGCGGTCGCAGAGGACGCGCGCGCCGTCGTCGATGTCGTCGATCGCGGAGACGTCGAACTTCACGAACGCCCCCCGCTCGTCGTCGGCCGCGACCTCGAAGCTCGCCGGCACGGTGACCTTCGGCGGCACGCCGTCCCACACGTTCACCTGCGCCTTGGTCTCATCGCGCTCTTCGGCGTTGTAGGCCATGCAGTAGATCTGCGACGTGCCCACCGGGAACGTCGAGCCGCTGGCCGGATCGCACTTGATCGTGACCAGCGAGCCGTCGCCGCCCGAGGTGCTCACGTCGTACTTGATGCCGGTGCCCAGGCGACCGCGCGCGATCACGGCGATGAGCTCCGGCAGGTGGATCTGCAGCGGCAGGCGGCCGCTCGGCTTGTAGACCGTGAACGGGAATGGCTCCGAATCCCCGTCCCGGCTGCGCACGGTCAGCGTGTAGCTGCCGGGCTTGTTGACGACCGGGAGCGGCACCCATCCGGTGATGTTGCCCTTCAGGTCGATCGAGTTGACCGACACCGTGAGGCGGCCGGTCGGACCGTCGAAGATGAATTCGTCGGTGTCGCTGAAACCGTAGCCGCTCGCCTCCATGAAGTGCTCCCCACTGAGCACCTGAATGGAGGTTGGCGAAATGCCGGTGATGGTCCCTGCCACCGCCGGTAAAGACAAAAGGAACAGCAAGGCCACACCAATGGCTCTACGCATGAACATCCTCCGATTTTTGTCCGCAAGCGTGTCTGACCCACGCTTCCGAGACGCCCACATGCCGCCGCCGCGTTTCGAGTCACGGGACGACTTTCCTTTGAGAACGAGGCGGTAATTATCCGGCAAAGACGCCTTGGCGGAAAGGCCCCAATATGTCATCTCCCCGTGATGCAGCTCACGTTTCGGGGCTATTCGGCGAGCAAATCGTCCAGTTCTTCGCGCGTGAACTGTTTGACCAGAGAGGGATCGTCGGGACGGATGAGGTCCGTGGCGAGCTGGGCCTTGCTCGCGATCAGCGCGTCGATCTTCTCCTCGATCGTATTGCGCGTGATCAGCTTGATGACCTGCACGCCCTTGTTCTGGCCGAGGCGGTGCACGCGGTCGGTGGCCTGATCCTCGCGCGCCTGGTTCCACCAGCGGTCGTAGTGGATGACCACGGAGGCGCTGGTGAGATCGATGCCGAGGCCGCCGGCGCGCAGGCTGGCCGTGAAGACGCGGCAGTCGGCGTCGTCGCGGAAACGGGCGATCTCCTCGCCGCGCGCGCGCGTGCCGCCGCGGATGGAGGCGTAGCCGACGTCGTTCACCTCGAGATGCTTCTCGATGAGATCGAGCATCGGCAGGTACTGCGAGAAGACGACGACTTTCAGGCCGCTGTTCAGGCACTCGTCGAGCAGTTGGGTGAAGGCGTCCCACTTGCCCGAGGAGACGTCCGCGCCGAAGCCGCCGCCGGCGGATGCGGGGTGATTGCAGATCTGCTTGAGGTAGTTCAGCGCGGCGAAGATGTGCACGTACGACACGATCTGGCCGGCGCGGAGCTGCGCGCGCAGCGGCTTGGCCCGCGACTCCAGCACGCGGCGGTACAGCGCGCGCTGCTCGGAGGTGAGCTCGCAGAAACGTTTGTCGACGATCTTCGGCGGCAGCTCGGTGAGCACCTGCGCCTTGGTGCGGCGCAGCACGAAGGGACGCACGAGGCGCTGCAGGGTGGAGCGGTCGTCGACGTGCTTCGGCAGGTAGCCGGGGACGACGAAGTCGAGCAGCGCCTTCAGCTCGCGCTCGTGGTTCTCGATCGGCGTGCCGGTCAGCCCCACGGCGATGCGCTTCTCGATGCCGCGCAGGGCGTGGTGCGTGGCCGTGTCTGCGTTCTTGATGGTCTGCATCTCGTCGAGGACGACGAGGTCGAAGAACTGGCCGCGGAACTGCTCGAAGCGGGAGCGCACGAGGCCGTACGTGGTCAGCGTGACGTTCCCAAACGTAGGGCGGGCTTCAGCCCGCCCGGGACGGGCTGAAGCCCGTCCTACGTCTGCAAGCTTGTCGCGCCAGTGATCGGTCAGCGAAGTGGGGCAGACGATCAGCACGTTGAGCGCAGGATTGACCGCGGTCATGGCGGCGATCAGGGCCATGGCCTGGTGCGTCTTGCCGAGGCCCATGTCGTCGCAGAGCAGGCCGCCGAAGCCGTTCTGCTGGAGGAGCCAGAGCCACTGGTAGCCGGTCTGCTGGTAGGCGTAGAGATCGAGGCCGAGGGAAGAGGGTGACGGCGCGTCGCCGTCGGTCTGCACTTCATCGAACAGGCGGAACACGCGCTCGCAGGAGCGGTCGCCTTTGAAGATGGCCCGGCCGCGCAGCGAGCCGCGAATGCGCAGCAGCTCGAGCTTGGTCACCAGCACGTGGCCGCGCGGGCCGAGCGTGGCGTCGTCGAGCCAGGCAAACTGCGGGTCGGTGACGTCGATCCAGAGGTTGCCGCGGATCAGGGCGCGGATGCCGTCTCTTCTTGCCCTGGCGATGTCGGCGGCGGTGACGTCGTGCTCGAAGGTGATGGCAACCTCGAGCAGTTCCTTGTGCGCCGCCGCGAAGTCGAACACCACGTCCCCATCCAGCCGCACCGGCTGCGCGTTGCGCACGGCCTCCGGCGCGAGCGTCTCGGGCATGCGCGACAGCTCGCCGCGATGCCGTTCCACGAACGCGTACACCTCTTCCTCGGCGATGACGGTCTCGCGCTCGTACGGCAGCCCCGCGCTGGGACGGACTTCGAACAGCGCCGCCTGGCCGCCGGGCGCGCGCTCGGCGAAGAGCGGCGCCGCCGGCGCGAGCGACCCGAAGCGGTTGCCGACGAGAAAGAACCTGCCGAACTGCGGGAGCGCGGCGCGGTCGAAGACGGAGCCGTGCATCCCGAGCACCACGGGGATGAATTTCAACGACCGCGCGCGCGTGATCTCGATCCGCAGCGACGGCGTGAGGGACTGAGGCACGATCTCGAAGCCGCTGCGCGTGACGAGGTCGGGGGCGTGGGCGATCACCTGCTCGATCGCCGCCGGCGGCACCGGCAGCAGGTGCCCCGCGCAGCGGAGATAGAAGTCGTCGCCGTGCTGTTCGAGCAGCGCGCTCTCGCGGCGCACGAACATCTCCTTCGCCCAGCGGTACCAGGGCGAGCTCTCGAACAGCAGCCGCGCCGAGCCGGAGCCGCGCGCGAGGAGCTGCTGCTCCTGCTGCGTCAGCGCGTACTTGCGCAGGAGCTGCTCGCGCGGATCGCCCGGGCCGCTCTCCTCGATCGTGCGCCCCTCGCTGAACGAGGCGAAGGCGATCGCGCGCCAGACGCTCTGCTCGAATGTTTCCGAGGGGAGGCGGCCGTCGTCGCCGGCCATGTGCGCCACCAGCACCGCCAGGTGACGGCAGAGATCGGTGGGCTTCATCGTGGCCTGGCAGCCGCAGCGCGTGAGGGTAAAGCTCTCGCCGCCGGCGATGAGGATGGGGCGGAACGTGCGGCGCTCGTTCTCCGTCACATCGGCCGTGTAGGCGCTGCGGAAGAAGAGCGGATCGGAGACGCGAAAGCGCGCGGCGTGCGCCTCGATCGTCTGGAGCGTGGAACTGGAGAACGCGGAACGGTAGCGATCGGGGACCGGCATCGGGGATGGGTGGATTGTACGCGAATGTGGTTCGCCGCTTCCCGAAACTGGCGGTCAGCGCGGGGGGGGGGGCGGGCTGAAGCCCGCCCTACGTTGTACTTAGTACTCCATTCGCTAAGTTTCGGTCACAGAATGCGCGGCGGTGCGGTGACCGCACGCTCTGCGATCGAACTTAGCGAATGGAGTACTTAGCGTCCCGCGTGCGAGAGCAGGCTGCGCAACTTGTTCAGGTCGCGGCGGTCCTCTTCGCTGGCGGGGTCGGCGGCGAGGCGGCGCTCGTGGATTTTCACCGCGCTCGCAAAGGCCGCGCGGGCCTCGTCGTAGCGGCCGAGGTTCCTGAGCGCCTGGCCCTGCTCGCTGTACGCGAAGGCGAGGTCCTTCTGCCCCTCGTAGTTCCTCGGGTCGGCGGCGGCGAGCTCGCGCAGGATCACCAGCGCGCGCGTGGTCGACTCGAGTGCGCCCGCGGCATCGCCCATCAGGTTCTGGGCCGTGGCCTTCATCACGATCTGGTCGGCGAAATTGCGGCGGGCCACGGCGTCGCCGGGGGCCAGCGCGCTCCGCTCGTCAAGGGCGCGCAGCGCGGCGTCGTGGTGCGCGATGGCCTTCGGCCAGCTCCGCACCATGATCCCGGAGTAGAAGCCGCCGAGGCGCTGGTGCGCGCGGCCGCGCTCGATGAGCGCGTCGGGAGAGCGCGGCAACTTGTCCACGACCGCCAGCGCCGCCTCGTAGGCCTGCTGCGCCGTCGGGGACCTCTGGCCGATGTAGCGGCAGTCGCCGATGGCCGTCCAGGTGCGGGCGAGGGCGGGCGTGGGGGGGAGCGCCTCGCGGATCACCCGCGCCTTCTCGTGCTCGACGAGCGCTTCCGCCCAGCGGAACGCGCGCTGCTCGACGAAGCCGATGCGGTCGTGCAGGTCGGCGGTCAGCTCCGACGGCGGGAGCCCATCGATCATCTGCAGCGCCTTCCGGTAACTGGTCATCGCGCCGGTCGAGTCGCCGAGGTTTGCGCGGTACGGGAGCCCCTGCACGTCGCCGATCTTCATGTACGCGCCGGCCACCTCGAGCTGCAGCTCGAGGTTCTCTTCCGCCTCGGCGGCCAGCGCGTCGAGATACACCAGCGCGCGGCGCACGAGCAGCTCCCGCGCCGGCGTCGAGCCCGGGAGCGGGGCGATGGCGTCGTGGATCTCGTAGACCACCGAATGCGCCAGCGAGCGCACTTCCTGGAAGCGCCGCTCGGCGAGCTGTTTCTGATGGAGCGTGGTGACGAAGGCAATGGCCGTGACGGCCGCGATGGCCGCACCGAGGGCGACCACCAGCACGTTGCGGCGAACGAACTTCGCCGCGCGATAGCCGACCGTCGGCCGCCGCGCCAGCACCGGATGGCCGCTGAGATGGCGGCGCACGTCGTCGGCCAGCCGCTCGACCGAGCCGTAGCGCCGCATGGGATCGACCTCCAGCGCGCAGCCGAGGATCGTGTCGAGATCGCCGCGCAGCGCGCGGTTGTGCGTGCCGGCCCTCGGCGCCTCGGTGGAGGGCGTGCGCGTCGCGCCGTCAAACGGCTTCTCTCCCGTGAGCAGCTCGAACAGCAGCACGCCCAGCGAGTAGACGTCCGTGGCCGTCGTCACCTGGCGCCCGAGGAGCTGTTCGGGACTGGCGTACTCCGGCGTCATCAGGCGCGTCGCCGTGGCGTCGGAGCGCGTGTCGGGCGCCGCCAGCTTGGCGATGCCGAAGTCGAGCAGCTTCGGCGTGCCGTCGGCGGTGACCAGCACGTTGGCCGGCTTGATGTCGCGATGGATGACCAGCGAGCGATGCGCGTACTGCACGGCGTCGCAGAGCTGGAGGAAGAGGCGGAGCTTCTCCGCCAGGGGCAGGCCGTGCGCGAAGGCGTCGATCGGCGTGCCGTCGACGTACTCCATCACCAGGTACGGCAGCCCGTCCGGCGTCGTGCCGCCGTCGATCAGGCGGGCGATGTTCGGATGCGTCAGGCCCGCCAGAATCTGCCGCTCCTGCCGGAAGCGCTGCACGAGCGATTCGCCGCCGCGCACCAGCTTGATGGCCACGCGCTGCTCGAAGTCGCCTCCCTCGCGCGTGGCCAGGAAGACGGTCCCCATGCCGCCGCGACCGAGCGGCTTGACGATGCGGTAGGCGCCGATCTGCGACCCGGCCAGCCGCTCTCCCTCGTTCGCGTCGATGAGGTCCCAGACGGAGCGGTCGAGGAACGCGCCCGGCTCATCGTGCGCGGCCAGGAGCGACTCCACCTCGGCGCGCACGCCGGTGTCGGCCTTCGCAAGGATCGGCAGGCGCTGGGCGGGCGGCACCGCCGACGCGGCGTGGAAGAGGTCGCGCACCTCGTCCCAGAACGCGCTGCTGCTGCTCATTTGATGGTCATCTCGCGGCGCAGCCAGGCACGGGCCATGGTCCACTCGCGGCTGATCGTCGCGGCGGAAACGCCGAGGACCGCCGCGGTCTCGTCGATGGTCAGGCCGGCGTAGAAGCGCAGCTCCACGATCTTGGCCTGCTGGGGGAAGATCTTCTCGAGGTTCTCCAGCGCAACGTCGAGGGCCACCACGTCGAAGTCTTCGGAGGCGGCCAGGTCGAGCGCCGCGCCGATGGTCACCGGCGTGATGCCGCCGCCCCGCTTGTCGCTCTTCTTGCGGCGGGCGTGATCGACCAGGATGCGCCGCATCACCTGCGCGGCCACGGCGAAAAAGTGGGCGCGGTCGTTCCAGGCCACGCTGCGCTGCCCGACGAGCTTCAAATAAAGCTCGTGCACCAGCGCGGTGGGCTGCAGTGTGTGCCCTTCGCGCTCGTGATTCAGGTGACGGCCGGCGATGGCCCGCAGCGGCTCGTAAACGAGCCCAAGGAGCTCGTCGCGTGCTTCCTGTTTTCCGCCGCTCCACTCGCGGAGAAGTTGGGTGACCTCGGACATCGGATTAGGGACTGACGAAATTGTAACCGCGTGAGGGACTTTCCGCGCGCTTTGCGCGATGTTGATTATGAAGAACTTCCGCCGTCTGCTCTTCGTGTTGCTGCTCGTCCCGATGGCCGCGTTCGGCCAGGCCGACGTGTCGGTCTCGGTCGTCGACTCGCCCGATCCCGTTTCCCCCGACGGCAACATCACCTACACCGTGACGGTCGCCAACAACGGTCCGAACGCGGCGCCGACCCTCTCCCTGAGCTCGTTCGGCAGCAACAACCTGCGCTTCCAGTCGGCCACCGTGCCGGCGGGGTGGAACTGCACGCTCCCGGCACCGGGCACGCAGACGACCAGCCTCTCGTGCACCGCGCCCGGCGGCGCGCCGAGCGGCGGCAGCTCGGTCCTGTCGTTCGTCATGCAGGCCGACGATGCGCTCCTCGGCATCAACGACGGCACGATCCAGTTCGGCTTCACCGCCAGCAGCAGCGTCTCCGATCCCGTGCCCGGGAACAACACGGAGACCGAGTCGACGGCGTACGTCACGCCGGATTCCGACATCTCCGTGGCGGTCACCGACTCGCCCGATCCGGTCTTCCCCGACGGCAACATCACCTACACCGTGACAGTCGCGAACAACGGCCCCGACACGGCGCCGAGCGTCACGCTCAACTCCTTCGGCGGCAACAACCTCCGTTTCCAGTCCGCCACCGTTCCGGCGGGGTGGAACTGCACGCTGCCGGCCGCGGGCACGCAGACGACCAGCCTCACGTGCACCCTGCCCGGCGGCATGGTGAGCGGCGGCAGCTCGGTCCTGTCGTTCGTCATGCAGGCCGACGATGCGCTCCTCGGCACCAACGACGGGACCATCCTGTTCGGCTTCAGCGCCAACAGCCCCATCTCCGATCCGGTGCCGGCCAACAACTCGGAGACCGAGTCGACGGCCTACACGACGCCGGACGCCGATATCTCCGTGGCGGTCACCGACTCGCCCGATCCGGTCAATCCCGATGGCAACATCACCTATACCGTGACCGTCGCCAACGCCGGGCCCGACACGGCGCCGAGCGTCACGCTCAGCTCCTTCGGCGCCAACAACCTGCGCTTCCAGTCCGCCACCGTTCCGGCGGGGTGGAACTGCACGCTGCCGGCGGCGGGCACGCAGACGACCAGCCTCACCTGCACGCTGCCGGGCGGCATGGTGAGCGGCGGCAGCTCGGTCCTGTCGTTCGTCATGCAGGCCGACGATGCGCTCCTCGGCATCAATGACGGGACGATCAACTTCGGCTTCACGGCCTCCAGCCCGATCTCCGATCCGGTGCCGGCGAACAACACGGAGACCGAGTCGACGGCGTACGTCACGCCGGACGCGGACATCTCGGTGGCGGTCACCGACTCGCCCGATCCGGTCAATCCCGACGGCAACATCACCTATACCGTGACCGTCGCAAACGCCGGTCCCGACACGGCGCCGAGCGTGACGCTGAGCTCCTTCGGCGCCAACAATCTCCGCTTCCAGTCGGCCACCGTGCCGGCGGGGTGGAACTGCACGCTCCCCGCGCCGGGCACGCAGACCACCAGCCTGACTTGCACGCTGCCGGGCGGCATGGTGAGCGGCGGCAGCTCGGTCCTGACGTTCGTCATGCAGGCGGACGATGCGCTGATCGGCAACGCCGACACGACCATCCAGTTCGGCTTCACCGCCACGAGCCCCATCGCCGATCCGAACGGCACCAACAACGCGGAGACGGAGTCGACACTCTACGACGTCGCCAACGCGAACCTCGGCGTGACCGCCGCCGACGCGCCGGACCCGGTCGCCGCGGGGAGCAATCTCACCTACACCGGCACGGTCACGAACGCCGGTCCCGACACGGCCACGAACGTGACGTTCATGATGCCGATGAGCCTGAGCCTCGTCTACGTCTCGCACACCGGCCCGGCCGGGTTCACCTGCAGTACTCCGGCGGTCGGCGTGAACGGCACGATCACCTGCACCATCGCCTCGCTGCCGAGCGGAGCGAACCTGCCGTACACGATCGTGACGCAGGTCATCCCCGCGCTCAACAACGGACCGGACGGCGTCATCGAACAGGACTTCGTCATCAGCAGTGCCACGAACGATCCGACGCCGGCGAACAACGAGGTCACGCTCTTCACGAACTACACGACGCCGGACGCGGACATCTCCGTCACGAACAGCGACACGCCCGATCCGGTGGCGCCGGGCGGCACGATCACGTACACGCAGACGATCACCAACAACGGCCCCGACACCGCGATCAACGTGACGTTCACCGGCACCACGCCCGCGGGAACGACGATCCTGTCGTTCCTCGCGCCGCCGGGATGGACGTGCACGACGCCGCCGTCCGGCAGCACGGGCGCGATCCACTGCTCGAAGGCGACCATGCTGCCGACCGAGACGGGGACGTTCACGGTCGGCTACACCGTCACCGCCGCCAGCGGCACGATCTCCAACACCGTGACCGGCGACAGCGACACGTTCGATCCGGATCCGCTGGACAACAGCGCCACGGCCACGACGAACGTGGTCGCGGGAGCGACGGCCGACCTCTCGATCACGAAGACCACGACGACGACCACCGCGCCCGCCGGAAGCGTGATCACCTGGACGATCACGCTGACGAACAACGGTCCTGACGCGGCCACGAGCCCGGTCATGACCGACACGCTGCCGGCGTCGCTGCTCTTCCGCTCCATCACCACGCCGGCCGGCTTCACCTGCACCACGCCGGCGTTCCGGACGTCGGGGACGATCACCTGCAGCGCGGCCACGCTCGCCAACGGCGCCAGCGCGACGTTCACGCTGGTGACCGAGGTGGCGGCGGGCACGAGCGGCACGATCACCAACAATGCGACCGCGACCAGTGCCACGACCGACAGCAACGGAGGCAACTCCACGGTGACGACCGGCCCCGTGGCCATCGTGCCGTCGAACGCCGACCTGACCATCACCAAGACCACGCCGACGACCAGCATCCCGGCCGGCGGCAACATCACCTACACGATCACGGTGAGCAACGCCGGACCGTCGACGGCGACGAACGTGGTCGTGAACGACACGCTCCCGGCCGGCCTGCAGTTCGTCAGCGCCACGCCGTCGCAGGGGAGCTGCAATGCCGCCAACCCGGTGGTCTGCAACCTCGGCTCGATCCTGGCCGGCGGCAACGCGACCATCACGCTGGTGGCACAGGCGACGGGCAGCCAGACCTCGGTGACCAACACCGCCACCGCGACCTCTCCCGATGCGACCGGCCCCGACACCGTCACCACGCCGCCGGTGACCGTGACGAGCACCGCCGAGCCGGTCGCGGCCATCCCGACGCTGTCGGAGTGGATGCTGATCGTGATGGCGTCGCTGCTGGGACTGGTGGCGCTGATCAAGTCACGCGCGTAAGACGGAGGGGCGGGCTGAAGCCCGCCCTACGTCGAGCATCCTTTGCGCGACGCGCGCGCTGAACGTAGGACGGGCTTCAGCCCGTCCTTTTTCATGCGCGCGCTACATCGACGATCGCGCCGATCGCGCGATCGAGCTGCTCGCGGGTGTGGGCTGCGCTGATCTGACAGCGCAGCCTCGCCTGCCCCTGCGGCACGACGGGAAAGCCGAAGCCCGACACGTACACGCCGCGGCGCAGCAGCTCCTGCGACATCGAGATCGCCTTCGCCGTGTCGCCGATGATGATCGGCACGATGGGATGGATCCCCTCCCGCACGGTCACCCCCTTCTCCGTGAGCTGCGAGCGGAAGTAGCGGGTGTTCTCGTGCAGGCGCTCGATGAAGCTGTGGTCTTTCTCCACGAGGTCGAGCGCGGCGATGGAGCCCATCACCACGGCCGGCGGCAGGGTGTTCGAGAAGAGATACGGACGCGATTTCTGCCGCAGGTACTCGACCAGCACTTTCGGCCCGGTGGTGAAGCCGCCGTGCGAGCCGCCGAGGGCCTTGCCGAGCGTCGACGTGTAGGCGTCGATCTGCCCGAAGACGCCCAACTCCTCCGGCGTGCCGCGGCCGGTCTTCCCGAGGACCCCCGTGCCGTGCGACTCGTCGACGACGAGGAACGCGCCGTACTCGCGCGTCATCTCGACCATCTCCGGCAGCGGCGCGAGCGACCCTTCCATCGAGAAGACGCCGTCCGTCATGACCAGCTTGTTGCGCGCGTCCTTCGTCGCCTCCAGCGCCCGGCGCAGGTCGCCCAGGTCGCGATTCTTGAAGCGCTCCTTGCGCGATTTGGCGAGGCGGATACCGTCGATGATCGAGGCGTGATTCAGCTCGTCGGAGATGATCGCGTCCTGCTCGGTGGTGACGGTCTGGAACAGCCCCTCGTTCGCGTTCCAGCAGGAGCCGTAGAGGATGGTGTCCTCGGTGCCGAAGAACTGGGCGATGCGCTCCTCGAGCGTCCGGTGGATCGTCTGCGTCCCGCAGATGAACCGCACCGACGCCAGCCCGTACCCGTAATCGCGCTCCGCCTTCTCCGCCGCCTCCACGATGGCCGGATGGTCGGCCAGCCCGAGGTAATTGTTCGAGGTGAGCATGATCACCTCGCCGAACCCCTCGACCTCCACGACCGGCCCCTGCGGCCCTTTCAGCGGCAGCTCGCGTTTGAGCGTGCCGGCGGTGGACATGGCGTCGAGCTCGGTGGAGAGGGTGGAGAGGAGTGTCATGCGGGGATCATATACAGGCTCACAGGCTCATAGGCACACAGGCTCATAGAAGCTTCCTGTGAGCCTCTGAGCCTATGTGCCTGTGAGCCTACTCGTTGTCGTACTTCAAATCCCGCCGATAACATCGCTGCGCCTCCATGTCGAAGACGACGCAGGAGTCGATGGGACGGGAGTAGACGTGCATGCTCACCGCGGGTTGGCTCCATTCGGCGAGGTTGCGGATGCGGTGGATGGTCTGGGTCTTGTCGACCGTATTCAGCGGGCCGCCGGGGATGGCCAGCTCGTTGTGGAGGTGCTGCATGTCGATCTTGGTCGCGCCGGCCAGGCAGTCCATCCCCACGACCTGCTGGTTCTCGGGGCGGTTGCAGTCGAGCTTGAGGTAGTTCTCGACGAGCAGCCGTCCCTCGATCATGGTCATCCAGCCGAGCTGGCCGTTGTGCGTGTGCAGCGGCGTGACCGTGCCGGTGGGCCAGCAGATCAGCATCACCTCGATCATGTCGTTGCGGAAGATCTTGTTGCGCGTGTGGCGCTCCGGGAGCCAGTTCTTGTAGCGCTCCAGCTCCTCGGGGCGGATCTCGTACGCGACGAGATAGTCGTAGATCTTCTGCTTGGTGATGATCCCCTCGGAGAGCCGGCGGATGCCGTCGACGAACTGCTCGGCAGACACGGCGGCCGGCGAGTAGATCGCGTCGGGAACTGCGGTGATGTTCTGTGTGTCCATGCGGCCCTCCGGGCGCGACTATAGCGCCCCCTTCCGAGGCGAGCAATTCCCGTGACACCCAGGCCGCGGTTGCGTACGCTTTCCGCATGCGAGAACGTTTGCGCGTGGTGTTCGTGTGCCTGCTGCTGGCCGCCTGCGGCGCCGAGGAGCCGGCGGCGGTGGAGCAGTCCGCCGCCGTGGCCAGGCCGAAGCCGCCCGCTGCCAGCGGCAAAGTGACCTGGAAGATCAGCGGCACGCACCTCGAAAGCGAGGCGCTGAATTTCCGCATCGACGCGCCGGCCGGCTACACGTGGCGCAACGAGTCGGACGACGACGGGCAGTACCTGTTCGTGGCGAAGAGCGACAGCGCCACCGTGCGCCTGCTCATCCAGGGACGCAACTACGATCCGGTCACCGAGGCGCGGACGTACGAGTACGTGAACGGCATGCGCGGCGCGTACGAGCTGCGGGAGATGCGCGTGCAGGACGTGCTGGTCAGCCGGCGCCGCTCGAAGCTCGGGCCCGGCTATTCGTACTTTTTCCGCGCCGTGAAAGGCGACCGCGCGGCGCGGGTGACCGGCTATCTCGTGGCCAGCGACCGCCTCTACAGCCTGGAGCATGTCTCGGCCATGCCGCACGACGTGCTGGGGCCGTTCGTCTCCAGCCTCGCGCCCGCGCGGTGAGTCTGTGCTAGGCTCCGCCCGCTGAATGCGAGAGAGAAATGCGGCCGTGATCGGCGCCCAGTGGGGCGACGAGGGCAAAGGGAAAATCGTCGACCTGCTGTGCGAGGCGTTCGACGTCGTGGCGCGGTATCAGGGCGGCCATAACGCCGGCCATACCGTCAAATACGAGGACAAGCATTTCGCCCTCCGCCTGATCCCTTCCGGCATCATCCATCCGGACAAGCTCTGCCTCCTCGGCAACGGCATGGTCATCGACCCGCAGGCGCTCCTCGACGAGATCGGGAACCTGCGCGCGGCGGGGCTGAAGCTGGAGGAGAACCTCCTCATCAGCGACGGCGCGCACGTGATCCTGCCGTACCATCAGGCCCTCGACCTCGCGCGCGAGGAAGCGGCGGGCGTGGCCAAGATCGGCACGACCGGGCGCGGCATCGGGCCGGCGTACGAGTCGAAGGTCGGGCGCTACGGCATCCGCATCGCCGACCTCGTCGATCCCGAGGTGCTGAAGCAGAAGATCGAGTTCACCTGCGCCGAGCGCAACGCGGTGCTCTCCGGCGTCTACAAACGCGAGACGTACGACCCGGCGAAGCTGTACGACGACTACCTCCGCTACGGCGAGATCCTCGCGCCGCGCATCGTGAACGGCACGGTGTGGATGAACGAGCAGATCCGCGCCGGCAAGAAGGTGATGTTCGAAGGGGCCCAGGGGACGATGCTCGACATCGACCACGGCACGTATCCGTTCGTCACCTCGTCCAGCACGACCGTGGGCGGCATCTGCAGCGGCCTGGGCGTGGCGCCGAAGCACATTCACAAAGTGATCGGCGTGGGGAAGGCGTACACGACCCGCGTCGGCGGCGGCGCGTTCCCGACCGAGCTCGAGAACGCGCACGGCGAGCACCTGCGCCAACGGGGCAACGAGTTCGGCACCGTGACCGGCCGCCCGCGCCGCTGCGGCTGGCTCGACCTGCCGGTGCTGCGCACGTCCGCGATCCTGAACGGCCTCGACGAGATCGCCCTGACGAAGCTCGACGTCCTCGACGAGTTCGACGAGATCCCCGTCTGCACGTCGTACAAAGTGCGCGGTGAGACGTGGAAAACCTTCCCCGCCTTCGCCGTCGCCCACAACGACTACCAGCCCGAGTACCGCACGTTCAAGGGATGGAAGACCTCCACCGCCGGCATCACGTCCTTCGACGACCTGCCGCAGGAAGCCCGCGACTACGTGCGCTTCCTCGAGGACGAGACCGAGACCCGCGCGTCGATCATCTCGACGGGACCGCGGCGGGAAGAGACGATTGTCAGGTAAGGCGCTTGCGGCGCCGTTTGGGCGCCGGTTTCTTGCGGGGCTTCTTCTTCTCAGACGGCTGCCAGCGTTCGAGCAACTCGGCTGTGGCTTCCTGAACTTCGGGCGCGAGGCGCTTCAGGGCCTCAAGCTCCCCGGAGACGATAATTCGCAGCGCTTCCACCGTGGGGCGCAACACATCCTGAAGTTCGAGCTCTTCGACCAGACGGAGAAGCGGTGCGGCGGCTCCGCATGTGACTGCAATTTGAAAGGTGTCAACGACATCCGGAGTGATCGCCACGACAGAATCGCCGCCAACCGCGAGAAGCGGGCGCAGAGTTGCCACAGCATCATCAATAGCCCCAGCCATGAGCAGTGTGTTTGCGTGTGCGAGGACGAACCTGGGTTCTCGTTTCTCCATTGCCAACCGCTGTGTCAATTGCACCGCTTCCTCGTTCCGCCCTGCAATAGTTAGCGCGGTAGCTCTCGCCAGGCGCAGCCGCGTGTCCGCTGAACCAGCAAAGCGGGTGGTCATCGTAAGTACTTCGTCGAACTCGCCACGCCGGATCAGAATCCAGGCCAGAGTGCCGGCAGCAGAAACATGATCGGGTGCCTGCTGCATGGCCTCACGAAGCACGATCTCCGCTTCGCCTTTGCGTTCGACGCGCGCGAGGAGGGACCCATAGGCTGCGAGGACGTCCGCCGTGCGTGCCTTCAGGAGAACGTCCTCGAACATTCTGAGCGCGGCATCGACGCGGCCCGATGCGAACAGTGCTTCCGAGATCCAAGACCACGGCACTTTTACTGCCTGACTTCTGCTCGTTGCCTGCTCGAGCAGTTTGGTACCGTTCTCGAAATCGCCTTCAATCATCGCGACAGCACCGGCGATGAGTTCGGTGTATGCCGATGGCTCCTCGATCGTAGCCAGGATTGCGCCTGCCTCGTCAGTCGCACTACGCCCCGTCAGGCACTCGGCGAGTGCAGCTTTCACTACTGAAGAATCTGTCACATGCAAAAGCTGGCGAAGTCGCTCTTCTTTGTCCCGTACAACAGTCCAAGCAAGAATTTCTAGTTCGGGTGCCCTCAGCACAGAGGCAGCCAGCGGTGCGCCGTGCCGATCTGGAGCACCATCCATGAGACCGTCGGCGAGCGCTTGCGTCACCTTGGACGCGAAACTCGGTCCCCACAAGCCGATAAGCTGCTGCTGCCTCTCTTCATACCACCGATAAGAAGACTCCCTTTCATTCGGTGTTTGACCGGCGAGGAGCACGGCGGCTTTCAATCTGGAGGCACGTGTCGTCGGTGCTCCTCCGATTACACGTCGAGCCCTGCTCTTCTCTTCCGCGCTGAATCCCGTTCGTTCGATCGCCTGATTGAATTCTTCCAACCACCGCTCGCGGTCAATTACGTCACGCAGAGACATGTCTTCGCCGTCCAGATCCAGCATTGCCGGAATCTGGTCGGTCAGTGCCTGATCCGTCAGGAGAGTGCGTATCGCGCGGGACTCGAGAGCGAACCGCATCGAGCGGTCATCGTCGATCAACTGCGCGACAGCCAGACAGAATTCGGCATGACGTAGCTTCTCGTCCGACGAGTCGCGAAGCGCACCTTGCAGAAGATCACGCGCCTTCGTTTTGAGCTGGTCGGCACCATAAAACAGCCGCAGGAACTGGACGAGCCAGATCAGGCGGCGACGCACACGCCGGCTCGCGCGCATGAGATACCAGATGTTGAAGAAGCGCTCCGCCACCTGGAACCCGGTTTTCGTGGCGGGGTGATACTCCACCTTCTCGAGGACTCCCTGCTGCACGAGGCGATTGAGCTGCGCGGAAATGGCGTTGACGTCCATCGGCAGTTTGTCCGCCAGTTCGCCGGCGCTGATCGGGTCCCAGTGGATGGCCACGGCGTCGACCACCTGCTGCGCCTGGGGCGGCAGGGCCTCGAAGCGCGCTTTATAGAGCGGCGTACACTGGTCGAGCAGTTTCTCCAAGTCGCTGCGGACGTCGCCTTCCGTCCCTTGCGCCAGGACGCTGAAGAGGAGCGCGATGGTGCGGGGGTTGCCGCCGGTGAGCGTGTGCAGCGTATCGATGCGCGCGGGATCCCGCTCCACGAGCCGCCTCACCGCCGGGGCGTTCTGGTCGCGGGAGAGGCGCGTCAATACAGTGCGGGTTTCTTCCCGCGTCAGGCCGCGCAGCTCGTGGATGCGGAAGAAATCGTAGAACGGCGCCTCGTAGTCGTATGTCGCCCCAATGATGACCGGCATCGCGCCGATGAGCAGGAGCCGGTTCTCGTGCGACAGGAGCTCGCGGAAGGCCCATTGGGCACCCGCCTGCTTCTCCAGGCGATCCAGGACCAGATCGAGATTGTCGATGAGCAGGACGAGGCGCCGGTCCAGTTGCCGGGCCATTCCGAGCAGCAGATCGAGCGCCGCGGCCGAACGCCGCGCCTCATCTCCTTTCGGCAGCGCCTCGACGGCATTGTCGAGCGTGCCCGCTTCCTCGCGCCGTCCGCTCTGCTCGAGCGCATCGCCGAGGGCATCGATGAAATTGAGGTAGAGATCGGACAGCCGTCCGACGTTGTACTGCTCTTCCGGAAAGGTCAGCGGTTGCCAGACCGCGGCGAGGGCGGGATCGTCTTCGATCGCATACCGGATGCGGCGGAGGAGCGTGGTCTTCCCCATCCCTCTCGTGCCGACGACGATCTGGTGCTGATTGAAGCCGGGCCGGTGCAGGTCGGCGACGATCTGATCGAGGAGCTCCTGCCGGGCCACGAACTGGGCCACCAGCTCACGCTTGCTGAGGAGGTCGGGATTGTAAATGGCGACGCCATGAAGTTGGCGCTCGGCCGGTCCGGCGATCACAGGATGTTCCTCCGCCAGTAGTCACGCAGCAGGGCCGAGCGGAACACGAATCGTTCTTCGGCTCGGACGATGTAGCCGTCACTGATCAACACATCGATCAGGTACGTGAGATGCTGCTCGCGGGCACTGACATCGGCAACCTGTTTCGAGAGCACGCCGGAGAGCGTCTGCCGCGATACACCACCATCGGCGGCGGCAATAGCGTTGAGGATCACGAGGGCGCGTGCATCGTCAGGCTGTCCTAGTTCTTCGTGCAGACGCTGGCGCCAGAAATCGAAATACGTCTTCTTGGCGGGGGAGAGCAGGTTCTCGTAAACGGCATCGACATCACCCGGAGCCGGCTCGCCTCGCGGGCAACGGGCGCTCAACTCGGCAAAACACATCTGCAGATGGAACGGGATCAGCCATCCCATGCGATCGCAGATGTGGCCTTTGGTGGCATCCGTCAGCGTCATCCCGTACGACGCGGCCAGTTCCGTCAGCAGGGCGAAGGCCGTCTCCTTGCTGAAGGCTCCAAAGTCGCTGTACAGGAAGAGATCGTTGATCGTATCGCCGAGGTCCATGCGGCGGGCAACGGTGTCGAGACCGATCGAGCCGGCGAGGAGCCACCGCACCTTCTGCCCGAGATCGGCATGCTGGCGCAGCACGCGGAACCAGTTCAGGAAATCCCGTGCTCCTGCCCCGCTCGGCTCGGCCCGCAGCAACGCCAGGACAAAGATCGGCAATTCGTCGACGAGGATGAGCCACTGTGAGCCGGTGGCAACGAGCGCGGAGACGATGGCCTCGCCGACCGGTGCCCAGTGCGCTTCGGCGTCGTCTTTCAGCTCCAGTTCGACGGAGGCAATGCCGAACTTCTTCACCCGGCCGAGAAACTTCGCCACCGGGCTTTTCTTCAGCGCCTTCAGGACGTTCCTGTTCGGATCCTGTCTGGCGATCTCGGAGAGCAGCTTGCGGGCAAACGCCAGCTCGGTTGTAGCGTCCGCCACGCTGAAGTACAGCGCACGGCGGCCATGCTTCTCCGCATCCTCGCGGAGACGGTACATCAGCGATGTCTTTCCGACACGTCGTGGAGCAAGGAGCAGGATGTCGTCCGTCTGCAGCCGGGACCAGATTTCTTCGACTTCCCTCTTTCTGTCGAAGAAGTCTTCTCCCTGCACGGGTTTGCCCACAGCGTTTTGAATCACGTGGGCAAGCTACAACAAATGCGTTGTACAACACAAGGGATGTACAGCGGTTTTGTTGTGGAACGTGGCGGACATAAGAAAAGGGCGGGCTGAAGCCCGCCCTACGTTTTAGTTTCAGTCGCTTATCGCGAGGCCAGGGCTTCCTCGCTGCTCACCGGGTCTCCACCCTCCAGCTCCTCGACCGTCCGCTGCAGCTCGCGGAGGAGGTCTTCGGCGGTGTTGTCCTCGTCGATGCGCACTTCGCGCACCGGGGACCAGGAGCCGTCGTTGCGGAGGACGGTGAAGCGGAAGTCTTCGCTGATGGTGTAGAGGGCGATGTTGCCCTTCCGGATCAGGCCGTACACCGGCTGGTTCGGATCGGTCGAGGTCAGGAGCGCGCGCTGCGTGCGGTTGCCCGTGCGGCCGACCGGCTTCCAGATACGGACGTTGGGCCCGACCTTGCGGGCGCCGACGTTGAAGCGGGTGACCCGGGTCGAGGTCGTCGAGCCGAACACCACGTCGACGCTGTCGCCGTTGCGCTCGAGCGCGAGCGCGGGATGGAGCGGGGTGCCGGTGTCTTCGTATTCGCTGGCTTCGACGTCGTACTGGATGGCCGAGAGCGACTCGAGGTCCTGCACGTCGCCGGAGATGAAGCGTCCGTTCTCGAAGGCGAACAGCGCGTACTCGGCCTGCGTGGAGACGCCGTTGAGGCTCCACCAGGCGGCGTGCAGCAGCGTGACGTCCTCGTCGCCGGCGGGATGGGTGAGCACAAACTGCAGGCCGCGATAGGCGCCGGCGCCGGCGGTGATCAGGCGGGGCGACGACCACTCGCCGCGCTCATTGAGCCGCGCGTAGCGCACTTCCGAGCCGGCGTAGCCTTCGCGCGACCAGACCACGAAGAGCGAGCTGGTGGCGGTGTCGTAGGCGAGCTGCGCGTCGTACTCGAAGGCCACGTCCTGCGTGGACGGCACGACCAGGCGCGCGCGCTGCTGTCCCTCGGCGCGCGCGATCTCCACCTGCGGCGTCTCCGGATTCGGCTCGATCGCGTAGCGGACGCCGTCCGGCGTCAGCAGCGAGGTCGCCCCGAACGCCGGCAGGGCCAGCGCAGCGGCAATCATCAACGATGCGAAACGATGGTGCTTCATGATCAGGCTTTCCAGTTGACGACCGAGCAGAGGTTCACCTCGGTCAGGAGTTGTTTGACGTTGTCGAATCCGGGATAGAAGCCGGCCACGACGTCGAAGTAGACGTCGGCCTCTTCGTAGCGTCCCGTGCGGACGCAGATCTCTCCGAGCAGATGGTTGGCGTTGCGGATCTGGCGGCGCGTCGAAGCGAGCGACAGTCCCTCGCGCGCCAGGTCTTCGGCCGTGTCGTAGTCCTCGAGCTCCACGTAGCCGAGGCAGAGGTCGAGGCAGGCCTCGGCACGCTCGGTCGCGTCATCCAGCTCGTCGAGGACGGTCTCGATGAGATGCACTCCCTCATCGAGCACGCCGGCCAGGATCTTCGTCCCGCCGAGGTTGGCCGTGATGCCGGCCGCGAACGAGTTCACGAACTGGTTCGCCTTCTCGATCGAGTCGAGCGCGACCAGCGCTTCCTCGAACGCGTCGATGGCCTGGTCGTACTGCGAGTCGGCCACCAGCGTGATGCCGAGGTAGTTGAGGACCGTGGCGCGCGCGAAGAAATCGTTCAGCGACGCGGCCGCCGTGCGGGCGATCTCACCGTAGAAGATCGCGCGGCGACGGTCGTCCAGCTCGACGTAGCGGCGCATCAGCACCGACGCGGCCATGTACACGTGCCGGTGATTCCGGCGCCGCATCACGATGCCGGGGAGCGCCGAGACTTCCGGTCCCTCCCGGTCGGCGGCGATGAGCGCCTCCCCTTTCCGGATCGTGACCAGCTCGCGGGTCTCCTCGGACTCCGCAAAGGAAGCGGCGCGGTCGTACGACAGGAGCGCGGCTCCCACCTCACCCTTCCACATGTGCTGCAAACCAACTTCGCAGTGCTGCAGGGCTTCCCTATCTCTACCTGTCATCTCTAGAGCACCCGCCATTTCAGGGGAAGTTGGCGCATTTTATCCTGAATATGCACAAACACCATAAATTTATTCATGTAGGCCGAGGGCGATTACTTCGCATCCGGCGTGACCGGCACGGCGCCATGCTGGGCGACGGAGCGCCGCAGCTCGCGCACGACATCCTCGGTGGTGACTTTGTCGTCGGTGGTGAGCATGCGCACCGGCGTCCACTTTCCGTCTTCGAAGACGACGTAGCGGAAGCGCGCTTCCGGCGTGTAGAGGACGACGTTGCCGTTGATGATGAAGGATTCCACCGGCGCGCTGCTGGCGGAGATGAGGAGGGCGGCCGGCGTGCGGCGTCCTTGTTTGCCGGACGGACGCCAGATACGGGCGTTCGGGGAGACCTTGGTCGGATCGAGGCGCACGCGCGTCATGGAGGTCGTGCGCGGCGCGCCGAAGGCAACCTCGACACCCGTCCCGTCGCCTTCCCCGCTGCGCACCATGGCCATCGGCGGATGCTCGGCCTTGCCGGTGTCTTCGTCTTCGCCGTTGGACGCGAGCACGGCCGCCAGCTGCTCGAGCGAGTCGACGGAGGTCGACAGCAGCTCCGCTCCCTGGAAGGCGGTCAGCGCGTACTCCGCGACCGGCTTCGCGCCGAGCGTCCACCACGCGGCGTGGACGAGCGTGATCGGCTCGTTCTGGTCTTTGGTGCGGGTGACGACCATCTGCAGTCCGGTGCGCGAGGCCTCAACGCCGTCGGCGACCACGATCGGCGGCGCCCAGCGTCCCGAGGCGTAGCGGCGGGCCAGGCGGATCTCGTCACCGTTCGCCCCCACGCGGCGCCACATGACGAAGAGCGTGCGCGAGGCGGCGTCCCACGCCAGGCGCGGGGCGGCGTCGAGGGCCGAATCGTCGGTAGTCGGGACGAGCACGTACTGCTGTTCGTCTCCCATGCGCAGCGTCAGCACGAGCGACTTGCGCGGCGTGGAGCGGTCGACCGACCAGAGCATGTTCTCTTCGCCGAGCGCGGTCTCCACCTGCGCCGCACCGGCGGTGCCGGCAGCCAGGAGAAGGAGGATCGCGAGCCAGAGACGTTTCATCATGCTTTCCAGTTCACCACGGAGGAGAGGTCGACGGCCATCAGGAGCTGTTTGACGTTGCGGAAGTCGGGATAGAACTTTGCCACGACGTCGAAGAACTCTTCGGATTCGTCGTAGCGCTCCATGCGCACGCACAGCTCGCCCATCAGGTGATTGGCGTTGCGCACCTGGCGGGGCATGGTCGCGGAGTCGAGGGCGGCGCGGCCGTAGAACTCGGCCACGTCGTAACGTCCGAGCTCGAGGTAGCCGTAGCAGAGATCGAGGCAGGCCTCGACCATGCCGTAGTCGTCCTCGAGCTGGCCGATGGCGATCTCGAGGAGCTGCACGCCTTCCTGGAACTTGCCGCAGAGCACTTTCGCGCCGCCGAGGTTCCCGAGGATGGCGGCGTGGAGCGAGCGGTGGTCGTCGCGGCCGTCGCCGAGGAGATCCATCGCCGCCAGCCCTTCGTCCAGCACTTCGATGGCCGGCGTGAACTTGGAGTCGGCCACGAGGGTGATACCGAGATTGTTCAGCACCGAGGCGCGCGCGAACGGGTCGTCCAGCTCCGCGGCGGCCTGCCGCGCGATCTCGCCGTAGAAGATGGCCTTCTTCCGGTCCGAGGTCTCGCAGTAGCGGCGCAGGAGGGTGTTCGCGGCGAGGTAGACGTGCCGCGGCGAGCGGCGGCGCATGACGATCATCGGCAGCGCCGAGACTTCCGCCCCTTCGCGCTCGCAGGAGATCAGCGCCTCCGCCTTGCGGATGGTGATCAGCTCGTGCACGTCTTCCGACTCGCAACACGCCAGCGCCTGGTCGTAGTACTCGAGGGCCTGCTCGATTTCACCGCGCCACATCGCCTGCAACCCGAGGTCGCAAAGCTGTAGCGCTTCCTGATCACGTTCTGTCATTCGCTTGTCCGAGGAAAAACCCGCAGGGATTCTACTTCAAAATACTATCGATCGTCGCCTGGGAAACAGGGTGATACGTATCACGCGCTTTCGCGTAGATCCGTTTGGCAAAGGCGAGATCCTCCGGATTCCTGGCCAGCTTCTCGTAAATCGGCTTGAGGAACTTGCGCCGCCCCTGGATGGTGAGGAAGCGCTCGATGGCCGGATAGGCCCCCTTGTAGCGCGCGTCGATCGACTTCTCCAGCCAGGCCGAGAGCACCTCGTTGTTGCCGCTGTCGCTGAACTTGAAGCGCGCGTCGAGCTCCCCCATCCGCTCGGGCGTGAGCGTGGGCAGCGACTGGATGAAGTGCACGCGCTCGTGCGACGACCACTTCGCGGCGTCGATGGCCGTGGCCGGACCGCCGGCCGCGAACGCCTTGGCCTGCTGCTCCACGTTCGCGAATGCCGCGGACTGCGGCTGCGGTGCATTCGGCGGCAGTCCCGGTCCGTGGATCCACTGGTCGATGTTCACCTTCTGCACGACGTCGGGCAACGACGCCTTCAGATGGTCGACGAAGATCGGCGTGGTCATCGGCTGGAAGGCGAACTTGTCGAAGTACGCGCGGAGGAACTTGTCCCACCGCTCCCGTCCCGCGGTCTCCTCGAGCAGGCGGAGGAAGAGGGCCCCCTTTTCGTAGACCAGCGTCGGTGCCTCGTCCGGATCGCGGCCGGTGAGGTTCACGTAGAGGTGCTGGTCCGCGGGCGGGAGCACCTTCAGTTCGTCCTGCACCTCGGTCACGCCGAGGAGCCAGAGCATCTCGGAGTACTCGCGGCCGTAGAGCTTCTCGGTGATGCGGTGCTCGAAGTAGGTGGTGAAGCCTTCGTTGAGCCAGAAGTCGTTCCAGGTGGCGTTGGTGACGAGGTTCCCCGACCACGAATGCGCGAGCTCGTGCGCGATGAGGGAGACGAGCGACCGGTCGCCGGCCAGCACCGTCGGCGTGAGGAACGTCAGCCGAGGGTTCTCCATCCCGCCGTACGGGAAGCTCGGCGGGAGCACGAGGAGGTCGTACCGTCCCCACCGGTACGGCCCGTACAGCTCCTCGGCCGCGGCGATCATGTCCGGCGTGTCGGTGAACTCGGATGCCGCGTCCTCGATGACGGCCGGCTCCGCGTACACGCCGCTGCGCGTGTCGAACGGACGGAACTCGAGGTCACCCACGGCGATGGCCAGCAGGTATGACGGCACCGGGTGCGGCATGCGGAACTGGTAGACGCCCTGTTCGTTGCGCGCCTGCGGGTTCTCCGCGCTCATCACGGCCAGCAGCGTGGTGGGGACACGAATGGTTGCGTCGTAGGTGAAGCGCACGCCCGGCGTGTCCTGACACGGCACCCACGTGCGCGCCAGGATGGCCTGCGACTGCGACAGCAGGAAGGGATGCTTCTTCCCCGCGGTCATGGCCGGCTCGAGCCACTGCAGCGCACGCGCGCCGGGGCTGGTGGTGTACTCGATGGCCACGGACTGCGTGTCCGGCCGGATCGGGATCTCCAGCTTGCTGCCGAAGACCGGATCGGCCGGCGCGAGACGGAACTGCGCCGGCGCGTTGCCCGGCTGCGTGGTCACTTTGCTGATGGTCAGGCCGTTGGTGTCGAGGATGAGCGTGTTGGCGTTGGCCTCGTTGCGCAGCCGCAGCGTGGCCGTGCCGGCGAGCTGCTTCTGCGCGAAGTTCACCGTCAGGTCGAGGGCGATGTGCTCGACCCGTACCTGATCGGGATTCGAGTAGGAGTGCGGGTCGCGCTGGGCCGCGGACGTCGACGGCTGCGACGGCGGCGCCTGCGTGGCGGTGGAGGGCGTTTCGTTTCGGCACGCCGCCGCCGCGAGCAGAAGAAGGAGAGTCAGTCGCTTCATCGGCAGAGTGTATCCCGCGCTCCGTTGCGTTCACCGCAAGTTGACATACTTCCGTCGTTAACTCTCTATCATGGACCGCAAGGAGATTCGGTCCATGAAGAAACGGTGGTTGTCTCTTTCTCTGTGTCTCTGCCTCTTCGCCCTCCCTACCTTCGCCTCCGAAATGGACTGGAGCGTCGTCGGCTCCGGTGGCGAGATCGATGAGGACTGCCTGACGTTGTACGAGTACTCGGGCGCGCGGGTGCGGTTCAAGTCGACCGCGACCGGCACGATCACGGTGCGCTATCCGGTCAGCGCGTACGGCAATGCGAACGGCTTGCAGCCGCCGTGGGACACCCTGCGCATCACCTCGATCGACAACTCGCCGCTGGGCTCCGTGACCGCGAAGCTCGTCGCGGTGAACGACTGCGACGGCTCCGAGACGACGATCTGCACGGTCACCGGCAGCGGGTCGCCCGGCTGCGAGGACTGCTTTTACGCCTCGACGACCATCAATTTCGAGTCGCTCGCGTATTACATCGAGGCGACGCTGACGCGCTCGTCGACGTCGGCGGACGTGCAACTGATCATGCTGTCGCTC
The DNA here is from genome assembly GCA_035627015.1 of Thermoanaerobaculia bacterium. Lineage (GTDB taxonomy): Bacteria > Acidobacteriota > Thermoanaerobaculia > Gp7-AA8 > Gp7-AA8 > QHVT01. The sequence continues at coordinate 37,280 of DASPMO010000101.1, read as the reverse complement.
GGCTACTGAGCGCTTCCGCGGGAAGCGCGACCAGTAGAATGCCGGGCGCAGGCACCCATCATGTCGTTAGCGCCCGGTACCCGACTCGGTCCCTACGAGATCGTCGAAGCGATCGGCTCGGGCGGCATGGGCGACGTCTATCGCGCCCGCGATACGCGCCTCGACCGCGACGTCGCGGTGAAGGTGCTGCCCGAGCGGGTGGCCCGCGACGCCGAGGCGCGCATGCGCTTCGAGCGGGAAGCGAAGGCGGTCGCGGCGCTGACGCACCCGAACATCCTGGCCATCCACGATTACGGCTCCGAGGGAGGCGCGGCGTACAGCATCACCGAGCTGCTCGAAGGGGAGACGCTGCGCAGGCGGATCAACGCCGGGCCGATACCGTGGCGGAAGGCGCTCGAGATCGGCGCGGCCATCGCGGACGGCCTCGCCGCCGCGCACGCGAAGGGGATCATCCACCGCGACCTGAAGCCGGAGAACATCTTCCTCACCACCGACGGGCGCGTGAAGATCCTCGACTTCGGCATCGCCCAGCTCGTGCGCAGCGAGCCCCCTCCCTCCGAGGAGATCGACACGAGCATGCTGCCGACCGCGCCGATGAAGACCGAGCCGGGCTCGGTGATCGGCACCGCCGGCTACATGGCGCCCGAGCAGCTCCGCGGCGAAATGGTCGACGCGCGCACGGACATCTTCTCCCTCGGCGCGCTGCTCTACGAGATGACCACCGGCAAGCCGGCCTTCATTCGCGGCACGGTCATCGACTCGCTCTCCGCCATCCTCACCGACAACCCGGACGTGTTCACGGTGTCGGAGAAGCTGATCCCGTACGAGCTGGCCCGGGTGATCCAGCGCTGCCTGGAGAAGAAACGCGAGGAGCGGTTCCAGTCGGCGCGCGACCTGGCCTTCGCCCTGCGGGCGGTGGGGACGTCGACCATCACCTTCGAGGCGCCGGCGGAGCGGAAGCGGCGGAAGCTCTTGTGGGGAGGGGGGGCGCTGGCGGTGATCGCGGTGATCGCGGCGCTGATGAGTCTTCGAGTCTTCGAGCCTTCGGGCGGATTCACCCGGCGGCTCGACGACCCGTCGACGCGCAAACTCTCCTCGATTGCCATCCTCCCCTTCGTGAACGCCACCGGGGACCGCGAGGCGGAGTACCTCTCCGACGGCATCACGGAGACGCTCATCAACTCGCTGGCCCGCGTGCCGGGGCTGCGCGTGATGTCGCGCACCTCGGTGTTCCACTACAAGGGCAAGCCGGCCAATCCCGTCAGCGTGGGCAAGGAGCTGCGCGTGAGCGCGGTGGTGATCGGGCGCATCGAGACGGTGGGCGACAAGCTGGTCGTCTCCGCGGAGCTGGTGGACACGCGCGACAACGCGCTGATCTGGGGCAACCGCTATCAGACCGCGCGCTCGGACCTGTTCTCCGTGCAGGACTCGCTGGCCTCGGAGATCGCGCACATGCTCCGCCTCCAGCTCGGCGGCCGCGAGCAGCAGCTCCTCACCAAGCGCCACACCGCCGATCCGCGCGCGTACGAGCTCTATCTCAAGGGACGTTTCCAGTGGAACAAGCGCGATGCGGAGGGGCTGTACAACGCCATCGAGCTGTTCAACCAGGCCATCGAGATCGACCCGCAGTACGCGCTCGCGTACGCGGGGATCGCCGACTGCTACAACCTGCTCGATATCTGGGCGAACCTGCCGACGAGCGCGACGTTCCCGCGCGCGAAAGCCGCGGCGCAGAAGGCGCTGTCGATCGACGACCAGCTGGCCGAGGCGCACACCTCGCTCGCCTACGCCATCCACACGTACGAGTGGGACTGGAAGGCCGCGGAGCGCGAGTACCGGCGCGCCATCGAGCTGAACCCGAACTACGCCACGGCGCGGCAGTGGTACGCGGAGTTCCTCACCGCGGTGGGGCGTTTCGACGAGGCGGAGCAGCAGGGAAAGAAGGCGCTGGAGATCGACCCGATGTCGCCGATCATCAACGCCGTCGTGGCCTGGAACTTCACCATGGCCCGCCGCTACGACACCGCGATCCAGCAGGGCACGCGCACCACGCAGCTCTTCCCCGACTTCATGCCCGGCCACGCCTACCTCGGCCTGGCGCTCCTCGAATCGGGCCGCCCCCGCGAGGCCCTCGGCCCGCTGGAGACCGCGCGCAAGCAGCTCGACATCGTGGTCGTGCGCACCTGGCTCGCCCGCGCCCACCACGCCGCCGGCGACCCCGCCACCGCGCTGCGCATGCTGCGCGAGCTCGAGCGCGGCCGCGACTACCGCCCGCCGTACTACATGGCCGCGCTGTACGCGCAGGTGGGGGATCTGGAGAAGGCACGGCGGGAAATCGAGCGCGCCCGGCGCGAGCGCACGGGCGCGTGGGTGTGGTTCAACGTCGATCCGGCCATGGACCGGCTACGAGACAAACGTAGGGCGGGCTTCAGCCCGCCTCCCCCCGGGGTGGGCGGGCTGAAGCCCGCCCTGCGTCAGCGTATAAACGCGTAGCTCACCTTGAAGAACAGCGAGCGATTCGACGGCGCGATGCGGTCTTCCTCGTCCAGCAGCAGCCGCTCGTCGCCGTAGCCGACGAAGAGCACGGTCTGCCAGTTCAGTTTGTAGCTGTAGAGCACCGAGCCGAGGAACGCGCCGTCTCGCTCCGGCACATTGAAAAGATACAGCGACGGGTTGTATTCGTTGTGCACGTACTGCGCGATCACGCGCAGGAGCGACTTCGAGGAGAAGCTGTACTGCGCGCGCATGCGCTCGAACATGGCCGTGAAGAGGCGGCCGCCCTCGACGTCCAGCGTATCGCGCCCGACGTTGAACTGCAGGTCGAGGCGGTCGTGCGGGCGCATGTTCGCGCCGACCGAAAGTGACAGCCCGTCCCCTTCGCGCCCGTTGTCGAAGTCGATCTGCTCGCCGACGCGCAGGCCGAGAGTGATGCGCGGGATGCGCCGGTGCGGGTCGAACTGATAGTCGACCTGCAGGTAGTTCTGTTCGAGCAGCTCGGTGCCGACGCGGATCTTCTCGCCGATGCGCGCCAGCACGCCGAACTGCGTGTTCTTCGCGCCGAAGCCGCCCACGCCGAGGGAGAGCGTCTCGAAGATCACGTTCCCGGCGCGGTCCTCCTGATAGTCGACCAGCACGCTCGGGCGGATGAAGCGCACCAGGCGGTTCTCCGGGTAGAAACTGTGGCCGAGATAGCCGAGGCCCTGGCGGTAGCCGGCCTGCGGGACGAAGCCGAGGTCGGCGCGGAACTCGTCGCCCACGTCGTTGTACTCGACCCCGTAGTCCCACTTGCGGTCGCGATGCGCCCACTCCGCGCTGAGCGCGTGCGAGGAAGCCTGCTCGCCGTTCCAGGCCGGATTCTCGTCGGGGCGGAACGGATTCTCGGTGTCGCTGTAGAGGAGCTGCGCCTCGAACGTGTTCTCCGGGAAGCGCCACTGAAAGTCGGGACCGATGACGCGATTGTAGCCGCCGCCGTCGATCTCTCGGTCCGTGAGCACCGCGCCGACGAAGCCTCGCTCGCCGAGGTCGTGGCGCACGCGGCCGATCGTCGAGTACGAGCCCGCGTCGAGGAAGGCGAAGCCGGAGCGCGTCGGGCCGGGGATGATCGTCCCGCCGCCCCCTTCGTCCTTCGTGGTGAGCAGCGTGTAGGCCGTGTCGCCGATCTTGCCGGTGGCGCGGATGCCCCCCTGCGGATCGGTGATGGTACGCGTGTAGGCCACCTGCAGCGGCGTGTCGTAGAGGTCGAAGCCTTCCAGGAAGAACGGCCGCTTCTCGGGAAAGAACACCGCGAAGCGCTGGTTGACGAGGATCTGCGGGACGTCCGCCTCGATCTGCGAGAAATCGGGATTGAGGGTGAGGTCGAGGGCGTGGTTCGCGGTCGGGTTCCACTTCACGTCCACGCCGGCGTCGAACTCGCCGTCGCCGGACTCGAGATCGTTGCCGACGATGCCGAGCTCCGGCTGCGACGACTGCTGCGCCGTGACGTACGGCGCGGCCACCATGTGCGCGGCGTCGGGCAGTCCCGTCAGGCCGGTCAGCGGATGCGTGAAGCAGATGACGCAGTTCGAGCCGCGCGGCATCGGCGCGCTGTGGAAGGCGTAGCGGAAGTCGCGCGGATAGTTGCGCCAGACCAGGATGTTCCACGTCTGCGGATCGGCGGCGCTGTAGCGCAGCGACGAGAACGGGATGCGGAACTCCGCCGTCCAGCCGGTGCTGGTGATCTGCGCGGCGGTGTCGTAGTAGAAGTCGGGCGAGAAGTCTTCGTTGCTGTTGGCGTCGTTGAAGATGCCGTCGGCCTGGATGCCGCGCGGGTTGACGCGCAGCTCGATGGCCGAGCGCTTGTCGTTGCGCGTGTCGAGGAAGATGGCGATGTTGTCGTCGGTGCCGATGACGCCGTCGCGGTCGACGAACGGCGCGCGGATCTTCGACGGGTCGGGATCGTCCGCCTTGATGCCGATGTAGAAGTACTTCGCGTCGTAGGTGACGTAGGCGGTGGTGGGGATCTTCGCGGGAGTGTTGTCGCCGGGCGAGGTCTCGTAGAACTTGTCGATCACCGCCGCCGACTGCCACGCCGCATCATCCAGCGCGCCGTCGAGATTCACCGGCGCCTCGGTGCGCGGAATGTTCAGCGGCGCGGGCGGCGGAGGGGCGGGGGTCTGGGCGAAGGAGGGGGCGGCGAGACAAAGCAGCAGCAGAGCGGCGCAGGCCCGTTTCAGCATACGAAGCATTACGTAGCGAGTTGGAAAAAGTTTGCTCTGGAGTGCGCGAGCGGCAGCTGGGCGCTGCCGCAGTCCAGATCAGAGCACGCTGCGAAAGTACTCGATCGTCCGCCCAATCCCCTCTTCCAGCGGCACTTCCGGCTCCCAGTTCAGGAGCGCACGCGCCTTGGTGATGTCCGGGCGGCGGATCTTCGGGTCGTCCTCGGGCAACGGCCGGAACTCGATCGGGGCGGACGTGCCGGTCAGCTTCTGGATCACCTGCGCGAACTGCAGGACGGTCATCTCGCTCGGGTTGCCGATGTTCGTCGGCTGCACCTCGTCCGACATGAGCAGGCGGTAGATGCCTTCGATCAGGTCCGAGACGTAGCAGAACGAGCGCGTCTGCGAGCCGTCGCCGAAGACGGTCAGCGGCTCGTTGCGCAGCGCCTGGGAGATGAACGCCGGCACCACGCGCCCGTCGTTGACGCGCATCCGCTCGCCGTACGTGTTGAAGATGCGCACGATGCGCGTCTGCACGCCGTGGAAGCGGTGGTAGGCCATCGTCATCGACTCGGCGAAGCGCTTGGCCTCGTCGTACACGCCGCGCGGGCCGACCGGGTTCACGTTGCCCCAGTACTCCTCGCGCTGCGGGTGCACGAGCGGGTCGCCGTAGACCTCGGAAGTCGAGGCGATGATGTAGCGCGCCCCCTTGTCCTTGGCCACGCCGAGGGTCTTGTGCGTGCCGAGCGAGCCGACCTTCAGCGTCTGGATCGGCTTCTCCAGGTAATCGATCGGGCTGGCCGGCGACGCGAAGTGCAGCACGTAGTCGAGCGGCCCGTCGATGTGGATGTACTGGGTCACGTCCTGCTTGATGAACGTGAAGCCGTCCCGCCCGAACAGGTGCTGGATGTTCCGGGGCGAGCCGGTCAGGAAGTTGTCCATGCAGACCACTTCGTGGCCGCGGGAGAGGAAGAGATCGCACAGGTGCGACCCCAGGAATCCGGCACCGCCGGTGATCAGTGCACGACCCATCTAGCGAGTCTTCTTTCTCCGATCGTCCACGCGCCCCACGGACGTGTACTTGAACCCGTGCGCGGCCATGCGGGCCGGGTCGTACACGTTGCGCAGGTCGATGAGCACGGGCTGGCGGAGGGCCTTGTTGACGCGCTCGAAGTTGAGCGCGCGGAACTCGTTCCACTCTGTGGCCAGCACCAGCGCGTCCGCTCCCTCGGCCGTCGTGTACGCATCATCGCAGTACGTGACGTCGCTGAAGATGGACTTGGCGTTCTCCATCGCCTGGGGGTCGTAGGCGCGGATGGAGGCACCGCGTTCCTGCAGCCCTTTGATGATGGGAATCGTCGGAGAATCGCGCATGTCGTCGGTCTCTGGTTTGAAGGCGAGGCCGAGCATCGCAATGGTCTTGCCACTCACTTCCCCGTCGAGGGCCTTCACGATCTTGTCGATCATGCGCAGCTTCACCGCGTCGTTCACGCGGAGCACCGCCTCGATGATCTGGAAGTCGTACCCGTGGCGGCGGGAGATGTCCGCCATGGCGGAGGTGTCCTTCGGGAAGCAGGAGCCGCCGTAGCCCGGGCCGGCCTGCAGGAACTTGGGGCCGATGCGCGTGTCGAGGCCCATGCCGATGGCCACGTCCTGCACGTTCGCGCCGACCTTCTCGCAGATCTGGGCGATCTCGTTGATGAAGGTGATCTTCACCGCCAGGAAGCCGTTCGCCGCGTACTTGATCAGCTCCGACGACTCGACGTTCGTGACCACGAACGGGATCTCCAGCGAGTGCAGCGGCGCGTAGATCTCCTTCATCATCTCCGCCGCTTCTGGCTCGGAGGCGCCGATGACCACGCGGTCCGGCTTCATGAAGTCCTCGATGGCCGACCCCTCGCGGAGGAACTCCGGGTTGGAGACGATCGACGCCTTGTGCCCCGTGTTGTGCGAGGTGATGATCTGCTCGATCATGTGCCCCGTACCGATGGGGACGGTCGACTTGGTGATGACCAGCTTGGGCCCGTTCATGTACTCGGCGATCGAGTGGGCCACTTCCTCCACGTAGCGGAGGTCGGCCGAGCCGTCCGGCTTCGGCGGCGTGCCGACGGCGATGAAGATGGCCCGCGCGGAGCGGATCGCGTCCGCCAGGTCGGTGGTGAAGCGGAGACGCCCTTCGCTGACGTTCTTGCTGACCAGGTTGTCGAGTCCCGGCTCGTAGATCGGGATGATGCCGTTCTTCAGCGCGTCGATCTTCCTGACGTCCACGTCGACGCAGATCACGTCATTGCCGAAGTCCGCCAGACCGGCACCGGTGACGAGACCGACGTACCCGGTACCAATGACAGCGATATCCAATGAGAGCCTCCGGAGGAGAGAGATAGTGGCGGCGCATCGTATACCACGATGCCCAGTCCCCTCTCCCCGCACGCGGGGAGAGGGTTAGGGTGAGGGGCCGTTCGTCGCGGCAGGCACTGCCCCTCACCCTGGCCCTCTCCCCACGCGGTGGGGAGAGGGGACAGATCAGGTGTTCGTCGGCGGCAGGATCTCGGGCACGATCGTCGGCGGCACGTCCGGCGCCTTCGGCTCGGCGGGCGGCGGGGTGGCGGGCGCGTCGGGCATCTTCTGCCGCTCCTCCACCCTCTTCTCGATCCCCGACTGCTGGCGGTTGCGGATCAGCCAGCGCAGGAGCTTCGACTCGTTGATGCCGATGAGGATGTCGTTGATCGACTCGTAGAGGCCCGGGTCGGCGATGATCTTGCCGGCCGTTCCTTCCGCGTTGTTGATCTTCGCCACCGTCACGTTGAGCTGGTGCACGAGAGTGGTGAACTCGCCCAGCGCCTGGTCGGCGTAGGCCTTGTCGTTGAGGAGTCTCGGCACGAGCCCTTCGCCCGTCTGGGCGGCGGCGGTGAAGGCGGCCAGGTTGGCCGACGTGGTGCGCAGGTTCTCCACCACCTCGTACACGCGCTTCTTCGCCTCGGGGTCGTTCATCAGCGCCGGCACGACGCCCTCGTTCCCCTCGAAGCCGCGCTGCACGTTCGCGGTGATGGCCTGCAGCGACGCCGCGGCGCTGCCGAGGGAGCCCATGAGCTGGTCGGCGTACGCGTCGTCGTAGACGAGCTTGCCCACCACGCCCTTGCCGCTCTCGACGTGGCCGAGGATGGCGTTGGTCTTGTTCAGCGTGGTCAGGAACGTGTCGGTGATGCGCTGCTTCGTCTCCGGCGTGGTGGTCAGCTCGCCGATGAGGCCTTCGCCGCGGTCGATGCGCTGGAGGATGTTCTTCAGCGAATACGAGATCTGCACGAAGTTGTCGACGAGGTCCTCACCCGAGGAGATCAGCGCCTCCACGTCCGTCTGCCGCGACGACGGGATGAGCGCGCCCGGGTTGAGCGCGGGATAGCGCGGCGTCCCGGGCGTGACCTCGATGTAGCTGTCGCCGGTGAGGAGGCCGAGCTTCTTGAGGCGGACGCGCGAGTCGCCGCGGATGCGCTCGGCGAACTTGCGGTCGATCATCAGCAGGATCTCGACCTGCTTCTGGTTCGGGTCGTACGGCAGCTTGATGTCGCGGATGACGCCGATGGTGACGCCCGACATGCGCACGGGATTCCCCTCGGCCAGTCCGGTCACGTTCGACAGCCGCACCTCGTACTCGTTCTTGCGCGCGAAGATCTTCTGCTCCGACCCGATGAAGAAGAGGAACACCATCAGGATGAAGAGCGCGGCGGTGACGAGCAGCCCGACGCGAATCGATTTTTCTTTCTGAGTTTTGGCCATAGTCAGTAACGAGGTACGAGGTACGAGGTACGAGTCAGCGCTTCGCGCCGGGTGTGCAGCCTTCCCACTCGTACCTCGTGCCTCGTCACTCGTGCCTACCCTTTCGTCGGTTGCGCGGCCACCACCGCGCTCGCCTTCAGGAAATCGCGGAGACGCGGGTGGTCGGAGTCCCGTGCATCGTCCATGGAGCCGATCCATTCGAAGACGCCCTGGTGCAGGAACGCGATGCGGTCCCCGACCGAGAACGCGGAATGGATGTCATGCGTGACCACGACGGAGGTCACGTTCAGCTTCGCCTGCAGGTCGACGATCAGCTCGTTGATGGTCTGCGAGGTGATGGGATCGAGTCCGGTCGTCGGCTCGTCGTAGAGAATCACTTGCGGATCGAGCACGATCGAGCGCGCCAGGCCGACGCGCTTGCGCATGCCGCCCGAGAGATCGACCGGCATGAGGTGCTCGCTGTTCGGGAGGTTCACCAGTTCCAGCTTCTCGCGCACCGCGCGCGCGATCTCTTCTTCATTCATTTCGGTGTGCTCGCGCAGCGGGAAGGCCACGTTCTCGAACACGGTCATGGAGTCGAAGAGCGCGCCGCTCTGGAAGAGCATCCCGAACTTCTTGCGCACGCGGTACAGCTCTTCCTCCTCCAGTTGCGTGATGTCCTCGTCCTCGATGACCACGCGCCCGGCGTCGGGCGCCTCCAGGCCGAGCATGTGCCGCAGCGTGACCGACTTGCCGGTGCCGGAGCCGCCGAGGATGACCAGCACCTCCCCACGGTAGACCCGCAGGCTCGCGCCGCGCAGGACCTGCTTCGGGCCGTAGGCCTTGTGGATGTCCTGGAACTCGATGAACGGCTCGCGCGGGACGCGGCGGCGGTCCGCTGTTCCCCGGGCAGCCGCGCGGCGGTCGGTGACGTAGGTGTCGGTCATCAGAAGAGGAAAAGGAAGAGCTTAGTGAGAAAGAAGTCCATGATCAAAACGGTGATCGCGCCGGTGACCACCGTGGTCGTCGTGGCGCGCCCCACGCCGTCCGCCCCGCCGCTCGTGCGCAGGCCGTTGTAGCAGGCGATGAGCGCGAGCGCGAAGCCGAAGAAGAACGTCTTGCCGATCCCCGAGGCCAGGTCGTTGTACTTGACCGCCTCGATGACGCTGCGCAGGTAGTAGTTCGCGCTGACGTTCAGGTTGAAGACGGCGATGATCATCCCGCCGAAGATCCCCAGGCAGATCGAGATCACGGTCAGCAGCGGGAACATGATCGTCGTGGCCAGGACGCGCGGCACGACCAGCTTGCGCACGGGGTTCGTGGCCAGCGCGCGCAGGGCGTCGATCTGCTCGGTGACTTTCATCGTCCCGAGCTCGGCGGTCATGCCGGCGCCGACGCGGCCGCCGACCATCAGCGACATCAGCACGGGCGCCAGCTCGCGCACCAGCGAGAGCGAGACGATCATGCCGACGAACATCTTCCCGCCGAAGTCCTGCAGTGCGTACGCGGTCTGCAGCGCCAGCACCATGCCGATGAAGGCCGAGGTGATGATGACGATCGAGAGCGACCGCACGCCGATCTGGTCGAACTGCGCCAGGATCAGCGGCCGCTCCATCGGTCCGCGCCGGACCTGCTGGATGACCTGCACGGCCAGGTCGGCGATCCCGCCGACGTAGAAGAACATCCCGTCCGCGCGCGTGCGGAGGCGGTCGAGGAGACCGGGCGGCGGTTCGGGGCGGTCGAGGGTGGACGTGGTCATGGGATCAGCCGCCTCCAAAGATGCGCCGCAGCAGGCGCTTGACCGAATTTTCCCGCTGCGCCGCCTTCTTCCGTGCGTCTTCCACGCGGCGCTGCGCGTCCGGATCCATGGCGGCGGGCTCGTCGCCGCCGCGGCGGTCGGTCTCGAAGATCGGCGGCGGCTCCGGCCAGAAGGGGCTCGGCTCGCCGCTGCCGGCGTGCAGCGCGCAGACGGCGTCCGGCTCGGTGCCGGCCACGTAGACCTCGCCGCGCGTGCGCGGGCAGTACGGCGTGGCCAGCATGCCGGAGTACGGGTCGATCTCGCGCTCGGTCACATCCTCGGGGCGCTTCCAGTCGACGTCCGCGATCAGGCCGTCGATGCGGTTCATGTGGCGCGTCCAGATCGGCACGCAGGCGTCGCCGCCGGCGAGGCGCGTGCTGTGGCCGTCGTCGAAGCCGACCCACACCAGAGAGAGGATGCGCGGCGAGTAGCCGATGAACCACGCGTCGCGGTAGTTGTTCGTCGTGCCGGTCTTGCCGGCGTACGCGTGCTCGAAGCCGAGCGAGCGCGCGCGGCCCGCGGTGCCGTAGTTGAAGACGTCCTTGAGGACGTCGTTCATCACGTAGCAGACCGACGACTGCGCGACGCGCTTCATCTTCACCTCGCGCGTCTCCTTGATCTCGCCGTCGCGCTGCACGACCGCCAGGATCGTGACCGGCTCCGCCTTCACGCCGAGGTTCGCGAACACCGAGTAGGCGTACGCGATCTCCAGCGGCGTCACCTCGAACGAGCCGAGGGAGACGGACGGATACGGCTGCAGCTTGCTCTCCACGCCGATGTTGGTGGCGGTCTTGATGACGTTCGGCACGCCGGCGTCGATGGCCGCGCGCACGGCGGGGATGTTGTACGAGTGCGCCAGCGCCTCGCGCACGGTGACGCGTCCGTGGAAGCGGTTGTCGTAGTTCTGCGGACGCCACACCGCGGCGCCGGCCTGTACGGAGATCGGCGAGTCGTCGAGCACTGTCGACGCGGTCAGCACCTGCTCGCCACGCGCAGGGTCCATCCCCGTCACGTAGACGAACGGCTTGAAGAGCGATCCCGGCTGTCGGCGCGCCTGGATGGCGCGGTTGAACTGCGTCTTCGAGTAGTTGCGCCCGCCCACCAGCGCCTTCACGTAGCCCGTGCCGGGCTGGATGGTCAGCACCACTCCTTCGAGCGGGGTCTGCGAGCTGCGGATGTGCTTGTACTTCTTCGAGAGGTTGGCGATGCCGTTGTCGAGCGCTTCCTCGGCCGACCGCTGCATGATCGTGTCGAGGGTGGTGAAGATGCGCAGTCCCTCGGTCTTGAGCTGCGTCTCCGGATACGTCTCGCGGAGCTGCTTGAGCACGAGGTCGACGAAGAACGGCGCGCTGCGCGAGACCTTCGGGAAGCGCGTCGTGCCGATCGGCGCGGCGATGGCTTCCTGGTATTCGCGCTCGCTGATCTTTCCTTCCTCGCGCATCCCCGCCAGCACCACGTTGCGGCGCTCTTTGGCGCGCTCCGGGTACTTGAGCGGCGAGAGGACGTTCGGCGAGCGGATCATCCCCGCCAGCGTGGCCGCCTGCGGGAGCGTCAGGTAGGTGACCTTCTTCCCGAAGTAGACCTGCGAGGCCTGCTCCACGCCGACGATCTGCACGCTGCCGTTCTGCCCGAGGTAGATCTCGTTCAGGTACGTCTCCAGGATGTCGTCCTTCTCGTAGCGCAGCTCCAGCAGCAGCGCCATCAGCGCTTCCTGCGCCTTGCGGCGGAAGGTGCGCTCGGGATTGAGGAAGAGGTTCTTGACGAGCTGCTGCGTGAGCGTGGAGCCGCCCGCGACGAGCGACTTGGTGCGGATGTCGATCCAGAGCGCGCGCAGCGTCCCGCGGATGGAGATGCCTTCGTGCGAGTAGAAGCTGCGGTCCTCGGTGGCGATGATGGCGTCGGTGAGGACTTTCGGCACCGCGCCGAGGGAGACGGGGACGCGGTCCTCCATCTCGTTGTCGTAGATCGAGGTGATCAGCTCCGGCTCGATGCGCGCACCGCGCAAGGTGATGTTGTCGGTCAGGCGCTTGACCGCGCGGACGCGGGCGCCGTCCATCTCCACGAGTACCGGCATGGCGTGAAACTCCATGTCCGGGTACTCGAAGTTGTTGAGGAAGATCTCCAGGTCGTCGCCGATGTAGCGGTACTCGCCCGGATTCTCGACGCGCCCTTTGACCTCGTGGTAGCCGACGTGGTTCAGCTTCGCCTCGAGCAGCGAGCGCGGATAGCCGACCCCCGGCACGATCTGCGTGGCGTCGGAGTAGACGCGGCTGGGGAGGTCCCACAGCCGCGCGGACTCGAATTTCTTCGTGATGCTGACGTAGGTGTAGCCGACGTAGCCGAGAAAGGCCACGAAGAGGACCATCACGAAAAACGCGAGGCCGGCGGAATGCCGCCACAGGAAGTCTTTGATGCGCGAGCGTTTGGGCATACCGAGCCGCAGTTATCTTACGCGAAGCGTATGGAGTGCGGCAGCGCCAGCTGCCGCTCTCCATGCGAAGGCGCCAGCCTCCGCCCCCCCCGCCGCAGCTTGCGCTGCGGCATAGAGAGCGGCAGCTGGCGCTGCCGCACTCCAGAACCTCTACAGTTGCGGGGTAATGCCCATCTCCTTGAGGAGGTTGTCCGCGTCGTCCACCGCGTCCATGACCCAGAGCATGTAGCGCGAGTCGACGTGGATGGTGCGGGTGATTCCCTCTTCCACGAAAAAGTCGGAGCCGACGCCCTCCCAGTTGGAGTCGAAGGCCAGGCCGCAGAGCTCACCCCACGCGTTCAGCGTGGCCGAGCCGGAGCTGCCGTTGGTGACGACGTTCGTGGAGATGAACGCGACCGGCAGCCGGCGCAACTGCGCGTCGACGTACGGGCCGAACTCGTTCTTGCGGGCGCGCTCGAGCAGGCGCGCCGGGCTGGCGAACGGCTCCACGCCCGTCTCCTTCTCCAGCAGGCCGCGGATGTCGGTCTGCGCGTCGTACCAGACCGCGTTGCGCGGCGCGTAGCCCTTCACCTGTCCGAAGCCGACGCGCAGCGTGCCATTGGCATCGGGGTAGAGACGCCCGCCGCGCGCCACGCGGAGCGCGTCGAGCATGACCGGGCGGAGGCGCGACATCGCGCCGGCGCGCGCGGCCCTGGCCTCGTCCAGCTCCGCCGCGAACGGACGCAGCGACGCCGCGAAGGCGATCATCGAGTCATTGCGCGCGGTGAGCTGCGCCGTGGTCTCGCCGAACATCTTCGTCTCCGCGTCGGCATTGCCGATCTGCGTCGAGGCGTAGATCCGGTCCAGCAGCGCGTCCACCTGCGCCTCCGGCGTGCTCTTGCCGGTGGCGGCGAGCGCCGCGTCGATCGGCGGGATGCGCTGTCCCGCGGGGAGCCTGGTCGCCTCGAGGAGGAAGAGACGCAGCCCGGCGCGGTCGCTGCCCGGCTCGATGTTGCGGCGGTTGCGCGTGAGGGTCTGCTGCAGCTTCTTGCGGTTGCGCTCCGTGAAGTCGTCGGCGCGGTCGAGATCGTCCTTGGTCTTCTCCACGCTCAGGCGGTAGAGATTGTTCGCCTGCGTCAACATCGGCGACGCCGTGTAGAGCCAGGTGAACAGCAGGTCCCGCTCGCGGGTGGAGCGCTGCTCCGCCAGCAGCTTTTCGAGCTCCTCGCTGGCGGCGTCGTACGACTTGCCCAGCGTCTCGTCGAGCGCGCGGCGGTCGCGGCGCTCCAGGCCCTGGCGCTCGTTGAGGATGTCGTCGCGCTTGAAGGCCTCCAGCGTGCCGGTGTGCTTCTTCAGGTAGTTCTCGTAACTGGCGATGCGGCTGGCGTTCTTCAGCGCGATCTCGCGGCTGGCCTTGCCGCGCTCCTGCAGCGCGTCGCGGAGCATGGTGCGGTAGCGGACAGAGGTCGGCAGCTCGTACTCGAACGCGGCCTGGAACTCCGCGGCCACGGCGTGGCGGCTGGTCGTGCCGGGCGTGCCGGCGACCATGACCAGATCGTCCTCATTGAGGTCGCGCGTGGAGATCTTCAGCCAATGCTTCGGCTTGTACGGGACGTTGTCCTTCGAGAAGTCGGCCGGCTTGCCGTCCTTGCCGACATAGGCGCGGTAGAAGGCGAAGTCGCCCGTGTGGCGCGGCCACATCCAGTTGTCGACCTCGTCGCCGTAGTTCCCGATGCCGAGGGGCGGCGCATAGACCAGACGGACGTCGCGGATCTCCATCTGCGTGAGCTTCAGGTACTGCCCTCCCTCGAAGAAGGAGGAGACCAGGCAGCGCTTGCCGCCCCCCTGCTCGCACGTGTTGATCATCTCGCGGCGGCGGCGGGTGATGAGACGGTCGCGCTCGGCGTCCGGCGTGCTCGCCGGAATCGAGCCGAGGATCTGGCTGGTCACGTCCTCGATGCTCGTCGTGACGTAGATGCGCGAGTCGGGCGTGGCCTGGATCTCCTGGCCGCGCTGCTTGGCCAGGAAACCGTTCTTGAGGTAGTCGTTCTGCTCGGTGGAGTTGTACTGGAGCGCGCCGGCCACGCAGTGGTGGTTGGTGGCCACCAGCCCCTCGGGCGAGACGAACGACGCGCTGCAGCCGCCGAGGCTGACGATGGCGCCCATCGGGAAGCCGGTGAGGTCGGCGAGCTGCTTCGGGTCCATCTTCAGTCCGAGCTTCTTCAGCTCGTCACCGAGGGCCGGGATCTGCTGCGGCATCCACATGCCGTCGTCGGCCGCGGCGCTCGTCGCGATGGCGAGCGCAGCCAGGCCAATCAACATCTTTCGAATCATTCAGGTCTCCTTTTGCGGGGCGCATGGTATGACTGAGGCGCCATGAAACGCATCCTTCTGCTCGTCGTCGTACTGACCGCCGCGTGTGCACATCAGGCGCCGATTTCGCTGGATCAGCACGCCAATGACTACGTGAAGCTGAACCTCGCCCTCGGGCAGCACGACGCGGATTGGGTCGATGCCTACTACGGCCCGCCGGAGTGGCGGGAGCAGGCGAAGACGGAGAACAAAACCGTCGCCGCGATTCATGCGGAGGCGACCGCGCTGCGGGAAACGATTCAGCGAACACCGGTCCCCGCCGACCGCCTGCTGGCGCTGCGGCGCAGCTACCTCATCGAACAGCTCGGCGCGCTGGTGACGAAGGCGGAGATGCTGCAGGGAAAGAAGTTCCCGTTCGAGGAGGAAGCCCGGCTGCTCTACGGCGTGACGCCCGAGCGGCGCCCCGACTCCTATTTCGCCGACGCCGTGGCGTCATTGGAGAAGGAGCTGCCGGGCAGCGGTCCGCTGACCGAGCGCGTGGCCGCGTACCGCAAGCAGTTCGAGGTCGCGCCCGAGCGCGTCGACGCGGTGATGCGCGCCGCGCTGCAGGAGTGCCGCGCGCGGACGCTGAAGAACATCTCCCTGCCGCCCGGCGAGACGTTCACGCTCGAGTATGTGAAGAACCAGCCGTGGTCCGGATACAACTGGTACAAAGGCAATTACACGAGCCTCATCCAGGTGAACACCGACCTGCCGGTGAGCATCGGCCGCGCGCTCGACCTGGCCTGCCACGAGGGCTACCCGGGACATCACACCTATAACGTGCTGCTGGAGAAGAACCTCGTGCGCGACCGCGGCTGGGTCGAGTTCTCGATCTATCCGCTGAACTCCCCGCAGTCCCTCATCGCCGAAGGGACGGGCAACTACGGCCTGCACGTGGCCTTCACCGAGGCGGAGAAGGACGCGTTCGAGCGCGACGTGCTCTTCCCGCTGGCGGGCCTCGACCCGAAGGAAGCCGCCCGCTTCCACCGCATCAGCCGCTCCACGGACGCGCTGGCCTACGCCACGAGCGAAGTGGCCCGCCGCTGGCTCGACGGCGAGATCACCCGCGACGAGGCCAAGGCCTGGCTGCAGAAGTACGGCCTCCAGACCCCCGAGCGCGCCGAGCAGCAGCTCAAGTTCGCCGAGCGCTATCGCAGCTACGTCATCAACTACAACCTCGGCCAGGACCTGGTCCGCGCCCATGTAGAAAAAAGTGGCCCGGACCGCTGGGCCACGTTCAAGGAGCTGATCTCGACGCCGATGCTGCCCAGCCAGTTGCGGCGTTAAATCGAGGCCGTTGCTGGTTGCTGGTTGCTGGTCCGTGGTGGTGCTCGCCCTGAAACGAGAGCACCACCACGAACCAGCAACACAGCAACCAGCAACCCATGATGCCCATGTACACCACCCTCTGGCTCGCCCTGGTCATGGCGGCGATCGCCGTCATCAACGCCAGCCTGATGGCGTGGCTGTGGCGCTTTCCGATGCAGCCCGACCCCACCGGGCGCGATCCGAACGGGGTCTCGACGGCGCCGCGGTTTCCGACCAACGTGCACCGGGCCCTCGGATACCTCTTCGTCCTCACCTACGCGGTGCTCCTGTTCGAAATGGTGCCGCGCATCTGGGAGTTCCGCGAGGCGACGGCGAGCAGCATCGCGCACGGCGTGCTGGGGATGGTGGTCGGGGTGCTGCTGGTCCTCAAGATCGCGGTCATCCGCCGCTTCCGGCGCTTCGGACACCGGCTCCCGTGGATCGGCGGCGCGCTGGCCGTGTCGACGCTGATCGTCGCGGCGCTGGGGATCGTGCCGGCGTGGAGGGTGCTCCGCCCGCTCGCGCCCCTCTCTCCCGAGCTCGCTCGAGGCCGCGCCGTGGTCGCATCCAGGTGCAACCAGTGCCACGGTGCCTCCACGATGGCCTCGGAGCATGAAGATGCGCGGAAGTGGGCCCGCATCACCCGCCGCATGCAGCGCTTCTCCCGCACCATCCCCGGCAAGGAGCCGATCTCCGAGGAAGAGCGCCTCCTCGCCACCGCCTACCTGGCGCACACCCTCGGCGAAGCCGAAGAAGAAGATCATGAGGAGGAGGAGGAAGACGACGAGCGCCGGAGCGGCCGCCGCCGCGGTCGCGGGCGAGGCGGACGGTAGGGGCCAGGCGGATGTATTCCCCTACCGCGAGAACGGCCGGTTCGGACCCCGTTTCTCGTTCGGGATCTCCCGAAGCTGTTCGCACAGCTCGGTGATCACTTCCGTCACCTCCTGCTGGTTGAGCTTCTTGGTCAGTTCGCGGGTCACGATCACCAGACTGGCGACGACCGAGGAGAGCTCGATGGGAAGGACACGGCGATCAGGTTTTTCTTCGGCCACTGATGACTAGCAAGAATCGCGCTGAGACGGGCCTCCATGGCCGTTCCAGTACGCCAGTCACGAACGGTCTCATCGACTGGCGCTGACTGGGCACCCGCTTCGCGGATCCCTCCTGCGTGTAACGGTCGAACACGCGCGGGAGAAACTCGGGAGCGATCCCGCGCCCGGTGTCGCGCACCTCGATGCAGACGCTGTCCGGCTGCACGCGCATCGAGACCGACACCGATCCGCCATGGGAGGTGAACTGCGTCCAGCCGAGGATGGCGGTGAGGAGATTGCGCAGCTCGTGCGCGACGTTGGCGCGGAGCTCGTCCTTGGCGCTGAGATTCTCGAGGATCGCCCACGCAGTTGCTGCCGGTTCGAGCTGAGCGGCCTGGATCGGTGCTCACGGCAGGCGCTTCCGGCTGACGGCAAGGGCCGCGAGAGTGGAGCTGTTGGAGACCGTATCCACGGGAATGGGGAAGGACGAAAAGGGGTGACAAGGCATCCTGCGTCCCTTCGCCTTGGCAGTCGACAGATTTTTACGCTAACGGAAGATGGCTCTCACGACCGTTTCACATTCGCAAGCCGCACCGCATCCGCCAGGTCGACCGGCTCGACCGGTTTCTTCAGATGCTCGTTGAATCCGGCGTTCAGCGCCTGCATCCGGTCCTGCGGACGGCTGTACGCGGTGAGCGCGATGACCGGGGTGTCGCATGCGGGCGGCTCGAGCGCGCGGACGGCGCGGACGAACACATAGCCATCCTCTTCGGGCATGGCGATGTCGCACACGACGACGTCCGGCTCGTGCTCGCGCAGCATGCGCAGCCCCTCGCGCACCGAGGCCGCGGTATGGACGGTCGCCTGCGCCATGCGCAGGATCGCGGCCGCCACGTCGCGCGTGTAGTCCTGATCGTCCACGACCAGCACGACGACGCCGGGGAGCAGCGGCAGGCCGCGCGCCGGCTCGAGCGGCATGGGCGGTTTCGGCGGCTGCTCTCCCATGGTGGGGGGCGATTCGAGAATCGGCAGCTCGACGGTGAACGTGGAGCCGCGATCGTGGCCGGCACTCTCCGCGGTGACCGTGCCGCCGTGGAGCTCCACGATCGTCCGGACGATCGAGAGGCCGAGACCGATCCCCCCCTGCGTGCGCGTGGTCGACGTGTCGCCCTGGCGGAAGGGCTCGAAGATGAACGGGAGAAAGTCCGCGGCAATCCCCCGCCCCGTGTCCTGCACGGAGAGCCGGATCACGGAGCCGCTGTGCGTCATCCGCACGGTGACCGAGCCTCCCTTCGGCGTGAACTTGAGCGCGTTCGACAGGAGGTTCCAGATCACCTGCTGGAGGCGTCCCTCGTCTCCCGCGATGGGCGGCAGCGCGGGCGGAAAGCTGGTCAGGATCTCGATCCGGCGCGCGGCGGCGGTCGGATGCAGCGCGGTGATCGCGGCGTGCGCGAGCGCCCCGAGATGCACCAGCCGGCGCTCGAAGGTGAACTTGCCGGACGTGATCCGCGAGATGTCGAGCACGTCCTCGATGAGCTGTGCCTGCGCGGCCGCCCCCTGCTCGATGGCGTCGATGGCCACGGAGGCTTCCGGCGCGGTGAGCCCCATGCGCAGCAGGCGCGCCCACCCGAGGACCGCGGTGATCGGCGTGCGCATCTCGTGGGAGAGCGTGGCCAGGAACTCGTCCTTGACCTGGTTCGCGTGGCGCAGTGCCACGGCCTGTTTTTCGATCCGCTGCCGCGCGTGGACCTGGGTAGTGACGTCGGTGCCGTGCGCGAAGACGCCGTCGATGTGCCCCTCCCCGTCGCGCGTGGCCTGGTAGACGAAGTCGACGAACCGCTCCTCCATCGATTCGCCGCGGCGCAGCAGGACGCGCACTTCGGTTCCGGTGAACGGCCTGCCGCTCTCGTAGACGCCGTCGAGCAGCTCGAAGAAGCCTTGTCCCTCGATCTCCGGCAGGGCCTCGCGCACCGGAAGCCCGATGAGCGTGCGCCGCTCGCCGACGAGCCGCATGTACGACGGATTGGCTTCTTCGAAGATGTGATTCGGAGCGCGGAGACGGGCCATGAAGGCAGGAGCGAGCTCGAAGAGCTCGCGCAGGTTCATGCGCTCGCGGTCGCGCGAGTCCCGCAGCTCGCGAAGGATCGTGACGTCGGTGTTGATGCCGACCCAGCGCACGATCTCGCCCTCCGCATCGCGGATGGGACGGACGCGCGTCAGGAACCAGCGGAAGGTGCCGTCATGGCGGCGGAGCGGAAACTCCATCTCCAGCTCGGTCCCCACCGCGATCGCTGCCGACCAGCGCTCGGTGACGGCCGCGAGCATGGCGGGCTCGTGGACGGACTGCCACCCCCAGCCGGCCATCTCGTCGAAGGTCGTCCCGGTGTACTCGTACCAGCCGCGGTTGTAGAAGTCGATGAACCCGTCGGGCCGGGCCATCCAGCCGAGCTGGGGCATCTGATCGAAAAGCTCGCGGAAGAGCTGGAGATCGTCTGGAGCGCTGCTGGACCCGGGGGACACTATCCGGACATTACTGCCTCCGGCGTGCCAGCAGCACTATGATCGTGCCATGACGCAGCACATCGGCATCGTGGCCTGCTCCGCCGAGGGGGCGGCGCTCTGCTATCGCACCATCTGCATGGAAGGGGGGCGCGATCATCCCGAGATCTCCATGCACACCCCGCCGTTCGGCGATTACGTGCGGCTCATCGACCGCGACGACTGGAAGGGCGTCGGCGAGCTGATGCTCGCCTCGGCGGAGAAACTGGCGCGGAACGGCGCCGATTTTCTGATCTGTCCCGACAACACGATCCACCAGGCGCTCCCGTACATCGAAGAGCGCTCGCCGCTGCCGTGGCTGCACATCGCCCGCGTCGTCGGTGCCGAGGCGGAGGCGCGCGGATTCCGGCGCATCGGCCTGACCGGCACGCGCTGGCTCGTGCTCAGCAGCGTCTACCCCGCGGAGTACGTGCGTCCCACCGATGAAGAGCGCGAAGAGACCAGCCGCATCATCATGGACGAGCTGGTGAACGGCGTCTTCCGCCCCGAGGGCGTCGCGTACTTTCAGAAGGTGATCGGGCGATTCAAGGAAGAGGAAGGCTGCGACGCGGTGGCTCTCTGCTGCACGGAGATCCCGCTCATCATCAGCGACGCCAACTCCCCGCTGCCGGTGCTCGACTCCACGCGACTGCTCGCGCGGGCGGCGCTGCAGCGGGCTTCCTGAAAGGAGGATGCGATGCCACGTTTCCAGGCGGAGAAAGTGCTGCGGGTGACGTTCGCCGTGAGGGGCGGAGAGGTACGGCTGGAATCGGCCGAGCGGCTGGAGATGATCCTCCCGCCGCCGGTGGGGGAGCGCCCCCGGAAGGGGCGGAACGGCGGCTACTGGATGGAGGTCCTCGACCAGGCCGGCAACTCGCTCTTCCACCACCTCCTCGACTACCCGCTGCGCAACTCCGCTGAGCTCTACTCTCCGAACCACATCGAGCGCGTCTTCGGCGAGCCGATGGACGGCCACTTCGAGATCCTCGTGCCCGACGACCCGCGGGCGCGGGAGCTCGTGCTGATCGGCATCCCGCCCCATGTGCAGCCGGACCACGGCGGCGCGACGGAGCTGGCCCGCTTCGCATTTCCGCAAGGAGGCACCGAGTGAGCGCCGACGACGGGGCGGTGATCGGCGCGACGAAGATCCTCGATCACGGGCCCGACAAGCAGTGCTGGAACATGGCCATCGTCGGCGACGGCTATCTCGAGACGCAGCTGCCGCGCTATCACACCGACGTCGACAACTTTGTCGACCGCTTCCTCAATACCCCGCCGTTCGACTCTCTCTCCCGCGGCATCAACATCTACCGCATCGACGTGGTCTCGGTCGAAGAGGGGGCGGACCTGCCGGTCGAATGCAACGTACCGGGCATCTATCGGCGCACCTATTTCGACGCCACCTTCTGCAGCCGGGGCCCCGGCGGCCAGCGCTACGAGCGCCTGCTCACCGTGAACGACTCCCTGGTCATCGACGTGGTCAAGCGATTCGTCCCGCTGCGCCGCCAGGTGCTGGCCATCGTGAACTCGAGCAAGTACGGCGGCTCGGGCGGACAGCGGGTGGCCACCTTCTCGACGCACGCGCAGTCCGCGGAGATCGGCATCCACGAGATGGGTCACAGCGCGTTCCAGCTCGGCGACGAATATGGAGGCGACGGCACGGGCACGCCCCTCGGCGAACCGGCCCAGCC
The DNA here is from genome assembly GCA_035627015.1 of Thermoanaerobaculia bacterium. Taxonomy (GTDB): domain Bacteria; phylum Acidobacteriota; class Thermoanaerobaculia; order Gp7-AA8; family Gp7-AA8; genus QHVT01. The sequence continues at coordinate 15,702 of DASPMO010000101.1, read as the reverse complement.
GAACGTCACCCGCAACACGAATCGCGCCACGAACAAATGGCGCACGCTGGTCGCCGGCACCACCCCCATGCCCTCCGCCTGCAACGCGGTGTGTACCGCGTCGGCGTGCGTCCCCCCGGCGTCGCCGCCCCCGGCCGGCGCGGTGGGCACGTACGAGGGAGGGCTCTACTCCGAATGCAACATCTACCGCCCGCTGCCGAGCTGCTACATGCGCGACTACAAGCCGTTCTGCCCCGTCTGCTCGAGCGTGATCGAGCGGGTTCTGCTGCCGTTCCAGCCGTGAGCGGCCCGCCCCTTCTTGCCGGCGCGTTCGGATGGACGCATTTCTAACGAGTACGTCCTGCTGCGCGTGGACGTCGAGGTTTTCCCCGGAGCACGTCGTGGCCCGGGACGCCACGGCCGCGCTGGCGGACCTGCCTTGAAGGCGAACGCGGGGCGGGCTTCAGCCCGCCCCACGGCCGCTCATCCCGCGCTGACGCCGCAGGCGCCGGCCGTCGTCGCGCAGCAGCTTGCCGTCGTCGCTCCGGTGGCCTCGGGGAGGTTGTCCTGCAGCACCACGAAGGCTTCCCACTCGTTGCCGTCCGGGTCGTGGACCCAGGTCTTGTCCTGCGTCGCGTAGCAGCAGTCGGTCTTCATCTCGTCGCGGGTGACCAGTCCCTCTTCCGCCCAGCGCGTGCGGATGGCCAGCACGTCGTCCGTCGAGGCCACCTGCAGGCCGAGGTGCGAGAGGGCGCCCGCCCCGGCGAGATCCGGCACCTCGTTCAGGGCCAGGTTGAGCGGCGGGTTCTGCACGTCGAATTTCGCGTAGCCGGTACGGACCTTCGACGGCTCGATGCCGAGCATCCTGCGGTAGAAGTCGATGCTGCGCTCCACGTTGCGGACGTTGATCGAAACGTGGGCCTTGAGAACCGGGACTGTTGATGGCATGATCGTCTCCTCATATTCGTTACAGCGAATGTGATAGCAAGATAGGCTCGCTCATTACATCTGTCAAGGCGCATATGAAGAAAACCAAACCCGCGGCCGCCGCATTGGAAGAATTGTTTCAGGCTCTTGGGGACCGCACCCGCGTGCGGCTGCTCAACCTGATGGCGGACGGCGAAGTGTGCGTCTGCTTCTTCGTGGAAGTGCTGGACGAGCCGCAGCCGAAGATCTCGCGGCACCTGGCCTATCTGCGCAGCGCCGGGCTCGTGACCGCGCGCCGCGAGGGGAAATGGGCGAACTACACCATGACCCCGCCCGAGCACCCCACGGTCCGGGCCGCGTTCGAGGCCGTGATCGCGGCGCTGAAAGACGATCGCGAGCTGCAGAAGGATCGCGCCGCGCTCGCCCGCGCCTGCTGCTCGCCCCGCGTCCCGGAGCAGTTGCGCCGCGCGCCGCGGCCGGGGATCGCGAGCGCGGAGACCGTCTGACGGCTCGCAAGCAGGCTGAGGTATGTAATGGCTCTGTTAGAATCTTTCCGTGAGACCGTGCCCCCAGTGCGGCTACAGCGTCCAAGACAACGAGGAGTTCTGTCCTGTTGACGAGGTGTTTCACGGTTATCCCAATGTAAAGCTGGCCGAACGCGAACAGACCGTCCTTCACCAGCGCGCGGAGGCCGCCCGTGCCACGCTGATCCAGCGTGGTCTCGGCGAGGCAATCCCTGTGGTCGCACAAGTCGCCGCCGAAACCGGTGCAGTAGTGAATGTCGACGTCGAGTTCGCGAACTGGTTTCTTACGAATGATCGAAACTTGTATGCAACGTACAGGCGCCAGGTTGAAGGTGGCTCGCGACGACCGGCCGCGGTTGAGTTGGATCAGGAGCGTCTGGCAGTCGAGGCCCGCCTTTTCGGCTCCCGCTCGGACGTGACGTATGCGGCGTTGGGATGTACCGGCCAGGGGTTGACCTCCTACGGCGCCGTGGCGCTCCGGCTGAAGGAACCGGCCATTGAGAAGCGCGCGTCCGTTCTCGATCAGAACTCTTACAGCTTCTCCAGGCAGAATCCCAATGCCCTCCCCGCTGGTCACCGGGCGTCCTGGCCAAAGCGTGGAGAGCTGTTGCTTGCGAAGCTCGCACCGACCATTCGCGCCGGATGGAGCCAAGACTCGATTCGCGCCGCAGTTCTCCGCTCGAGCCGTTCACGCAGCGGTGACGATTTCATGGAAGTACATATCTGGCGCGGGTTTTCGCCGCGTTCCGTGTCGGCTATTGAAATTCAGAAGCAGCCTGCAAATCGTTATGAACGAGTGACTCTGAGCCTGACACAATCGAAAGCCAGGCACTTGAACCTGACTTGGCGCGCACCATGATTTCGATCCGTGACGAAGACGTCGTTTTCATTTCCGGCCGCGCCGGCCGTGCCTTCATCGTGCGCGGCAACGACATCCTGACCGCCCGGGTCGGTGCGAAGGCGGCGAGCACCGCAACGCTGGGGCAACTGCACAACTTTTTACGTTTCTACACGGACGTCTTCGTGCGGCGCGCGGCCGACTTTCGAAGTCTTCAGGAAACGTTGGCCTCTGCATGGAAGAAGGATCGTTGTGTCGAGTTCATCATTGCTGCCACGGATTCCACGATTGAAACTGCCGTTCGGATCGAAGCTGCAGGTGCGGCAGACGATCTCCTCAGGGACGAAGGCATTCACCAGTTCGCACGGCTGGTGTTCCTGAATGTCACGCCTCCATCGGATGCGGATTTCGCGGGCTTACTGAGGATCGCCACCGCCGGGAAGTTGCAGCGAGCAGGAGAAATCGCGTCAGTCGTCATCACGAACGCGACCTTGATTGCGCGGCTCGAGCAGCTTTGGCTGGATCATCGCGCCACGATCGAAAGCACGGCGAAGAGAGACCAGGCTGACGCGCTCCTTCGACACGGGCAACTGGTGGGCCGGGTCATCGCCGCTGGCGCTGGAGGGTTTGAAGAACGGGCCGTGCCGGACCTGGTGAAGGTTCGAACGGCGGAACCCGAGGTTTATTCGGTCGTGAAGGCCTGGCTTGGTGCCGCACGAATTGCGGCGAAACGACACGCCGTGGCAAAAGCCGGAAGCCGGCGAGTGGTTCGCGGTCCGAGACGCAAGAATCGTCGCGCAAAGATCCTGAAGCTCGCCAAAGGCTTCTACGGAATGAGAGCGCGAGAGCACAGAATTGCACAACAGGCAGTCGAAAAATCAATCAACACCGCGTTTACCGCACGAAAAGATCGTAAAGGTGATTTTCGCAAGCTCTGGATTGCTCGAATCAATGCAGCCGCTCGGCAGAATGGAATGACCTATGGTGATTTCATGGCCGGCCTGAAAGCATCTGGCGAGTTTTCCGATTACAAGACCCTTGCTGACTGGGCCGTACACGATTCCGAGAAATTCGCGAAGCTGGCAAAGCATGCGCGGGCCAGCCTGAAGCGTCTCGCTCATACCGAGAAACCTTCGTAGGCTCAGAACGAAGTGGCGATCCCCACGCGGAAGGCGCGCTTCTCCACGGGGTGAAAGTGCACGTCGCCGGTCCCGGCCGCGGGCTCGCCGGGGAGGCGCGATGCGTAGAAGTAGTCGATGTCGCTGACCTTCGCGTCGAGGACGTTGAAGACGTCGAGGGAGAGGCGCACGCGTGACGTGAGGACCATGCCAATGCGCGCGTTCACGAGACCGGAGGCCTCCGAGCGGACGCTGTCGTCCTCGATCAGCGGGCGCGGGCCGAAGTAGCGGTAACGCAGCTCGCCGGACAGGCCGTGCAGGTCGACGACGTTCACGCCGACCGAGGCCACGCCCTCCACGGCACCCGGAATGCGGTCGCCGGCAGGATCGGCGTCGCGGAAGCGCGCGCGCGAGTACGCGTAGTCGGCATCGACGGCCAGCCACTCCCTCACGTTGTAGTCCGCGGAGAGCTCCACGCCGGTGCGCCGGCTTGGCCGGCTGGCCTCGGTGGTGCCAGCGTCGCCGACGAACAGCAGCTCGGACGCCATGTCCAGACCCCAGAGCGCGGCCGTCAGGTGGAACTTCGGGACGGGCGCGGTGCGCAATCCGACTTCCGCCCCGCGCGTCCGCACGAGCGGCGTCACGCGATCGACGGCCACCGTCGTCCCGCGGGCGTCGTTGCTGTGAAAGCCGGTGCCCGCATTCGCATAGAGCTCCGTGCCGCGCCAGGGACCGAAGATCATCGCCAGCTTCGGACTGAACATCGTGGCGTCGGAGCGGCCGCTCGCGCGCACGTCGAAATGAACGCGGTCGCCGCGCACGCCGGCCGTCGTGCGCAGCCAGCGGAGCCACTGCACCGAGGTCTGCGCGTAGAGGCCGCCGCTGCTCTCGTGCACCGCGTCCTGCCGCGTGGTGGAAAGACGCACGCGCTCGCGGGTGCGGTACAGGCCGACGTTGCGGATGTCGTCGTGCCGCACTTGCACGCCGGCCACGTGCTCGGCCGATACCGCGCCCCATTTCGAGAGCCAGCGGCGGTTGACGCGGAAGCCGGCCACGAGGCGGTCATCGGCCTGCTCGAACTGGTCGCCGTTGACCGGATCGTCGAGAAAGTAGGTGAAGTTGGAGAAGAGCTGCAGCCGGTAGCGGATGGCGTACGCGCCCGCCTGCGTCAGGGAGGAAGCCGAGCCGCGCTGCCATTCGCCGGCCAGGGAGTAGCGGGACGTGCTCCCCCCGTTGCTCGGGTCGATCAGGCCGAAGCGGGAGATGGCGCCGGAGGTGACGGCGCGGGAGGGAACCTGGTCGGTCGCGTTCCACTTCGCGTCGTAGCCCATCGCGGTCACGCTGAAGCCGCCGCGCTGGTCGCCGCGCGTGTAGCGCAGGACGCCGTTCAGCTTGCGGAAGTCGTCCGGCCACACCCACGGCCCGTCGTTCGTCCCCGCCTCGATGGCGTAGAGGAGATAGCCGCCGCCCACGCGCGGCGAGGCCGCGAAGAGCGCCCGCCGGAATCCCTCCGACCCGCCCTGCACGAGCGCGACCGGCTTGTCGAGCAGGCTGACGTAGTTCACGTTGACCGCGCCCGCGCTGGCGAAGTCCCCCTCCTCGGCGGAGTACGGTCCCTTCTTGTACTGCACACCGCTGATGAGCTCCGGGACGAGAAAGTTCGCGTCGGCGTAGCCCTGCCCGTGCCCGTGCGTCGGCATGTTCACCGGCACCCCGGCCACCGTGATGGCCATGTCGGTGCCGTGATCGAGGTTGAAGCCGCGCAGGTAATACTGGTTGGCCTTCCCTTCCCCGCTGTGCTGGCTGACGATCACGCCGGGGACGGTCTCCAGGATCTCGCCGGCGCGCTGGAAGGGGCGGCGATCGATCTCCCGGGCCGTGATGACGCCCTCCGTCGCGGCGTTGGCAATGCCGAGCAGGTCGTCGACCGGCCCATCGAGATCGGCGAGGTTGCGGAACGTCCGCTTCGCCGTGACCACCACGTCCGCGCTCGACGACAGGTAAAGCGTGGTCTCGAGGCGGGCCGCCGCACCGGCGTCCACCACCACGCCGCGGCGCACGACCGTGGCGAAGTTGAGCAGGTGAAAGGCGACGTCGTACGTGCCGGCCGGCAGGGGAAGCACATACGACCCGTCGCCGCCCGTCACTGCCGTCCGCACCTCGCCCGATGCGGACGTGGCATCGATGGTGACGCCCGGCAGCACCGCATTCGTCGAATCGAGCACGCGGCCGGCGAGCGATCCCTGCTGCGCGGCAGCCGGGATCGCCAGCAGCAAACAAACCATCGTCGTGATCCGCATCATCCGTTACCTACGCTTCCGCATCTTTTCCGGATTGCCGGCAACGCAAGAGGGGCGCCGCATGACGCGAAACTTCAGGACAAACCGATCGGGGTGTGCTGAGCCTCGCCTACCATGGCGGCGCAATGTCCTCTCGCATCGAAGACTACGCCGTCATCGGCGACCTGCAGACCTGTGCGCTCGTGGGACGCGACGGCTCGATCGACTGGCTCTGCGTGCCCCGCTTCGATTCCCCCGCCTGCTTCGCGGCGCTCCTCGGCACTCGCGACAACGGGGCGTGGACGCTCGCGCCGGCGGGCCGGGTCATCGCCACGCGCAGGCGCTACCGCGGCGACTCGCTGATCCTCGAGACCGAGTTCGAATGCGAGAGCGGGCGCGTGCGGCTGATCGACTTCATGCCCATCCGCACCACGGAGGTGGACCTCTGCCGGATCGTCGAGGGGATCGAGGGGACGGTGCCGATGCGCATGGAGCTCCAGATCCGCTTCGACTACGGCTCGATCGTGCCGTGGGTGCGCTCGGTGGAGCGCGGCATCCGCGCCATCGCCGGGCGCGACCGCCTTCATTGCCGGAGCGACGTCCCGATGTACGGGAGGGAGTTCACGACGCTCGCCGACTTCACCGTCACGGCCGGACAGCGGATCGCCTTCGATCTCACCTGGAGCGAGAGCTTCGGTCCGGAGCCGCAACCGTACGACATCGAGCAGGCGCTCGCGGAGACGGAGGCGTTCTGGCAGGAGTGGTCGTCGCACTGTACGTACGAGGGGCGCTGGCGCGACGCGGTGATGCGCTCGCTGATCACGCTGAAGGCCCTCACGTATGCACCCACCGGCGGCCTCGTGGCCGCGGCCACGACGTCCCTCCCCGAGCAGCTCGGCGGCGTCCGGAACTGGGACTATCGCTACTGCTGGCTGCGCGACGCCACGTTCTCGCTCTACGCACTGATCGGCGGCGGGTACACCGAGGAAGCCATCGCCTGGCGCGAATGGCTGATCCACTGCGTCGCCGGGCGCCCCGAGGAGATGCAGATCATGTACGGCATCCGCGGGGAGCGGCACCTCCTCGAGCGGGAGCTGGAGTGGTTGCCCGGCTACGAGGGCTCGTCGCCGGTGCGCATCGGCAATGCCGCGTACAACCAGCGCCAGCTCGACGTGTACGGCGAGGTGATGGACACGCTGCACCACACGCGGCGCCTCGGCATGCCCGTGAATGACGACTCGTGGAGGGTGCAACTGGCGATCATGCGCTTCCTGGAGGAGGCCTGGAAGGAGCCGGACGAGGGGATCTGGGAAGTGCGCGGGCCGCGCCGCCACTTCACGCATTCGAAGGTCATGGCCTGGGTCGCCTTCGACCGCGCGGCCACGGCGGTGGAGAAGTTCGGCCGCCGCGGTCCGGCGGACCGCTGGCGCGCCATCGCGGAACAGATCCGCGCCGAGGTCCTGGAGCGCGGCTTCAACCGCGAGCGCAACTCCTTCGTGCAGTCCTACGAGTCGACGGTGCCCGATGGCAGTCTGCTGATGCTGCCATCCCTCGGCTTCATCCCGGCCACCGATCCGCGGATGGTGGGGACGGTCGACCTGATCCGGCGGGAGCTCGAGACGGACGGGCTGATCCACCGCTACCCGACCATCCCCGACGTCGACGGCCTGCCGCCGGGAGAGGGATCGTTCCTGCTCTGCACGTTCTGGCTGGCCGACGTGCTGGCGCTGCAGGGAAAGCAGGAGGAGGCCGAGGAGATCTTCGAGCGGCTCTTATCGATCCGGAACGACGTCGGGCTGCTGGCCGAGCAGTACGACCCACACTCCCGCCGCCAGCTGGGGAACTTCCCCCAGGCCTTCTCGCACACGGGCCTCATCAACACGGCGCGCAACCTCGCACTCCGCGGCGGCCCGGCCGAAGAGCGGCAGAAGCGGTAAAAAGAGGGGAGTGGATGCAGGGCGGGCCGCAGCCCGCCCCGCGTCTGGTAGGGCCGCTCTTCAGGGGATGACGTCGAAGGATGCGCTCGAGGTCTCCTTCTCCTGCTGTCCTGCCGAGGAGGCCGTGACGCTCGCGACGAATGTGGCCGGGCCGGGAGGCGCATCCGGCGGGATGACGAAGAAGATGCTCTGCATGTAGCCTCCGCCCGGAGGCAGCACGCCTGGATCGTTGAGGCCCGTCAGGCGCTGGACCACGCCGTTCGCATAGACCACCTGCACCTCCAGGCGAACCCGGACGTCGGCATTGACGATGTTGTTGATCAGGACCTCTCCCTGGTTGGCGCCATTGGGGCTGGCGGTGGATGAGGAGACGTGCGTCTCCACGGTGACGAGGTCGGCGGCGAACGCCGGCACGGCGGCGAGCGCGAGCAGGAACAGGATCGTGCAGCGTTTGAACGAATCCATGTATGGTTTTTTCCTTTTTTTTCTTTGAGTTACGTCACCTCCACTAGTACAAGAACAGTACCAAATAATTGTCGATTTGCCGCACGGAAACGCGGCTCGCGTCAGCGTCGCAGCAGGCCGCCGACCGTGAAGACGAACGTCGGTCCCTGCGTGAAGGCATCCCCCTCGGTCAGCGTCCGCTGCGACAGCGGAAAGCGCACGTCCGCGCTCAGGGAAACGCCCCCGCCCTGCCACGTCGCGCCGCCGGTGATGCTCGTGGCAAAGAGGCCGGTGTTCTCGTCGCGGAGACCCTCCCACTCGCCGTAGCCCTGCACGTACACCGCGCCTTCCGCGCGTACTTGCAGCCGCTCCGTCGTGCGATGCGCGACGTGCACGCCGAGCGTCGCATCCGGTGCCGCGCGGAACGTGCGGTCGTTCTCGTAAAGCGGCATCCGGCCGGCGAGATACGCCCCGGCGGAGAGCCGGCCGGCGAGCGGCGTCGAGTAGCCCACCTCGAGGAGAGGATCGAACGTGCCCGTGCCGAACTGGATGTGCAGATGCTGGATGCCCTGCGCGCCGAGGGTGTAGGGGTTCTCGACGGTGCGTCCGGCCGGAATGGTCGTGCCGGCGGCGACGCGCAGCGAATCGCCTTCGCGCCAGAGGCCGGACCAGCGGCGCCGCCCGAGGAGCATCGGATCGCCGAAGCCGCGCAGCGTGATCGTGCGGTGGTGGATGTCGACGTTGCGCTGCATCGCCTCCCGCTCCCGCGGCGTCGCGGCGTCGATGACGCCGATGGATGCCTGCTGCGCCTTCTGCTCCCATGGAACGCGCGCCAGCACGTCCCATCCTTCCGCGACGGTGTACTGGAGGCCGAGCTCCACGCGCGCGTAGTCGAGCGAGATCTCGTGCCGGTACAGCGGCACGGCGACGTCACTGCCGTCGGGGGCGTTGCCGTCGCGCGAGAGATGACCGCCCTCGAAGTCGCTGCCGTAGAGCGTAGTCAGGGAGAACCGCAGCGTGCCTGGAGCCGACCCGGGCTCCGCCCCGCGATCGCCGCCGCGCGGGATCGCAGGGTTGCTTCAGGCGGGTCACGTCTGGCCGGTGGCCGGGAGGGCCAGCACGGCGGCGAGCAGCGCCAGGAGCAGCGGCCGCACGCGGTTACTCCCCCGCCCCGACGAGCTGCCGGATCCTGGCGATGTCGTTGCCCACCACCTCGCCGACGAACTTTCCGTCCGGACCGTAGACGCGGACGTACGGCAGCCCCGGCACCTTGAACTCCTTCGTAGCCTGTTTGCCCGCGGGGGAGTCCCACTGCTTGAGGTCGACCGTCCGCAGCGCGACGTTCGGCCGCTCGAGGACGAGCCGCTCGAGCTTCGGGGTGAGCACGTGACACGGGCCGCACCATTCGGCCCAGAAGTCGAAGATCGTGTACTTGCCGCGGGCGAGATGCTTCCGCAGGTCGAAGGCCTCGCCGCGCGACGCCACGCCGATGTCGGCGCGCCGGCGCTCTTCCGCGGTGAGCGGCTTCACCACCGGGTCGCCCGGAAAGCGGGCCTCGAAGCCGAGCTTCGCCAGCGCCGCGCGGAGCTCGCCCTCTTCGATGCGGCGGCTCGACTCGACGCGCGCACGCCGCGTGGCGAAGGTGACCTCGGCTTTCGTGACGCCGCGCAGCTTGCGCAGCGCGCCGGAGGCCGTGCCGGCGCAGGCGTCGCACGACATGCCCGCCACCTCGAACTCGGCGACGAACGGCTGCGCCGCGGCGCCGGCCGCGAGCGCGCAAAGCAGGACGAGAGCGAGGAACCGCAACGGCTTCTCCATGTCGGTACGCAGTCAAGCCGCGGCGCGCGCCGAACATTCCTGCGGCTAGCGACTCCTCTCGCGCTCGGGGGTGGCCGAGTCGTAGAAGACCCGCATCCGATTGCCGTCCGGATCCGCGGCGATGAACTCGTGCAGGCCCCAGGGCCTGGACTCCGGGGGCGAGACGATCGTGGCCTGATTCCCGTGCCACACCCGGTACAGCGCATCCACCGCTTCCCTGCTGTCGAGATTCAGCCAGATCAGCACGGGACCGCTGTTGCCGTAGTGCTCCCGGAACGCCGCGTTGGTCAGGAACAGGCGGCAGTTTCCTTTGGAGATCCCGGCGATGCCGCCTTCCTGGTCGCCCCAGTCGACGGTGAAGCCGAGACGGCTGGCGTAGTACTCCAGCGCCGTGTCGATGTCGCTGACCGGGATCTCAGGGACGGCGCCGGGAAACTCGGCGGTCATGACTTCGCGGCTGCCGGAACTACGCCCAGGATGAACACAGTTGCTCCTCGTTCCATCAAGGAGTGACGGGCGACGCCATTCTCCTACCCCGTCAGCCCGCGACCAGTAACGCTGCTCGATGCCACGCTGCGATTCGAGAATTCTGCAGCAGCTCGGGATGGCTCGCGATGGCTCGCCGGAACCAGGCCAGGAGACCGTCCCATACACGCAAGTCGCCCGGCGGGAGCAATTGCCACCCTGACTCTTCGAGCGTCCAGTTCGCTTTCGCGCTGTTCCGAAGCATCGACGTCGTGACCCAGTTGGGTTCGGCGTCTACGCCCCCGCGAGCGATCGGTACGATGTGATCGACGGTCGGCGAGAGCTCCCAGAAGGCCATGTGCGTGGCAGTCATCTTCCAGTTGGGGTGATAAGGAAACTCTGCCGGCAGGCGCATGGCGAGCACGCGGAGCACGCCGGGAAACACCAGGGGCGCGCCGGAATAGCGATCGATGAAGCCATCGCGCAGGAAGACTTTCAGCGCTTCCTGGTCTCCGTACTTGCGTTCGACGGTTTCCGCGGGCGTGAATGGATACTCGCGCCGCAAAACGTCAGCCGCTCCGGCCAGGTTTTCCTCTTCGAGCAACGCGCAAACGCTCGCAACCGCCTGATGCCTGGGGATCATGTCCATACCCTCTAGACGTACACGATCATTGAAAGATTCACGTTCGCGGAGGAGTGGGTGTCGGCGAAGTCGACGTCCATCTGCGCGATCCAGTTCGTGTTCGACGTCTCGCTGCCGGCGATGACGGTCGGCGACGCATCCTGCGTGGGCTGGATTGCATCTCGTACCAGTAGAGGGTGCCCGGCGCGATGAAAATGACACCGGAGTCGAGGCTCCAGCAACTCGTATCGCCACTGGTCAGGGGATTGACCGTGCATTCGTAATACCCCCGGCAGGGACATTTCGTGACCGGGTACAGGGACCGGGCACGCCGTGGAGCTAGGCTTTTCCCAACAGCAGCGCTACGCCACTTCCGAGGAGGGGCGTCAATAACACGGCGCCATCCTGAAACGCCCGCACGCTGGACGTCCCAACGCCCATCACCTCGGCAAGCTTCGATCGTCTGACCTGAGCGTCCGCCCATGCGCTCGTGCTGTCATCCAGGACCGGCTCAGCGGCCCGGATCAGCGCCCACCCGCTTCTGCTGAACACCTCATGCGACGATAAGTAGAACAGCGCCAGTACGCCCGAACAAAACCCGCCGTAGAGCAGGACTTCGGTAGCCGGCGTCGGGTGTTCGGGATTGATCACGTTCAGGGCATTCCTGAATGCGCCGTTCGCCAGGGCCGCCGCGCCGATGATCGCGGCTGCGCTGACCAGGAACCAGTGGAGATCCGCTCGCAGTTGAGCGAATCGATCGAGAAGAGCGGTGTCCACTCCCATGACCGCTTCCTCCCGCGGCAATCGCAATCAATCTCATGCCGAGGAGGCAGGGCAGCAGCGTCGTGAGCCGTTCATACTCCTGGATGAGCGACGGCAATTCTTGACTCGCTCGACGCTTCCATTGAGTCCCGTCGATGATTCGATTGACTGAGCCCGACGATTCCATTTGTCAGGTTGATGCTGCTGTTTGTCCGGTTCGTGCTGATTTTTGTCCGGCTCGTGCTCATTCCTGCTCCGCCGCACCGCCGCTTTGTTCGGCTGAAGCAAAGTTTTGCTCGGCTGATGCTGGGCGTTGTCCATTCCGAGCTGCGCCTGGCAGCCAGGAAGCAAAATCTCCCTGAGCCGGCCGAAAAAAAAATACCTCCAGGCGACCAACCCAAAGCTCGAACCGAGTCACACACAGCGTCGAGCGATCAAACGATGGCCCAAACCGACCAAGCGCCAGCTCGCACTTACCAAACAACAGCTCGAACCCACCAACGATCAGCGCGAGTCTGCCAAACGAAAGCTCCGAGCGACCAAAATTTGAAGCAAACGCACACGTACCGCGGATGTGAGCAGCAGTTTCCGGGTGGGAGCGCGTCGAATTTCAGCGCAGTCGTGCATTCGGCTATCGCGGGAGGCGGGCGAAGGTGAAGGGCCGAATGCTCAACTGCGCGTGCGGACAGGCGCGGGGTTGCTGGTCGCGTCCTGCGATCCTGGGAGGCCGCAGCTGTGCCGGGAACCAAAGGTCATTCGCAGCGCAAGGAGATCCAGACCCACCCAGTCGCCTGTAAGCGGTCCGACTACTGAATGGCTCCGTCGCCAACGCAACGGCGGCAAGCCAATCCGGATGTCAGGATTGCTGTTATGCAGCGTCGCTAGTCGTGGGGCGGGTGCCACCAACGCCGCGAAAGAGGAGCCACGCCATCAACGGAATTCCCGCCAGCGCCATTGGAAGCAGCAGGAGCGGCGAGCTAAGCGACGGCGCAATGATGTACGTGACCGATCGCATCAAGAAACCCGCGCCACCGGCCACAAGCAGGATACCGAGGACACGCGGCAGGTAACCGGAGCGCGCAATCAAGTAACCGCGGATCATTGACGCGATTCCATACATACACACGAACAGCCATGCGATCATCGAGGCGAGGCGCGTCGCAAGGAGCGCGAGCGCTTCGCGCTGCTGTGCCGTGAACGCCGTCATACCGCCCGTGTCTCGGAGAATCAACGACGCTGCGAAGAAGCTGGACTGCGCGATGGCAAACGTCACCATCGACACGATACCGAAGAAGGCACTAAGGAGAGCCAGGTTGCGGTCGACGGGCTTGAGCAGGATGTAGAAGAAAACCAGAAGCATCACGTCACAGATGCCTTCCACCAGGTAGCTGGCGAATGTCAGCCGGAACAGCGTCGGGCTCGCGCGTATATTGGCCGCCGTCGCGGCAGCATCGCCCCTGACAATGATCTGGCCAGGCAGGTACATCTCGCCGAGAAAGCCGAAAATGATGGAAAGCAGCATGGCCACGCCGGCGGCACGGGCGTAACGCTGCATGGTGGCGACGTGAGCGGGGTCAGCCGGCAGAAACGTGTTCATGAGCGCCTCATCATGGGTCAGCCCATCCTACCGACGGCAGACCGATGTTTGAGTGTACGTCAGCGGGCGGATCTGGTTGCAATCCACCCGACACCTGCGGCACGGCGGTTGCCGCCGAGGAGTTGCATGCAACGACTGGCGAACCGCAACCACCATGCCGCCGTCACGCTGGTGACAATGCAGGCAGCTCGGCTGCGGGCCGAAGCCGGGGCCGCACCAGCTTCACACCAAAGTCAGCGTGCACGAACACGGCACGCGCGAGCGTCACGCGCGAAGGAGACGAACCACCCTCGGGCGACACGATGGATTCTTCCTGGCACTCGATTCACCGACATCGTGTTGGGTCTCTCTTTGCGCACATGACGTCTTGGCCCATTGTTGCTGGCGTAAGCGGCAGCACTTCCCATAGACGGCGATATCCCGCGGAACCAATATTTCAAGTCTCAACGTAAGTTTGGAAGTTGCGGTACGCTTGCAAACATGAAGCGCCACAAACCTTCCATGAACAGGCGCCGGGCGTCGCGCGAGATGCCAGATGCCGAAGGGCTAATGGTCGGCGAGATGCTGCGTCAGACGGTCCGGGATCAGATCAAAGCCAACGAGCCACCGGAGGTGGCGGCCACGTATCGACGCCTGCTCGCGGAAGGGCATGATCACGCAAATGCAGTCGAACTGATCACGGCAGTTCTTGCTGCCGAGATGTACGACATCATGAATGAACAGCGGGACTTCGACGAAGCGAAGTACAACGCAAATCTGCGGCGGCTCCCTGAACTTCCATACGAGAGCGACGCCTAACTCATAGAGCTCCATGGACTTCGGGGCATTGCCGTCGTGGTAGTCGCGATACCGGAAGGTGACGCGCTCGCCGTCGAAGGCGATGATGCGCTGGTTCGAGATCGCGACTCTGTGGGTGTAGGCGGCCAGATACGCCAGGACCTGCTCGGGTCCGCCGAATGGCGGCTTGACGTAGCTGTGCCAGTCGGTCTTCGAAGCGCAGGCGAGCAGCAGATCGAGCGCGGTTCTATCTCGGGCGATGTGCGGCGGGATCTCGAGTGAAGTGGCGAACCGTGTGCGGCAAACTCCGCTCTCCCACCATCGGCGCTGCACGAATCGCCCCTTCACACCCTCTCCACCAACCGCGGTAGGCGCTTCGTGCAGCGCCGCCGCCACCCGAGCGGAGTTTGCCGCACACCGTTCGCCACGCGCCGCCCACCCTCCGCGCATTCGGCCACCGTGCTCGTGCGCGTCACGGCGCTTGCAATCCACCTCGCTCCGGCGGCCAGTTCGTCGCCGCAAGCGCCGCGCCGCGCGTCGCACCGTGGCCTCGGTGCGCTCCCGCCCGCGCCATCGCTGCTCCCCCGGCAACTCGCGCGAGCGTCGCACGCCGATGGGCATCACCCCTTCTTGCCGCTGCTATCCCGAATCGAACTTCGACCACGTACAGCGTCGGGAAGGGCGAAGATCGCTATCTGGGTGCCACATGTTCCTTTGCAGGTGATAACTTGCTCGGCGCGATGGAGCATGACTTCGAGATCGTCTCCGAAATCGTCGGGGTGGACATCATCGCCATCGGAAACACGATTCGTGATCTTCGACGCCTCGTCGAGAGCTACGGCGCCGGAAGATGGCGTAAACTGAAGGGTGGTAACGACCGTGCGCTTGGTGAACGGCCGTGTTCGGCGTGTGGAGTTGCATTGGTATGAAGCGCACGGCATCGGCAAAAGAGACTTCAAGATCAAACGTTACCTTGATTAACCATATGTCTGAACACACGCGTTTCGCCGTCTGCATCAATAATGCGGGATACGCCGCATCGCTGGAGTTGCGCAAACTTTACGAGGTGATCGCCGACCTGGAGGCCGAGAAGGATCAGATGATCCGTGTTGTCGATGAATCGGGCGAAGATTACCTTTACTCCGTCGATCGTTTTGTTTTTGCACCATTGCCCACGTCAGTCGAGAAAGCCGTTCTCAATGCAACCGACATGGCCGCCAAGGGTTAATACCGCCGATCGACGTTTGATTGGCCAGTTCACTACGGCAATGGTCATCGCGAGAGCCGGCGTGTCCTGAGAAGCGCGGGCTAACTCATAGGACTCTTTACCGCATCCCTGGACACGACGAGCGTGCTGATCCAGCCGACGCGAGGCAGCGGTGCGTGTGATCGGGCGAGACTCAGGATGCGGGAAAGAGTTCAGTTGGACGAAGCCGCGCCCACTCGTGGGGATTGTATGGATCGTGCGGCGCGGGGTGGTGGGTAGCGACATCGCCGGAAGGGGGCCGCAACGCCCGGATCGCGCGATGGAGCAGCGTCGATTTCGTTCGTGAGAGATCGAAACGCGGGTGGCGAGTCGGCATTTCGAGGGCGCAGGACGAATCCGCACGGACGG
>DASPMO010000100.1:0-33734 GCA_035627015.1 Thermoanaerobaculia bacterium | reverse complement strand
GACGAGCGTGGCGCGGTCGTCCGCCGTCACGGAGTACGTGCGGCGGTGCCAGCTCACGAGGTTGTTCAGGCTCCGGTGCGTGATCAGCACGCCCTTCGGGCGGCCGGTCGAGCCGGAGGTATAGATGACGTAGGCGAGGTTCGCGGCCGCGGCGCCGCATGCGACGCGCTCGGCGGCCGGAGCGCCGTTCATCGTGTCGACGCTGAGGACGAGGCGCTGGCCGGCGACGCGCGCCGAGAGTCCCTGCCGCGTCAGCACCACCGGCGCGGCCGCGTCGGCGAGCATGTAGTCGATGCGGTCCGCGGGATAGGCGGGATCGATGGGCAGATACGCCGCGCCCGACTTGAGGACGGCGACGATGGAGACCACCATCTCGATCGAGCGCTCGAGCAGGACGCCGACGATCGACTCCGGTCCCACTCCCGCTTTCTTCAGCTCGAGCGCGACGCGGCTGGCGCGGGCATCGAGCTCCGCGTACGTGATCTTCCGGTCACCGTGGGCGACGGCGAGCGCGTGCGGCGCGCGGGCGACGCTCTCCTCGAACAGCGCGGTCACGCTCCTGGTGCGGTCGTAGTCCGCGCTGGTGCGATTCCAGTCGACGAGCAGCGTGCGGCGCTCTTCCTCGCCGATCAGCGAAACATCGCCGAGCCGCTGGTCCGGCGCGGCGACGACACTCGCGAGGAGCGTCGAGAAATGCGCGAGCAGGCGCTCGACGGTGGCGCGGTCGAAGAGGTCGGTGTTGTATTCGAGCTCGCCCGCCAATCCCTCTTCGGTATCGACGAGGGCGAAGGTGAGGTCGAACTTGGTCGTGCTCCGCGGCGTCTCGAGCGAGCTGACGGTCACGCCCGGCAGCACGAGGTCCACCGGCTTCGTGTTCTGCAGGGCGAACATCACCTGGAACAGCGGCGAATGGCCGAGGTCGCGCTCCGGACGGAGCTCCTCGACGAGCTTCTCGAAGGCCACTTCCTGGTGCGCGTACGCGCCGAGGGTGACCTCGCGGACGCGCGCGAGCAGCTCGGCGAACGTGGGGTCGCCGGAGAGATCCGTGCGCAGCGCGAGCGTGTTGACGAAGAAGCCGATCAGCCCCTCCGTCTCGAGCTGATTGCGTCCCGCGATCGGCGAGCCGACGACGACGTCGTCCTGTCCGCTCCAGCGCGAGAGCACCGCCTGGAAGGCGGCCAGGAGGGTCATGAAGAGCGTGGCGCCGTGACGGCGCGACAGCTCGCGCGCGGCGGCGCTCACATCGGCGGGAAGCTGCAACGCGATCGTCGAGCCGTTGGCGGTCTGCACCGCGGGGCGCGGACGGTCGGTGGGGAGCGCGAGCAGCGCGGGTGCGCCGCCGAGGGCCTTGCGCCAGTACGCGAGGAGCTCTTCCAGCGCCTCGCCGCGCAGCCAGTCGCGCTGCCACGCGGCGTAATCCGCGTACTGCACGGGCAGCGGGGCGAGCGTGTGCTCGCGGCCTTCGACGCGCGCCGTGTAGTGCGCGGCGACCTCGCCGAGGAAGACGCCGAGAGACCAGCCGTCGGAGATGATGTGGTGCATCGACAGGAGGAGCACATGCTCCTCGGCGCCGAGCTTCACCAGCGTCACGCGCAGCAGCGGGCCGGCCGCGAGATCGAAGGGCTTCGCGGCATCGGCGATGGCCAGCAGTTTCGCGTCAGACTCAGCCATCTCGCGGCCGAGGCGGCTCAGGTCGATGAACGGGACGCGCAGCTTCGCATCCGCGTCGATGACCTGCGCCGGGCGGCCGTCCACGGACGTGAAGCGCGTGCGCAGTGATTCGTGACGATCGACCACGGCGCGGATGCTCGCCTCGAGGGCGGCCGGATCGAGCGTGCCCGTGAGGCGCACCGCGGCCGGGATGTTGTAGGCCGCGCTGCCCGGCTGGAGCTGATCGAGGAACCAGAGGCGCTGCTGCGCGAACGACAGCGGCATCTCGTTCGTGCGCGCCGATGCGCGCAGCGGAGGCGCGGCGGTGCCGGCATCGCCGCGGCGGCGCGCCTCGACGGCAGCCGCGAACGCGGCCAGCGTCGGGTGCTCGAACAGGGAGCGCAGCGGCATCTCGCAGCCGAGCACCGAGCGGAGGCGCGCGAGGACCTGCGCCGCCAGGAGCGAGTGTCCGCCGGCGGCGAAGAAGTCCTCATGGATGCCGATGCGCTCCTTCTCCAGCACCTCGGACCAGATCGAGGCGATGAGCTGCTCGATCGCGGTGCGCGGTGCGACGAGCTCCGTCTCGCTCGCGGCGAGATCGCGGGCGCGCGCCAGGAGCGCCTTGCGGTCGATCTTCCCGTTCTGCGTCAGCGGGAGCTCGTCCACCGCGACGATGGCCGCGGGAATCATGTACGCCGGCAGGCGGCCGGCCAGGAAGTTGCGGGCTTCCGCGGCGTCGACGTCGCCGGCGACGAAGCCGATCAGACTGCTCTTGTCGCGGGCGAAGACGATGGCCTCGCGCACGCCGGGCAGCGCACGGAGGACTTCCTCGATCTCGCCGGTCTCGATGCGGAAACCGCGGATCTTGACCTGCTCGTCGGCGCGTCCGCGGAACTCGAGCTGGCCGTCGGGCAGATGCCGCACCAGGTCGCCGGTGCGATAGAGCCGCTCGCCGTCCGTGAACGGACTGGCGACGAAGCGCTCCGCGGTCAGCTCGGGACGATGCAGATAGCCGAGCGCGAGGCCCGCGCCGCCGACGTACAGCTCGCCCGCGACTCCCGGCGCCACCGGCTGCAGGTCGCGGTCGAGCACGTACAGCGTCGTGTTGCCGATGGCGCGGCCGATCGGCGCCACGGGCGCCTCGCCGTCGACTTCGGCCACGGTGGCCCAGATCGTGGTCTCCGTCGGGCCGTAAGCGTTGAAGAAGCGGCGGCCGGAGGCCGCCCACTTCCGCGCCAGCGCGGCAGGGCACTCCTCACCGGCGACGATGATCGTGGTCAGGTGCGGGAAGGCGGCGACCGGTACGTTGGCCAGCGACGACGGCGGGATGGTCAGGTTGGTGATGCGCCGCTGTTCGAGCAGCCGCGCGAGCGAAGGACCGGGAAGCAGCTCGTCGACAGTGGCCAGGTGGAGCGTCGCGCCGTTCGCGAGCGCCATGACCATCTCGAAGATCGAGGCGTCGAAGCTCGGCGACGAGAACTGGAGGATCTGCTTCTCCGCCGAGAGCGCGAAGGTCTCGCGCTGCGCGGCGATGACGTTGCGCAGGCCGCGGTGGCCGAGGACCACGCCCTTCGGGCGTCCGGTGGAGCCGGAGGTGTAGATGACGTACGCGAGCTCGCCGGCGGCCGGTTCCGGGCGGCCGTCGGGCAGCGCGGCATCGAGCGACAGCACGCGCATGCCGGCGGCTTCGAGAGGCGCGGCGAGATGGTCCTGTGCGAGGACGGCCGCGGCGCGCGAGTCTTCGAGGATGTAGCGGATGCGGTCGGCGGGATACTGCGGGTCGACTGGCAGATACGCGGCGCCCGCTTTCCAGATCGCGAGCATGGCCACGACCAGCTCGGCCGAGCGCTCGGCATGGACGCCGACCACCGCTCCCGGCTCGACGCCGTTGCCTTGAAGCGAGGCGGCGAGCGCGTTTGCGCGGCGATCGAGCTCGCGGTACGAGAGCGTCGTCTCGCCGAAAACGACCGCGGGCGCGTCGCCGCGCTCGGCGACGGCGGCGTCGAAGAGGTCGACGACCGTCTTCCCGTCCAACCATTCCGGGCGGGCCGTGTCGTTCCAGTCGTGGAGCAGGCGGCGGCGCTCCTCGGCCGGCAGCATGGAGATCTCTCCGAGGGTCCGATCCCCCTCGGCGAGTGCCGCTTCGATGAGCGTGCGGAGGTGGGCGGTAAGACGCGCGATCGTGGCGTCGTCGAAGCGGCGGCGGTCGTAGTCGACGGCGAGCACGACCTCGCGCGCGGGGACGGAGCGCAGCATCAGCGGGTAGTCGGCCCGCTGGAACGTCCGCATCGCGCTCATCTCGAACGGCAGCCGCTCCTCGGCCGTCGGCTCGCCGGGCGTGCCGGTGAGGACGGCGAAGCTGTCGAACAGCGGGCGGCCCGGCGCGACGTCGCTCCAGCGCTGGATGTCGCGCAGCGGCGTGTACTCGTAGTCGCGCAACCCGGCCTGGCGCTCCTGCAACTGCCTGAGCCACGGCAGGAGGCGCTCGCCGCGTCCCGCGTGCATGCGCAGCGGGAGCGTGTTGATGAACATGCCGATCATCGACTCGGAGCCGGTGAGCTCGACCGGGCGGCCGAACACCGTGGTCCCGACCACGACGTCCTCCTGGCCGCTGTAGCGGGCCAGGAGCTGGACCCATGCGCCGAGGATGATCGCGTTCAGCGTGAGACGCTCGCGGCGCGCGAAGGAGGCCAGAGCATCCGTCGTCTCGGCGGAGAGGCGGAGCTCCTGCGTCCCGAAGACGTCGTCCCCGGCCAGCGACGCGTCGCCGCGGCCGTCGACGCCGAGGAGCGTCGGCTCGGCGAATCCACTCAGCGTCTCGCGCCAGAAGCGCTCCGCGCTGCCGAGGTCCTGGCGCTGCAGCCACTCGATGTAGTCGCCGTACGGACGGCACGGCGGCAGCGCCGGCTCGCGGTGCTCGACCGCGGCGGTATAGAGCTCGACGACGTCGCCGAAGAGGAGGTGCGCGGAGAGGCCGTCCAGCAGGAGGTGGTGCGAGCTCCAGAAGAAGAGATACTCCCCCTCCCCCACGCGCATCATCGCGAAGCGCACCAGCGGCGGGCGCGTGAGATCGAAGCCGCGCTGGCGGTCGCTCTCGGAGAACTTCACCAGCTCGCGCTCCTGCTCCGCGGCCGGGAGGTCGCGCCAGTCCTGCTCCACCCAGGGCACGCGCACCTTGCGCGAGACGATCTGGATCGGCTCCGCGCGGTTCTCCCAGAGGAAGGACGTGCGCAGGATGGAGTGGCGGGCGATGGTCGCCTCCCAGGCGCGGCGGAACGCGGCCGGATCGACGCCGGAGATGCGGCAGGAGAAGCTCTGGTAGTAGAGCCCGAGATCCTTCTCGTACACCGAGTGCAGCAGGATGCTGCTCTGCATCGGCGACAGCGAGTAGATGTCTTCGATCGGATTACTGGACATCGGAAAGAGCTTCCTCCTCGGCGTCTCCAAGGAGACTGGCCATGATTCCGTCGAGCTCCGCCTGTGACAGCTGGACCTTGCGGAAGTCTGCCGGCGTGACGGATTCGCGCGTCGTATCCGCGGACGGCTGGGGGATGGTTTCGGGCACCGGCGCGCCCATGACCGTCACGGCCTGCAGGAGGCTCGCGACGGTCTGATGCTCGAACAGCTGCTTCGACGTGAAGTGCAGTCCCTTGCGGCGCGCCGCGGCCACGATCTGGATGCCGTTGAGGGACGTGCCGCCGAGCTCGAAGAAGTTGTCGTGGACGCCGATGCGGTCGATGCCGAGCTGCTCCTGCCAGATGACGCGGAGCGCTGTCTCGACGTCGTCCACGGAAGCGGCGTTGTTTTCGACGGCCTGTTCACGGACTGCTGCTGCCGGCGCGAGCTCGCCGCGGCGCAGGAGCTCGTCGAGATCGACCGGGCAGACGACGACGCTCCGTCCGAAGACCATGCCGCGGTGGAACAGCTCCGGCACGTCTTCGACGGGAATGTCGCCGGCGAGGCGCAGGCCGCACCACTGCTTCATGCGTCCGAGCGTCTCGAGGTAGCGGGACACCGGGCCGCGCGCGAACGTCATCACGTGCGCGGGGCGCAGGCGATCGACGAGCGACGAGAGCTCGACGGCCTCGCGAAGCTGCGCGGCGGGCTCGCCTGCCGGCGCGGGCGCGTAGACCAGCCAGTCGACGCGCTGCACGTCGTCCTCGGACGCCAGCACGCGGATGGATGCGGGCTCGAGGCGCGAGACGCACTGCTCGACCAGCAGGGCCGCGTCCGGGTCACCGACGATCACGTAGTGGCCGCCGCGCCGCGGAGTCGCGGCGCCGAGGCGCACCGGGGCATGCGTGTGCGTCCAGCGGAAGGAGCCGCGCAGCGCCACGTCCGACGGCGCGGCCGGCTGCGCGAGCTCGGCGAAGAGCTGCTCGGCGAGGCGGTTGACGTCGTTCGGTACGACGTCGATCGTGCGGCAGCGCACTCCCGCCCGTTCGGCCGCGCGGCAGGCCATGTCGACGAATGCCGCGTTGTACGGATCGAGGGCCTCGCCGCCGATCACTTCGTGCATGCCGCGGGTGACGAGCACGAGCTCCCCGCCGTCCATCGACTCGATCCTCTCGAGCAGAGAGGTCCAGTCGGCTTCCGACGCGCCGAGGCCGTGGAAGGAGACGACACCGGCGTGCGGCCGGTCGCCCGCGTTCCCGAGCCGCTCCGCGAGACGCGAGCCGATCCCGAGCTGGTCCGGGAGGATCAGCCAGTCTCCGGACGCGGCGCGATCGCCGCCCGGCAATTCCTGGCGCGTCCACGAATCGGTGTAGAACCAGTCCGCGAGGTCTTTCTTCTTCTCCAGCTTCGCCGCCACCGGCGCAGGGGTGACGCCGGTGTGGAACTCGACCCAGTAGCTCTTGCGCTCGAACGGATAGGTCGGCAGCGGCACGCGGCGGCGGGTCTCGCCGGACCAAGATTCCTTCCAGTCGATCTCGACGCCGGCGGTCCACAGTTTGCCGATGGCGGCGAGCAGCGTGGCCACGTCGGACTTCTGGTGCTGCGGATGGCGCATCGTGGTGATCGCCTCGACGCTCACCGCCCGCGCCTCGGCGCACTGCCGCGCGAGCGTGGCCAGCGTCTGGCCGGGGCCCACTTCGATGAAGACGCGCGCGCGGCCGTCCATCAGCGAGCCAATGCCATCCGCGAAACGCACGGTGTTGCGGAGGTGGCGCGCCCAGTACTCGGGGCTGGTGGCCTCTTCGGGCGTGATCCAGCGTCCGGTGACGTTCGAGACGTACGGGATCGACGGCGCCTGCATGGCGATCCTGCGCATCGCCGCCAGGAAGGGCTCGATGATCGGCTCCACCAGCGCGGAGTGTCCGGCCGCGGCGATGGGGAGGCGGCGGATCTCCAGGCCGCGCTCGACGAGCGTCCGCTCCATCCGGTCGACGTCCCCGGTCGCGCCCGACACGAGGCAATGTCCCGGCGCGTTGAGGGCCGCGAGCGAGAGCGGAGTGCCTTCGATCAGCCTGCGCACTTCGTCTTCGGGGAGAGGAATGCTCAGCATCGAGCCGCTCGGGACGCCTTCGATGAGCTGCCCGCGCACGGCGACGATCGACAGCGCGTCGCGAACCGACATCACGCCCGCGATGCAGGCGGCGACGTATTCGCCGAGGCTGTGGCCGATCATCGACTGCGGCCGGATACCCCACGACTCGAGGAGCCGTGCCATCGACAGCTCGACGGCGAACAGCGCCGGCAGCGCCAGCGAGGTGCGCTGCAGCGCCTCGCGCGCGGCGTGGACGCCGGCGGAGTGCGGGTAGAGGACGGAGAGCAGGTTCAGTCCGAGAACCGGCTCGAGGATCTCCGCGCACTCGTCCATCTGCGCGCGGAACAGCGGCTCGCTCTCATAGAGATCGCGGCCCATGTTCACGTACTGCGTGCCGCCGCCGGGGAAGAGGAAGACCACCTCGGGGCGGTCCATGGCTGTGCCGGCGATGCGCTGCTCGCTCTGCAGCGAGCGGACGGCATCCTCGCGGTCGCGGCCGACGACGGCGCGCCTGTGCCTGAACGCGCGACGGCCCATCTGCAGCGTGTAGGCGACGTCGGCGAGCGGCTGATCGGAGTCCGTCAGATGTTGTGCAAGGCGTTCGGCCGCGCGGTCCAGCGCTTCGGCCGAGCGCGCCGACAGCACGAGCAGCTGATGATCGCGCCGCGTCGCGCCGCCCGGCTCCTGCTCCGCCTCTTCGAGAATGACGTGGGCGTTCGTCCCGCCGATGCCGAACGAGCTCACACCGGCGCGGCGCACGCCGTCGACCTGCTGCCAGGGGCGAAGCTGCGCGTTGACGAAGAACGGGCTGTTCGCGAAGTCGATCGCGGGATTCGGCGCGGTGAAGTTGAGGTTCGGGGGGATCTGTCCGTGCTCGAGTGAGAGCACGGTCTTGATGAAGCCCGCGACCCCGGCCGCGGTGTCGGTATGGCCGAAGTTGGTCTTCACCGAGCCGATCGCGCAGAAGCCGGTCTTGTCCGTCTGCGCGCGATAGGCCTGGGTCAGTCCGGCCACTTCGATCGGATCGCCGAGGGTCGTGCCGGTGCCGTGGGCCTCGACGTAGCTGATGCTCTCCGCGGGCACGCCGGCGTCGGCGAGTGCATCGCCGATGACCGCGGCCTGGCCCTGAATGCTGGGCGCGGTGAAGCCGATCTTGCCGGCGCCATCGTTGTTGATCGCCGAGCCGCGGATGATCGCGCGGATCGTGTCGCCGTCGGCAATCGCGTCTTCGAGGCGCTTGAGGACGACCACGCCCGCGCCGCTGCCGCCCACCGTGCCGCGGCCCTGCGCGTCGAACGCGCGGCAGTGGCCGTCCGGCGAGAGGTACGCGTCTTCCTGATAGAGGTAGCCGACCTTGATCGGCGTGACCGAAACGCCGCCCGCGAGGGCCATGTCCGACTCGCCGGCGCGAAGGCTCTGGCAGGCGAGATGGATGGCGACGAGCGACGTGGAGCAGGCCGTCGAGACGAACACGCTCGGACCCTTGAGGTCGAGCGCGTACGAGGTACGCGTCGGCAGCGACGAGCCGTCCGTCAGCACGGTGGCCGCGAAGGTGCCGGTCGTAGCCAAAAGCTCCGGATGCGAGGCGAGGTTGAACGCATACGCGCTCGCGCCCGCGCCCGCGAAGACGCCGATGGCGCCGTCGTAACGGGTGGAGTCATAGCCTGCAGTCTCGAGCGCGTTCCAGGCCTGCTCGAGGAACACGCGATGCTGCGGGTCCATGACCTGCGCCTCGCGCGGGTTGACGCCGAAGAAGCCGGCGTCGAACTGGTCGATGTCGTCGAGGATCGCCAGCGCCTTCACGTAATTCGGATCGCTCAGCAGCTCGGGAGGGACGGTCGCGGCAAGCTCCTCCTCGGTGAAGAAGCGGACGGACTCGACGCCGTCGCGGAGGTTGCTCCACAACTGCTCGACGTCCGGCGCGCCGGGGAAGCGTCCGCTGAGGCCGATGACGGCGATGTCGTGGCCCGCGGCACGCACCGTCGTGCGCTCGCGCCTGGCCGGCGTCTGCGGGACGACCGCCTCGCTCCGCGGCGCGAACGCCTCGACCAGCATGCGGACGGTCGGATAGCGGAAGATTTCGAGCAGCGGAACGTCGAGGTCGAGACGCTCCTTGAGCTTGAACTGCAGGTCGGCGAGCAGCAGCGAGTGGCCGCCGACGTCGAAGAAGCTGTCGTCGAGGCCGACGTCGTCGACCTGCAGCAACTCCTTCCAGATCGCGACGACCTCGCGCTCCAGCGCGCTGTCGGGCATCGCGGTGACGACAGCTTCCTTCGGCGCGGCTTCGGCCGGCGCCGGCGCGGGGAGGGCCTTGCGGTCGATCTTTCCATTCGGCGTGAGCGGCATCGCCGGCAGCACGACCCACGCGCCCGGCACCATGTACGGGGCCAGCTTCGCTTTCGCGTGCTCGCGCAGGTCGGCGACGGAGGCGGTCTGCCCGTCCCTCGCCACGACGTACGCGACCAGCCGCTTGCCGACGTGCGGATCGTCGTCGACCATCACGATCGCCTCGGCGAGCGTCGGATGCAGACGGAGCACGTTCTCGATCTCGGCGAGCTCGATGCGGAAGCCGCGGATCTTGACCTGATGGTCGACGCGCCCGAAGAACTCCATCGAGCCGTCGGGCAGCCAGCGGCCGATGTCGCCGGTGCGGTAGATGCGCGAGCCGGGGATGCCGCTGAACGGATCCGGGCTGTAGCGGTCCGCGGTCATGTCGGGACGTCCGAGGTAACCGCGGGTGACGCCCTCGCCGCCGACGAAGATCTCACCGCGGATGCCCATCGGCACCGGCTCGCCGGTCGGATCGAGGATGTACGCGCGCTTGTTCAGCAGCGAGTGCCCCAGCGTCGGCTGGCGGTCGGACTTCCGCGGCGCCACGAGCGCGGTGCTGTACGTGGTGTCCTCGGTCGGCCCATAGAAGTTGAAGACGCGCTGCACGCCCGGCAGGGCGTACGAGGCCTCGACCAGCGACTGCTGGAGCGGCTCGCCGGCCAGGTTGACCGTCATCAGCTTCGGCAGCTCGAGCTTCCCCTTCAGCAGCGAGGTCATGGCCGAGGGGACGGTGTTGATCACGCGCACTTCGGAGGCGGCGGGGATCGTCGGCAGGTGCAGGACGTTCTCGACGAGGATCACCGTGCCGCCGGCGGTCAGCGTCGAGAAGATCTCGTACACGGCGATGTCGAAGCAGATCGACGTGGACGCCAGCATCCCGCGGTACTCCTCGAGGCTGAACGTCTTCGCCGACCAGTGCAGGAACGACACGGTCTGGCGGTGCTCGATGGAGACACCCTTCGGCCGCCCCGTCGAGCCGGACGTATAGATGATGTAGGCGAGGTTCTCCGGGATGGCGATGCTGCCCGGACTCGTCGACGGATGACGGTCGATCTCCGCCGCGTCGCGGTCGAGGCAGATCGCCGGCACGCCCGTCTCCCGCAGGCGGTCCAGGAGCGAGGTCTGGCTGAGGATGCGGGTCATGCCCGCATCCGCCACGGTGTCGACCAGACGGTCGTGCGGATACTCGGGATCGAGCGGCACGTACGCGCCGCCGGCCTTCAGTACAGCCAGGAGCGAAACGACGATGTCCGGCGTGCGGCGCATGTAGATGCCGACGCGGTGCTCCGGCCCGACGCCCTGCGCGATGAGGTAATGCGCGAGGCGGTTGGCGCGCTCGTCGAGCTCGCGATAGGTGATGGCGCGGGTCTCGAACCGGATGGCAATCTCGTCCGGCGTGCGCGCTGCCTGCTGCTCGAACAGCTCGTGGATGCAGGCGGGCGTCACCGGCGACGCGGTGCCGTTCAGATCGAAGAGGATGGAGCGCCGCTCTTCGTCATCGAGCAGACGCAGCGTCGAGACGGCAGCCTCGGGACGCGCGGCGATGTTCGTAAGGAGCACGGCGTAGTGGCGCAGCGCGGCCTCGATGGTGCGCGCGTCGAAGAGGTCGGTGGCGTACTCGATCTCGCAGAGCACCCCCTCGGCATCGCGTACGACGCCCAGGGTCATGTCGAACTTGGCGGTGCCGGACTCGCCGCCGATCAGCTCCGTGCGCGCGCCGCCGAGGCGGAAGGCATTGCCCTCGGCATTCTGGAACGTGAAGAGCACCTGGAAGATCGGCGACTGGCTGAGGTCCGCCTCGGGGCGAAGCTCCTGCACCAGCTTCTCGAACGGCACGTCCTGGTGCGCCTGCGCTTCCATGACCGTCCGGCGCATCTGCGTCAGGAAGTCGGTGAACGCGGGATCGCCGGAGAGGTCGCCGCGCAGGACGAACGTGTTCACGAAGAAGCCGATCATCGACTCCGCTTCGAGCCAGCGGCGGTTGGCGATCGGCGCACCGACCAGGATGTCGTTCTGGCCGGAGTACTTCGCCAGCAGCACCTGGAAGGCGCTGAGGAACGTGAGGAAGAGCGTCGCGTCGTGCCGGCGGCTCAGCGATTCGAGCTCGCTCACCAGCGCGACCGGCAGCCGCAGCGAGGCCACGTTGCCGTTGAAGGTCGTCACCGCGGGATGCGGGCGATCGAGCGGGAGCAGGAGGCGCGGCGGCGCATCCGCCAGCTTCGTGCGCCAGTACGCGAGCTGGCGCTCCAGCGTCTCGCCGTGCAGCCACTTGCGCTGCCACGCCGCGTAGTCCGCGTACTGCAGCGACAGCGCCTCGAGCGGCGACTCCTCGCCGCGGCGGAACGCGTCGTACAGCGTGCCGAGCTCGCGCAGGAACGTCTCCAGCGACCAGCCGTCGATGACGATGTGGTGGAAGACGAAGGCGAGATACGTGTGGCCGCCGGCGCGGAGGCCGGTGAAGCGCAGCAGCGGTCCCGCGGCGAGGTCGAACGGACGCCGCACCTCGGCGTCGATGATCTTCTGCGCGGCCTCGGCGGAGGCCACGGCCTCGAAGGAGACCGCCCGCGGCGCGGCGGGGTGGATGCGCGCGAACGGCTTGCCGTGGCTCTGCGGGAACGTCGTGCGCAGGATCTCGTGGCGCGCGACCAGCTCGTTCAGCGCGCGGGCCAGCGCCGGCTCGTCGACGTTGCCGTCGACGCGGTAGACGACCGGCACGTTGTAGTTGGCGGTGTCGGGCGTGAGGCGGTTCAGGAACCAGAGCCGCTCCTGCGCGAACGAGAGCATCAGCCCCTCTTCGCGCGGGACCGGCACGATCGGCGGCGGCTCGAAGCCCGGCTCGACCGTCTCGCCGGAGATCGCGTCCGCGATGGCGGCGATGGTCGGCGTCTGGAACAGCGTGCGGATCGGCAGGTCGACCTGCAGCGACTTGCGGATGCGCGAGACGATCTTCATCGCCGACAGCGAGTGGCCGCCGAGGTCGAAGAAGCTGTCGTGGATGCCGACGCGCTCCAGGTCGAGGACTTCGCACCAGATCGAGGCGATCAGCTCCTCGAGCGGAGTGCGCGGCGCGGCCGGCGCATCGCCGCTCTCGCGGACTTCGCGCTTCGGCTCCGGCAGCGCGCGGCGGTCGACTTTGCCGTTCGCCGTGAGCGGCATGGCGTCGAGCATCTCGACAATGGACGGCACCATGTACTCCGGCACGCGCTCCTTCAGATACGCGCGCACGTCGTCGGCGGTGAGGCCGGTGCCCTCGTAGGCCACCACGTAGGCGACCAGACGCTTCTCGCCGTCTTCCCACACCTTCAGCGCGCATTCGCGAATCTGCTCGTGGCGGCCGAGGACGGCTTCGATCTCGCCGAGCTCGATGCGGAAGCCGCGCACCTTCACCTGATGGTCGCGGCGGCCGACGAACTCCAGCACGCCGTCCGCCGTCCAGCGGGCCAGGTCGCCGGTGCGGTACAGGCGCGCGCCCGGCTCGCCGCCGAACGGATCCGGAACGAAACGCTCGGCGGTCAGCGCGGGCCGCTGCAGATAGCCGCGCCCCACACCCGGTCCGCCGACGTGAATCTCCCCCACCACGCCGACGGGCACGAGGTCCATCCGCTCGTCGAGCAAATAGACGCGGCGGTCGCCGACGGGCCGTCCGATGGGAATCGAGGCCGCTCCTTCCGGCAGCTCCCGCGAGGGAACGTGGCACGTGCTGAAGACCGTGCACTCGGAAGGACCGTAGCCGTTGACGATGCGCGTCCCCGGCAGCTCCGCCAGCGCGCGGCGCACGTGCGGCACCGACAGCGCTTCGCCGCCGGTGAGCAGTTGCCGGACGCCGCGCAGGACCTCCGGCCGCGTTTCCATCACCGCGGTAAAGACGGAGGACGTCAGCCACAATACGCTGATGCCATGCCGTTCGACGAGCTCGCCCAGCTCCTCCGGCGTGATCACCCGGCCCGCGTACAGGACGCAATGGCCGCCGTGAGCCAGCGCGGGCCACAGCTCGAGCGTCAGCGCGTCCCATGAGACCGACGAGTGCTGCAGCAGCACCTGCTGCTCGTCGAAGGTGGCGTAGCTCACGCCGAACATGAAGCCGGTCAGGCTGCGATGCGGGACCTCGGTGCCCTTCGGCTCGCCCGTCGAGCCGGAGGTGTAGACGACGTAGGCCAGATTCTCCGCCGTGACGCCGGTGGCCGGATTGGCGGCGCTGTGCGCCGCGATCGCGGCCCGCTCGCGATCGAGGTCGACGACACGGCACGCGCCGGACAGGCCGTCGATGCGCTCGCGCACCGAGGCCTCGCTCAGCACGACGCGCACGGAGGCGTCTTCGAGCATGAACTGCAGGCGATCGACGGGGTTGCTCGGATCGAGCGGGAGATACGCGGCCCCCGCCTTCAGGATGGCCAGGAGGCCTTCCACCATGCGCGGCGTGCGCTCCACGCAGATGCCGACGCGCTCTTCGCGCTTCACGCCCAGCGCGCGCAGGTGATGCGCGAGCCGGTTGGCGCGCTCGTTCAGCTCTCCGTAGCGGACGATCTCGTCGCCCTGGATGAGCGCGATCGCGTCCGGACGGCGCGCGGCCTGCTGCTCGAAGAGCTCGTGGATGCAGCGGTCGTTCGGCACGCCCTCGCCGGTGGCGTTCCAATCGGCGAGCAGCAACTGTCGCTCGCTCTCGCCGACGAGGGAGAGGTCGCCGAGGCGCTGCTCGGGATCGCGCACCATCCCGGTGACGATGCTCTTCATCTGCTCGATCATCCGGGCAATGGTGGCGTCGTCGAACAGGCGGCGGTCGTAGTCGATGGCGATCGCCAGCGCCTCGGCCGGCTTGGAGCGCAGCACCAGCGGCGTGCTGGCCCGCTGCACGGTGGTGATCTCGCCCATGCCGAGACCCTCGACCTGCTCCGGCTTCTCGCCGACGGAGCTGGTCAGGGCCATGAGGGAGTCGAAGAACTTCTGCCCGCGGGCGAGGTCGCTCCATCCCTGGATGTCGACCAGCGGCGCGTAGTCGTAGTCGCGCGTCTCGAGCTCGGCCAGCTGCAGCTTGCGCAGCCACGGCAGCACGCGCTCTTCCGGGGCGACGTCCACGCGCATCGGGAGGGTGTTGATGAACATCCCGACCATCGATTCGGAGGACTCGAGGTCCGCCGGGCGGCCGAAGACCGTCCAGCCGTACACGACGTCGCGCTCGCCGGAATGGCGGCTGAGCAGGAGCGCCCACATGCCCTGCAGGATGGTGCTGAGCGTCAGGTGATGGCGGCGCGCGAACGCGAGCAGCTCCGCGGTGGCGGCGCTCGAGAGCGACAGCTCCTGCTCGCCGAAGGCATCCGCGACCCTGTCGCCCACTGCGGCCGGCGCGCTCACCGGCAGCTTCGTGGGCCAGGCGAAGCCCTTCAGCCGCTCGCGCCAGAAGCGCTCGGCGGCGCCGGAATCGCGCGTGCCCAGCCAGGCGATGTAGTCGCCGTACGGGCGCGCGGCCGGCTTCTCCGCACCCTGATAGAAGTCGGCGACGTCCTGGAAGATCAGCGGCACCGACCAGCCGTCGAAGAGCAGGTGGTGCGAGCTCCAGACGAAGTGGTACTGCTCGTCCGCCAGGCGGATGAGCATGAAGCGCATCAGCGGCGGCTTGCCGAGGTCGAAGCCCTCGGCCTGGTCCTGCTCCAGCAGCTCGGCGAGGCGTGTCTTCTGCTCCTCGGGCGCCACGCCGCGCCAGTCCTCGACGCGCCACGGCAGCGGCACGTTCCGGAAAGCGATCTGCAACGGCTCGTCACGGTTCTTCCAGACGAACGCGGTACGCAGGGCGGAGTGGCGCTCGACGGTGAGGCGCCACGCGAGCTGAAAGCGATCCACATCGAGATCGACCTCAATCCGGCTGCTGAAGCTCTGGTAATAGAGCGCCAGCTTCGGCTCATAGAGAGAGTGAAACAACATGCCCCGCTGCAGTGCCGACAGCGGGTAAATGTTCTCGATGTTCCGCGCCATTACAGTAGATCCTCGTGTTCGTATTGCGCGAGGATCTCTGCGAGATCGCTCTGCGTAAGCGCCGCCTGAGGAAAGTCCTCCACCGCGTATCCGGTGTCGGATCGTTCGCCAGAAGAGGCAATCAGATTGAGGAGATGGACCGAGAAGCTCCCGGCCAACTCTTCGACATCCGCACGCTGGATTGCATTCCCGCCGTAGGTAATGTTCACCGAGAGGGAATCACCAGCCACGAGCGCGGCCACCTGTAACGGGTGCGAGCGCCTGCCCGCGGGGCTCTGCTCGGCGCCGGCCGGGCCACGTCCCGAACCGAACAAAGGCGACTCGTTCGAGAGCTGGTCGAAGCGTCCCAGATAGACGAAGAGCACCTCGGGCGCGGGCAGTGCGGCGATGGCCGCCCGCACGCCCGGATCGGGAGAGAGGTAGCGCAGCACACCGTGACCGGCGCCCCGCCGCGGGATGGCCCGCAGTTGCTCCTTGACGCTCCGCAGCGCGTCGATGCCGCGCGTGCCGCGCGTGTCGAGGACGGCCGGATAGAGGCCGGTGAACCAACCGACCGTCCGGGAAAAGTCGCGGCCACCGGCCAGGGCGTCGCGGCCGTCGAGCTCCAGCTCGATGCGCTGCGTCGTCTTTCCCGTCCACTCGCCGAGGCTGGAGACGAGAGCCGTCAGCAGCACCTCGCCGACCTCGGCGCGGTAGAACTTCGGCGCATCCTGCAGCAGGCGGCGCGTGTCTTCGGCGTCCAGCGTCACCGTGAGAACCGCGCGCGAGCCGTGATCGTCGTCGGCGCCGGTGGCCTTCGCCGCGACCGAGCCAGTTACTTTCTTTCCTTCGGCGTTCCAGTACTCGAGCTCGCGCGCCAGCTCGGCGCTGGCCGCGTGCGCGAGCAGGGCGTCCGACCAGTCCCGCAGGGAGCTCGTACGGGCAAGCTCCACCGGGCGGCCGGCGCGGAGTTGACCGTACGCGGTCTCGATGTCCTGCAGCAGGACATGCCACGAGGTCGCGTCCGCGACCAGGTGGTGCACGGCCAGCAGCAGCCAGCCGCCGTTCCCCGGCGCGCGATCGAAGTAGGCCGCCCGCAGCAGCGGCGGCTTGCCGAGGTCGAGGCTCGCCTGCAGCTCGGTTGCAAAGGACTCCAGGTCGGCAGGCTCCTCGAACCGCGACAGCAATGCCGCTTTCCCGATGGACGCGGAGTCGACGATCTCCTGATGCCATGCGCCATCGCGCTGGAAGAAGCGGAGCCGCAGCGCTTCGTGATGCTCGACGACGGCGGCGATGGCCCGTGCCAGCACGCTCACATCGGCGCCGTCGCGCACCTCGATCATCTCGGAGAGATTCCAGTGATGCGGATCGGCGAGGTTGCGCTCGAAGAACCAGTGCTGCACCGGCGTCAGCGCCAGCTCTCCCATGACCGGCGCGGCCTCCTGCCGCACCGGCTGGCCGACAGTCACGGCGACGGCGGCGAGCCCCGCCACCGTCTGCTGCTCGAAGAGCTGCTTGGACGTGAACTGCAGTCCCGCCTTGCGCGCCTTCGCGACGATCTGGATGCCGATGACGGAGGTGCCGCCGAGCTCGAAGAAGTTGTCGTGGATGCCGAGCGATTCGACGCCCAGCGCTTCCGCGAACACCTCCGCGAGGATCTCCTCGGCCGCATTCGTCGGTCCGCCGGCGGCGGCCGGACGCAGCACGCGCTGCACGGGCGGCGCGGCGACGGCGGCAGCGGTGGAACCGGTCAGGGCGCCGGCGCCGGGGAGACGCGACAGCCCGCCGGAGCTGATCCAGTACGCCTGGCGCTGGAACGGATACGTCGGCAGCGGAACGCGCTTGCGATCCTCCCCTTCCCACAGGCGCGCCCAGTCGATGCGCGCGCCGTGGCACCACAGCCGGCCGAGCGCGTCGAGGAACACCCGGCGGTCGCTCTGCTCGTGCTTCGGATGGCGCAGCGTCGAGACGACGGGCGTCTCCGCGTCGACCAGCTCCTTCGCCAGGCCGGCGAGGGTGTGGCCCGGGCCGACTTCGACGTAGAGGCGTGCGGCGTCGCGCGCGAGCTCCTTCATCCCGTCGGCGAAGCGCACGGTGTTGCGCAGGTGACGGGCCCAGTAGCGCGGATCGACGGCCTCGGAGTCCTGGATCCACGTGCCGGTGACGTTGGAGAGGAACGGGATCGCCGGCGTGTTGAGCTGCATCGCTTCGACGAAGCGCGTGAACTCGTCGAGGATCGGCTCGACCAGCTTCGAGTGTCCGGCCGCGGCGATGGGGAGGCGGCGCGCTTCCACGCCGGCTCCCGTGAGCTCGCGCTCGAGCGCGGCCACGTCTTCGGCGCTGCCGGAGACGACGCACGCGGAGGGACTGTTGATGGCGGCGATGCAGAAGCGCTCGCCGATGCGCGCGCGCACGTCGCCCTCGCCCATCGGCACGAACAGCATCGCCCCTTCCGGCAGGCGCTCGATCAGCCGGCCGCGCAACGCGACCACCGACAGCGCCTGCTCGAGCGTGAACACGCCCGCCAGGCACGCGGCGACGTACTCGCCGAGGCTGTGCCCGATCATCGCCTTCGGCCGGACGCCGCGCGTGAGGAGGAGCCGCGCCAGCGCGTATTCGGTGGCGAACAGCGCGGGCAGCGCGATGTCGGTCTGCCGCAGGCGCGCGGCCGCGTCGTCCGACGCGCCGCCGGCCGGATAGAGGACCGAGCGGAAGTCGATGCCGTGGGACTGCCGCACGATTTCGGCGCAGCGGTCGATCTCCTCGCGATAGACCGGCTCGCTCTCGTACAGGCCGCGGCCCATGTCCGAATACTGCGAGCCGCCGCCGGGGAACATGAAGACGACGTCGCCTTCCAGGTCGGTCCGCGCCTGCGTGGTCCTCACCCGGCGCGCGTCGCGCAGTTCCAGCAGCGAGGCCGCGGTCGCGTGGTCTTCGGCGACGACGGAACGGCGGAACCGGAAGCTCCTGCGTCCGCGCTGCAGCGTGTACGCGACGTCCGCGAGCGGGACATCCTCATGTTCGCGCAGGTACGCGGCGAGGTTCGCGGTCGCCTCTTCGAGCGCCACTTCGTTGCGCGCGGATAGCACCAGCAACTGCTCGCCGGCCACCGGGCGGCGCGACGGCTGCTCCGGCGCCTGCTCGAGGATCGCGTGCGCATTCGTGCCGCCGATGCCGAACGAGCTCACGCCTGCGCGGCGCACGCCGTTCCGCGGCTTCCACTCCACGAGCGCATTGTTGACGTAGAACGGGCCGCTGGCCAGGTCGAGGCCCGGGTTCGGACGCTCGAAGTTCAGCGTCGGCGGGATCTGTCCGTGCTCGAGCGCGAGGACGGTCTTGATCACGCCGGCCACACCCGCGGCCGTGTTCACGTGGCCGAAGTTCGTCTTCACCGAGCCGAGGGCGCAGAAGCCCTTCTCCGCCGTGGCCGGGCGGAACACCTCGGTCAGCGCCGAGACCTCGATCGGATCGCCGAGGATCGTGCCGGTGCCGTGGGCCTCGATGAACGTGATGCTCGACGGATCGACACCGGCCACGCGCTGCGCCTGGCGGATGCAGCGCGCCTGGCCGTCGACGCTCGGGGCGGTGAAGCCGACCTTCTGCGCGCCGTCGTTGTTGATGGCCGTGCCCTTGATCACCGCGCGGATGCGGTCGCCGTCGCGCAGCGCGTCCTCGAGGCGCTTGAGCACCACGATGCCGGCGCCGTTGCCGGCCACCGTTCCCTGCGCGCCGGCGTCGAACGCGCGGCAATGCCCGTCCGGCGAGAGGTACGCGTCCACCTGATGCAGGTAGCCGCTCTTCTGCGGCAGCGACACCGACACACCGCCCGCGAGGGCCATCTCGGTCTCGCCGGAGAGCAGCGCGCGGCAGGCCAGGTGGATGGCCACGAGCGACGTCGAGCAGGCCGTGGAGACGAACAGGCTCGGGCCGGTCAGGTCGAGCTTGTAGGAGACGCGCGTCGGCAGCGCGGAGATGTCGTGCTCGAGCAGCTCCGGCAGGTCGCCGACGGTGTTCTCCCCGGCGACGGCGCCGAGCGAGTAGAGGCTCACCGCGCCGCCGGCGAACACGCCGATGGAGCCTTTGTAGTCGGAGGAGTCGTAGCCGGCGTTCTCGAGCGCCGTCCAGGCGAGCTCGAGGAAGATGCGCTGCTGCGGGTCCATGATCTCCGCTTCGCGCGGGCTGATGCCGAAGAAGCCGGCATCGAACATCTCCACGTCGTCGAGGATCGCCTTCGCCCTGATGTAAGACGGATCCTCGAGCAGCGCCGGATCGGAAACGTTCTCGCGCAGCTCGTCGTCGGTGAAGAACGACACCGACTCCACCCCGTCGCGGAGGTTCTTCCAGAGCTCGTGCTCGTTGCGCGCGCCGGGGAAGCGGCAGCTCAGGCCGATGACCGCGACGTCATTCGAGGCCACGCGCTCGGCCGGCGCGGCCGGCTCGGCGGCCGGTGCGCTCTCCGGCTGCACGCCGAGGGAGTCGACCAGCGAGCGGATGGTCGGGCAGCGGAACAGCGTGACCACCGGCACGTCGAGGTCGAGCTCTTCGCGCAGGCGGCCGTGCACGCGCGTCAGCAGGAGCGAGTGGCCGCCGAGATCGAAGAAGTTGTCCGTCAGGCCGACTGAGTCGACCTTCAGCACGTCCATCCAGATCGCCGCGATCCGCTGCTCCAGGCCGGAGCCGCCGCGCACCGCGGCCGCCGCGCGATGGAGCGGCGCCGGAAGCGCCTTTTTGTCGATCTTGCCGTTCGCGTTCAGCGGGAGCGACGGCAGCACGACGAACGCGGACGGCACCATGTACTGCGGCAGCCGCGCGGAGAGGTGCTGCCGCAGCGCCGCCTCGTCGATCGCGCCGCCCGTGAGATACGCCACCAGGCGTTTGTCGCCCGGCTCGTCCTCGCGGACGATCACCACCGCTTCCTGCA
Organism: Thermoanaerobaculia bacterium; assembly: GCA_035627015.1. Taxonomy (GTDB): domain Bacteria; phylum Acidobacteriota; class Thermoanaerobaculia; order Gp7-AA8; family Gp7-AA8; genus QHVT01. The sequence continues at coordinate 13,398 of DASPMO010000100.1, read as the reverse complement.
CGGCGCCGTATTGCTGCACGGCGCTCTCGATCTCGCCGAGCTCGATGCGGAAGCCGCGGATCTTCACCTGGTCGTCCGCGCGTCCCACGAACTCGATCGCGCCGTCGTTGCGGAGACGAACCAGGTCGCCGGTCTTGTACAGGCGCGCCGCCGGATCGAAGGGACTGCGCACGAAACGCTCGGCCGTGAGCTCCGGACGGTTCAGATAGCCGTCCGCGAGACCGATACCGCCGAGGTAGAGCTCCCCGACGACGCCGGCCGGCACCGGCTGCAGGCGCGCGTCGAGGACGTACGTCGAGCTGCCGCCGATGGCGCGGCCGATCGGCACCGTCACCGCATCCTCGGCCACGGCCTCGACGAGGTGCCACGTGCTGAAGGTCGTGTTCTCGGTGGGACCGTAAACGTGGAGGAGCCGCTCCGGACGTCCCTTCCCCAGCACGTCGCGCACGCTGCGCGGATCGCAGGCCTCGCCGCCGAACAGGAGATGGCGGAGCGGTGCAAAGGCGGCCGGAAGCTGCTGTGCGGTCTGATTGAAGATCGCCGTGGTGATGAACAGCGTGGTGATGCCCTCGTCGCGGATCGTGCGCCCGAGGTCGCGCGGCGAGAGGACGGTCTCCTTGCTCACGCCGACGAGACGCGCGCCGTTGAGCAGCGCGCCCCAGACCTCGAACGTGGCCGCATCGAACGAGGCGTTCGCCGCCTGCGCGATGCGATCGTCGGCGCGAAGCGCCACGTAATTCGTGCCGAGCACCAGCCGGACCACCGCGCGGTGCGGCACGGCCACACCCTTCGGACGTCCCGTCGAGCCGGAGGTGTAGATGACGTAGGCCAGGCTGTCCGCGCCGCTCTGCAGCGGCAGGTTCGCGGCGTCGTAGCGGGCGATGCTCTCCGCGTCGCGGTCGAGCGAGAGGATCGTGACCGGGGCGGCGGCGACCTTCTGCTCCTGCGAGGACTGCGTGACCACGAGCCGCACGCCGGCGTCTTCGATCATCGACTGCAGGCGCGCCACGGGGTAGTCGACGTCCAGCGGCACGTACGCGGAGCCGGTCTTGAGGATGGCCAGCATCGTCACGACCATCTCGTCGGTCCGCTCCAGGCAGAAGCCGACCAGCGCGCCCGGCGCCGCACCGCGCTCCGCCAGCGCACGCGCGAGGCGGTTCGCCCGCGCGTTCAGCTCCGCGTAGGTCCACCGGCGCCCGCCGAAGGAGGTCGCGATGGCACGGCCATGCTCGACCGCCGCCTGCTCGAACAGTGCAACGATCGAGCGATCGACCGGGGCCGCGGTCGGAGCCTGGCTCCACTCGGTCAGCAGGCGATGCCGCTCGGCATCCGACAGCAGCGAGATCGTGGACAGCGGCCGGTCCGGCGTGCGGCCGGCCGCGCGGAAGAGGGCGATCGCCTGCTCGAGCACCCGCTCCGCGGTGGCGTGGTCGAACAGGTCGGTGTTGAACTCGAGCTCCCCGGAGATCTCGCCGCCGCTCTCCATCATCCAGAGCATCAGGTCGACCTTCGCCGTGTCGCGGTCGACGGGGATGTGCGTGCACTCCAGGCCGTCCAGCGCGAGCTGCTCGATCGGCTGGAAGCCGAACATCACGTTGAACAGCGGAGGCCTGCTCAGGTCGCGCGCGGGACGGAGCTCCTCGACGATCTTCTCGAACGGGACATCCTGGTGCTCGTACGCCTCCAGGCTGACCCGGCGCAGGCGCCGCAGGAGCTCGCGGAAGCTCGGGTCGCCTTTCAGGTCGCCGCGCAGCAGGACGCTGTTCACGAAGAAGCCGATCAGCCCCTCGGTCTCCAGGCGATCTCGATTCGCGACCGGCGAGCCGACCACGATGTCGTCCTGCCCCGAGAACCGCGACAGCATGGCCTGGAATCCGGCCAGGAACGCGAGGAAGAGCGTCGAGCCCTCGGCGCGGCTCAGCTCTTCGAGCGGCGCCACGACCTCGCGCGGCAGCGTGAAGACCACGCGGCCGCCGTGGAACGTCTGCACCGCCGGACGCGGACGGTCGGTCGGAACGGCGACGAATTCGGGCATGCCGTCGAGCGCGTCCCGCCAGTACGCCAGGTGCTCCTGGAGCGCGGCGCCGGTCATCGCGCGCCGCTGCCACAGCGCGTAGTCGGGGAACTGGATCGGCAGCTCGTCGAGCAGCGGCGCGGAGCCGCGCCGGAATCCGGCGTAGAGCGCGGACAGCTCCTGGAAGAACACGCCCAGCGACCAGCCGTCGGCAATGATGTGGTGCAGAGTCAGGAGCAGCCAGTGCTCCCGGTCGGAGAGGCGCAGCAGCTTCGCGCGCAGGAGCGGCCCGTACTGGAGATCGAAGGGGGCCGCGCCTTCCCGCGCGCAGTAGCGCCGCGCCTCCGCTTCACGCCGGTCGGCGGCGTGATGGCCGAGATCGACGATCTGCAGAGGCACGGCGGCATACGGCTCGACGCGCTGGCGCGGCGCACCCTGCACGGCCGGGAACGTCGTGCGCAGCGCCTCGTGACGGGCCACGATGGCGCGGATGCTCTGCTCGAGCGCCGTGTAGTCGACCGTGCCCGCCAGCCGGAACGCGACCGGCACGTTGTAGACGGCGTTGCCCGGGTTGAGACGGTCGAGGAACCAGAGCCTCTCCTGTGCAAACGAGAGCGGGACCTCCTCCCCTTCGCTCCGCCGCGGAATGAGCTCGTCGTGCAGCTCGAGCCCCTCGTCCTCGAGGAGGAAGGAGAGCAGTTCTTTCTTGTCCGTCGACCGTTTCGACACCATGGGCGAAATCTCCTGTTGCTGCGGAAGGACCTCAGACGGCGGGCCGGAAGAAGTACGACTTGCGCGTCTTGATCCGGCCGTTCTCGAACACGTAGCAGTCGGCGAAGCGCTCGTCGATGGGCGAGCCGTTCTTGTGCACGCCGACGAAACGTCCCCAGCACGCGCCGCTGCCGTCCTCGGTCACGATGCGCTCGAGGCGGTGCTCGCCCGCGGCGATGACGCGCTCTTCGCGATAGAACTTCAGAACGCGCTCTCGGCCGACCAGCGGGTCGTAGCCTGGGCGCTCGTACACGACGTCTTCACAGAATGACTGTGCGAGCGTCTCCCAGTCGCGGGAATCGACGCGGCGAAACAAGTCCAGAACGATCTCTTTCATGGGGCTTTCCTTTTTCGGGTCAGACGGTCATTGGTTCCGCGGCGGCGACGCCGAGGTATTCCGCGATCTCTTCTTCGGTGGCATCGATGGAGATGCCGCAGGCGGGATCGGCCATCGCGGCGCGGAGCCGCTCGCGCAGGCGCATCGTCACCGCGCCCGGCTGTCCGTCGCCGACGGGATGGCCGGCCATGGAGATGATCGGCATCAGTCCCGCGCCGGTGCCGGTGAGGAAGCCCTCGCGATTCGGGCCCATCCAGTCCGACGGGACCATCTGGCCCGACTCGATGACCTGGTAGCCGAGGCTGACCGCCGCGTCCAGGATCACCTTGCGGGTGATGCCGTTCAGGCAGTAGTCGCCGGACGGCGTGATCACGCGGATCTTCGCCGGGTCGGTCTGCCACCCTTCCTCGCGCTCGACGAGGAACATGTTGTCCGCGGTGGCCTCGGCGACGTAGCCCTCGGTGGTGAGCATGACCGTCTCCAGGCACCCCTCGGACAGCGTGGTCAGCAGGCCCAGGATGTTGTTCAGGTAGTTGCACGACTTGACGCGCGGATCGAGGATGCCCGCGCCGGTGCGGCGCGTCTCGCGCGACACCGCCACGGCGATTCCGCGCTGGTAGGCGGCTTCCGGATAGAGCTGGATCTTCGCGGCGATCGAGTAGATCGTGCTGCCGACGCACGACGCCGGGTGGATGCCCAGGTCGCCGATGCCGCGCGTCACCACCAGGCGGATGTAGGCCGTGTCGTCGGCCGTGGCGCCCGTCTCGCGGACGCTGCGCAGCAGCATGGCCGTCATCGCGGCGGCATCGCCCGGGACGCGGATCGAGAGCTGGTCGGCGGAGGCCCAGAGGCGCTCCAGATGCTCGCGCAGCAGGAACAGGCGTCCGCCGGAGACGAGGATGCCCTCGAACACGGCGTCGCCGTAGAGGACGCCGTGATCGAATACCGGCACGCCCACTTCGTCGATGCGGAACACGCCCTGGCGGCGCTCCAGCGGCTCGCCTTCGACCTGGCACTTCTCGCCGCGGGTCGACAGGACGCGCGGCGTCACTCCCTCCAGCACCGGCATGCTCACCCACACGCGGGCGTCGCGGCCGATCCGCTGGATCTCGGAAATTGCATTGGTACGCATGGAAACTTTGGCAGGCATCATGGTCTCGGTCCTCAAACGCGGACGGTGTTGCGGTCGTGCAGCTCGCGCGACGCTTCTTCCGCGGTCATCTCTTCGATTCGTTTGATTGCTTCGTTGATCTTGTGGTCGTTGCCGAGAGCCGGCCGCTTGTCGATCAGGTACAGGCAGATCTCCGCCACGGTCGGCGACTGAAAGAGGGTGTGGACCGGAACCTGGACGCGGAACATCTTGCGCATCCGGCTGACGATCTTGGTGGCCGACAGGGAGTGGCCGCCGAGGTCGAAGAAGCTGTCGTGCACGCCGACCTGCTCCACGCCCAGGACTTCACTCCAGATCGCGGCCGTCAACTGCTCGAGCGGCGTGCGCGGCGCGACGTACGCGCCGGCCTGCTGGCGGGTCTCCCACAGCGGCTCGGGAAGAGCCCGGCGGTCGACCTTGCCGTTGCGCGTCAGCGGCATCGCCTCGAGGAGCAGCACCGCGGACGGCACCATGTACTCGGGCAGGCGATCCTTGGCGTACGCGCGCACTTCCTCGACGTCGAGGGAGGCGTCTCCCTGCGGCACGACGTAGCCGACGAGCTTCTTCTCGCCGCCGTCCTGCCAGAGGCGCACGGCCGCCTCGCGGATCCGGGGGTGCCGGCCGAGGACCGCTTCGATCTCGCCGAGCTCGATGCGGAAGCCGCGCAGCTTCACCTGGTGATCGCGGCGGCCGGCGAACTCGATCTCCCCTTCCGCCGTCCAGCGGCCGAGGTCGCCGGTGCGATACAGCCGGGCGCCCGGCTCGGCGCTGAACGCGTCCGGCACGAACCGTTCCGCGGTCAGCGCGGGGCGCTGCAGGTAGCCGCGGCCCACGCCCGCCCCGCCGACGTAGATCTCCCCGGTCACGCCGACCGGCACGAGGTTCATGCGCTCGTCGAGCAGGTAGACGCGGCGGTCGCCGACGGGACGGCCGATGGAGACCGAGCCGGCGCTCTCCGGCAGGTCGCGCGGGATGACGTGGCACGTGCTGAAGACCGTGCACTCCGACGGACCGTAGCCGTTCACGATGCGCGTCTCCGGCAGCAGCTCCGCGGCGCGGCGCACGTGCGGCAGCGACACGGCCTCTCCGCCGGTGAGCACCTGGCGGATGCCGCGCAGCGCCTCGGGCTCCGTCTCCATGAACGTCGTGAAGATCGACGAGGTGAGCCAGATGGTGGTCACGCCGTGGCGGGCCACCAGCTCCGCCAGGTCGCCGGCGGTGAGCACCCGTCCGCGATACAGCACCGAGCGGCCGCCGGTCATCAGCGCCGGCCACAACTCGAGCGTGAGCGCGTCCCACGAGATCGACGAATGCTGGAGCAGGGTCTGCTGCTCGTCGAACGTCGCGTAGTCGACCCCGAACGCGAAGCCGGGGATGGCGCGATGCGGCACCTCGGTTCCCTTCGGCTCGCCGGTCGAGCCCGACGTGTAGATGACGTAGGCGAGGTTCTCCGGCGTGACGCCGCTGACCGGGCTGGTGGCGGGCTGGTGATCGATCGACGGCGCTTCCTCGTCGACCAGCACGAGCCGTCCGCTCCAGCCGCTGGCGGCGACGCTGCCGCTGGTCGCCCCTTCGGCGATGACGATGCCGGCGCCGGAGTCTTCGAGCATGTAGCCGATGCGCTCCGGCGAATTGGTGGCCTCGATGGGCACGTACGCGCCGCCGGCCTTGAGGATCGCCAGCAGCACCTCGACGAAGCGGGGAGTGCGCTCGAGGCAGACGCCGACGCGCTCCTCCGGGCCGATGCCGAGCTTGCGCAGGTAGTGCGCCAGCCGGTTGGCGCGGGCATCGAGCTCGCCGTAAGTAACGCTCACGTCGTCCTGCAGGAGCGCGACGGCGCCGGGACGCCGCGCGGCCTGCGCTTCGAAGAGCTCGTGCACGCAACGGTCGCTCGGCACGCCGTCACCGGTGGCGTTCCAGTCGACGAGGAGGCGCGTCCGCTCGTTGCCGGCGACCATCGGCAGCGCCGACACGAGAGTCTTCGGCGCGCGCACGATCTCGGCGAGCAGCATCGAGAGCTGGCCCGCGATGCGGTCGATCGTCGCGGCGTCGAAGAGGTCCGTGTTGTAGTCGAGATCGAAGAGCAGCCGGTCTTTGTGCTCCATCACGTTCGCGCCGAGGTCGAACTTGGCGAAGTTCACCGGCGGAGCGCTGATCTCGACGGAGAGGTCGCCGAACGACGGCAGCTCGATCTCGCGGTCCATGTTGAACGTGGCGGAGAAGATCGGCGGGCCGGTGAAGATCTTCTGGTAGCCGATGTCGGCCAGCAGCTTCACGAAGGAGAATTCGCTGCGGTCGAAGCCTTCGAGGAGCGCGCGCTTCACCGTGGCCAGCAGGTCGGCGAAGGCGGGGTCGCCCGCGGCGCGGATGCGCAGCGGCATGGGGATGACGCAGTTGCCGACCACGCCGTCGCTGTCCGGCAGCCCGCGTCCCGCGGCCGGGATCCCGACGACGAGATCCTCGGCGCCGGTGAGGCGGCGCAGGAGCACGACCCACGTGGAGAGGAGAGTCATGAACAGCGTGACGCCGTGCTGGCGCGCGAAGGCGCGCAGCTCGCGCGTCTGCGCGGCGTCGATGGTCAGGTGCCGCCGCGCACCGCGGAAGGAGCGGTTCGCGGGGCGCGGACGGTCGAGCGGAAGCTGCAGCGTCGGCACGCCGTCCGCGAACTGCTCGCGCCAGAAGCGGTCGTTGGCCACCACTTCCGCGGTGCCGCTGCGCTCCGTGCGCATGCGGCCGTAGTCGGAGAATTGCGGCGCCGGAGGCAGCGCGAGCGTGCGTCCCTCGCGCGCCGCGGCGTAGAAGCGGCCGAGCTCTTCGAGGATCACGCCGCCCGACCAGCCGTCCACGACGATGTGGTGCACGGTGATGAGCAGGAGCTGTTCGTCGGCCGTGAGGCGGACGACGCTGGCGCGGAGCAGCGGTCCCGCGGTGAGCGAGAAGCGGCGGGCGCTCTCGCTGCGCAGCCATTCATCGGCCGCGCGGTCGCGCGCCTCGCGCGGCAGGCGCGTCAGGTCGGCAACGGTGACGTCGATCTTGACCTCGGGGAGGATGACCTGCGACTCGCCGTCTTCCTGGATGACGGTGCGCAGCGCCTCGTGACGGGCCACGACCGACTGGATCGAGGAGCGCAGCGCGTCGAGATCGAGCGTGCCGCGCAGGCGCAGGACGAGCGATTCGTTGTACGCGCTCGCGCCGTCATCGCCCATCTCCGCCGCGGACCAGAGCAACTGCTGCGTGTCGAAGAGCGGCACCGAGCGGCGCACGGAGGCGGTCTCCGCGGCCGCGGGAATGGCGACGGCGGGAGCGATCCCGGCGTTGTTGCTGCGCTCCGGCAGGAAACCGCCCTCGCGCAGCTCGCCGATGCTCTCGCGGACGGCGGACTCGATCTGCCGGAAGTCGGCGTCCGTGTGGGCGGTGGAGAGATAGCAGCTCCTCCATTCCCAGATGAAGATCCCCTTCTCGACCAGGTGGTAGAAGAGGAGGTCGAGGTTGCCGGAGTACTTGAAGCGGAAGATCGAGCCGGCGTTGAAGGCCTTGATCGGCACTTCCTCGGCATCGAAGAGCGCGTTCAGCGACGACGACAATCCGTCGGTGCGGCGGTTGAGCGTCTCGTGCAGCGCCGGCCCCTGCTTCCTGATCTCGCGCATCACCGCGATCGCGCCGGCCATGGCCAGCGGGTGCTGGCAGAAGGTGCCGCCGGTGAAGGTCGTCTCCGCGCGCGGATAGGAAGCGTCGCCGTACTGCCACACGCCGCCGTCCACGCGGTCGAGGAACTCGGCCCGGCCGGCGATGACGCCGATGGGCATGCCGCCGCCGATGATCTTGCCGTAGGTGGCCAGGTCGGCCTGCACGCCGTACCAGGCCTGCGCGCCGCGCGGGTGGAGGCGGAAGCCGGTGATCATCTCGTCGAAGATCAGGGCGATGTCCAGGTCGGCCGTGACTTTCCGCAGCTCGTGGACGAACTCGCGCGGCTGCATGTCCACGCGCCGGCTCTGGATCGGCTCGACCAGCACGGCGGCGATGTCGCGGGCGTACTTGCGGATCGTGTCCAGCGACTGCGGATCGCCGTAGTCGAGCACGATGATGTCCTCGACCGCGCCCGGGGGAACGCCCGGCGCGATCGGATAGGAGCGCGGCGCCTCTTCGTCGCGGCGGGCCAGCGTCAGGTCCGACTGGCCGTGGTAGAAGTTCTCGAAGAGGACGACCTTGCGGCGTCCCTTCGCGGCGCGCGCGAGCCGGAGCGCGGTCATGACCGCTTCCGTGCCGGAGTTGAGGAAGCAGACCCGCTCCATCCCCGTCAGCTCGGTGACCAGGGCCGCCGCTTCCGAGACGAGCTCCGAGCGCGTCCCCAGCTCGATTCCCTGCGCCAGCTGCGCCTCGAGCGCCTGCTGGATGAACGGCTCGCCGTGACCGAAGAGGTTCACGCCGAAGCCCATGGTCATGTCGATGTACTCGTTGCCGTCGACGTCCCAGATGTGCGACCCGAGGGCGCGCTGCTTGGCCAGGGGATAGAGCATCTCCTTGACCGACAGCCGGAAGCCGACGCAGGCGCGGCTGTCCGCCAGCGGCGCACGCGCCTCGGCGGCCAGCGCCTTCGAGCGCGCGGTCTTCTTCGTGTAGCGGGCGATCAGCGCCTCGACGTGCTTCTGCTGGCGCTCGGTGAAGCCGCTGCCGGCGCCCTGCTTGACCGGCTGGTACGGGCGATAGCGCGCCACGCTCGCGGCGGTGGACGCCGAGAGGGTCGCGGGCTTCGTCTCGACGGGCGCCGGGGCAACGATCACCGCGGGAGCGGCCACCGGCGCGGGCGCCGGAACCGGAGTGGCGACGACCGGCGCGTGTCCCATCGCGGACAGCTGCGTGGAGACGATCTGCGAGAACGCCTGGAGCTGCTGGGCCATGACGCGCTCCATCGCCGAGGCGTCGGCGGCGACGGTCACCGGCATGGCCACCGCGGCCGGTGCGGGCTGCAGCGCCGGTGCGGGCGCCGCGACGGCGGCGGCAACGGCAGGCGCGGGCGCCGGCACTTCCTCCACCGTTTCTTCCGGCAGCTGCGACACGACGTAGCCGGCGACGGCGCGGGCCGTACTCAGGTCGTCGAAGAGGCGGCGCAGCGAGAGCGGCACCTTGAAGCGGCTCTCGATGCCTTTCACCGCCTTGCCCATCACCAGAGAGTCGGCGCCCATCTCGAGGAAGGGGACGTCCGCGTCGATCGAGGAGGGGTCGGCCTCGAGCACGCGCGCGGTGATGGCGATGACATCGGCGAGAATCTGCTGCTCGCGCGCCGCATTGCGTTGTTCGTGGTTGGTTCGGGTCTCGGACTGCACGGCTTCTGGTCCTCCTGGCGTCGGATGATTTGCGGTGATCCAGAAGCGCTCCTTCTGGAACGGGTAGTGCGGCAGAGTGATGAACGGACGGCGGGCGCGGTGGACCCGCGCCCAGTCGAGGGGATGTCCCGCGCAGTGAAGCGCGCCGGCCACGGCCAGCGCGGCCTGCGCGCCGTCGCGGTCGCGGTGCTGCGCGGGAACGGCGAGCACATCCGCCTTCGCATCGGCGGCGGTCTCGGTCACGGCCAGAGTCAGCGTCGGGTGCGCGCTCAGCTCCACGAACGCCGTGAAGCCTTCGTCGATCAGCCGGCGGATGACGTTCGTGAAGAGCACCGGCTGGCGCAGGTTGCGCCACCAGTACGCGGCATCGAGGCGCGCGGCGGAATCGCCGCCCGCTACCGTGGAGCGGAACGAGGGCGGGACCTCGGTGGACTGCACGCCCGCCAGCGCGGCCAGGAGGTCATCGCGGACGACGTCCACCTGCGACGAGTGCGAGGCCACTTCCACTTTCACGAAACGGGAGAAGAGATCGCGGCGGGTGAGGTCGTCCGCGATCTGCTGCAGCGCTTCCCCTTCGCCGGACAGCACGGTCGACGCGGGGCCGTTGCTCGCGGCGATGGAAACGCGGTCGCCATACGCCGCGATGGCCTGCGCCGCCGCGTCGTAGGAAAGCTGCGTGACCAGCATGCCGCCGCGTCCGCTGGCGCGGCGCATCAGCGAGCTGCGCGTGGTGATGATGTGCGCCGCGTCTTCCAGCGTGAGCGCGCCGGCCACGTGCGCGGCGGCCACCTCGCCCATGCTGTGGCCCACGAAGGCGTCGGCCTCGATGCCCCACGAGCGCAGCAGCGCGGCCAGCGAGACCTGCAGCGCGAAGAGCATCGGCTGCACGACGGCGATCTGGTCCAGCCGGGGCGCCGCGGCGAAGAATTCGGCCACGAGCGAGCCGTCGAAGCGGCCGCGCATCGCGGCGTCGCAGCGCTCCAGCATCTCTTTGAACACAGGCTCGCGCTCGAAGAGCTGCCGTCCCATGCCGATCCACTGCGTTCCCTGTCCCGGGAAGACGAAGGCCACCTTCGGCGGATTGCCCGGCATGCGCCGTCCGCTGGCGGCGCCGTAGCGCGGCTCGTCGCGCACGAAGCCCTGCAACTGCGCGAGCAGCTCCTCGCGCGACGTGGCCACGGCCACGAAGCGGTGGTCGAAGTGCGAGCGGCCCAGCGCGGCCTGCGCGGCGACGTCGCGCGCGTCCACCTCGGCCAGCGATCCGGAGGAGAGCTCGCTCGCGTACTGGGAGACGAGCGTCCGCAGCGCTCCCTGCGTGCGCGCCGAGATGGGAAGGACGATCGCGGACGGATGCTCGACGGCCGGGACGTCCGCGCGCGGCGCTTCTTCGAGGATGGCGTGCGCGTTCGTGCCGCTGATGCCGAAGGAGCTCAGCCCCGCCACCAGCGGCTGCTCGGACGTCCACGCGCCGAGCTCCGTCTGCACGCGCAGCGTCGGCCCGTCCAGCCCCGCGTGCGGGTTGGGCTCGCGGAAGTGCAGCGACGGCGGGATCTGCCGCTGCTGCATCGACAGCACCACTTTGATCAGGCCGGCCACGCCGGCCGCGGCCTCGAGGTGGCCGAGATTCGTCTTGAGCGAGCCGATGGCCACGGGCCCGCCTTCGCGTCCTTCCTCGAGCACGGCGGCCAGCGACTGCAGCTCGATCGGGTCGCCGAGGGGCGTGCCGGTGCCGTGCGTCTCGACGTATGAGACCCGCGACGGGGTGACGTTCGCTGCCTTCAGCGCCTGCCGGATGACCGCGCGTTGCGCGAGGCCGTTCGGGGCGGTGAGACCGCTGCTGCGGCCGTCGTGATTCACGGCGGTACCGCGGATCAGGGCGTGGATGCGGTCGCCGTCGCGCAGCGCGTCGGAGAGGCGCTTGAGCACGACCACGCCGCACCCTTCCGAACGGACGTAGCCGTTCGCGCCCGCGTCGAAGGTCTTGCAGCGGCCGTCCGGCGCCATCCCTTTCGCGCGGCAGAAGAACAGCGTGAGGTCCGGCGCCAGGATGACGTTCACGCCGCCCGCGAGCGCGAGGTCGGACTCGCCGCTGCGCAGGCTCTGCACGGCCAGGTGCACGGCCACCAGCGACGACGAGCAGGCGGTGTCGATGGTCATGCTCGGCCCCTGCAGGCCGAGGATGTACGAGAGCCGTCCGGCGGCGATGCTGTACGCCGTGCCCGTGCCGAAATGGACGTCGGCGGCGGCGGGATCGGCCAGCCGCGCGTGGAGGATCGAGTAGTCATGCGTGCTCATGCCGACGTACACGCCCGTGCGCGTGCCGCCCAGGCGGTCGGTGGCCATGCCCGCGTCCTCGATGGCCTGCCAGGCCACTTCCAGGAGGATGCGCTGCTGCGGATCCATGGCCGCCGCCTCGCGCGGCGAGATCCCGAAGAACATCGGGTCGAAGGTGTCGGCGCCGTCGATGAAGCCGCCGAAGCGGGTGTACATCTTCCCCTCGGCCTCGGGATCGGCGTCGTAGTAGGCATCGACGTTCCACCGGTCGCGCGGAACCTCGGTGATGGCATCGCGCCCCTCGGCGAGGAGGCGCCAGAACGAGCGCGTGTCGTTCGCGCCGCCGGGGAAACGGCAGCCGATGCCGACGATGGCCACCGGCTCGGTGCGCGCCAGCAGCTCCCGGTCGAGGCGGGCCCGGGTCTCCTTGAGCGCGAGCGTGGCGCGCTGCAACGGCGTCATCTGCGCGAGCTGCGTCGGGACGTCAGTCATTCACGTTCTCCAGGGAAAGCTTGGAAAGCTCGTCGGCGATCAGCGCCTCGAGCTCGGCGTCGGAAAGGGAGGCCACGCTGGCGATGAGCTGGTCCGCCGCGGCATCGATCTGCGCCTGCGGCGCGGGGACCGCGGCGGGCGCGGACTCGAACACTTCACTGCCGAGGAAGCGCGCGATCGCGTCCGCGGTCGGGTAATCGAAAACGAGCGTGGCCGGCAGGCTGCGACCCGCGCTCGCGGCGATGGCATTGCGCAGCTCGACCGCCATCAGCGAGTCGAGACCGAGCTCGTTGAGCGGCCGGGCCGGGTCGATGTGCGCGGCCGAGGGAACGCCCAGCACCTTCGCGGCCTGCTCCTGGACGTGCTGCAGGATGACGCGCGGCACGTCCTTCGGCTGGGCGCCGGCGACGAGCGCGGTGAGCTTCGCGCGCGACTCGGCGCGCGGAGCGGCGGCCGGACGCGCGTCGCGCACGAGCTCGGCCACGAGCGGCTGCTCGGCGGCGCTGCTCGCGCTCCAGCGCTTCCAGTCGATGCGCAGGATCCCGAGCTGCGCGCGATCGAGCTGCAGCGCACGCTCGAGCGCGTCGAGCCCTTCGCTGCCCGCGAGCTGGCCGATGCCCTGCGACGCCCACCGCTGCTGATCGCGGCTGTTCAGCGCCGTGGCCATGCCGCCCTCGGCCCACGGACCCCAGTTGATGCTCGTCGCCGCCAGGCCGAGCGCGCGGCGGTAGTGCGCCAGCGCGTCCTCGTAGGCGTTCGCCGCGGCGTAGTTCCCCTGTCCCGCCGACCCCAGCATCGAGGCCATCGACGAGAACAGCACGAAGAAGTCGAGCTCCCGCTTCTTGGTCGCCTCGTGCAGGTTCCACGACCCGTCCACCTTCGGCGCCATGACGCGCGCGAAGCGCTCCATGGTCTGCTGCACCAGCACGCCGTCATCGAGGACGCCCGCCGTGTGCAGCACGCCGCGCAGCGGCGGCATGTGCGCGTCGATTGTCTGCATCAGCGTCTCGACGTCTTCGCGCCTGCTGACGTCGGC
>DASPMO010000099.1:0-34385 GCA_035627015.1 Thermoanaerobaculia bacterium | reverse complement strand
CGCCTGGCCGCGCAGAGCGACCAGATCCTGACCGCCCGGCGCCAGGTCGACCTGCAGCGCCAGAGCGTCGAGGACACCGTCATCCGCGCCCCCTTCGACGGCATCGTCATCTCCAAAGACGCCCAGCCGGGCGAGATGATCTCCCCCGTCTCCGCCGGCGGCGGCTTCACCCGCACCGGCATCTGCACCATCGTCGACATGGCCTCGCTGGAGATCGAAGTCGACGTCAACGAGGCCTACATCAATCGCGTCCGCCCCAACCAGCGGGTCGAGGCGACACTCGACGCCTATCCCGACTGGAAGATCCCCGGGCACGTCATCACCGCCGTGCCGACCGCCGACCGCCAGAAAGCCACCGTCAAGGTGCGCATCGCCTTCGACCAGAAAGACCAGCGCATCCTCCCCGACATGGGAGTGAAGGTGGCCTTCATCACCGACGAGCCGGTCAGCGCCGGCGCCGCGACGTTCGACATCCCCAAGAGCGCCCTCCGCAAGGACGGCGACCAGGACATCGTCTTCGTGGTGAAGGAGAAGAAGGCCGAGCGCCGTGCTGTGAAGGTGCTCTCCACGCAGGGCGACGTGGTCCGCCTCTCCTCGGGGGTCGCCGACGGCGAGCAGGTGGTGATCGAAGGGCCCGAGCTCGTGGATGGCGATTCCGTGAAAGTGAAGGAGACGAAATGACCTCGCTCGTCAAAGTCCGCAACGTCGAAAAAGTCTTTCATCGCGGTGCCGAGGACGTCAGGGTGCTGAGCAACCTCGACCTCGACATCGCCAGCGGCGAGTTCCTGGCCCTCATGGGTCCGTCCGGCTCGGGCAAGTCGACGCTGCTCAACCTCCTGGCCGGACTCGACCGCCCCAGCGGCGGCACGGTCGAAGTGGCGGGAGAGCGCATCGACAACCTCTCGCGCAAGCAGCTCGCGCGCTGGCGCGCCCGCCACGTCGGCTTCGTCTTCCAGTTCTACAACCTCCTGCCGGTGCTCTCGGCCGAGCGCAACGTCGAGCTGCCGCTGCTGCTGACGAACCTCTCCAGCGCCGAGCGCCGGCGCCACGTGGCCACCGCGCTGGAGATCGTCGGATTGAGTCATCGCGCCAAGCACACGCCACGGACCCTCTCCGGCGGCGAGCAGCAGCGCGTCGGCATCGCCCGGGCCATCGTCACCGACCCGACGCTCATCCTCGCCGACGAGCCGACCGGCGACCTCGATCGCAAGACCGGCGACGGCATCCTCGACCTCCTGCAGGGCCTCAACCGCGAGCACGGCAAGACCATCATCATGGTCACGCACGACCCGCACGCGGCCGACCGCGCCTCGCGCCGGCTGCAGATGATCGACGGGCAGGTCTCCAGCGAGATGGCCGCATGAAGTACATCCCGCTGATCCTGTCCAACTTCAAGCGCCACCGCACGCGCACCATCCTGACGCTGGCCTCGATCATCGTGGCCTTCCTGCTCTTCGCCTACCTGGCCGCGATCCGCAACGCCTTCCGTTTCGGCACGAGCGTGGCGGGCGCGAACCGCCTGGTGACGCGGCACCGTGTCACGCTCATCCAGCCGCTGCCGCAGAGCTACGAACGGCAGATCGAGCAGATCCGCGGCGTGAAGGACGCCACCCAGCAGGCCTGGTTCGGCGGCCTCTATCAGGACAAGCAGGTGCAGTGGGGCCAGATCGCCGTCGTGCCGGAGGAGTTCTTCCCGATGTATCCGGAGTTCCTGCTGCCGGAGTCGCAGAAGGAAGCGTTCATCAAAACGCGCACCGGGGCCATCGTCGGCCGCAAGACCGCGAACCGCTACGGCTGGAAGGTCGGCGACCGCATCCCGCTCAACGCCACCTTCATGGCCGGCAAAGAAGGGAACACCTGGACGTTCGAGCTGGTCGGCATCTTCGACGGCCAGTATCCGGAGACCGACACCACGTCGTTCTACTTCAGCCACAAGTACATGGACGAGAACCGCGTCTGGGGGAAGGGGCTGACCGGCTGGTACGCGGTGCAGGTCGAGAACCCGAACGACGCCGAGCGCGTGGCGCGCGAGATCGACCAGGCGTTCGCCAACTCCCCCGCCGAGACGAAGACGGAGACGGAGAAGGCCTTCATCCGCGGTTTCGCGGAGCAGATGGGCAACGTCGGCGCGATCGTGCAGTTCGTCCTGACCTGCGTCTTCGTGACCATCCTGCTCGTGGCGCTGAACACGATGGTGCAGGCGGTGCGCGAGCGGACCGGCGAGCTGGGAGTGATGAAGGCCCTCGGCTTCAGCGACGGGCAGGTGCTGGCCTTCGTGCTGGCGGAGTCGCTCCTGATCTCGATCGTCGGCGGCAGCATCGGGCTGTACCTCGGGTGGCAGGCGGTCTCGGGCGGCGACCCGACCGGCGGCGCGCTGCCGGTGTTCCGCTTCCCCGTGGCCGATCAGATCCTGGGGGCCATTTTCGTGGTGCTGCTGGGCCTGATCGCCGGGGCCTGGCCGGCTATCCAGGCGATGCGGCTGAAGGCAGTCGACGCCCTGAGGAGAGAGTAATGAAAGCACTTCGACAGATCGGCGCGCTGCTCGCCTTCAACCTGCGCTCGCTGCCGTCGCGCATCGGCTCGGCCACCGTGGCCGTGGTCGGCATCGCCTTCGTCGTGATCGTGCTGGTCGGCCTGCTCTCGATCGCCGAGGGATTCCGCAGCGTGATGGTGGTGGCGGGGAGCCCCGACACCGCCCTGGTGATGCGCTCGGGCGCCGACAGCGAGATGACCTCCGTCATGACGCGCACCGACGTGGACGCCATCCGCGACGCGCCCGGCGTGGCCCGCGGCGCGGACGGCAAGCCGCTCGTGTCGCCCGAGCTCTTCGTCATCGTCGACCTGCCGAAGCGCACCACCAACACCAGCGCGAACGTGCCGCTCCGCGGCGTAGAGCGCGGCGCGTTCGCCATCCGCCCCGAGGTGAAGATCGTCGAGGGGCGGATGTTCGAGTGGGGACGCAACGAGGTGATCATCGGCCGCGGCGCGCACGCGGAGTTCGGCAACGCCGACGTCGGCTCGGAGCTGCGCTTCGGCACGAACAGCTGGAAAGTGGTCGGCATGTTCGAGGCCAACGGCTCGATCTCCGAGTCCGAGCTCTGGTCCGACGCGGCGGTGCTCGGGCCGGCCTACCAGCGCAACTCCACGTACTCGATCGTGGTCACGAAGCTCGCCTCGCCGGGCACGTTCACGCAATTCAAGGACGCGCTGACCACCGACCCGAAGCTGTCGGTGAAGGTGCAGCACGAGGCCGAATACTACGAGGCGCAGTCGCGCACACTGCGCCAGCTCGTGACCGGACTGGCCCTCATCGTCTGCAGCCTGATGGGACTGGCCGCGATCTTCGGCGCGCTGAACACCATGTACACCGCCGTGGCCGCCCGCGCCCGCGAGATCGCCACACTGGAGGCCCTCGGCTTCGGCGGCTTCGCCGTCTTGGTCTCGGTGATCGTCGAGTCGCTGCTGCTGGCGCTGATCGGCGGCATCATCGGCGCCGGCATCGCCTACGCCGGCTTCGACGGCTACCGCGCCGCCACGATGAACTGGCAGACGTTCAGCCAGGTGGCGTTCGCGTTCGACGTCACGCCGCGGCTGATGGTGTGGGCCGCGCTGTACGCGCTCGGCATCGGCCTGATCGGCGGCTTCTTCCCCGCCATCCGCGCGGCCCGGATTCCGATCGCCGCGGCGTTGCGGGGGCGGTAATTGAGGTTGCTGGTTGCTGGTTGTTGGTTCAAGGCGGTGCATGGCGGGTCGCGACGAATCGCCTTGAACCAGCAACCAGCAACCAGCAACCTCCCAAGGGCGTTATCATGCTCCCGGCAACCCCATGATCCACTTCTACCACGTGACCAAGCGCTTCGACCGCTACTCGACCGCGCTCCACGACGTCACGTTCCACATCGACAAAGGGGAGTTCGTTTTCCTGACCGGGCCGAGCGGCGCGGGGAAGTCGACGCTCCTCAAGCTCATCCTCCGCCAGATCACGCCGACCGACGGGCAGGTGGTCGTCAACGGGCGCAACCTGAACGCGATGAAGCGCTCGCAGCTCCCCTTCTTCCGCCGCGAGATCGGCATGGTCTTCCAGGACTTCAAGCTCATCGAGCGGATGACGGTCTTCGAGAACCTCTCCTTCATCCTGACGGTGCTGAACGTGCCGCCGAAGGAGCACAAGAAGAAGGCCTACCAGGCGCTGCGCATCGTCAACCTGCACCACAAGCTGAATGCCTATCCGCCGCAACTCTCGGGCGGCGAGCAGCAGCGCGTGGCCATCGCCCGCGCCCTGATCAACGACCCGCTGGTGCTCATCGCCGACGAGCCGACCGGCAACCTCGACCCCGAGCTCTCGCACGAGATCCTGGAGATCTTCGCCGAGGCCAACCTGCGCGGCTCGACGGTCCTCCTGGCCACGCACGACCGCGACCTGATCCGCGCCAGCGGCCGGCGCGTGATCACGCTCGAGCACGGCCGCATCGGCGACGAGCGCGCCCGGGTGGTGGAGCATCGCGAGCGGCGAGAGGGATTGTTCGGGATCGGGGGCGGCTAGCGGAAATTGAAAATTAAAAATTGAAAATTGAAAATGGTGCGAGAGGCGTGCGTCTCGCGAGACCGCTTTTCAATTTTCAATTTTCAATTCCCCCCAGCCAGCACCCACGCGGCGATAAACTGCCCCCACATGCCCCGCGACTCCATCTCCGCGCGCAAAGAGCCCGAAGTCCCCTCCAACACGTTTTCCTGGTTCTTCCGCGAGGCATTGCGGCGCATCTGGGTGTCGAAGCGCACCTCGTTCGTGGCCGTGGCCATGATCGCCATCTCGCTGCTGATCGTCGGCTCGTTCCTCCTCGTGGCCGAGAACCTCAGCCGCGCCGCCGCGCGCTGGCAGGGACGCTCGCGCATCGTCATCTATCTCGACACGAATGCCACGCCGCAGGACACCAGGGCCATCGACGCCTGGCTGGCCGCGCGTCCCGAGCTCTCGCGCCGCCGCTACGTCACGCGCGAGGAGGCGCTGACGCGCTTCAAGAGCTACTTCGCGAACCTCAGCGAGGTGGTGAGCCAGCTCGACGAGAACCCGTTCCCCCCTTCTTATGAGGTGGAGATCGACCCCCGCGTCGCGCAGTCGCGCGGCCTCTCCGGCAACATCCGCGCGCTGCGGGCCATGCGCGGCGTCGAGCAGGTGCAGTACGACTGGGAGTGGCTGACGCGCCTGCGCCGGGTGGTAAACATCATCAACATCATCGGCCTCGTGGCCGGCGGGATCCTCGGCATCGCCGCGGCGTTCACCATCGCCAACGTGATCCGCCTGACGATGATGCTCTATCGCGAGGAGATCGAGATCATGCGCCTCGTCGGCGCGACCGAGCGCATCATCCGCGGCCCCTTCCTGATCGAGGGCTTCCTGCAGGGCACCCTCGGCGGCCTCGTCGCGGTGATCCTGCTCTACGCGCTGTACGAGACCGCCCGCCGCTCGCTCGCGCCGTCGGCGTCGATCCTCTGGAGCTTCCTCTTCCTCGGCTTCCTCCCGTGGCAGAAGCTCGCCGCGCTCGTCGCCGGAGGGATGTTCGCCGGCTGGTTCGGGAGTTGGCTCTCGGTGCGGGAGCGGCCGGAGTAGCGATACGGCTGTTGCTGGTTGCTGGTTGTCGGTTCAAGGCGGTGCATGGCGGGGTCGCGACGAATCCCCTTGAACCAGCAACCAGCAACCAGCAACAGTGTTCACTCCTCCTGCGCCGCGCGCAGGCTCTCGCCGGTGATCTCGGACAGCGTCTTGAGGTGCGTGGCGATCTGCTCCTGCACGGCGATCCACGCCAGCGTCTCCTCGTGGAGTCCCGTGGCGGAGCGGATCACGGCGCGCGAGACCGGACCCAGCGCTTCCGTCCGGACCGTCGCGCGCAGGCGTCCGAAATCCGCGGTGGCGGGACTGTTGCGCGCCGCCTCCAGCGCCTGACGCGCGCGGATGAGGCCCGCGCGCAGCGCTGGATCGAGGATCAGACGCTCCGCCTCGCTCAGTTCCTCGAAAGCCTTCTGCACGGCGATGGCAGGCTGCATCGGATCGATGAGCGCACGGTCGGAATTGCGGATGTGCTGCAACCCGCGCAGCGTGATCTCGATCCCCTTGCGCTCGTTCCCGAGCCGCTCCGCCGCCTGCCGCACCCCGTTCTCCGCCGCGCCCGGCCCCATCATCGCCGCCGGCCGCCGCGGAGGCACACGCTGCTGCCCCACGGCCGCCCCGCACATCAGGATCGTCGCCAGCACCACCGTCAGTGTTCGCATGCCGGTGGGACGAGTCGCGCCGCGGAAAGTTACAGCGCGCTGCGATAGCATCCCGCGCGCATGCAGATCGTCGAATGCGTTCCCAACATCTCCGAAGGACGCCGCAAGGAAGTCTATGACGCGGTGGCCGAGGCCGCGGCGTCGGTCTCGGAAGTCACGCTGCTGAACGTCGATCCGGGGTGGGACACCAACCGGACCGTGATTACCTTCGTCGGCGCGCCCGACGCGGTGCTGGAGGCAGCCTTCCGGCTGGTGAAGAAAGGCGTCGAGCTGATCGACATGACCACGCACCGCGGCGCCCATCCGCGCATCGGCGCCGTGGACGTCGTCCCGTTCATCCCCGTCGCCAACGTGACCATGGACGAGTGCGCGGAGCTGGCGCGCAGGCTCGGCGAGCGCGTCGGCCGCGAGCTGAACGTGCCCGTGTATCTGTACGAGCACGCGGCCAGCATCCCCGAGCGCCGCAACCTGGCCGACATCCGCGAGGGTGAGTACGAAGGAGCGGCGAAGAAAGTCGTCGACCCGCGGTGGAAGCCCGACTTCGGCCCCGCGGAGTTCGTCCCGCGCACGGGGGCCATCGTCATCGGCGCGCGCAAGTTCCTCGTCGCGTACAACGTCGACATCAACACGCTCGACAAGCGCCTCGCCAACCGCGTGGCCTTCGACGTGCGCGAGCGCGGCCGCATGAAGCGCGACGCGCAGGACAACCCCGTGCTCGACGCGAACGGAGAGCCGGTGTGGGAGCCGGGGCTGCTGAAGTCGGTGAAGGCCGTCGGCTGGGTCATCCCGGAGTTCGGCTGCGCGCAGATCTCCATCAACCTCACGGACCTCGACACCACGCCGCTGCACGTCGCCTTCGACACGTGCGAGGAGCGCGCGAGAGAGCGCGGCCTGCGCGTCACCGGCTCGGAGATCGTCGGCCTCGTGCCGCGCCAGGTGCTGCTCGATGCGGGCCGCCACTACCTGGCGAAGATGGGGCGCCCCACGGGCTTCCCGGAGTCGACGCTGATCCACGTCGCCATCCGGACCCTCGGCCTGAACGAGGTCAAGCCGTTCGATCCGAAAGAGCGCGTGATCGAGTATCGCCTGGCCGCAAACACACAGCCGCGCCTCGCCGGACTCACGCTCCGCCAGTTCGTCGACGAGCTTTCGGATGAGTCGCCCGCGCCGGGCGGCGGCTCCGTCTCCGCGCTGGCCGGCTCGATGGCCGCGGGACTGGCGGCCATGGTGGCCGTGCTGTCGCACACGAAGAAGGGATTCGAGGCGAAGCAGCCGGAGCTCGACCGCATCGCCGTGCGCGCCCAGGAGCTGAAGGATCAGTTGCTGTGGGCCGTCGACGCCGACACCGCGGCCTTCGACCAGTTCCTGGCCGCGTCGCGCATGCCGAAGTCGACTCCCGAGGAAGCGGCCACGCGCGATGCGGCCATGGCCGATGCCACGGTCGGCGCGGCCACGGTGCCGCTGACCGTCGTCGAAGCGTGCCCGGAACTGATCGAGCTGAATCGCGCGGTGGCGAAGATCGGCCTGCAGGCCTCGCTCTCCGACGCCGGCGTCGGCGTGCAGATGGCGCGCGCCGCCGCCGCGGGCGCGTACCAGAACGTCTGCATCAACCTGGCCGGCCTCTCCTCGGAGGACTCGCGCAAGGCCTCGCTGCTCGAGCGGGCCGACCGCGCCTGGGCAAAAACGCGCGAGCTGCACGCGGCCGGCGAGGAGGAGATTCTGGTCAAGCTGCGGAAGGACTCGGTGTCATCCTGAGCCGCGCAGACGGCGAAGGACCCCCTGCCGGCGAGCGAGTCTCGTGCACCCGCAGGGGATCCTTCGCTGCGCTCAGGATGACAGCACCATCATGACCCGCCGCCACCATCGCGACCCCGCCGACCCGCGCGACCCGCGCGCGTCGACGCTGCTCGTCCCGTCGACCTTGTTCGATCGCGGCGACTTCGTCCTCCTCGGCCTCCCCTTCGATGCCTCCATCCCGACCCGCGGCGGCGCCAAGCACGGCCCGCAGGCCCTGCGCGAGGCCCTTCCGTCGCTGACCACGTTCGGCAACGGCGTCGACCTCTCCGGCCGCACGGTGCGCGACCTCGGCGATCTCGAGCTGCCGCCCGACTCGATCCGCGACGCCCACGAGCGCGTGCAGGCGCACGCCGAGGAGCTCTTCGCCTCCGGCGCCTTCCCCTTCTTCGTCGGCGGCGACAACGGCCTCACCGGCGCCATCCTCCGCGGCCTGGCCGACGCGCGGCCGAACCTGAAGCTCGGCCTCGTCGTCATCGACTCGCATTACGACGTGCGCGAATACGACGACGAAGACTCCCTCTCCAGCGGTACCCCCTACCGCCGCGCCCTGGAGACGCCGATCTGCCACGGCAGCCGCACGTTCATCCTCGGCACCCGCGACTTTGCGAACTCCGCGTACTACGACCGCTGGGTGCGGGAGCAGGGGATCACCACGATCCCCGTCGACTGGTTCGACGTTTCTCCCGCCCACGCGATCGCCGCCGATGTCCTCGCCCGCCTGTCGCTGTCATCCGATGCAATCTTTCTATCGATCGACATTGACGCCGCCGAGCTGCCCGGCTCCTCGGCCGCGGCACCGGGGACGCTGTCGTCCCGGGAGATGATCGCCATCGTGCGCACGATCGCCGCATCGCCGAAGTTGATCGGGTGCGATTTGTCGGAGCTGTCGCCGCCATGGGATGTCAGCGGGATGACCGCGAAGCTCGCGGCAAGGTTGTTTGTTGAAACAATCGCGGCAAACGTAGGGCGGGCTTCAGCCCGCCCCTCCACGGGGGAGGCGGGCTGAAGCCCGCCCTACGTTCAGATCAGTTGCCGAACTCCCAGGCCACTTTCTTGAGCACCCGGTCGGCGCGCTCCACCATCTGCGCCACATCCTTCTTCGCGTGCGCGGCGGAGAAGAACGCGGCTTCGAGCTGGGAGGGGGGGAGATACACGCCCTCCGCCAGCATCAAATGGAAGAACCTCGCGAACTTTTCGCGGTTGGACTGGTTGGCCGACGCGAAGTCGGTGACCGGGCCCTCGGTGAAGAAGAGGGTCCACATCGAGCCGACGCGGTTCATGGTCACGGGGACGTTGTGCCTCTCCGCGGCGGCCAGGACACCGGTCTCGAACTCGCTGCTGCGCTCTTCGAGATCGTCGTAGATCGACGAGTTGCGCAAGACGCTGAGTGTGGCGCGGCCGGCGGCCACGGCCACCGGGTTGCCGGACAGCGTCCCGGCCTGGTACATCGGGCCGAGGGGGGAGACGAGCTCCATCAGCTTGCGCGGGGCGCCGTAGGCGCCGATGGGCATGCCGCCGCCGATGATCTTGCCGAGGGTGGTGATGTCGGGGCGGATGCCGTAGAGCGCCTGCGCGCCGCCGTAGGCCACGCGGAAGCCGGTCATGACCTCGTCGAGGATCAGCAGCGCGCCGTGCTCGTCGCAGAGCGCGCGCAGTCCTTCGAGGAAGCCCGGCCGCGGCGGGATGCAGCCCATGTTGCCCGCCACCGGCTCGACGATGATGGCCGCGACTTCGTCGCTCATCTGCGCGCGCACGTCCTCGAGGTCGTTGTAGCGCGCGATCAGGGTCAGCCTGGCCACTTCCTCGGGGATGCCCGCGGAGTCGGGGACGTTGAACGTCGCGCCGCCCGAGCCGGCCTTCACCAGCAGCGAGTCGACGTGTCCGTGGTAGCCGCCTTCGAACTTGAGGACCTTCTTCCGTCCCGTGGCCGCGCGCGCGAGCCGCAGCGCGCTCATGGTGGCCTCGGTGCCGCTGTTGACGAGGCGCACCATCTCCATGGACGGCACGGCCTGGATGATCATCTCCGCGAGCTCGATCTCGGCCGCGGTCGGTGCGCCGAACGAGAAGCCGCGCGTGGCGGCCTTCTTCACGGCCTCGACGACGTAGCGGTGGCCGTGGCCGAGGATCATCGGCCCCCACGAGCCGACACAGTCGATGTACTGGAGGTTGTCCGCGTCGAAGACGCGCCCGCCCTGCCCCATCTCGATGAAGAGCGGCGCGCCGCCCACGCCGCGGAACGCGCGGACCGGTGAGTTGACGCCGCCGGGGATCACTTCCTGGGCACGTTGAAAGAGGGATTCGGATTGCTTCGCCATAGTCGGCGCGGATTATAGGCGCCCGTCCCGATGAAACGTTTTCGGCGCCTCCGTCACTACTCCTGCGCAGGACATTTCGAGAGGAAGACAAGGAGGATTGTGTATGCACATTTTCAACGTGAAGACCCGGCGCTGGCCGACCGGCGAGATCATCGCGTCGACCGTAACGACCACGTTCGGGCCCCCACCGGCGGGACACGACGAGACCGCACCCCAGTACCTCGCCCTCGGTCCGAATCCGACCGACCTTCTGCAGTTTCTCTTCTGGCACACCGGCCGCCGTGTGACGAACATCCGCCACGTGCACTGGAGCTTCACCGCGATGTCGTGGTCGGTGTGGGACGCGACGAAGTGGTACGGCTTCCCCGGCGGCGGTCCCGGCAACCCGCGCATTCATGCCGAGGCGTTCAGCCTCATCTCGAACAGCGTCATGAGCGTCGACACGCCCATCTCCGGCGTGACCGGCGGCGCCACGTGGCCGTTCATGGGCAACAACAATGACGTCGGTACGGCCAGCGGCCCGGCCCTGGTCTCGGCGGTCGAACCACTCTCCGGCCTGAGTCTCTGCGGCTGGCAGAAGCTGATCTACGGCGGCGCCCCCGGCTCCGATACGTTCACGGAGACCGACGCCGACGTCACGGCGACCACCGTGCCGGGCGACGGCAGCGGCAATGTGTTCATCTTCACGCCGGAAGCGAAGCTCTCCGCGGCTCAGAACGAGAGCGGCGAGGCGCTGGCCGCGTACGGCAGCACGGGGAGCTCGGGTGGTGGCCTGATCGGCATCCTGAAGGACCTCGTCTTCGAGCGCATCCCCCGGCGTCCGATCGACATCGTCTCCGACCCGTCGCCGCTGGACCGCATCCGCCAGCAGCTCGTCCTCGAGCTGATCCGGCGCACGCAGCCCGGCGAGCAGGTCATGGCGGGCACGGATTTCAACCGCATCATCGAGGCGGTGCCGAACATGAGCGCCGAGGAGCTCAAGCGCACGCTGCAGTCCGTGCAGACGCAGGTCGGTCTCGGCCAGACGGCCGTCTCGTCGATCGAAGCGCAGATCAAGCGACTGGGGAAGACGAAATGACAAACGCCGCGCGGGTGCTGCTCGTTGGTTTTCAGGACCAGGACAACCTCGGACTGCGCTATCTGGCGAGCAGCCTCCGCGCGGCCGGTCACGACACACGCATCGAGAGCTTCGGTGCCGGCGCGGATCCGTTGATCCGCGCCGCCGCCGAATGGCAGCCAGACATCGTCGGCTTCTCGATGATCTTTCAGTTCATGGCCCCCCGACTTCGCGCAGGTCATCACGGCGCTGCGCGCGTCCGGGTGCAACGCACACTTCACCATGGGCGGGCACTACGCCTCGTTCGCGCCGGAGACGATCCTGCAGTTGATCCCGGAGCTCGACAGCGTGGTGCGCTTCGAAGGGGAGCTGCCGCTCGTCGACATCGCCTAGGCGGTCGCGAACGATCGCGACTGGCGCGGCATCGCCGGCATCGCCTGGCGCGACGGCGACCGCGTGCAGCTCACGGCGCCGCGTTCTGGAGTACCTCGTCCGCGAGCGCGGCGTGCGCCTCGTGCTCTTCCAGGACGACGACTTTCTCTCCGGCGGCAAGGACGCGCGCGACTGGGCGCTGTCGATGGCGCGCGAGATCACCGGGCGCGGCCTGCACGACGTCCTGCGGTTCAAGTTCTCCTGCCGCTCGGACGAAGTGCGCGAGGAAACGCTGGCGCCGCTCGTGGAGGCGGGGCTGCGCCACGTCTACCTCGGCGTCGAGTCGGGCGACCCCGACGCGCTGAAGACGCTCAACAAGATGATCACCCCCGAGGTGCACCATCGCGCCGGCCAGGTCCTGCGCGGCCTCGGCATCAGCTTCGATTTCGGCTTCATGCTGCTCAACCCGTGGAGCACGGTCGAACAGGTGCGCAACAACCTGCAGTTCCTGCGCGAGTTCTGCGACGGCGGCTACACCGTGGCCGGCTTCTGCCGCACGCTCCCCTACGTCGGCACGCCGATGGAGCGGAAAATGCGCGACGAAGGCCGGCTCACCGGGCCCGCGCTCGAGGCGGACTACACGTTCCTCGACCCGCGGCTCGATGCGCTGTGGGACTTTTCGCTGGTCGCCTTCGCGGGGCGCAACTACGGCAAGGATGCGACGTGGGACCGCCTGCGCACGCTGCTCTTCGAGGCGCGTCTCGACTACCCGCGGCCGCGCGATGAGGATTACCTCGCCGCGGGACAGCGTCTGGCCGCGACGTCGAACCGCCTGCTGCTCGACATCGCCGAGGAGGCGCTCGACCGGATCGAGGGGATGGAGACACCGTCGGCGGGCGATCCGGCACTGATCGACCTCGCGATCTTCGCACGCCAGCAGAACGAACAGGTGTCGGCCACGCTCAACGCGCTGTGGAATGCGCGGCCGTCGGCGATCGAGTCGGAGCTGTTCCGGTAGACGGCGCGCTCTGGACGGGCTGAAGCCCGTCCTACGTCGAGCATGCGTATCGCCAGGAACGTGCTCAACGTAGGGCGCGGCTTCAGCCCGCCCAAGCGTCCCTAGTACGCGTTCTCGTGACGCAGGCCGTGCACGACCGTGAGGGCGAGGATCTTCAGGTCGAGCAGCAGCGACCAGTTCTCGATGTAGTAGAGGTCGTGCTCGATGCGCATGCGCATCGACGTGTTGCCGCGCCAGCCGTGCACCTGCGCCCAGCCGGTCATCCCGGCGCGCACTTTGTGGCGCAGCATGTAGTGCGGGAACTCGGCCCGGAACTGCTCGACGAACTCGGGACGCTCGGGGCGCGGGCCGATGACGCTCATGTCGCCGACGAGCACGTTCCAGAGCTGCGGCAGCTCGTCCAGCGACCAGGCGCGGATGATGCGGCCGACCTTCGTCCGCCGCGGGTCGTCCTTCGCCGCCCAGACGGCGCCGGTGGCGTTCTCCGCGCCGACGCGCATGGAGCGGAACTTCACCATCTCGAACGGCTTGCCGTCGAGGCCCATGCGCACCTGGCGGTAGAAGACCGGCAGGCCGTCCTCGATCCAGATCGCCAGCGCCACGAGCAGCATCACCGGGGAGAGGAGCAGCAGCGCCGCGCCGGCCACGACCAGGTCGAAACCGCGCTTCACGAAGCGGCTCCACCCCTCCAGCGGGGTCTCGGAGAGGTTGATGGTCGGCAGCCCGTCGAGGTCCTCGACGCGCGAGCGCAGCACCATGAACTGCAGCAGGTCGGGGACGACGTGAATGGCGGTGAGGTTGCGGGTCAGCCGGTCGAGCAGGGCCATCATCGCCGACGACGAGGCGTGCGGCAGGGCAACGAAGACGTGGTCGACTTTGTGCGCCTTCACGACCTCCTCGGCATCGGCGATGGTGCCGAGGCATTCGAGGCTCGGGAGCACCGACTCGTCGCCGTTGCGGAGGTAGCCGACGATGCGGAAGCCGAGACGGTCGCGGTGCGCGTTCATGCGCTCCACGACCGCACGGGCCAGCTCGCCGTTGCCGGCAATCAGCACGCGGTCGAGGTCCTTGCCGGCGCGGTGGCGGCGCTCGACGATGGCGCGGACGATGGTCCGCCCGAGCATGACCAGGATCATGGCCATGACCATGAACATGGCCAGCGTGGCGCGGGAGTAGTGCGAGTCCGGAGAGCCGATGCGGACCCAGAGCAGGACGCCGGAAAGGATGATGGTGGCCACGACCGAGCCGGCCGCGACGGAGAGCCACTCCTCGGCTTTGCTTCGCGTGGGGCGGATGCGGTAGAGCCCCTGCACGGCGAAGGCGAGCGGGAAGACGATGGTCACGATCGGCAGGAGCTTCACGTACGTGGCGAACTCCTGCGGTCCCTTGGTCAGCGGGATGACTTCCAGGTTGAAGCGGAGGAACCAGGCGCAGAGCATGGCCAGGTTCGACGCCAGCGCGTCGTTGACGAGGTAGACCGCCGCGAGGGTCCTGTGCTTCGTTTCGATCATGAGATGGCTTGCAGCGCGGCCTTGAGCTTCGCGTCGAACACCGCCCGCGAGAACTTCCTCGCGTGCGCGCGCAGGCCCTCACGGTCCCACGCGTGCGACTCGACCGCGTCCAGCGCCCGGCCGAGCGACTGTACCGTCGGCGCGTCGAAGAAATTTCCTGTCACCCCGTCCACCACCGAGTCGCGTACGCCCCCTTCGCCCAGCGCTACGACCGGAGTGCCGAGCGCCATCGCCTCGAGCGGCGTGATGCCGAAGTCCTCGACGCCCGGCAGGATGAGGCTGCGGGCGCGGCCCAGCCGCTCGATGATTCTATCTCTCGATACGGAGCCCATCAGCGTGACGTTGGGTCCGCTGCGCCGGCGCAGTTCCTCCAGCAGCGGCCCGCCGCCGATGATCACCAGCCGCCGCCCTTTCATCGCCTCGATGGCCAGCTCGATCCTCTTGTACGGCACGAGCGCGGAGACGATGAGGTGGTAGTCGTCGCGCGCCTCCGGCAGCGGCGCCTCGAGAAACTCGTCGCCGACGTACGGATGGATGACCTCCGCGTCGCGGTCGTAGAAGCGGCGGATGCGCTCCCGGACGAAGGTCGAGTTGGCCACGAACCGCGTCACCTCGGAGGCGGTGCGGCGGTCCCAGCTCCGCAGCCACGGCGCGATGGACATCGCCGCGGCGCGGCGGAGCGGCTTCGACCGCGGAAAGTAGTCGTCGAAGCGGTCCCACACGTATCGCATCGGGGTATGGCAGTACGAGAGGTGCGGCTTGCCGCTCGCCCGAACGCTCTTGGCCACGCAGTGGCTCGACGAGACGATGAGGTCGTACGCGCCCAGGTCCCATTCACGCACCGCCCGGGGGTAGAGCGGCAGGAGATGCCGGTAGTCGCTGACCCGCTGCGCCGTGCGCTGGAGCGACGACGTGTGGATCGTGCGCGACTCGATCTTAGGCGAGACGGAGCCGGGAAAGTGGAAGAGCGTGAAGATCTCGGCGTGCGGCAGCGCGTCGAGAATCCCCTCGAGCACCGCCTCCCCGCCGCGCATCCCGGTGAGCCAGTCGTGGATGACGGCAGTCCGGAGCGATGAGCGATGAGAGATGAGCGATGAACGGGCGTCATGGCTCGGCTTCAGTTCATCGCTCATCGTTCATCGTTCATCGCTTGGGTTTCGGCTCCGGGGTCGACGCGAGCGGGTACTCGTCGGTCGCCGCGCACGCATCGCAGATGTGATCGTTGCGCAGGTACTCCTCCGCCGGCACAGGCGCGAGGCACTTCACGCAGAAGTGCCGTCCCGTGCGCTCGGGCAGGTCGCGCGGCGGAGGGTCGTCGTGCATCGAGGCTCATAGTCTCACAGGCTCATAGGCTCAGAGGCTCATAGGCTCATAGGAGAGGCCGCTGTGCGCCTATGAGCCTCTGCGCCTATGAGCCTATGAGCCTATGAGCCTCTGCGCCTGTGAGCCTCGGGAATGTACTAATGTTGCGAAGGGCAGGAGGCAACATGATCACCATCCGCCGCGCCGAGGAGCGCGGGCATGCCGACCACGGCTGGCTCGACACGTACCACACCTTCTCCTTCGCCGATTACCACGACCCCGAGCACATGGGCTTTCGCGCGCTGCGCGTCATCAACGAAGACCGCGTGGCACCGGGACGCGGATTCGGCACGCACGGGCATCGCGACATGGAGATCATCTCGTACGTGCTCGACGGCGCGCTGGCGCACCGCGACTCGATGGGCACGGACGGCGTGATCCGTCCGGGCGAAGTGCAGCGCATGAGCGCCGGCACGGGCGTGATGCACAGCGAGATGAACGGTTCGGAGCGCGAGCGCGTGCACTTCCTGCAGATCTGGATCGTGCCGGAGCGGCGCAACATCACCCCCAGCTACGAGCAGAAGGCGTTCAGCGACGACGAGCGCCGCGGCACGCTCAAGCTCGTCGCCTCGCCCGACGCGGACAACGGCGCGGTGAAGATCCACCAGGACGTGCGGCTCTACACCACGCTGCTCGACGGGCAGTCCGTCACGCACGACTTCGCGCCGGGACGCTACGGCTGGGTGCAGGTGGCGCGCGGCGAGGCGGAGGTGAACGGGCAGCGCCTGAAGGCGGGCGACGGCGCGGCGATCTCCGGCGAGCGCAGCGTGACCCTCACCGGCACGGGCGCGGAAGTGCTGCTCTTCGACCTGAACTGATGCTGCTCTTCTTCCGCTTCCTGTTCACCATTCTGTCGAGCGGCCTGCGTCGCAGGATCGGGCCGCTCGACTCGGCGACGCTCTATTACCGCGCCCTGCCGCACGACTGCGACCTGAACTTCCACCTCAACGCGGGGCGCTACGTCAGCTTCATGGACATCTCCCGCGTGGAGCTGATCGCGCGGATGCGCGTGTTGCGGCGCGTGCTCAAGCGCGGCTGGCGGCCGATCGTCGGCGGCGGGCAGGTGACCTACCGCAAGTCGGTCATGCCGATGGAGCGCTTCAGCGTCACCTCGCGCGTGACGGCGTGGGACGAGAAGTGGTTCTACATCGAGCACCTCATCCACAAGAGCGACGGCGCGCTGGCGGCCACGGGCCTCATGCGCGTGCTCTTCCGCGGCCCTCGGGGGAACGTCCCGCCGCGGGAGCTGCTGGCGCTCCTCGGCGCGGAAGACCTGCAGTCGCCCGAGGTCCCGAAGTGAGGCGGGCGGAGCGGGCGAAGAAGATCGGCGAGATCCTGGACGAGCTCTACCCCGCGCCGCCGATCCCGCTCGAGCACCAGGATCCCTTCACGCTGCTCGTGGCCGTGCTCCTCTCCGCGCAGACGACCGACGCGCAGGTTAACCGGGTCACGCCGGCGCTCTTCGCGCGGGCCTCGACTCCCGAGGCGATGGCGGCCTTGACCGCGGACGAGATCCTCGGCTGCATCCGCGCCTGCGGCCTCGCGCCGACCAAGGCGAAGAACGTGAAGAAGCTCGCCGAGACGCTCGTGGCCGAGCACGGCGGACGCGTCCCCGCGGACATTGAAGAGCTGGAGAAGCTCCCCGGCGTCGGCCACAAGACCGCCAGCGTGGTCATGTCCCAGGCCTTCGGCGTGCCCGCGTTTCCCGTCGACACGCACATCCACCGGCTGGCCGCGCGCTGGAAGCTGTCGAACGGCAAGAACGTCGAACAGACCGAGCGCGACCTGAAGAAGGTCTTCCCGCGCGAGGAGTGGTCGCGCCGGCATCTGCAGATCATCTACTTCGGACGGGAGTACTGTCCGGCGCGGGGGCACGATGAGAGCGCGTGCCCGATTTGTTCGTGGGTATGAAGTGTTGTTGTGTTGCTGTGTTGCTGGTTCGTGGCGCCTCGCCGCGAGCCGCCACGAACCAGCAACCAGCAACCAGCAACAAACCCGTATAATCACGACCGGTCATCGTGCGGTCCCCCGTCCTCCTCCTCGTCGCGATTCTGGCGCTGCCCCTTTCCGCACGCGAGTTCGACGTTCGTCCCGCGCCCTCCTGGGTCGAGACGCTCGCCGTCGACACCTCCGTGGTCATCGCCAGGCAGAACGTCCGCTGGGGCATCTACGACCTCCTCGCTGACCATCAGGTGCGCGCGGGAGACGGCAGCGAGTGGCAGTACTTCCGGACCGTGCGCAACGTCCTGTCGCCGTCGGGCGTGCAGAACGCCTCGGAGCTGGAGCTCGACTTCGATCCGTCGTTCGAGCGGCTGGTCATCCATCACGTCGAGATCGTCCGCGGCGGCGCGCGTCTCGATGCCCTCGAGCCGGACGAGATCCGCGTCATCGAAAAGGAAGACCAGTCGGAGAACCGCATCTACGACGGCGAGCGCACGGCGCTCCTCTTCCTCCGCGACGTCCGTCCCGGCGACGTCATCGACTATGCCTGGTCGATCGCCGGCGCGAATCCGATCCTGAACGGCCGCTATACCGACAGCTACGACCTCAGCTCCGGCGTGCCGACGCGGCGCATGCGCCATCGCCTCCTCTGGCCGGCGGGCAAGCCCGTGCAGTGGCGCGGCGGCAACCCGGCCCGCATCGTCGACGGCGAGACGCAGGCTCTGATCTGGGAGAAGCGCAACGTCGACGCGCTCGACGTCGAGGACGAGCTGCCGCCCTGGTACGAGCCGTGGGAATCGATCGAGGTGTCGGAGTTCACATCGTGGGGCGAGGTGGCCCAGTGGGCCAACGCGATGTTCGTGCTCGACGCGCGGTCGCAGGCCGAGGTGCGGGCCCTCGCGGCGAAGATCTCGACGGAGCACGCGACGAGAGACGCGCGCGTCACCGCCGCCATCCGTTTCGTGCAGGACGAGATCCGTTACCTCGGCATCGAGATGGGGCGCAACTCGCACGAGCCGCATCAGCCGTGGGAGACGCTCCAGGCGCGCTGGGGCGACTGCAAGGACAAAACGCTGCTCCTCGTGGCATTGCTGCGCGAGCTCGGGCTCGAGGCCTACCCCGCGCTGGTGAACACGCGCCTGCAGCAGCGGCTGGCGGAGAAGCTGCCGTCGCCCTTCCTCTTCGACCACGTCATCGCCCAGGTGATCGACCGCGGCCGCGCCTACTGGGTCGACGGCACGCTCTCCGAGCAGGGGGGCTCGCTGGCCACCATCGAGACGCCGAACGACGGCCTGAC
Source organism: Thermoanaerobaculia bacterium (assembly GCA_035627015.1). Taxonomy (GTDB): domain Bacteria; phylum Acidobacteriota; class Thermoanaerobaculia; order Gp7-AA8; family Gp7-AA8; genus QHVT01. The sequence goes on along the minus strand of DASPMO010000099.1, from coordinate 15,448 downwards.
CCTCGTCGTCCGCGAGTCGACGGCCGCCCTGTCGCGCATGGTCACGAACATGAAGGGCGGGGTGACCATCGAGCAGACCTACACGACGACCGACTACGCGCAGCCGACGCGGCTCACGGTGAAGACCACGTACAGCGGCGCCGACGCCGACGCGCTGCGCGCCGAGCTGGCGTCGCTCTCGCTCGAGGACTACGCGCACCAGCGCATCAACGAGCTGGCCGCCGACCAGCCGAAGATCCAGGCCGAGGGGCTTCCCGCCGTCAGGGACGACCGCGGGCGCAACGTGATCGTCGTGACCGAGCAGTACCGCGTCCCGGAGCTCTGGAAGGACGGCGAGTGGTCGTGGTTCCCCCGCGTCCTCGGCGGGCAGCTCACCCGTCCGGAGACGATGATCCGCTCCATGCCGCTCGCGTTCGCGCACCCGCTGAACGTGCAGCAGACCGCGACGTTCAATTTCCCCGAGACGCTCGACATCGAGAAGCGCATCTCCGTCACGGAGACACCCGCGTTCCGCTACGACTCCAGCGTCGATGCGAACGGCAGGACCGTGACCATCCGCCAGTCGCTCCGCTCGCGCGCCGATCACGTGGCCGTGCAGGACGTGCCGGAGCACCTGACGAAGCTCAGCGCGGTCTGGAGCGAGATGGGCGTCCGCCTCACCCCGGACGGCGCGGCCGCGCCCGCGGCGGTAGAGGAGAGCGAGCCGGTGGCGAACTGGGTGGTGGGGCTGGTGGCCGTGGCCACGTTCGTCGGGATCTGCTGGATGCTGGCCACGCGCAGGAACGTAGGGCGGGCTTCAGCCCGCCTTGGACGGGCTGAAGCCCGTCCTACGTTTGTCCCCGGCGAGGCGCCGGCCTCGGCGCTCCGCGTGGCGCGCGCCGAGGAGATCGACGCGCGCCTGGCGGAACTGCCGTGCGCCTGCGGCGCGACGCGCTACGCGTCCCAGGACGTGCAGCGCGCGCGGTACGCCGAGCGCGACCTGACCATCGTCACGCGCCATTGCGGCACGTGCGGAAAAGAGCAGAGCGTCTACTTCACTGCCGCGTGACGTAGGGCGGGCTTCAGCCCGCCCACCCCGCCCGAGGGACGGGCTGAAGCCCGTCCTACGTTCACGAGCGTCCTCGACGTCCCGTCCGCGAACTTCACGAACTTCGGCACCTCCCCCGCCGCGACCGTACAGGCGAGCGTCTTCGTCGCGCCGATGCCGCTCTCGGGCACCACGTACGCGCTCGTCTTGCCGCGCGCCCACGCGTACGTAATCGTGGCCGGGGTGACGAAGGCGTCGGGGGCCATGACCGTCTGCTCGACGATGCCGCCGGTCGTGCCGCGCGAGACGGCCGTCCACTGGTCGCCACTGCGGCGGAAGCGCGTGCGCGTGGTCGTCGCGGCGCGATGCGTCACCTCGACCGAGCGCGGCTTCTGCTCCCCGTCGATCGTGGCCCACGTCTCGACACTGGTGCCGTCCTGCCGGGCGATGAGGCTGTGGGCCACGGTGCCGCCGCCGGGACGCTCGTACAGCTCGAAGCGCTCCCGCCCGGTGATGCGGCGGCCGTCGCGCAGGATGTACGTCCCCGAGGTCAGCAGCTTGCCGCGCTCCGTGCGGGAGGGGTGCGGCTTCGGCGTGCCGCGGACGATGTCGGCGATGTCTTCCTCGATCGTCGCCGCGGCGGGCGTCTCCACGTAGCGGCCGATCTCGCGGTCATTGCGGCGGACGATCACCGTCGGCACGTTGGTGATGTTCTCGCCGGCCACGACGGCCATCGGTGTCACGAACTCGGGGCCGATGCCGGTCAGCTCGACCTGGATGTTCGGATTGTCCGCGCGGGCGATCGCCTTCAGCAGCCGCGGCACGTGCTGGCGGCTGTCGCCGCACCAGGTGGCCAGCACCACCTGCAGCGTCACCGGCGCGTCGATGGCGCGGAGCCGCTCCACGATCGCGCCGTCGGGCTCGTAGACGTCGGCGACCGCGCGCCACACCGGCGCCGTCTCCCACAGCTCCTCGAGCGTCATCGGCCCCGCCTGGCTCTGGTGCGCGGAGACGAGCAGCGTCTTCCCTTCCGCCCGCGCGAACAGCGTCGAGTCGTTCGGGCGGATCACCGGGCCCGCCACCACCATCTCCAGGTTCGCCGGCGTCGTGGCGGTGACACGGTCGGGGGCGAAGGTGAACGCCGCCTTCGGCGCGCGGCTCACCGTGCCGGTCTCGGGGATGAACACCAGCACCTCGTCGCCGCAGACCACCGCCACCATGCGCGGCGAGGAGGTGGTGAGCGTCTGCGCGTTGCGCTGCAGCGTTCCGTCGACGTAGACGTCGCGGATGCTGTCGTTCCAGACACGATTTGCCGGGGGAGGGGAAGCGAGCGCTGCCGAAAGGAGAAGCAGAGCGGCCAGGGGCATGATCAACCTCCTTGCGTAGGACGGGCTTCAGCCCGCCCGTGGACGGGCTGAAGCCCGTCCTGCATTGCAGTTCGACGGCGGCGTGCAAAAGGAGGTTTCGCAACGAAATTATTGTGTGTTAGTAGCCGTTGCGTCAGGCACACGTAAGCTCCGGCAATTTCGGAAAGGCCGAAAGAGCCTCGGGGGAGAGAACCAGTAAGGAGAATCAGAAGCATGCGCAGCACGGGCAAAGTCAAGTGGTTCAATGATGCGAAGGGTTTCGGCTTCATCACGACCGACAAGGGCGAGGACGTCTTCGTGCACTTCTCGGCCATCCAGTCGAAGGGCTTCCGCTCGCTCGCCGAGGGCTCGGACGTCGAGTTCGACCTCGTCCAGGGACCGAAGGGTCTCCAGGCCGCGAACGTCAACCCGCTTTCGTAAACATCAACCACCCATGGAAGAAAAGGACGGCGTAACGGCCGTCCTTTTTTGTTCGCGATGAAACGACTCCTGATCCCGATCCTGCTCTTCCTCAGCGCGTCCGCCTTCGCCGCGGACATCGACGTCGTCCGCTCGCAGTTCATCGGCTACTACACCGCCGCCGGCGCCGACCGCTCGTCCACGCGCCTGGCCGGTGCCATCGGCGAGCTCGCGCACGGCGCGCGCATGCACGCGGACGCCCTCGGCAGCGACGGCAGCTGGCCCGACCTCAACTACCACGAGACGCCGGCCGGCGGCTGGGGTCCGTGGGCGCACACCCAGCGGCTCTGGGTCATGGCCAAGGCCTACAACACGCAGGGACAGGCGCTCTACCGCGACCCGAGACTGCTCGCGGACATCGACGCCGCCCTCGCCCACACGAAGACCTTCTACGGCGCGAGCGTCATCCCCACCGGCAACTGGTGGTTCTGGACCATCGGCATCCCCATCGACCTCGGTCCGACGCTCATCCTGATGCAGGGCCACGCGAACCAGCAGGTCGTCGACGACCTGACGACCGCCATCCACCTGCGCATCCTCAACTCCCCCACCGTGCGCGGCCTGGTCGGCCCGACCCCCACGGGGCAGAACCTGGTCTGGTCGTCGTACACGCATCTCTGCCTCGGCATCCTGAAGAACGATGAAGCGCGGCTGGCCGCGGTGCGCGAGGCCATGGCCTCCGTCGCGCGGCCGACGAACGGCGAGGGGATCAAGCGCGACCGCTCGTTCCACCAGCACGGCGCGCAGCTCTATACCGGCGGCTACGGCGGGCAGTTCGCCTCCGACGTCGCCCGCTACGCGCTCATCGCGCGCGGCACGGCGTACCAGCTGCCGGCCGACGCTCTGGCGTCGTTCAGCGACTACGTCGCCGACGGCATCGCCTGGGCGCTGCACGGCACCTACTTCGACGTCTCGGTGATCGGCCGCGAGGTGGCCCGCCCGACGACGACCGGCTTCAACGGCATGGCCGCGCTGGTGCAGGCGGCGCTGTTCGACAGCCCGCGCGCCGCGGAGATCCGCAGCGCCGCGGCGAAGATGCTGGCCAACTGGGGCGGCATGCCGATCGAGCTGGCCGGCGCGGCCGCGCGCGTGGAGAGCGCGCGCTATCCCGCGGCGTGGCCGTCGGGACACCGCCACTACTTTGCCTCCGACTACTCGGTGCACCGCCGCAACGGCTGGTTCGCCTCGGTGAAGATGTTCTCGACGCGCACGAAGTCGGGCGAGAACACGAACGACGAGAACATCCGCGGCTCGCGCCAGTCGGACGGGCGTTTCTATCTCGTGCTCAAGGGCGACGAGTACTTCGGCCGCGACGTCTGGCCGGCCATGGACTGGACGCGCCTCCCCGGCACCACGGTCGAGCAGAAGGCCGACACGGCCGACGACACGTACGGCTACGGCACCCGTTCCCTGGCCGGCGGCACGGGCGACGGGATGAACGGCGTCTCGGCGATGGAGCTCGCGCCGCTGAATTCCGCGCTGACGGCGAAGAAGTCGTGGTTCTTCTTCGACGACGCCATCGTGTTCCTCACGAACAGCATCCGGTCGCCGTCGGCGAACCGCATCGAGACGATCGTCAACCAGGTCAGCACGAACGCGACGCTCACCCGCCGCGATGACTGGGCGCACCTCGACAACGTCGGCTACTGGTTCCCCAGCGGCACGTCGCCGCAGACGGCGCGCGAGTCGCGCAGCGGCACGTGGGCCTCCCTCGGCGGCTCGACCGACACGACCACGCACACGAAGCCCTTCACCACGCTCTGGCTCGACCACGGCACCGCGCCGGTGAACGCCACCGCCGAGTACGTGATCGTGCCGAACGTGAGCTCTTCCGCGATGGCCGCCTGGGCCGCGTCGCGGCCGCTGTCGATCCTGGTCAACAACGACCTCGTCTCCGCCGTCCGTGACAACCGCAACGGCAACCTCGGCATCACCTTCTGGCGCGCCGCCTCCATCGACGGCATCCAGTCGTCGGCCCCGGCCGTGGTCTACATGACCTCCGACCGCTACTCCATGCACGTCTGGGCCGCCGACCCGAACGCCGCCGCCACCGGCACGTTCACCCTGACCATCCCCGGCTCCTGGACCGTCACCGGCGCGCCGTCCGTGCGCTCCACGCGCGCCACCACCATCACCATCCCGAAGAACGGCGGCCAGACCACGCACGTCACCCTGACCAAGATGGTGAAGCGGCGGGCGGTCGGGTAAGTCTGGAGTGCGGCAGCGGCCAGCTGCCGCTCTCCAAGTCGCAGCGCCAGCTGCGGCTGGCGCTTGGAGAGCGCGAGCTGATCGCTCGCGCAGTCCAGACGCTACGCGTTCCCATCCAGGGCTGGATGGGCTGTTCACACCCATGTCCCGCGTGGAACACGTCGTGCGCCGGCCGGTTCACGCCCGTGCACCGCCTGTGACACGTCGTGCTCCGGCCGGTCCACGGCCGTGTACCGCCTGTGACACGTCGTGCTCCGGCCGGTCCACGCCCGTGCACCGCCTGTGACACGTCGTGCTCCGGCCGGTCCACGTCCGTGTACCGCCTGTGACACGTCGTGCTCCGGCCGGTCCACGGCCGTGCACCGCCTGTGACACGTCGTGCGCCGGCCGGTCCACGTCCGTGTACCGCCTGTGACACGTCGTGCTCCGGCCGGTTCACGTCCGTGTACCGCCTGTGACACGTCGTGCTCCGAGCGGACCGCCGGCGTCCCGCCGGCTGTTTGTGGCGGCGTCCCGCCGCCACCGTGCGGGCGGGACGCCCGCACGACAGCCGGCGAGGACGCCGGCGGTCCTAAAACCGTTACGATGTTGCCGTGCTTGCAGCGGCTCTGCTCCTCGCCACCGGGATTTATGCCGTCGTCGAGGTCGACTCCTCGGGGGGCGTGACGGTTTCCCACGTGCAGAAAGTCGCCATGGCGGCGCCGATCGAGACGGGGGAAGTCGTCAGCGAATGGAGCGCGGTTCTCGGGGAGGCGCGCGTCCCGATTGCCCTCGACGACACCTGGCGCGTGGAGTACGGCGACCGCGGCGCCATCGCCGCGTCGCGGCAGGAGGGGACGCGCACGGCCGTCGTGCGCCTTCCTTACGAAGAGCACGGTCAACTGCAGATCGAACGAAGCGGCCGGAAAATCGCCTCGTTCGACATCAAGACCACCGTCGCCACCGCCGCGGCCGACCTCGTTCCCCTCGGCACTTCCGGCGATCCCCGCAACCGGCTCGACCTCCTCCTCGTCGGCGACGGCTACACCACCGGCGAGCGCGACAAGTTCTTCGCCGACGCGCAGAAGCTGACGCAGAGCTTCCTCTCCATCTCCCCCTATCGCCAGTACGCCGGCTTCGTGAACGTCGTCGGGCTCTTCGTTCCCTCCGCGCAGTCGGGGGCCGACCATCCGCCTTGTGCGGATGCACCCGACGACCCGAAGCGCGGCACGATGGTCAACACCGCCTTCGACGCCACCTACTGCGGCAACGGCACCTTCCGCGGCGTCACCATCAACGCCGCCAAGGTCTACGCGGCCGCGGCGGCGTATCCCGAATGGGACCGGATCGGCGTCATCGTCAACGACGGCACCTACGGCGGCTCGGGCGGGCCGATCTGGGTCGTCTCGACACACACCCAATCGACCGAGATCGCCCAGCACGAGTTCGGGCACTCCTTCTCCGGCCTCACCGACGAATACACCTCGCCGTGGTCCGGCGCCACGTTCTGCAGCGACCTCGCCGGACCCACCCCGTGCGAGCCGAATGCGACCGACGACACCGCGCGCGACCGTCTCAAATGGGCCGAGTGGGTCGAGGCCACGACCCCCATCCCCACGCCGACCAGTCAGCTCGACGTCCTCGGACTCTTCGAAGGCGCGCGCTACCAGAGCACCGGCTTCTACCGTCCACGATTCCGCTGCCTGATGAAGGCCTTCGGCACCGACGGCACCACCATTCCCTTCTGCGAGATCTGCCGCCAGACCTTCGTGCTCCGCCTGTACGAGGGATGGACCTCCTTCACCCCGCAGAAGATCGCCCTGATCGACGACGCCGCGCCCGCGACGCCGTTCAACGCCAACGTCGGCCGGCCGGTCACGTTCTCCGTCGCGCCGCTGCAGACGGAGAACCACACCATCGAGCGCCGCTGGCTCGTCAACGGTGCGGTCATGGCGACGGGCGGAGAAACGTTCACCTTCACCCCCACCGCGCCCGGCTCGTACGAGATCAAGCTCGAAGTCGCCGACAGCACGGACTTTGTCCGTCCGCCGCGGCCGTCCATGACGGCTACGCACACGTGGCAGCTCACGGCGGGGGTGTTCCCGAAGCGGCGCGCAGTGCGACCGTAGCGAAGCTCTGGAGTGCGGCGGCGCTCAGCCGCCGCACTCCAGACTACGGCATCGGGCGGCCGAAGAGGAAACCCTGCACTTCCTCGCAGCCTTGCGCGCGGAGGAACTCCACCTGCGCCTCGCTCTCCACCCCCTCCGCCGTCACGGCCAGGTCGAGCCCGTGGGCCATGGCCACGACCGCCGAGACGATGGCGCGGTTGCTGCGGCTGGTCTCGATCTCCGCCACGAACTCGCGATCGATCTTCACGCGATCGATCGGAAAGCGGCGCAGGTAGCCGAGCGACGAGTGGCCGGTGCCGAAGTCGTCCAGCGCGATGCGCACGCCGAGCTCGCGCAGCTCCGCCAGCATGGTGATGGTGCGCTCCGTGTTGCGCATGGCCGTGGTCTCGGTGATCTCCAGCTCCAGCAGGCGCGGATCGAGCCCGCTCTCCTCCAGCGCGCGCGCCACCACGTCGCGCAGGTCCGACTGCTGGAACTGCCGCGGCGAGAGATTGACCGCGATGCGCCGTCCCGGCCACTGGTTGCGGGCATGGCGGCAGGCCTCGCGCAGCACCCACTCCCCGATCGGCACGATCATCCGCGTCTCCTCGGCGATGCCGATGAACGTCGACGGCGGCACGATCCCGTGGCCGGGGCGGTTCCAGCGCAGCAGCGCCTCCATCCCCTCCACCTCCCGCGTCTCCAGCCGCACCAGCGGCTGATAGTGCAGCAACAGCTCCTGGCGGTCGATGGCGCGGCGCAGCGCGTTCTCCAGCGACAGCCGCTCCGCCGCGCGCGAGTTCATGGCCGGCGTGCAGAGGCGGTACGAATTGCGTCCCGCCTCCTTGGCCCGGTACATCGCGCTGTCGGCGTTCTTGAGCAGCAGCTCCGCCGTATCGCCGTCGTTCGGAAAGACGGCGATACCGATGCTCGTCGTCACGTACAGCTCGTGCCCCTCGACGCGCACCGGCTCGGCCACGGTGTCGAGCAGCTTCTGCGCGATGCGGGCCGCGTCGCGCGCGTCATTGAGATCGGTGAGCAGCACGGTGAACTCGTCGCCCCCCATGCGCGCGATCGTGTCCCCCTCGCGCAGCACGGCGCGCAGCCGCGCCGCGTTCGCGCGCAGCAACTCGTCGCCGAGGGAGTGGCCGAGCGTGTCGTTGACGATCTTGAAGCGGTCCAGGTCGAGGAACATCAGCACCAGCGGCGACTGCTGCCGCTTCGCGTGCGCCAGCGCGATGGTCAGCCGGTCCCGGAACAACAGGCGGTTCGGCAGTCCGGTCAGCCCGTCGTGGTAGGCCTGATACTCGATCTGCTCCTCGGCGCGCCGCCGCTCGCTGATGTCGCGCGAGACCGAGACGATCTCGGTCATCCCGCCGTCCGCATCGAAGAGCGCGCGCGACGTCGACTCGAACCAGATCACCGTCCCGTCCTTCCGCAGCGCACGGTAGCTGAACGTATGGCCGTTCGCGTCGGGGACGATAGCGCGCAGCGCGGGGCGGTCGTCGGGATGGATGATCTTGCGGATCGCAGTGCCGATCACCTCCGCCGGCTCGTAGCCGAGGAGCTTGCGGATCGCGTCCGAGGCATAGACGAAGATCCCGTCCGGCGTCGTGCGCGCGATCAGGTCGGTCGAGTTCTCGGCCATGAGGCGGTAACGTGCCTCGCTGTCGCGCAGCGCCGTCTCGACGCGCTTGCGGTCGGTGATGTCGATGACCGTCCCCTCGAGCACGTCGCCGGAGAGGTGCACGCTCTCCAGCACCCACACCGCGGTGCCGTCCCCGCGGCGGAGACACACCTCCATGCCGCGGATGCTCCCCTGCTCGCGCACGGCCTCGAGGAAACGCGCGCGCTCCTCGGCCGTGAAATAGAGCTCGTGCGCCGGAACGTCCAGGAGCTCCTCGCGCGACCCGTAGCCGAGGATGCTCGCAAACGCATCGTTGCACTCCAGCATCCGGCCGTCGACCGTATTGCGGTAGACGCCGGCCAGGTTGCGCTCGAACAGCAGGCGGTGGCGGCGCTCGCTCTGTTTCAGGGCCGAGTACGCCCGCCGGCGCTCCACCGCGCTGACGAAAATCTCGCCGGCGATGCGCAGCAGCGCCAGCGTCTCCTCCGGCCACTCCCCCTGGCGATCGAGCATGCTGCAGCCGATGCTGCCGACGAATCGTTTCTTGACCAGCATCGGCACGAACGCCGCGCCGCGGATGCCCTGCCGCTCCAGCATGCGCCGCTCGTTCACCGCCGCCGGCGGGAGGTCCTCGATCGACGAGAGGGCGATCACCTCGCCGCGCGTCATGCGGTCGATCCACCACGGAAAGGCGGCTACGGAGAGCTCGCCGTAGCGGTCGGCGCGGCGCTCCCCGGACACGCTCCACTCGTGCGTCATGCGGCCGGAGAGACCGTCTTCGTCGATGATGATGATGTGGCTGCGGTCGACGCCGATGAACCTGCCCACGTCGCCCAGGGCGTCATGGATCGCGGCGTCGATCTCCTCGTCCGCCGCGTTGGCGAAGCGGGTGGAGATACTGGCGATGAGCTTCTCCAGCTCCACGCGGTGGCGCAGCGCCTCCTGCGCCTCGCGGCGGTCGTGCGCGTCCAAGGCCATGGCCACGAGGTCGGCGATCGAGCTGGCGAAGTGCTCCTCCTCGGCCGTCCAGGTGCGCATGGTGCCGGTGTGCTCGAAGCAGACGATCCCGGCCATGTGCCCGAGGCGGCGGACCGGCGCGTCGAGCATCGACGTGACGCCGTGCGGGTCGAGGTACGACTGCGTGAACGCGCTCGTGCGGGGATCGAGCCGTGCATCGTGCGCGGCGATCGTGCGCTCCGTCTCCAGGGCCTTGAAGTACATCGGATAGCGGAGCGCGGTCAGCTCGCCCCCCTCCGAGTGCACATCGGGAGTGCGCTCGTAGAGCTCGACGCAGCGGATGCCCTGCCGGTCCGGCGTGAAGAACCAGACGCCCACGCGCTCCACCGCCAGCGTGTCCGCCGCGACGGAGGAGATGTCGCGCAATGCGGCGGCCAGCCGCCCGGAATGCAGGGAGGGACGTCGGGCGAGATCGACCAGCACATTCTGCTGGCGGCGCACCGCGGTGAGACGGTCTCGGACGAGCAGCAACTGGTGCCTTCAAAAAAGCACCAATTGGATTTATTTCGCGACCGGCTCCAGTCCGTAAACCCTCACATTCACCTCGCGTGCGTAATGACGCAGGCCGACCCCCTCGGCGCGGCGGATCCCCGCCGCCCACACCAGCGTCTCATCGAGGCCGGTGACCTCGGCGCGCTGCAGCGGATACGGCTGATGGTGCACGCGGGCGCGGTAGAGCTGCCGTTGCTCGTCCTGCGCGTAGAGGATGTAGCGCTCGCAGAGGAAGTGATCCAGCGTGCCGGGGACGGCCGGGACGACCGGCCCCTCGACCGGACGGTAGCGAAGGTGCGCGTTCGCCGGCATCGGGCCGCGGGCGTCGGTGCGGCGGGCGTCGAATTCGATGAGCGGCAGCGGGCCGTCGCCCGCCTGGAAGCCGATCTCCGACTCGAAGTAGGGCAGCTTGTACGTCGCCCGCGCGGCGGTGACGGCGATCGTGCTCGACGCGTCGAGACTGAAGAACCAGACGCCGGGGTTGGCACCGTCGACGTGGACGTACGTACGCACGTTGATCTCGTGGAAATTCGAGATCCACGGCAGCGGCGGCGTGAAGATCGGCCGCGCGCCGGTGACCGTGAACGGGATCAATCCCACGTACGCCTTCCCCTCGAACGTATCGAGCGTCAGCCGCGGCGGCAGCAGCGCCTGCAGCTCCGACGGCGGGATCTCCCAGTGCAGGAAGAGCAGGTGATGCCAGTTCTGATGCATCAGAACCTGCTGGTCAGGCTCGAGGGTGGGGGTGACGCGGTCGATGGAGTCGTGTTGATGCATCGCACCATCCTGTCATGCAACGGGCATGTCGTGATCGGAGGTACGAGGTACGAGTGACGAGGCACGAGTGAGGACCGGCGAGATGAACGAGACGCGCCCGAGGCCTGGCGAAGCGACTCGTCCCTCGTCCCTCGGTGGGCGAAGCCCACACTCATTCGAAGAGGTCGTACTCCGCCACGGGGAGCTCGGCCGGTTCCGTCCAGCGCCAGGTCTCGAACACGTACAGGTCGAAGAGCAGCAGGAACACTTCGCGCGACATCCGCCAGCGCGAGGTCAGCCCGTCGCGCAGCCCGCGCTTGCTCTCCTTGATCACGTGGTTCAGCCCCATGATGATCGTCTGCTGCTGGCGGTAGCCGGCGCGGGCGCAGAAGTAGTTCAGCGCCGCCTCGATCTTGTAGTGCGACTGATACTGCACCGGCACCGTCTCGAAGACGTCCCGCCGCATGACCCGGATGCCCGAGAGCACCGGTCCGAACTTCAGCTTCAGGTGGAGGAAGTTCCTGATGTCGCCGCGGTCGCGGACGCCGATGTTCATGTCGCAGTCGCCGTTGAGGACCGGCAGGATCAGGGCGGCGATGTGCTCGTCGGTGACGTTGTACATGTCGCCGTCGCAGAAGAAGAACGTGTCGTTCGACGCGTTGGCCACGCCGACGGCCATGGCGAAGCCTTTTCCATGGTTCTCCTTGAGGGCCACGGTGCGGACACCCTCGAAGCTGCGGGCAATCTCCACGGTGCGGTCTTCGGAGCCGTCGCTGACGACGATCACCTCGTCGATCAGGGGGCTCCGGGTCAGGGCGGCGAGGACGTCCGCGATGGTGTTTTCCTCGTTGTAAGCCGCCACGATTGCGGTCGTCCTCAAATGTTTCTCCTGTTCTGCCGGGTTTAGTGCAACCGGTGGACCACGGCGGATTCTACTGCACGAGCTGACACGTCCTTTGCAAATCGCGCCGTCATGATGAAACAGACCCTCCCTCTCGGCGCGTTGCTGGCGGGCCTGAGCATCGTCTCGGGGATCGCCGTGTTTCTCCTCTCGGGCTGCGCCGCCGTCGGGCGGGCGCTGAACATCGAGAATCCGCGGTATTCGATCCGCGACATCCGCCCCCGGGTGGACATCGCCATCCCCCTCTCGGCGTCCTCGATCGATATCGACTTCAACCTGGAAGTGGACAATCCGAACTCGGTCGGTCTCAGTCTCGACCAGCTCGATTTCAACCTCTTCATCAACGACACGCGCGTCCTGGACAGCGTGAGCCGCGAGCAGTTCCGCATCCCCGCCAACGGCGTCGGCGAGGTCCAGCTCCGCACCCGCATCGGATACCAGAACGTCCGGACTCTCTGGAGCGAGATCGTCGACATCGTGCGCGGCCAGCAGCGCGCCCGTTACGAGCTGCGCGGTACTGCTCATTACGCCACGCCCGTGGGAAGGTTGCGGTTCCCGGTGACGGTCTACTCGACGCGCTGACTGTTGCTGGGTTACTGGTTGCTGGTTCAAGGCGATTCATCGCGACCGCAATGCACCGCCTTGAACCAGCAACACAGCAACCAGCAACAACCGTCGCTTTTTACCGCGTCACGTCCCGCGTCACCGTGATGACTTCGGCCACGTACCGCCCGTTGTCGTTCACGCCGCGCACCTCGATCTCGTCCCCGCGCTCGAGGTCGGCCACCTGGTAGTCCCGTCCCTCGAACTGCACGCGCGTGTTGTTGTCGTAGTAGATCGCGCCGCGCTGGTCCGTGCCGCTGCTGCGCAGGTTGTTCACGTACGACACATTCAGGTCGATGCGCCGCGCATTCGTATCCACGTAGTCCACCGAGCCGCGCACGTCCGACGGCTGGGTCGTCGACGGGCTGCCGAGAATGATGTTGCCGAGGTCGCCAAGGGTGCCACCGGCCGACCCGCAGGCCGTCACCAGAAGGGCCGCCAGGGCCAGAGTTGCTATACGCATGAGTCCTCCTTCAGACACAATGAAGAGCAAGGACTACGCCGATTGACTTCAAATAATTCGCGCTGGCATCTTCCCACCGTCGTTGCCATCCTCTACTTCGCAGAAGGATTTCCGTTCGGGATCTACGACCGGGTGTTCGGGCTTTATCTGCGCCAGCAGGGCGTCGACCTCGCCACCATCGGTCTGGCCAGCACCGTCGGGTTCGCATGGACGTTCAAGTTCCTCTGGGCGCCGCTGGTCGAGCTCTTCGGCACGTACCGCACCTGGATTCTCGGGGCGCTGGCGTTCATGTGCGGCGCATGCGCGCTGTTCGCGACTTCACAGGCCGCAAGCACCGGTTTCTGGATCGCCGCCATCGTCCTGGCCGTCGCCTCGGCCACGCAGGACATCGCCATCGACGGCCTGACCATCCGCATCACGCCTGACGGGCAGATCGGCAAGATCAACTCCGTCCGCGTGACCGCCGCGCGCATCGCGTTCATCGCCATGGGCGGCGGCATGGCCACGCTCTCGGACCGCATCGGGTGGGACGGCGCGTTCTTCGCGGCCGCCGCACTGGCCTTCGCCGTTCTCGTCGCGGTGGCGTTGTTCGTACCGCACGACGCCGGCCGGATGGAGGTTCACGACAATCTGCTGGAGGCGTTGCCGGCGTGGCTGCGGCGGAACGGCTGGATCGTGTTCGCGGTCGTGCTGATCTATCGCCTGGGCGATTCCGCGCTCCGCCCGATGATCCAGCCGTACTGGGTGGACCGCGGCTACACCGCGACCGAAGCCGGCAACGTGACCACGACCATCGGCATGGCCTGCGTCATTGCCGGTGCGATCCTCGGCGGCTGGTTCGTGACGCGCTTCGGCATCTTTCGCGGTCTGGTCTGGCTCGGCCTCGTGCAGATGCTCTCGAACCTGGGCTACGCGCTCGTCGCCGCGACGAACGCCGGCCGCGCCGGCATGTACGGCGCCGCGATCGCGGAGTCATTCTGCGACGGCCTCGGCACCGCCGCCTTCATGTCTTTTCTGATGTTCATCTGCGACCGGGAGCACGCCGCCACGGAGTACGCGATGCTCAGCGCGACATTCGCGCTGACCCGTACGATCGTTGGAGGAACCAGCGGGTATCTCGCCGAGTCGCTGGGCTACGCGAACTACTTCTGGCTCACGGCGGCGCTGGCTCTGCCGGCGCTGCTGCTCCTGCCGCTGATCCGCGCACGCGTTTCCACAGCTTCAGCAGCCGCAGGCTAGGCGACTCGCCAGGCGCGGCGAGGTCGGTCTCCGGATGCCGCTCGCCGAGGAGCACCTCGCGCGTGCGCAGGTCGCCGACGTCCATCAGGTGCGACAGCACTTCCCACCGCCGTTCGGTGAAACTCACCGGAAGGCGGTGGCGCGGGCGGATGACCACCACGCGGTCGCGATACGCCATCGGGATGACGTGATCGAGATCGCGCGTGCTCTTGTAGATGCCCCCCTCCGACTCCCCTTTCATCGGCACGAGCACCACCGCGTCGCAGCCATGCGTGAACGCGAGCTCGTACGGCGCGTTGTCGGTGACGCCGCCGTCGCCGAAACGCTCGCCGTTCACGAGCGGCGTGCGCGTGTAGAAGGGGGGGAGGTAGTTCGCCGCGAGCAGCAGGTCGATCGGCTTCTCGACTTCATGCACGCCGAGGAGGCGGTTCGTGCGGTCGCGCAGCCGCGTGACGGAGATGTAGCACGGCAGCGCCTCGGGAGCGGTGAGCCGGTCGCCGATGTAGCGCGCGAAGTTGCGCCGGTGCAGATGCGCGTAGCGCCACGGCGAGTGCTCGATGAGCAGGTTGCGCAGGTCGAGGTCCGGCATGCGCATGAACGACTTCCAGTAGAAGCGCAGCCGTCGCTCGATCCCCGCCGCCACGGCCGCCGCGTTCCAGACGCCGGCGGAGACGCCGATGGTCATGGCCGGACGGATGCCGAGGGCGAACAGCCGCTCCACCACGCCCACCTGGAACGCGCAGCGCGACGAGCCCCCGGGAAAGACGAAGGCGATCTTTTGCGCCGCACGCAACTGCTCCAGCGTCATGCCTTGATAATACTCGCCGTGAGACATCGCATTTACGTGGAGACCATCGAACCTCACGTGACCGTAACCGGCGACGAGTTCCACCATTCCATCCGCGTCGTCCGGGCGCGCGCCGGCGAGGAGGTGGAGCTCTTCGACCGCGCCGGGAACGCCGCCCGCGGCGTGGTGGAGTCGATCGACCGCGACTCGGCCGTCATCGCCGCGAAAGAGCCGCTCCCCTCCCGCGAGTCGCCGCTGGCCCTCCACCTGGCCATGGCCGTCATCCAGCTCGAAAAGTTCGAGCTCGTCCTGCAAAAAGGAACGGAGCTCGGCGTCAAAACCTTCATCCCCCTGATCACCGAGCGCGTCGAGCTCCGCCCCGAGCGCTACGCCAACAAGACCGACCGCTGGAACA
>DASPMO010000098.1:0-26903 GCA_035627015.1 Thermoanaerobaculia bacterium | reverse complement strand
GAAGAATATCGCCGCCGCCAATATCGACCTGCGCCGGGCCAGGGATCTGGCCGAGGCCCTCGACGACGCCTCGCTCCGCCAGCCTTTACGGATGCGCCTCCTCGAGGTGCAGGGCGAAACGCTCCTGGCAACGGATCCCGCCGCTGCGGCCCGGGCATTCCTCGACGCCATCAAACAGGCGGAAGGACAACACTCCACGTATCGCGCCATCCTGCACTTCAAGCTGGCCGAGGCTCGCCGCCGGAGCGGCGACACGAGTGCAGACCAGGATGTCGTCATCGCGTTCGACATCCTGCGCGAGGAGGCGAAGCATCTCCTCGACGCCAGGAAGCGCGGCGAATACGAAAATTACTGGAGTACCTACTTTTCCCGGTTCCGGGAAGTGCATCGTGCGGCCATCCAGCGCACGTTCGATCTCGGCGACACCGAGGAGGCGTTCGTCCAGGACGAGCGGGCACGCGCGTACGAGCCGTTGTACGCGTTGCTGCAGGGCCGCTCTACGCCTCCGGGCTTTCAGACCATCGTCACGCGCGACGATCTCCGCCGTCAGCTCGCCGTGCTGCCCGAGGACACAATCATCCTGCAATACCTCGTGATGCCCGACCATACGTACGTGTGGGTGCTCACACATGGAAAGATCAGGCCCGTTCGGCTCCCTGTCACGGAGACGCAGATCGAAAAGTGGGGCGAGGGCGTGGTCGAAGCCCTGCGCACCGGCCGTCAGGATTTATTTACGATCGCCATGCGCGCCATCTACGCGGAGCTGTTCCGCACGCCGCTGGCCGGGAGTCAGCGTGCAAAGCGCGTCGTGATCGTGCCTGACGGGCCGATGCACGGTCTTCCTTTCGCGGCACTGGAAGGGACGAAAGAGGAGGGATATCTCCTCACCAGCGTGAAGAGCATCGCCACCGACGGAAGCACGTCGCGCTACCTCTACTCGCTCGCACGCGACCGGCAGTTCACCACGGACGGCCACCCCTCCGTCCTCCTTACCGCTGCGACAGTGTTCGATCGACGCAGCGGCATGAAGCCGCTGCGATACGCGCAACCGGAGGTGGACGAGCTCCGGCGCTGGTATCCGCAGGCGGAGGTGCTGAGCGGCGCGGAAGCGACCGTGCCACAATTCCTCGCGGCGGCTCGTGGCGCGACCATCATCCACTTCGCCGGGCACGCCCTTCCCGTTCCCCGGCGCCCGTGGGAATCGCAACTTCTTCTCGCCTCCGGTGAATTGACCGCTGAAAAACTGATGCGCGAGCTCTCCGTGCTCGAGCGCACGCGACTGGTGGTCCTCGGCGCGTGCAGTACGGCCGGCGGTCAACCGGTCGGTCCAGAAGGTCTTGCTCCTTTGGTGCGGCCGCTCATTGCGGCGAACATTCCGGCCGTCGTCGGCACGCTGTGGGATGTGGGAGACGCCACTGCCCAACAACTGCTGGTGTCCCTCCATTGTCACTATCGGCGTGGAGACGATGTGGCAGTTGCGCTGCGCGCGGCGCAACTCAAGAGGCTCCAGAACGATGACCCCGCAATGTGGTGGGCGCCGTATCAGGTGGTCGGTTACGCCGGCTCTCCGTATGCGGTTCCACCGGAGAAGACACTCAATGAATCCGTTTGTGCTCAGAATTCTCTTCAGCGGCCTGATGGCCTTCATCCCGAATGAAAACGGGACCGAAGTCACCGTCCTGCTGCTCAACGCCAACCACTATCACACGTCCGACGGCGCGGCCATGCCGCCCCATAAGCCGGCCATCATCGCCCGCGGCAACTGCAGTGGAGACTGCGTCGACGACGACACCACCATCGCCTCCGAGTTTTTCCGCGATCAGTCCGCGGCCACCGCTCTCGACTCGCTGGCCTACGCCCTCGGGAACGGCAGCGCGTGGTGGATCTCCGGCTCCGACCTGCGCGTGCAGAAGTCGTCGGGCGCGGCGGACCTGCCCGCGCTGAACATCCGCCGCGACCTGCGCGGCACGGTGAACGGGCAGCCGCAGATCGTGCCCACCACGTCGAGCGAGCGCGCCGACTTCAGCTGGATCCCGAAGCTGTCGCAGCTCTGCGGCAGCGGCTGCACCATCGATCCCGACCTGCTGGCCAACGTCCCCCCGGGCATCGTCGCGGCACGTTTCAAGATCGACAGCGGCGATCTCTACACGCACAGCCTGGCCCGCATCGGCAGTGACGTCACTCCCGTCAGCTTCAAGCGTCTCGACGGCACCGGCAGCACCGCGGCCTACGTCCAGGCGGTGACGAGCTGGGTGGGGCTGGACATCCCCGTCACCGGTACCAGCGTGCAGATCGTGGAGACGAAGCACGACGGCGGCAACGGCCGCTCCATGACCCTCTCGCCCGACGCGAGCGGCAAGGTGGAAGTGGCCGTGGTCAACCTCCCGCCGTTCGTGCCGCCGGCGTCGGCGAACAACGAGTCGCCGCAGGTGGGCAAGCACTTCGAGATGTATTACGAGCTGCTGCAGAACCCGCCCGACCGCGCCGCGCGACTCGTGCCGCGCGCCGGTGCGCCGAGCGGCACGACCGTGCCGCAGGTGAGCTGGACCTCGGTCCATCCCGCCAGCGCGGTCGACTCCGTGCTCCTCAACCGGCTGCGCATGGAGCCCGGCCGCTCGCTGTACGACCGCACGCTCTGCCCGCCGCTGGAGCCGTGACGTGAATTGCGGGGCGGACGCGAGTCCGCCCCGCATTTTCCGTCGAAGGAGGTCGCATGCGCAGACTGATGCTCGTCCTGCTCTTCGCCGCCTGTTACGTCGATCCGGCCACGAAAGAGGCGGTCGCCGCCGCGAAGCGGCTGACGCGCGATTACGCGAGACCGGAGCTGCAGGCATACGCCGCCGGCCACGACTGCAAGGTCCTGGTCATCGAGTCGGAGACGCCGCTCGACACCGTCACCATCGAGTCGATGCAGTACGGCACCGGCGAATACGGCGCGCACGGCGGCGTGGAGCAGTTCGCCGCCGACCATCGCTTCTACGCCGTCGTCTATCGCGACCCCTCCGGGGTCGTGAAGTCCTACGACGCCATCACGCGCGCCGAGGCCGAGTCGATGACGCGCTGCCGCTGAGGGAACCATGTTCGTTCGCATTGCATTGATCGCACTGCTCGCCGCATCTGCGCACGCGCAGCCCGCGCGCCGCGCGCTGCTGATCGGCATCGACGACTACACCGCCTCGACGCTGCCGCGCGTGGCCCAGGTCCCGCCCGACCGCGAGCGCGGCTGGCCGGACCTCAAAGGCGCGGCGAACGACGTGGCGCTGCTGGAGGAGATGCTCGTGCTCCGCTACGGGTTCCGGCGGCAGGACATCGTCACGCTGAAGAACCAGCAGGCCACGCGCGCCGCGATCCTCGGCGCCATCGAGCGGCACCTCGTGCGTCCCGCGCGCCAGGGCGACGTGGTCTTCTACTACTTCGCCGGGCACGGCGGGCAGGTACCAAATCCCGAGTCCGATGAGCTCGACCGGCTCGACGAGTCGATCGTGCCGGCCGACTCGCGGCGCGGCGCGGAGGACATCCGCGACAAGGAGCTGCGGCCGCTGTTCAACCGCATCCTCGACCGCGGCGCGCACCTCACGCTGCTGCTCGATCACTGCCACAGCGGCTCCGGCTTTCGCGGGCTGCCGGGCGGAGGGCGGCCGCGCGGCATCGGGCGCGCACGTCCCATTCGCGACGCGCGCGCGTACGGGCCGCGCCCCGAGGAGCGCGGGGCGCTGGTGCTCGTGTCGGCGCAGGATGCCGATACGGCCTGGGAGACGGACGGGGACGACGGCCGCAAGCACGGCGCGTTCACGTGGGCGTGGATCACCTCGATGCGCGACGCCGCCGCGGGCGAGCCGGTCCGGGAGACGTTCCTCCGCGCGCAGGCGCGGCTGCGCGTCGACAAGGCGGACCAGGCGCCGGCGATGCTCGGCTCGCACGCCGCGCGCATGCGTCCCTTCCTCGGGTTGCGCACGAATGCACCGCGCGCGATCGTCGCGGTGGAACGGGTGCAGCCGGACGGAGAGGTCGTGCTGCAGGGCGGCTGGGCGCACGGGCTGGCGGTGAGTGCGGAGCTGCGCGCGGCCGGCACACCCGCGACGCTGCGCGTGGTGCGCATGCTCGGCGTCGGCCGCAGCGTCGCGCGCATGAGCGTGGGCGCCGTGCCGGCGTCGATCCGCTCCGGCACGCTGCTGGAGGTCGTGCGCTGGGCCGTGCCTGAGGGACGTCCGCTGCGCGTCTGGATGCCGGTGACCACGCGCGACCTGCGGGCTGTCGCGCGGCGGTTCGCCGCCGCGACGAACGCGAGGTGGCTGGCCGAGCCACGCGAGGCAACGCATGTGCTCCGCCCGCGCGGCGACGCGTGGGAGCTGCTCGACCGCGAGCGCCGGGCGCTGCCGCTGGCGAGTGACGACGCCGCGATGTCGGCCATCGCGCGCCTGCCGCGCGATGGCGCGCTTTTCGTGCAGTTCCCCAGGGTGGCGGCGCGGGACGCCGCCACGACAGCCGGCGGGACGCCGGCGCTCCACTTCGACGAGGCTGACTACATTCTTACCGGGCGCTATGACGGGCGGCGGATCGAGTACGCCTGGTTTCGCGCGGATGGTGGGCGGAGCTCGGGGTGGACGCGCGACGATGCACGTCTGCGCGAAGACCTCCTGAAGCTGCGGCGCCTTCACGCATGGCAGACGCTCCGGTCGGACACACCGGCGCCGTACCGCCTCGCGCTGCGGCACGAGCGCAGCGGAACGCTCGTCGACAACGGTCCGCTCCTCGGCGGCGAGACGTACAGCGTCGTGCTGCGCGCCACGGGGGCCGCGGAGGCGGCGCCGCGCTACTACTACGTCTTCGCCATCGACAGCCACGGCAAGAGCTATCTCGTCTTTCCGAAGAGCGGCTCGGTGGAGAACCGCTTCTCCGGAAAAGACGCGGAGCTCGTCCTCGGCGCGCCGGGCGCGTTCGGCGTCATGCCGCCGTACGGCGACGACACGTACGTGCTGCTCTCCACCGAGGAGCCGCTGCCGGATCCCTTCATCCTCGCGTGGGACAGCATTCGCGCCCGGCGCGCGCTCCTCACGACGCGCTGGTCGATCGAGCGGATCACCCTCCCGTCGGCCGCACCACCTCGCCGTCGAGCGTCAGCCGACCGCGCCGCACCTCGGCGTCGATGACCGTGCCGAGGCGCGCGGCGACAGCCGTCGACGTGGCCTGGATGCCGACCCGGCGCGCGGCGGCGTCGATCAGCTCCGCGCGCGGCGTGGCGAGCTCCACGCGCAGCACGTGCTGCACCGCCTCCGCGAGCTCGACGTCGGCGATCAGCTCCACGCGTGCCGGCGGGTCGCCGTTGCGGCGGCGCGGGACCACGGGCGCGTGCGGCAGACGCAGGAACTCGCCGTCGCGCGCGACGGCCTGCCTGCGCAGCGCGATCTGCACGCCGCGCTCGATGGCCTCGCGGATGCGATTGCCCGCGCGCTGCAATCCCCACAGCGTGCGGATGCGGCGCACCACTTCGTCGACGTGCACCGGCCCTTCCACGCGCACCACGTCTTCCACCGCCGCGGCCAGCATCTCCGGCGCGACCTGATGCAGCTCGCCGATGACCGGGATGCGCAGGTCGCGGCAGACTTCGTAGGAGGGGATCTCCTCGGGGCGCACTTCGAGGATTTCGACTTCCGGCTGCGAACGTAGGTCGGGCTTCAGCCCGACTGGACGGGCTGAAGCCCGTCCTACGTTTTCCATCAACTGCGCGAGCGTCTCCTCGGGGGCGCGATACCAGTCGGTCGACCAGACGCGATGAATCGTCCAGCCGAGTTGCTCCAGCATCTGCTGGCGCAGGCGGTCGCGGTCGCGCGCGACGGTGGCGTCGTAGTACTTCGGGCCGTCGCACTCGATGCCGAAGAGATAGCGGCCCGGCTCCTGCGGATCGACGACGGCCAGGTCGACGCGGAATCCCGCACAGCCGACACGCCGGCGCACCTCGTATCCGCGCTCGCCGAGCGCCGCGGCGACTGCATCCTCGAACGCCGCGGTCTCCTCGTCCTCCGCCGCCTCGGCGACCGTCAGCCGCCGCGTCTGCGCGAATTCGAGGAAAGCCTTCAATACGGACAGGCCGCGCGCATTCGTCCCGTCCAGCACGAGCTCCTGCGCGGTGAAGTTCGAGAAGACCACGCACTTTTCGCGGGCGCGCGAGATCAGCACGTTCAGCCGGCGCTCCCCTCCCTCGCGGTTGATCGGCCCGAAGTTCAGCGACAGCCTTCCCGCGGCGTCGCGCCCGAAGCCGAGCGAGATCAGGATCGTGTCGCGCTCGTCGCCCTGGATCGTCTCCAGGTTCTTCACGAACAGCGGCTCGCGCGCGCGGGAGATGGCCGCCTCCATCTCCGGATGCGCGCGCAGCAGCAGCTCGAGCTCCTCCTGGATGGCCTGCTGCTGCTGGATGTTGAACGTACCGATGCCGAGGGTCTTATCGGGATGGCGGCGGAAATGCTCGAGCGCCGCGGCGGCGACGGCCTGCGCCTCGATGCGGTTCGTGCCGGTCCTGCCGCGGTCGTAGACGCCGTGCGGTACGGGCACCAAGTGCAGGCCGAGCTCGTCCGACCGGTCAATGGCAGACGGATAGATGCGCAACTGATTCCGGTAGAAGTGGAGGTTCGAGATGGCGATCAGCGACTCGTGCCGGCTGCGGTAATGCCACTGCAGCGTCTTCGCCGGGAAGCTCCGCGCGCACTGGTGGAGAATGCTCTCGACGTCCTTCATCGACGCCGCCTCCTCTTCCTCCTCCTGAGGCTCGTCGCCCGCGGCGAGATGATCGAAGAAGCTCGTCGGCGGGAGCTGCTGCGTGTCGCCCATGACCACGAGCTGCGCGCCGCGCAGCAGCGCGCCCACCGCATCCTCGGGACGCACCTGGCTGGCCTCGTCGAATACGATCAGGTCGAAGCGCACGGTGCGCGGGTCGAGGAACTGGGCGATGGAGAGTGGGCTCATGAGGAAGCACGGCTTGATGCGCTGAATCAGGCCGCCGGCCTTCGCGAGCAGCTTGCGGATGGGCATGTGGCCGCGCATGCGGCGCATCTCGCCGAGGAGGATGCCGGCCTCGGAATTCGGCGACGCGCCGCCGGCGAGCTGCGGGCGTTTCGCATGCAGCAGGCGCGAGAGCTTCGCGCGCTGGACGGCGGCCAGGCCGCCGTCGATCTCACGGAAGCGGTCGATCTTCTTCTCGTGCAGCTCGCCGATGAAGTGCCCGAGGGCGGGCCGCTGCGCGAACGCGATCCGCAGCAGCGACTCCGCGAGCGCGGTGCGGAAGAACGGGATCAGCTGCGCCGCGTCGAGCGCGTCGTCCATGACGTACGGCTCGAGCGCGGCGGCCGCGGTGGCGCGCACTTTTTCCAGCGCGGCATGGAACTGGGTCCAGCGGAAGAGCGCGGAGGCCTGCTGCTGCCACGCTTCGACCTGCGCGGAGAGGGACGCGAACGCGATTTCGTCGAGGTCCTCGGGCACTGCGACGCAGACCTCGGCGAAGATCGCGCGGAGTGTCGCCCGGCAGTGCTCTGCCGCGGTGTGGAGGGCGTCGATGCGCGCGCGCACGGCCTGCGCGTCGGCGCGCGTGGAGGCGATCTCCACCGCCCGCCGCGTGAGCGCATGGCCGAGGAGCTCGCGGCGAAAGACGACGATCCATTCGCTGAACTGCCGCAGCGATACGCAGTCGCTGCGGTCGGCCAGCCAGCGTGCGCCGAAGAAGCCGCGTCCGCGCGGGTCGCCGCGCAGTGCATCGCGCGCGCTCTGATGCTCCGCCAGGCGGCTGAAGTCCGCGATCATCTGCCGCGGCTTCGGCGCCGGGCCGTCGTAGAGCGCGGCCAGCCGGCGCCGCAGCGCGCGATAGCGGCCGCTGAAGAGGCGGAAGAACTGCGCCGCCAGGCGCCCGAATTCGTCCAGATCGGCGGCGACACTTTCCTCGAGCGCGTCATCACGGAACGTGCGCGCCAGCGCCGCGCGCTCGCGCTGCAGCGCTTCCACACGCGACACCAGCTCCTCCGCGGCGGGATTGGCCGCGTTCCATTCGCTGCTGAGCAGCAGCGCGGCCTCGGTCGGTGCACCCGCCCGCGCGAGCACCTCCGCCGCCTCCATCGCGCGCGGCAACGCGGCCAGGCTCACCGGTTCCTGCACGCCGGTTTCGGCGGCCAGCGCGGCGGCTTCGTTCATCAGCGTGCGCAAGGTCTCGAGAGCGCGTGAGAGTGCGGCGCGCAAGTCCTGCTCGTCCTGCGGCACCATCGCCGCGCGCGTGCTCGCGCGCCAGGGGTGCGCCGCGACGGGATGCACGGAGGGGAGGATGTAGGCGAGCTCGCGCAGCGCGTTCTCCGCGGCGGCGACGTCGGCCTCGGTGACGGCTGCCGCGTTGGGGATCAACGCAGGGCGGGCTTCAGCCCGCCCCGGACGGGCTGAAGCCCGTCCTACGTTCAGCAACTGCCAGGGGGTGCGGCCCCACGCGCCGACCGGCTCGCGCAGCGCCTGCGCGTAGGCATTCAGGTCGCGCTTCAGCGGCTCGTGCTCTTCGGCGTCCGGCAACGCGACGCGCGGTTTCGTGGTCAGGGAGCGCTGCAGCTCGGCCAGCACCGCCTTCTTGTTCGACTTGCGGCTGTGCAGCTCCAGACAGAAGGAGTCCAGGCCGGCGTCGTCCAGGCGCGACTTCACCACCTCCAGCGCGGCCATCTTCTCGCTGACGAACAGCACCGTCTTCCCCGCGGCCAGCATCTCGGCGATGAGGTTCGTGATGGTCTGCGACTTCCCGGTTCCCGGCGGACCCTCCACCACGAGATTGCGTCCCCCCTTCACCTCCTCGATGACGGCGATCTGCGACGGGTCGGCGTCCATGACGTGCCACATCCGCTTCGCGTCGACATCCTCCACGGCGCGGCGCTCTTCCTTCGCATCACCGGAGGGATGGAAGAGCGTCTGCAGCAGCGGATGATCGTGCGGCTTGCGTCCATCCGGCCACGTGGCCGGATCGAGGTCCTTGAACATCACGAACTTCGTGAAGCTGAAGAAGTCGAGCACGAGCTCGGACAGCACGCGCCAGCGCGGCTTGCGCGCGACCGCCTCGACCACGCGCTGCAGCCAGGCGTCGATGCCGCCCTTCTCCTCCGGCGGCTCGAACGGCGGCATGGCCACGCCGTGCTCGACCAGCTTGGCCGCGAGGGAGATGTTGGCGAAGACGTCCTCGCCGGTCCAGCGCACTTTGGAGAAGTCGCCGGCGCGCACGCGCTCGAGCTCCGCCGGCACGAGGAGCAGCGGGGCGCGCCGCGGCTGCTCCGCGCTCTCGCTCTCGAACCACTCCAGGAAGCCGACCGCGAGATGAGTGACGGTGTAGCCCTGCTCCTCCACCGCGCTGCGCCCCTCGTGATAGACACGGAAGAGCTTCTTCGTCAGCGACTCGCCGTCGTGCGGCGTCTGGAGAAAACGGTCCGTGTGCCGCGACTCGAGCGCGGTGGCCGGCGACCACGTGTCGGCCGTCGCGATGAATGATTTCGTGGCGGCGCGGAACTCGAGCCCCTTCTCCCGCAGCACCAGCGCGTCGTAGATCTCCGCCGGCAGCTCGCCGACGACGCGGATACTGCGCGCCGTGCTGGAACGGTAGTGGAGCAAACGGTTGCGCAGCGTGAGGTCGAGGAGACTCTGCCGCGCCGAGGCCAGCGCGCTCTCGATCGACGTCACGGCTGCGCCTCGACCCAGGCGTCCTCGCCGTCCTCCGCACCAGCCACGGGCGCGAGCTTCAGCAGCAGCCGCAGCCAGAACGCGAGAATCGCGATCGCGCCCGCGAGCGCGATGAGCAGCAAGGTTTCCATGGAATGCCTCCACGGGAAAAGAACCCGGTCGCGCGCGAGGAGTGGCGTCCGCCACTTCTTCACCGCGAGCGGGTTGAGATCCCACATGCGCCGTGTGATGCCGCTCTATCAGCTGTACATGCTGGCGCTCTGCGTCATCGCGCTGGCGGTGAACGTCGTCCAGCACGCGCTGCGGCCCGATCCCGAGATCGACGCCGTGCTCGACGCCGCCGACCTGGTGATCTGCATCGCCTTCGCGGTCGATTTCGCGGTCAGCCTCTGGACGGCGGAGGATCGCCGGCGCTACCTGCTCACGTGGGGATGGCTCGACATCCTGTCGTCGATGCCAATGCTCGATGCGGCGCGGTGGGGACGCCTGGCCCGGATCGCGCGCATCGCGCGGCTGCTGCGCTCGATCCGCGCCGCGCGCGTGCTGTCGACGATGCTCCTCAGCCGGCGCCGCCAGTCAACGCTGCTCGCCGCGACGCTCGTCGCGCTCGTGCTGATCATCGCCAGCAGCACGGCCATCCTGCACTTCGAGAATTCGAAAGAAGGAAACATCCACACCGCCGACAACGCCGTCTGGTGGGCCTTCGCCACGATCACCACGGTCGGCTACGGCGAGTTCTATCCCGTGACCACGGAAGGCCGCGTCATCGCCGCGATCCTCATGACCGCCGGCGTCGGCCTCTTCGGCGCCTTCTCCGCCGCGCTGGCGTCGTGGTTCCTCGTCCCCGAGGACGAGGCCACGGACGCGGAGATCGCGGCGATGCGCGAGGAAATGCGCGGCCTGCGGGAGGCGATCGAGAGGCTCGCGCAACAAACGCGCGAAAAGCGGATCTCTTGAGCAGAAGCCATGAAACGGATCGAAGAGCTGTACGCGAAATACCGGGACCGTCTCCTCAGAACGTTCCGCCGCGTTCCCGACGCCGAGGACATCGCCCAGGAGGCGCTGATTCGCGTCTGGAAGCGGATGGAACACGTGTCGCTGGATCACGAGTGGGCGTATCTCGCCACGACGGCGCGCAGCATCGCCAACAAGCGTTTCAGGCGTGCGAACGTGCCGCGCCGCGGCGCCGGCCTGCTGACGCAGCTCGATGAGACGGAGCACGACACGAAGCACGACGCCCCTTCCGTCGAGGAGCAACTGATCGAGCAGCAGGAGATCGCCGCGTTCCGGGCGCACTTCAATGCCGTGCTCGCGGAATTCACTCCGGACACGCAGCAGTGCCTCGTGCTCGCGAAGCGCGGATACAACTCGAAGGAGATCGCAAAGCACCTCGGCCTCACCGATCAGGCGGTGCGCAGCCGGCTCTCGCGGATGAGGGCCGTCTTCCGCGAGCGCCTCGACCCGCCGCCGGCAGTGAACTGGATGGATCTTCTGGGAGACGACGATGATCACAAAGACTGACTGGGACGAAGCGCTGGACGCGTGGGTGGAGAGCGAATGCGAGCGCCTCGGCGGCCCACCCTCGCGCGAAGAAGTGGTTGCGTATCTGCGCGGAGAGTTGCCGGCGGCCGAGGCTGCACGCGTGCGGGCGCTGCTCGTCTATTACCCGGAGCTCACGCCGCTGCTCACCGAGCGCATCGAGAAACAACACCGGCCACGCGCGCTGCAGCTCTACGCCGTGGCGGCGACACTCATCATCGCGCTGCTCTCCACCGACGCGCTCCTGCAGCGGCGCCGCAGCGCGCAGCCGGCCGCGCTCACCTCGCATCACGTCTTCAGCCCGACCCTCACGCGCGGCGGCGCCGGCCCGGCCTACGAGCTGTCGGCAGGAGAGGCGCGCTACCTCCTCACCATCGAGCCCGTCGAGACGCCGGCCGCGGAGGAGCACGAGGTCGAGATCGCACGCGAGTCGCGCGTGCTGTGGCGCGCGCGCGGCGTCCGCCCGATCGGCGACGCGTTCGTCATCGATGTGCCCGGCCGGTTCCTCGAGGCGGGCACGTACACGCTGCGGGTGCGCGCCGGCGACCGGCTCGTGGCGCGCTACACGTTCCGGGTCACGCGGTGACGCTGCCGAGATGCCGGCTGGGCGGGCTGAAGCCGCGCCCTACGTTGAGCACGTTCCTCGCGAGACGCATGCTTAACGTAGGACGGGCTTCAGCCCGTCCTTTGCGTGCGGCCAGTCCGGCCGTACGTCCGAGCCACCGACACGCTCTCGCGCAGAAACCAGCCCATCGCGTCCTCCTCAGACGTATTTCCGCAGCAGCCCGTCGAGCACGTTGCGGTCGAGCGGCGTGAGCGGCACGGAGTCGCGCAGCGAGCGCAGCTCGCCGGAGACGTCGGCCGCGATCTCGAGCCGCGGCACGAGCGCGCCGTCGAGCAGCTCGCGCACCGCGCCGCGCTCGGCCAGCAGTTGCGCGGCGGCGAGATGCGAGTCGCCGAGGACCGTGTCGCTGACGGCCAGGCGTCCGCGGCGCATCACCACCACGCCGAGGGCGCGGCCGAGGAGGAGCTGCTCGTACGCCGCGCGCACCGAGGCGCCGACGACCAGCTCCGCGGGGAGCAGGTCGGCGACGCCGGCGGCGTCCGGACTCGCGGCGGCCTCGTACTGGGCGCGGTAGTAGTCGATCTGGCCGAGGATGTAGCCGGGGTAGTGCAGCACGCGCGTGACCACGTGCGCAGACAACGCATCGGACGCGGCCTTGACCTGCGCCTCGGGGAAGCGGCGCTGCAGTTGCGCGATCCACGGCGCATCCGCGGTGTCGCTCCACAGCGTGCAGTCGCGCTGCATCGACTGCTGCGCCTGCAGGTCGTCGTCGCGCAGCTCGACCAGTGGGGCACTCGTGTCGGCGAGGCGTTTCAACCGCTGCGCGAGCTTCGCCGGATCGGCCAGAGACGAAGCCGCGCCGGCGAGCGTGAGCTTGCCGAACGCGGCGCACGCCGCCGCCGCATGCGCCGTCACGCGGCGGCGCACGTCCTCCATGGCGAGGCGGCGCGACTCCGAGCGCGCCACCGGCAGCTCGCGCAGGAACGGCTTGCGATCCTCCGCGGTCCGCTCGTACCACGCATCCACCTCGGCATCGTCGACGACGGTGAGATGTGGGGCGGGCTTCAGCCCGCACGGTCCGGCGGGCTGAAGCCCGCCCCACATTGTTCCCGCCGCCAGCTCCTCGAGCTCCTGCCGCCGCGTCCGCAGCGACTCCAGCGCCTCGGCGGCCGCGTCGCGCGTGGCGCGCAGGACGCGCAGCGCCGTGCGGCCGTGCGTCATGTCGTACTCGAACTGCAGCTCCGCGTTGTGCGCGGCGTTCCTGGCCTGGTCGGTGGCCGCGATCCGTTCGCGCACGCGGGCCAGCCGCTCCCGCGCCTCGCTCACCAGCGGCGCGATCTGCGTCACGTAGCGGAAGGCGGTGAACGACGCGAAGAGCGCCAGCCCCGCCGCCGCCCAGGTGATCCGCTCGAGGTGCGGGCGGAGCACGCCGAAGAGGAACGGCACGAGGTACATCGCGGCGAGGCCGCCCGCGGCGATCCAGAGCTGCGTCCAGAGCCACGTCCGCCGCGTCTCCAGCGCCTCGCGCAACGCCTGCTCGGCGCGCGGAAGCTGCACGAAGAGCTCGCGCAGCTCCTGTTCCTTCGCCTGTGTCTCCGCGGCCAGCCGCGCAGCCTCGGACTCACGCGCCGCGCTGCGCGCCGTGCTGTTCTCGCGCTCCTCGGCGAAGACGATCTCCGGCACCTCGCGCAGCAGCGCTTCCTTTTCCTCTTCCAGCGCGCCGAGCTGCTGCGCCGCATCGGCCGGCGCGAGCGTCTCGGCGACGACCTTCTGGTCCTGGATCAGCGTCTCCAGCTCGCGCACCCGTTTGCGCGCGGCATCGCTGGCGGCGGTGTTCGGAGTGAAGCGCAGCCGCGCGTCGAGCGCGCCCGTGGCGGCACGGATCTCCGTGACCAGGTTGCGCGGCGCCAGCTCCGCGCCCGGACGCAGTTCCGGCAGCGGGTCGAGCAGCGCCTCGAGCAGCGCCTGCGCGGCACCGTAGCCGTCGCGGTCGAGGGTCTCGTCGAGCGTCCGCGCCAGCAGCGCGGAAAAGTCGCGCGCCGTCTCGTCGCCCTGCTTCGCCAGCGTGTCGAGACTGCGCAGCTGCGTGGAGTCGCGGAACGCCTGCAGCTCCGCGCGCACCGCGGCGATGATCTCCTCGGCGCTGCGCGTGCGCTCGTTCACCTGCGTCTTCGGCTGGAAACGGCGGAAGAGCGACTGCCCGCCGTCGACGCCGATGCGCGACAGCGGCACCGCGAGCTCCTCCGCGGCGACGAACTGCTTCGCCGCCAGCTGCGCATGCGCGCCCGGCGCGCCGGCGAGCAGCTTCTCCCGCACGAGCTGCGCGGCGAAGCGCGCCTCGACACGCTGCAGCGCCGCTTCGCGCGGAAACACGAGCGACGCGTAGCCGAACGAGCTGAACGTCGGATGCATCCCGCGCGGATGAATGCCCGGCAGCGCGCCGCTCAGCTCCGGCTCGTACGTCAGCGCGCCGGCGACCGCGGCCGCGTACACGTCGAGCGCCTCGTGCAGCGCGCCGAAGCGCACCCGCCGCGCGTTCACGGCGTCGAGCAGCCATACCTGATCGAACGGCTTCGCCTCCTCGGCTGTCAGCACTTTGAGCAGCGCATACGCGGCGGCGTAGTCCTCCGGCTTGGTCGCGCCGGCCGCCTCCGGCAGCAGGCAGAGAATCTCGATCGAGACCAGTGAGGCGAAACGGCGCGTCTCGTAGATCTCCCGGATGCGGCGCACCGTCTCGATCAGCGCGCCTCGCGCCGGGCCGCTCGCGGAGAGCACGACCAGCACGAGCTCGCGCGTGCTGAGGTCTTCGCGCAGGCGCAGCGGACTGTCGGGCCGCTGCCGCCGCGCGTGGATCGACTGAATCGCTTCCGGGACGGGCTGAAGCCCGTCCCCACAGAGCACGAGGTCGTCGACGCCGTGATGCGCGGCCACGAGCTGCTGCACCGCCTGCGCGAGCGGCGCCGCGACGTCATCGAGAGCGAGAATACTGACCGGCTTGAGCATCAGCTCAGCGTCTCCATGCGCCGCACGTAATCCTCGATGGCCAGGATCTCGTTCTCGACCTGATCCTTGACCTGCGGCTCGACGGCGCTGGCCATCTGCTTCGTCAGCGCATCCGTGTACTCGCGCAGGATCTGGACGACCCGCACCGCCCCCTCGCGCGTGACCACGGCGTCGATCGTCTCCTCCGCCTCCTGCACCAGGTCGCGGTTCTTCTCGAACGCCGTGAAGGCTGGCACGCGTCCCTGCGCCAGGCGCACCAGGTTGTTGTCCACGCGGCGGCCGTTCTTCGACTTCATCGAATACCAGGCACCGTCGCGGCGGATGAGGGCGAACGGCTCGGGCGCCTGGGCCAGGGCGAACCAGCGCAGTGCCTCGCCGTCGCCGCTGCGCGGGATGAGATTCGGCAGCTCCTGCCAGCGCTTGTCGATGTGATTGGAGATGATCTTGTTCGGGTCGGTGTAGGCGCGCTCCATGTCCTCCATCTCGGCCAGCGCGAAGAGCGGCAGGCCGGTCTTGACCTTGAACAGCACGATGCGCTTCGCGTCGCGCGTGGAGACGGTGCTCGGCTTGGTCGTCCCCGTCGGCACGCCGGCGGCGTAGCGCGCCTCGTTGAGCACCGAGGCCTCGCCGTCGGCAACGCCGTAGTAATAGGCCTCGTTGAGGAGCGTCTGGCTGACCACCGGAATCTTGCCGAGGTCGTAGCGCCAGAGCGGCACGGCCAGGTTGTCGAGACGCTTGAGCTGCTGCGTCACGGCCTCGGGCGACGTGCGGCGGAGGATGTCGTCCATGGTCAGCGACGTGAGCGGCTCGTAGCACTTGCGCACGAACTGCTCGACGTCGGCGTGGACCTCCGACGCGCGCAGGCCGGCCCACTGCGAGAGCGACGCGCGGTGATGATCGGCGTACCACTTCACGAAGTCCTCGCCGGTCACGCGCGGGCGGTGCGGCGCGGCGTCGAAGCCGACGGTCTGCTCGAAGAGGCGCGATCCGCCGCGCGGGTTCGTGGCGTCGAGATACTGCTGCTCGAACTGCTTGCGCGCGGCGTTGAGGTTCTCGCGGATGCGGTAGCACCAGTCGAGAATCGACTGCGTGTGCGAGTGCAGCGTCGAGTAGAGCTCGGCCGCCTTCTCCAGCCGCGCCACGCGGATGGCCAGCTCCGTCTCGCGGTCGACGAGGCCGCCGTACACCTCGCACGCGGTCTTCACCCTCGCCTCGCGGCGCAGGAACGCGCCCGCGGCCTCGGTGATCCCATCCTCGGCGGACTTGAATACGATGGCTTTGAGGCGCGTGCGCTCCTCCTTCGCCTCGCCGTCCATCATGTTGCGGTACCACTCCAGCTTGGCCTGCAGCTTCTGGAAGAAGCGCTCGGCGCGCGTGAACCCGTTGTTGCGGTTGACCATCGACTCCCACAGCGCGCTGATGGCCGCCACCGACTCGTCGCGCAGCTTCTCGAAGTTCGCGGCGATGGCCTGCGCGATCTGCCGCTCCGCGCGCGAGCGATGCACGGTGTGCAGGCTCTTGATCGCGCCGAGGGCCTTGTTGTCGAACGTCAGTTGCGTGAGCGGCATGGGAATGCGCAACTGCCCGCCCCCTTCGCGCTGGCCGAGGAACTCGATCACCTGGTCGGCCTCGTCCTCGCGCAGGCGCTGCGTGTCGATGAAGCGCTGCACTTCCTCCTCGACCTCGGAGTCGGCCACGGAGCCATTCAGCAGGTCGTCGTTGACCAGGCGCTTCGCGTCCTCGTACATCAGCGCGTCGAAGGTGGGCATGGTCAGCGAGGCCACGCCGAAGCTGCAGTACTGCGGCGAGCGCCCCTTCACGCGGCCGGCGGTGGCGATCTGGGTCTTGATGTTGTCGATCGCATTCGCGGCGTCGGTGCCGAGCTGCGAGCCGATCTGCACGTACATGCCGTCGGCGATGAGGTTGTGCAGGTCCTTCTGGTCCGACACCACGCGCCCCTGCTCGTTGATGCTGTCGACCAGATACACGACGTCGAACGGCGGGCGCGTGACGTCGACGCGGCGGAAGCCGTAGTCGACGGTGAAGCTCCCTTTCATCGTCGAGAGATACTCGATCTCCTTCAGCGCGCCGTACGCGTTCGGCTTGACCATGGCCACGCCGGCCATGCGCGTGAAGATGCCGGGCAGCAGCAGCACGCCGGTGAAGTTCGACTGCTCGTCGCCGCCGATCACGTCGCGGGCCATGAAGGCGACGTCGAGGAACGTGCCGCTGCCGGTGCCGCCGGCCAGGCTGCCGACGAGGTGCACTTCCACGCCGGAGCGCTCCGAGACCTGGAACTGCTCCGCGTACATCTGTTTCTGGTTGCGGATGTTGCGCACGTCGTCGACGGCGCGGCGGATGCGCGCGTAGACCTCGGACGCGCGCGCGAAGAGCGCCAGCCGCCCGCGCCCGCGCACCTGCCCGGCGCCGGCGATGATGGCCTGTGTCGGGATCTCCGGCGGCCACCATTCGTCAATGTGCGGGTTCGTGCCGTTCACGAGTCCGGACGGGTTGCCGACCTGCAGCACGTACTGCTCGTGAGGATCGAGCCGCGTCTCATGCACGGCCTCTTCACCGCGCGACGCTCCCTCGGCGTTCTCGGTGGTGTCGATGGAGAGGAAGCGGATGATCGGCGGGATGGAGCCGTACGCCTGGACGAAGCGCCTTTTCAGCTCGAGCAGCGTGTTGTAGCCCGTCCCTCCGAGTCCGATGACGACGGTGGGACGAAAGACGACGTTGTTCTTCACAGGTCAGCCTCCTGATGCGGACGTTCGTCGCCGACGCGGTTGAAGCGCAGCTTCGCGTCGCCGATCTCGATGGTGTCGGCGTCGTAGAGCTCGGTCATCGGAGTCTCGACGTCGTTGATGCGCAGCGAGCCGCCGCGCGTGGCAATCCACACTTTTTTCTTTCCCGCCCTGCGCTTCACGAAGAGGCGCGCGTCGCTGCCGGCCAGCGCGTCGGGCGGGAGGATGGCGCTGAGCGCGACCTCGGTGGCCTGCAGCTTGGGCAGGCCGACGTATGCGTTGTCGGGCGCGGTGCGCGGGCGGAGGATCTCCAGTTCCCCTTCGAGGCGGTTCTTCTTGCGCTGCTGGTACACGATGGCGGCGGCGATGGCGCCGAGCAGGGTGAGGGCGAAGATGGTGCGCAGCGCCTGCGTCAGCGTGGATGGCGGTGGTTCTGGTGCAGGCGGCGGTGTGGTCTGCACGAGTGGCTGCGGTTTCGGTTTCGGCGGAGGAATCGTGGCGCGGATCTTTCTCGCCACGTCGCGGATCGCTTCCGCCGTCGGCGCCTTCAGCACCGTCGTCCGCTTCGTCGCCGCGGCGAACGCGTCGAGCTGCGGCTCGTGGTCGCCCATGGAGACGAAGTAGATGAAGGTGTCGGCGGCACGCTGCACGTTCGCGTCGATGCGCACCGGATCCTCGATGTCGCGTATGTCCTCGCGGCCGTCGGTGAAGAGGACCACCGCGCGGGTGCGCGTGGGATCGAGCGTTCGGCGCAGCGTCGCGGCGCGATCCAGTCCCTTCGCGATCGCGTCGCCGAGGTGCGTGCGATTGCCTTCCGCCTCGAGGCCGGCCACGATCTGGTGCAGGTCGGCGCGCGCGTCGGCGTTGACCGGCATGGCGGAGCGAAGGCTTGCACTCCTGTCGAACGTGAAGATGGCCACGCTGTCGCCGTCGCTCGCCTCGTTGATGAACGAGTCGATGCTCGCCTTCACCTCGGGAAAGACGTTCTTCGATCCCTTGCCCACGCCGCGCATCGACTTCGACGTGTCGACGAGAAAGATCCAGTCGACCGGCCCAAGCGTCTGCGCGCGCGCGAAGCCGGCGAAAACGAGGACAACCACCGCAAGCGGGAGTCGTTTCATCAGGTCTCCTTGGGGTACTCAAAGGAGGGTGAACCCGGAAGCGTGTCTTTAGTGGCGTCCCCACCCACTTTTTTGCGGCAAGGGGGTTCCCACGGACATGAGATCGCTCGCCATCAGCCTCGGCCTGGTCGCCGCCATGTCGGGAACGGCGCTGCTCTGCACTCAGCCGCGTCTGTCGCGCTCCGTCGGGCCGGCGCAGCTCGCGAGCCTGACGCCGGAGCCGCCTGGCTTCTCGCGCGACGAGTCGACGGCGCTGTTCGTCGGCGTCCGCACGTTCCGGCACGACGACACGCTCACCGTCCCCTTCGCCGGCGACGACGCCATCGATCTCGCCTACCGCTTCACCCTCGATCAGCGCGTGGGACTCATTCCACCGCGGCGCGCGGTGCTGGCGCTGTCGGGCTCACCGCAGAAGGAGGAGTCGAAACGAAGACTGGCCGAGTTGAAGGCGGCCGGCGTGCGCGTCGAGAACGCCACCTCGGGCGACATCGACAACCTGCTGCGCGAGCAGGTGTCGCAGACCGGCAGGCGGGGACTGTTCGTGCTTTCCCTGGCAACGCACGGGTTCCAGCACAACGGCGACTCTTACATCCTCGGCTCGACCTCGTCTTTCGATTCGCCGGGGACGTCGCTGCGCACGGCAAAGCTCCTGGAGATCGCCGGCGAAACACCGCGCTCGCTGATCTTCATCGACGCCTGCCGCGACCGGATCGGACCAGGCTCGCGCGGCGCCAGTCCCGATCCCGCCGCCGCGGCGCCGCACATCCGGCGGATGGGTGGCGTGCAGGGACAGGTGATTTTCTACGCCGCCGCACCGGGCGAATACGCATACGACGACGAGGTGCACCAGAACGGCGTCTTCACGAAGGCGGTGCTCGACGGCCTGGCCTGTGAGGCGTCCGCCCCGAACGGCACGGTGGTCGCGCAGACGCTGCACACGTACGTCGACCGCGAGGTGCGCGGCTGGATCCAGAAGAACCACAACAAGACCGTCGATCCCGCTACGCAGATCAGCATGGAAGGCACGACCCGGAACATGCCGTTGTCCGAGTGCTGGCGGGATCCCGGCCCCCTCATTCGCGTTTCGGTCGATGATTCACTCATCGCCGCCTACAGCGAGAGCGGCAAGACGCTCTTCCGCCACGACCTCCGGCAGCCGATCGTCGCCGCCGAGGCGGCGGACCTCGACGCGGACGCACGCTACGAAGTCGTGGTGGGCCTGCGCGACCGCATTGAGGTGCTCGACCGCGACGGCAAGTTACGCTGGAAACATCCCGGCCACGGCGGCACCCTCGAGACCTTCACCACCGGCGACCTTTTCGAGAAGAAGACCGCCTACGTCGTC
Organism: Thermoanaerobaculia bacterium; assembly: GCA_035627015.1. GTDB lineage: Bacteria > Acidobacteriota > Thermoanaerobaculia > Gp7-AA8 > Gp7-AA8 > QHVT01. Next base: position 6,902 of record DASPMO010000098.1, on the reverse strand, counting down.
GCCGTCTGGTACGACGGCCACTCCTCGCACCTGGTCGTGCTCGACCGCAATGGCAAGGAACACTCGACCTTCGAATACCCGGGCAAGCTGACGCACGTCGCCGTCGGACGTCCGACGAACATGCACGCCCCGAAGATCGTGGCCACCACCCGCGACGGTGTTCTCCTCCTCCACCCGCGCAAGCTCGAGAACGCCCCCCCACTCTGGCATCGCCGCGCCTCCGGCGACACCATCCGCGATCTCCGCATCCTCGACATCGACCACGACTCCCGGCGCGACATCGTCGTCACCACCGACGGCGGCACGAGCTGGCTCACGTTCGACGGAAAGATCGTCAGGGGGAAAGCGGCGTGGACAGACGTTGCGGTCCGCCGCAGAGGCAAGTTGCGGGAGTGATCTACGGGCTGTAGCAAAGTTGCGGAAGGCCGCATTCCGAGGGATCCTCGGCCCATGAGCGCGGTCGAATCAGGCACGACTTCGGCGTACGATATTTCCGTGACTACCGGCACGCTCATGACAGCGGATGAGCTCTTTCAGCTCCCCGACGATGGGTGGCGTTACGAGCTCGTTCGAGGGGAGCTGCGGAAGATGTCGCCCTCGGGATCCCGTCACGGCCGCGTTGCGGCACAGATCATTGCAAGCCTTCTCACGCATGTGAAGCACCACAAGCTCGGCGCGGTGTTCGCCTCCGAGACGGGCTACAAAATCTCCCGCGATCCCGACACCGTGCGAGCGCCCGATGCGTCGTTCATGCGCGCCGAACGCTACGTCGACACGGCGCGCTTCTTCGACGGTCCGCCCGACGTGGCGGTCGAGGTGGTGTCACCGAACGACCGCTACACCGAGATCGAAGCAAAGACGCGCGACTGGCTCCGCGCCGGCGTGCAGGCCGTGGTGATCGTCGACCCTGAAGCCCGCGGCGCGCGCATCGAGCGCCGCGGAGGCGGCACGCCCGTCGCCGACGTCATCGCCATCGAAGACGTCATCCCCGGCTGGACGCTGCCGCTCGCGGAGCTCTTCGACTGACCGTCGTACAGGCCGGTCGTATCCACGCAGGGCGCCCCGCGGCGTCAATGTGCGCCCCGCGGCGGAATCGGGCGTCCGTAGTCTCGCTCGTGTGCCGCGCGCAGCGCCTCGACGTGCGGGATCAGCTCCGCATGCTGCGGATCGCGGGCGAGGTCCTCGGCGATGTAGTACGCGGCGAGGCATTTCTGGTAGAGCTCTTCCTCGCGGCGCGCGAGCACCGCCTTGATCTTCGCGCCGAGGGCCATCAGGGTCTCGGCGACGGCCAGCGTGGCGAAGTCGCTCTCGGCCTGCTCGCGCTGCTCCGCCGTCACGGCGACCTGCGGGATCATGAGGGGGCTTTCGTCGGAAAGGTAGCTCTCGAAGAGCTGGCGCTCCTCGGCCGTGAGCACGGCGTCGAAGGCGATGCCGGCGTCGATCGCGGCCTGCAGGATCGCGTCGAGGTCGCCGGCGGAGAGCTGGGTCTGTGCGTTCATGGATCGCTCCCGTGATGGTGGGCGTGCCGCGGCACGCCCACCGTTGTCAGTTGACGCCTCCGCGGAGGCGGTCCGTCACTTCTTCGCGACTTCTTCGAGCGGCGGCTCGGTCCGGCGACGGCGCACGCGGCCGAACTTCTTCATCCGCTTCATCTCGCGCACGTACGAGGTGAGCTGCTCGTCACCTTCGTCGCGTGCGAGCTGCTCGCAGATCCGGTAGCCCTGCAGAGCCTTGAGACCGAGGCGCTGGCGGCGGATGTCGTTTCCCGCGAGGACCTTGCGCATCCCGGCCATCATTTCGTCGCCGAAGCCGGACCAGCGGGCGATGACCTCGACCTCGGCGCGCAGCTCTTCGTCCGAGCTGCCGAGTGCCGCCTGCGCCTCGGGCGATGCGCCGACCACGTGGATCGCGGCGTCGACGAATTTCGGATCGAGGTGCGACAGGCGGCGGCGGAACGGCCGGTGCGCCGGCGGCGCCTGCGGAAACGGCACCCGCGCCATGAGCGCGCGGAACTGCTGGATGGCCTCCTCGGGCGTCAGGGGTTCCGGCGACGGGGTCGCGCCCGCGGCCGGGTTGGTGGTTGATTGGAGATTCTTGTCAGCCATGATTTCCTCTCTCCCGTTCAGGGATGGTTGTTTTCGCCGGCGACGCGCCGGCGATCGAAGTGATGACCCGCAGGGCCGCGGTCCCATGGGTCGGCGCGCTGTCGTGAGGATGGAGGAGCGCCGCTCCACTCCCGGGCGGCCGCAGGGGCAAGACTCAACCCTCGACGGACGACCCGTTTCCCTCACAAATCGAGGAGCACCGCTCAACTCCGATGTACCGGGGGGCCAAGACTCGAGCCATCACGCCGGACACGAGGGTAAGACGCACGAGCCTGCCGGAAGGTTCCCGAGAATTTGTGTCCAAACGGTCAACTGCGAAGATGAGACTGCGCTCGCGCGAGAGCGCAACGCGCTTGCGCGAGAGCGCAACGTGCTTGCGCGAGAGTGCCTCGCGCTTGCGCGAGAGCGCATCGTGCTTGCGTGAGAGCGCAACGTGCTTGCGTGAGAGTGCAACGCGCTTGCGTGAGAGTGCAACGCACTTGCGTGAGAGCGCAACGCACTTGCGTGAGAGCGCAACGCGCTTGCGTGAGAGCGCATCGCGCTTGTGCGAGAGCGCATCGCGGGCCATTCCGACAGCGTCAGGATGTTCGCGGTGGGCCGCGGGGAGCGAGGACCACCGCGTTGTCGGTCGAAGTCGAGGCGGTGGACCGACAACTCGGACACGGGACCTCGGCGTGTCTTCACCCGATCGAGTGATGGAGCAGTTGATCCATCACCGAGCCCGGGGCGACGCCAACCAGTTTGTGGTGAATGCGCAGCGCCTGGTCCTCCGTCATCGAAGCGATCAGGTCGACGACGAGACGCGTGATCGCTCGTCGTTTCGCGACGTCGTCCATCTGCCCGTCTTCACGGACCGCGCGGACGCGGTCCGCCACCACACGCGGCAGCAGCTCGTCCTGCTCGTCGCGCGCCGCGGTCCAGAAGATGTCGAACAGCTGTCGGATCAGGTTTCGCTGCCCGGCCTGCTGCGTTGCGAGCGCCGGGTTGCGGATGACGTAGTACCACGTGAGCTGCTTGAGAATGTCGATCTCCCGAAGCGCACCCGGTTGAATGACGGCGACCGATTCATCTTCTTTGGGCTCCCGGAGCCTGAACGCGCGCACATACTCCCCGATTCGATTGGAGATCCAGCTGCGCAGCGTCGCCCGCTGGGCGATGGAGCCGGAGAAGCGCTCGCGCGGCGCGAGACTGCCGATGGCGACGCCGAGATCCTGCTCCGCCTGTTTCTGCTGCACGGCATCGGTCATCTTCTTGTACTTGAAGTAGTACCCCAGGAAACGCGCACGTTCTTCTTCATCGCGGCCGGCGATGAGCCGGTCGAGCGGGATCAACCCTGCCCGATAAAAGTCCTCCGTGTCATGAAGGGCGTAGGCAATGTCGTCTGCCCAGTCCATGATCTCCGCCTCCGCACTCCGGACGAATGGCCGTGATTCCTTCCGCGCGAACTCGAAAGACTCTTTCTCGTCCTGGTATGCACCCCACTTCTCCTCGCGCTTATCACTCTTCCCTTCTCCGCGGAGCCACGGATATTTCAGGATTGCATTCAGCGACGCGCGCGTGAGATTGAGACCGGTGTAGTGGAATGTCCTCACCGACTGGCGCGCCACGATGCGGAACGACTGCGCGTTCCCTTCGAATCCATCCGTGAGTGCCGCATCACCCAGCGCTTTCTCGTCCGCGGCGATCTTCTGCAACTCCTTCTCGGCGATGTGTCCGAAAGGTGGATGGCCGAGGTCGTGTGCGAGTGCGGCCACCTCGGCCGCATCGGCATCGACGCCACCGATCGCCTTCAGCACCGCCTCCGGCGTCTTCGCCATGAGCCGTTCAGCCAGGCGCCGGGCGACCTGAGCAACTTTCAGCGTGTGGGTGAGCCGGTTGTGAATGACCAGCCCTTCGCTCGCGGAAACTACTTGCGTGACGCCGCCAAGCCGTCGCAAAGCAGAGCTGTAGAGGACACGGTCGCGGTCGCGTTGCGCTTCGGAGCGAGTGTCGTCAACGCTCGGGTCTTCGACGTTCAGCAGGCGATCATCGCGAGCCATCGCTCATCGACGAGTGGCAGGCTGCGCTTCACGGAGCGAGACGGTCCAGTCACTGCCGATACTGATGCGGCGTTGCTCGTTCAGGCTCCAGATCGCAGCCACGACAGGAGCGGAGGTGAGGAACTGATGCTGCTTCAACACTGCCTCGATGATGGCACTGGCGGCATCGCGCTGCTTTTCACGAAGATACTCGAGCACTTCTTCCTCGAGCGTCGTGCGCAATGCGGATGAAGAGTAATCAAGCGCTGCACTCATCGGCGTCCTCCGTGAACAGTGTCGATTATAAAGTAGCGTTCTCTCAGCACAGTGCAGAAAGTAACAATACAGAGAGCGCGCCAAATAGTCCGCTGATCGGGAAAGCTACACACCGTAGAACGATCTCAAAACAGTACGGCAATAACCATTCGGGCGGCCTTTCGGCCGCCCGAGAGATCCCTCGCTACGCTCGGGATGACGTGGCGCGCTTGCGCGCGCCACGTCACTGCTCGTCGTCGAAGTCCGCCAGCGACAGCGCGTCCTCGTCTTCCGATTCCCGCTGCAGCAGCTCCTCGAGGGAGGGCTGGGCGGGGGCTTCGTCCTTCTCGAGGTAGATGTCGCGGTAGGTGGGCATGCCGGTGCCGGCCGGGATGAGGCGGCCGACGATGACGTTTTCCTTCAGGCCGCGCAGGTAGTCCACGCGACCGGCGATGGCGGCCTCGGTGAGGACGCGCGTGGTCTCCTGGAACGACGCCGCGGAGATGAACGACTCCGTCGAGAGAGAGGCCTTGGTGATGCCGAGGAGGAGAGGCACGCCGTCGGCAGGCTCGCCGCCGCGGTTCATGACCTTCTCGTTCTCCTCCATGAAGCGGAAGCGATCGACCTGCTCGTCCACGAGGAAGTCGGTGTCGCCCACGCGCGTCACGCGCACCGAGCGCAGCATCTGACGGCAGATGACTTCGATGTGCTTGTCGTTGATGGCCACGGACTGGGAGCGGTAGACCTCCTGGATCTTGTCGACCAGGTAGCGCTGCAGCTCCTTAATGCCCAGGACCGCGAGCACGTCGTGCGGATCGATCGGACCGTCGATGAGCGGGTCGCCGGCGCGCACGCGCTCACCCTCCTGCACGTTGACGTGCACGGAGCGCGGGACGCTGTACTCGTGGCGGGTGCCCTCGTCGGTCTCGACGATGATGCGGCGCATGCCCTTGACGATCGCCCCGTGATGCACGGTGCCGTCGACCTCGGTGATGACAGCCTTGTCGCGCGGGTGGCGAGCCTCGAACAGCTCGACCACGCGCGGCAGACCGCCGGTGATGTCCTTGGTCTTGGTCGTGGCGCGGGGGATCTTCGCCAGAACGTCGCCGGGATGGACGTCCTGACCGTTGTGAACCATGACGTGGGCGCCGGTCGGGAGCAGGTACTTCCGCTCCTCCCCCTTGCCCGCCTTGATGATGAGCGTCGGGGTGCGCTTCTCGGCCGTGGCCGACTCGACGATGACCATCTGCGTGAGACCGGTGACCTTATCCGTCTCCTCGCGGACGTTCTCGCCCTCGACGATGTCCTTGAACTGCACCTTGCCGCCGAGCTCCGTGAGCACGGCGCTGGTGAACGGATCCCATTCGACCAGCGGCTGGCCGGCGTCGACGTGCTGGCCGTCCACGACCTTGAGCGTCGAGCCGTAGACGAGCGCGTAGCGCTCCTTCTCGCGGGCGCCGGCGGCTTCTTCACCGGGGGCGGCCTTCTTCGACTTCTTGGTCGGGATGTCCTCCATGATCAGGAGCTTGCCGTTACGGTTGATGACCACCTGCTCGCCGTTCTTGTTGGTGACCGTGACCACGTTCACGAGCTGGATCTTGCCGGGGCTGGTGGCCTCGTGCTTGGACTGCTCGGAAACGCGCGACGCCGTACCGCCGACGTGGAACGTACGCATGGTGAGCTGCGTGCCCGGCTCGCCGATCGACTCGGCGGCGATGACGCCGACGGCCTCGCCGATCTCGACCAGCTTGCCGCTGGCCAGGTTGCGGCCGTAGCAGCGGCGGCAGACGCCGCGGCGCGTCTCGCAGGTGAGCACCGAGCGGATCTTGACCTGCTCGATACCCGCTTCCTGGATGTTGTTGGCCAGGTCGTCGGTGAGCTCTTCGTTCTGCGCCACGAGCTGGTCGCCCGTGAGCGGATCGTAGATGTCTTCCTGCGCCACGCGGCCCGTGATGCGGTCGCGGAGCGGCTCGAGGATGTCGCCGCCTTCCATGATCGGGGTGACGACGATGCCGTCGAACGTCTGGCAGTCCTGCTCGGTGATGATCACGTCCTGCGCGACGTCGACCAGACGGCGGGTCAGGTAGCCCGAGTCCGCGGTCTTGAGGGCCGTATCGGCCAGACCCTTACGGGCGCCGTGCGTGGAGATGAAGTACTGCAGCACCGACAGACCCTCGCGGAAGTTCGCGGTGATCGGCGTCTCGATGACCTCGCCCGAGGGCTTGGACATGAGACCGCGCATGCCGGCCAGCTGGCGGACCTGCTCCTTCGAGCCGCGGGCGCCGGAGTCGGCCATCATGAAGATGGGGTTGAACTCGCCGCTCTTGGCCTCGGCGCGCTTCATGTCACCGAACATCTCGTCGGACACCTGCTCGGTCGCGCGGTGCCAGATGTCGATGATCTTGTTGTGACGCTCACCGTGCGTGATGGCGCCGTCGAGGCGCTGGCGTTCGACTTCGAGAACGGCCTTGTGGGCGCCGTCGACGATGTCCGTCTTCTTCGACGGGATGACCATGTCGTCGAC
>DASPMO010000097.1:0-7643 GCA_035627015.1 Thermoanaerobaculia bacterium | reverse complement strand
CGTCCTCGCCGGCTGTCGTGGCGGCGTCCCGCGCCGCCACTCCCGCCCAGGGCGCAGGCGCGGGACGCCTGCGCGACAGCCGGCGAGGACGCCGGCGGTCCGCTGTGTTTCCGTTGGCCAAGCCAGTGCGTCCTGCTTAGGGTGAGGGGCTCCCGTTTCCCGAGCGCCACAACCCCTCACCCTGACCCTCTCCCCACTGCGGTGGGGAGAGGGGACTGACCGCGCGATCTGTGCTCACCCGCCGGCAACGGAGACACGGTCGCCGCCAACGGAAGCGCGGTCGCTGCCAACGGAAGCGCTCACGCTTGCGATGGAAGCGTTCACGCTTGCGATGGAAGCTTTCGCGCCTGCAACGGAAGCGTTCACGCTTGCGATGGAAGCTTTCGCGCTTGCAACGGAAGCGTTCACGCTTGCGATGGAAGCGTTCACGCTTGCGATGGAAGCGTTCACGCTTGCGATGGAAGCGTTCACGCTTGCGATGGAAGCGATTTTTCTTTGCTCGGAAGCATTTTTTCTTCGCTCGCAAGCGATCTTTCTTCGCTCGGAAGCGACTTTTCTTCACGTTTAGAGACAGTTACGTTGATTCCGAACACTTCGCCTTCCCGCTGTCTCTCAGTGGCATGCGAAAACTCTACGCCGCTCTCGCCGTCGCCGGTTTCGTCCTCCCGATGTCGCAGTTCGCGCTCTTCGTGCGCGACCACGGCCTCGACCTGCAGGCCTTCCTGACCCTCCCGTTCGCGAACTTCCCCGCGTCCACGTTCGCGTTCGATCTCCTCACCTCGTGTGTGGTGTTCTTCGTCTGGGTCTACACCTCGCGCGTCCCGCACCGCTGGCTGTACGTGGCCATGACCCTCCTGGTGGGGCTGTCGTTCTCGCTGCCGATGTTCCTCCTGGCGCGCAAGCGTCAGGAGTGCGGCAGTGGCGAGCTGCCGCTGCTCCGCCCGCCCGCGGCAGCTGCGGCTGCCGCAATGGAAAGCGGCAGCTGATCGCTGCCGAACTCCAGACCGAACAGTTTCAGGCTAGGCTGCCTCTTAACCCGGTGATGATGGACGCAACGCAGCAGCGGCGGCTCGTGCTTCGCGCGCAGTCGGGGGAGCGCGAGGCCTTCGACACGCTCCTGCGCGACCTCGCGCCGGCGCTGCTGCGCTACGTCGCCCGCGTCACCGGCGACGCCGCCCTGGCCGAGGACGTCGTGCAGGAGACGCTCATCGCCGTGGTGCGGAAGATCGCCTGGCTCAGCGACCCGTCGCTCTTCCGCGCGTGGGCTTACCGCATCGCCTCGCGCGAGGCCTTCCGGGCCCTGAAGAAACAGCGGCGGTACGTCGAGCCGGCCGGGGAAGCAGTCATCGAAGAGATCCCGTCCGATCCGTGGCAGCGCGAGCGGCTGCTGGCCTCGCTCGAGAAACTCTCCCCCGCCAGCCGCGCCGTCATCACCCTGCACTACCTCGAGGAAATGCCGCTCTCCGAAGTCGCGGCCGTCCTCGATCTCGCTCCCGGCACCGTCAAATCGCGGCTCGCGTACGGGCTGGCGCAGCTCCGGAAGGAAAACCCCGCATGAAGAAACGCATCGATCCGCATCTCGTCCTCTTCCTGGTCATCGACTTCCTGATCTGCGTTTCCATCGTCATCCTCGTCATCCTCAAGAAGAAAGGCTGAACCGCATGAACGACACCGCACATCTCCGCGCCAACGCGCTCAAGCAGATGGACGCCGCACGCCGCAACTTCCTCCTCTCCTTTTACGGCGCCGTCATCTTCGAAGGGCTCTTCACCCTCGGCATCCTCTATTACGTCGACTGGAAGAATCCCCTGCACATGCTCATCGTCTGCTGCACGGGCGTGATCTACATGCCGGTCATCCTCGGGCTGGTCGCGCTCGGCGCGCATGTGAACCGCGTCGTGCTGCGCGTGCTGGCGCGCATGGACGAGACGGTGTGATAACTTATTTGCATGCATGTGCGATGGGCGGCCCTGGCCGCGCTCTTCCTGACGGCCGTGCCGGCCGCTGCCGATCCCGCTCCGCTGACCAACGTCCGCTACATCAACGAATCCGCCTCGCCGCTGCTGCGCTCGAACGGACGCGAGGTGTATGCGTTCTGGGCCGGGCAGGGGGACGCGCTGCTCGCGGCGCGCGTCAGCGACGCCGTCCCCCGCGCCGGCCATGCGGTCTCGCCGGCGCCCGACGACGAGCTGGGATTCGACGTGGCGTGGACGGGGACGCACTTTCTCTCCGTGCGCGAGTCGTCGGAGATGCTGTGGGGACGGTTCCTCGACGCCGCGGCGCGTCCCGTCGGTGAAGAGTTCGCGATCGGGGAGGGACACCATCCCGCCATCGCCGCGTCGCCCGCGGGGATCGTGGTCGCGCATCTCCACGGCGAGGACAATCGGGCGCGCGACTATCTGCTCGCGCCCGACGGCCGCCTGCGCCGCACGCTGCCGCCCCGCCTGATCGGCGATGGAGTGGCCGCCGTTGCCGCGGGCGAGAGCACCTTCGCCCTGATCTCGGCCACCTCCGGGGGGCATTTTGCCGGCGTGATCCTCATGGATGCGGACGGCGACCGGATCGCCACGCGCTCCCTCGCCAGGCAGACCACCGCGCTGGCGCTCGCCACCGACGGCACCCGTTACCTGATCGTCCGGACCGACACGACGGAAACAGGTCCCCTGCTCGCGGAGCTCCTCGACGGTGACGGCAATCTCGGCCCGACCCTTCTGCTCGACGGCGACCGCGTCGGGAAAGGACAGGCGTTCGTGTCGTGGAACGGCAACGGCTGGACGGTGGCCTACAACCGCAACACCCATCCGTCGGTCGTGTACGTCGACGCCGCCGGGCGGCAGGTGCTCGGGCGCGAGGAGTCGGCGCACAGCGGCTCCGTCACCTCGGCCGTCGCGGGGATGGTGTCGTGGGATGCGGACGTGGCCATGGCCTCGCGGCTCCCGTTCGCGGCGAACGAGCCCGTGGCCGTCGCGCGCACCGCGTCGGAGCAGCGGCTCCTCGCCGCAACCGCGTCGCAGGCCGCCACGCTCGTGCTCTGGGCCGATGGCCAGACCCTGCGCGCGGGGCTCCGCACGCACGACGGCCAGTGGTCCGAGCGCGAGCTCTCGTCCCGCGCCTTCGCCAACGTCGCGGCGGCGAGCGACGGCCGCGAGTTCGTCGTGCTGGCCGAGCCGTACTTTGCCGGCGCCGTGCAGCTCTTCCGGCTTGACCCGCAGGGCAACCCCATGGGCGAGCCGGTGACGCTGGCGTCGGCGCAGGGCCTGCTGGGAGTGGCCTGGGACGGCACGCAGTACGCGCTCTTCTACGGATACAACGTGCGGTTTCTCCACCCGCGGTGGGGACTGGATCCGCGGATCGTGCGGATCGGCGGCTTTCCCGTCAACAACAACCTGGCGGTGGCCACCAACGGCTCGAGCTTCGTCGTGGCCGGCGAGCAGTTGAGCTGCGCCGGCGGCACGGGCCAGTGCCGTCCCATCGCCATCCACCGGCACATCCTGCGCGCCGACCTCGGCCCGGCGGGAGCGCCGGCTCCCGTCTCCGGCCCGGACTTCGAGCTCGCGGGCGCCATCGTCAACGGGAACTACGTCGTGGTCCAGCGCCCGTATCCGTCCGAGCCGGCCACCGCCGCGGCCATGCCCGGCGGCAGCTACGCGGTCGCATTCGGCGGCCGGGTCGAGATCCGCGATTCCGCCGGTGTCCTCACGAGTGTCGTCCCGACCGACCCCACCAACCGCGACAGGCCGCGGCTCGTCCGCCTCGGCGACCGCCTGCTGTGGCTCGGCACGACCCGCGACACGCGTGCGCCGTACTACGGCGCCAACCGCGTGGTCATGCAATTTCTCGATCCCGTTCCGCCGGCGGCCGCGCCGGCGATCGGCGTCACCCGCGCCGGCGGTCAAGCCACCGTCGCGTGGAGCGTGCCCACCGGGAGCGTGCACGGCTACCGCATCGAATGGCGCGCCGACAACGCCGCGTGGACGGAAGTCGAGGAGTGGTTCCCCGTGGGGACGCTGCAGGCCACCATTCCCATCCCGGAGGATGCCGCGAGGATTGCCGTCCGCGTGCGCGCCATCAACGACGGCGGCGCGAGCGCGTATTCGAATGAGGCAGTTCTGACGCTGGCCCGCCGCAGGCGCACCTCCGGCTGACGTTCTGCTAGCATTCGCCCCGTGGCGACACCCGAGACTCTGACCCGGACGCAGTTCACCCGCGAAAGCATCATCGAGGACTACCGCATCGCCGTTCGCAGCCGTCAGGCGAGCATCATCGGCCGTCGCGAGGTGCACAACGGGAAGGCCAAGTTCGGCATCTTCGGCGACGGAAAGGAAGTGGCGCAGCTGGCCTGGGCCCGTGCCTTCCGCAAGGGCGACTGGCGCTCCGGCTACTACCGCGACCAGACCTTCATGTTGTCCCTCGGCATGATGACGCTGGAGGAGTACTTCGCGCAGCTCTACGCGCACGCCGACGTCGCGCACGACCCTTCCTCCGGCGGCCGCTCGATGAACGCGCACTTTGCGTCGCGCTTCCTCGACGCGAACGGCAACTGGATCGACCAGGCCGACGCGTACAACATCTCCGGCGACGTCTCGCCGACCGGCTCGCAGATGCCGCGGCTCGTCGGCCTGGCCTGGGCCTCGCGTCTCTACCGCGATCTCGACTTTCCCGGCGCGGAGAAATTCTCGCGCCGCGGCGGCGAGATCGCCTGGGGCACGATCGGCAACGCCAGTTGTGCCGAGGGGATGTTCTGGGAGTCGCTCAACGCCGCGGGCGTCCTCGGCGTCCCGATGGTCGTCTCCGTGTGGGACGACGGCTACGGCATCTCCGTCCCCAACGAGCACCAGATCACCAAGGGGAGCGTCGGCGAGCTGCTGAAAGGCTTCCAGCGCGAGCCGAAGTCGAAGCAGGGCTTCGACATCTACACCGTCAAGGCGTGGGACTACCCCTCGCTCTGCGAGACCTACCTCGCCGCGGCCACCATCGTGCGCCACGAGCACGTGCCGGCCATCATCCACGTCACCGAGGTCACGCAGCCCCTCGGCCACTCCACCTCCGGAAGCCACGAGCGCTACAAGTCGGCCGAGCGCATGCAGTTCGAGACCGAGTTCGACGCGAACCGCAGGATGCGCGAGTGGATGATCGCCCAGGGCATCAGCACCGCCTCCGAGCTGGACGCGATGGAGAAGGAAGACCTGCGGCTCGTGCAGGAAGCGCAGCGCCGCGCGTGGGAGGCGTACCGCGCTCCCATCGACGCCGAGGTCCGGGAAGCGATCGCCATCCTCAATCGCCTCGGTGTGAAGAGCGAGCTCGAGAAAGCGCGGGCCCCGTTCCGCCGCGACGCCGTGGCCGCGGTGGCCGCCGCGGTCATCGAGCATCGCGACGAGGAAGCCGCGGCGTGGGTGCGCGCGAAAATCTCCGAGGGGGACGAGCGCTACGGCGCCCACCTCGTCAGCGGCATCGACGTCGAGGAAGTGCCTCCGCAATACGCCGGCGACGCGCCGTCCATCAACGGCTCCGAGATCATCAACAGGTGCCTCGACGCCGCGCTGCAGCGCGACCCGCGCCTGCTCATCTTCGGCGAGGACGTCGGCAAGCTCGGCGACGTCAACCAGGGCTGCGTCGGCCTGCAGGAGCGCTACGGCGCCTGCCGCGTCACCGACACCGGCATCCGCGAATGCACGATCCTCGGCCAGGCCATCGGCGCGGCCATGCGCGGCCTGCGCCCCATCGCCGAGATCCAGTATCTCGACTACCTGCTCTATGCGCTGCAGCTCATGTCCGACGACCTGGCCACCGTGCGCTGGCGCACCGCCGGCGGGCAGGCGGCGCCGGTGATCGTGCGCACGCGCGGGCATCGGCTGGAGGGGATCTGGCACTCCGGCTCGCCGATGGGCGGCATCATCCACCTCGTGCGCGGCATGCACGTCTGCGTTCCGCGCAACATGACCCAGGCCGCGGCGATGTACAACACGCTGCTGCGCGGCGAAGACCCGGCCATCGTCATCGAGGTGCTGAACGGCTATCGCCTCAAGGAGAAGCTCCCGTCGAACATCGCCGACATGACCGTGCCGCTCGGTGTCCCCGAGGTGCTGCAGGAAGGGAAGGACGTCACGCTCGTCTCGTACGGCGCCACGCTGCGCATCGTGCAGGAGGCGGCGGAGCTCCTCGGTCGCAGCGGCATCGGCTGCGAGGTGATCGACGTGCAGACGCTGCTGCCGTTCGACGTGCGCGGCCTCATCGCCGCGTCGGTGCGGAAGACCAGCCGCCTCGTCCTCGTGGACGAAGACGTCCCCGGCGGCGCCAGCGCCTTCATGCTGCAGCAGGTCCTCGAGCGCGACCGCGCCTACGAATGGCTCGACTCCGAGCCGCGCACCATCGCCGCGAAGGACCACCGCCCCGCCTACGGCTCCGACGGCGACTACTGGTCGAAGCCCAACCGCGAGACGATCTTCGCGGGGGTGTACGAGTTGATGCGGGAAGCGAATCCGCGCAAGTATCCGAAGCTCTGGTGAAGATGTTGTCGGTTGTCGGTTGTCTGCGACTGGTCGCTCGGGCGAAACTGCACGGATAACCGACCACGGAGAACCGAGAACATCATGTCCACACCCGCCCGCACGCCCGAGCCGCCGTACTACGCCGTGATCTTCACTTCCACGCGCACCGAGGTGGAGGAAGGCTACGGCGACATGTCGGCGAAGATGATCGAGCTTGCCGCGCAGCAGCCGGGCTTCCTCGGCGTGGAGAGCGCCCGCGGCGCGGACGGCCTCGGCATCACCGTCTCGTACTGGGAGAGCGAGGAAGCCATCGTCCACTGGCGCGCGAACGCCGAGCACCGCATCGCCCAGTCCCACGGGCGGGAGAAGTGGTACCAGGAGTTCATGACGCGCGTGGCCAGGGTCGAGCGCGCCCGCACCTTCACGCGATAGCGTCTGGAGTGCGGCAGCGCCAGCTGCCGCTTTCAATGCCGCAGCGCCAGCTGCGGCGGGGGAAAGCGGCGGCTAAGGCCGCCGCACTCCATAATCGTTGAACCGCCCCTCCCTCACGAACCCGTACAGCGTCAGCCCCATCTCCCGCGCCAGCTCCACCGCCAGCGTCGAGGGTGCGCCCACGGCCACGAGCATCGGGATGCGGGCCACGATCGCCTTCTGCACGATCTCGAAGCTGGCCCGCCCGCTCACGGCCAGAATGCACTGGTCCAAAGCAACGCCCTCGCGGAAGAACGAGCCGATCACCTTGTCCACCGCGTTGTGGCGTCCCACGTCCTCGCGGGCGCGGAGCAGCGTGCCGTCCGGGGAGAAGAGCCCCGCGCCGTGGATCGCGCCCGTGGCGTCGAACGTCTGCTGGGCCGTGCGCAGCGTCTCCGGCAGCGACGTCACCACCGAGGGAGGGACGGAGAGCGAAGAGGGGAGGGGCGACGTGTGCACGCGCACCGCGTCGATCGACGCCTTCCCGCACACCCCGCACGACGACGCCGAGTAGAAGTTCCGCTGCAGCCGCGCCAGGTCGACGCGCACGCCGTCGCGCAGCCCCACGCGCACCACGTTCGGCGACCCCCAGTGCCGGAACGACTCCACCTCCTCGATCGCGTGGAGGATCGACTCCGTGAAGAGGAACCCCGCCGCCAGATCGAAGTCGTCGCCCGGCGTGCG
>DASPMO010000096.1:0-12115 GCA_035627015.1 Thermoanaerobaculia bacterium | reverse complement strand
GCGCAGGAGAAACTGCAGGAGCTCGAGGCGCAGACCGACGACCTGCGCGGTGCGTTGCGCGCGCTGCGGGAGCTGCCGTACGGCGATGACGAGCGCGCCGCAGTGATCGCCTGGAGCTACGCGGGAGAGTCGGCGTGGCGCCTGGCGCAGGGCGACGCGCGCATCGAGCTCGTGATCGCGCTCGATTCCAACGTCACCGAGGGGTGGGTGTATCAGTCGCGCGAGGCGCTGGCCGCCGCCGGCAGCGCGCCGCGGCGCGCGCGGTTTGTCGAATTCAGCAAGCGCACTCCCGAATGGACCGGGCTCGCGCACGGCAACTTCAACGCGCTGGAAGGGATGATCCCGGCGGTGGCCGGCATCGATCGCGTGCAGCCGTGGTCGAGCGCCGGCCCGAAGGCGAAGAGTGGCTACGAACGGCTGTCGCGCCGCGTCGGCGAGGAACTGGAGACGACGTTCCGCAAACCGCGGCCGAAGGCGGCCTGGGTGCCGGTCGCGCTGCGCGCCGCGGACGGGGCGACGGTCGACGGGGAGCTGTACCGCGCCGCCGGCGACGGCCGGTCGTGCGTCGCGCTCTTCCATCAGTCGGGCTCGAGCCGCGGGGAGTACCGGACCATCGGACCGGAGCTGGCGCGGATGGGATACACCGCCCTGGCCATCGACGTCCGGTGGGGCAATCGCGACCGGTGGCACGACGTGCGGAACGAGAACGCGGCGCGGCATGGAACGCCCGAGGCGTTCGAGCGGCGCGATCAGGCGCGGATCGGCGCGATCAAGGCGGGGGAGCGGCTCGACCTCGACGCGGCGTCGACTGGCTTCGCCGCGACGGCTGCGCGCGCGTCATCGTCTGGGGGGCATCGATTCAGGCCAACGGCGCGCTGGAGCTGGCCGCGCGGCGGCCCGGCGACGTGGCCGCGGTCGTCGACGTCTCGCCCGGCGAATATGCGAAGGACGATCCTGACCGCATGAAGAGCATCGCCGGGCGCGTCACCCAGCCGTCGTTCGTCCTCTGGGGGAGAGACGAAGAGTCGCTGTCGAAGCCGATTTTCGACGCGCTCGCGGGTCCCAAGGCGTCGTATGGATCGACCGGCCGCCACGGCAACGCGGTCTTCTTCGAAGACCCGATCGCCTGGATCCGGCTGCGCGAGTTCCTGGCCCGTACCGCGTCGTAGCCCTTGCAATCCGCGAGGCATCGTCGTATGAGGCCAGCATGACCACGGTCGAAACGACGACGCCCCCCATGACCGCGCAGGAAATCATCGAGCTCACCAGGCGCCACACCATCTTCTCGTGGTCCGCGCAGGGGAGCGTGAGCCCGATCGCCATGGTGCGCGGCGAGGGCATTTACTTCTGGGACGCCGACGGCAAGCGCTACATCGACATGAACTCGCAGCTCATGTGCGTGAACATCGGTCACGGCGAGCCGCGCGTCATCGAGGCCATCCAGCGCCAGGCCGCGGAGCTGGTCTACGCCGGCCCGGGCATGGCCAGTCCGGTGCGCGCGCGCTTCGGAAAGATGCTGGCCGGGCTCACGCCCGGGGACCTGAACCGCTTCTTCTTCACCCTCGGCGGCGCCGAGGCGAACGAGAACGCCATCCGCATCGCGCGCATGGTCACCGGGCGGCAGAAGATCATGGCCCGCTACCGCTCCTACCACGGCGCCACCCTCGGCGCAATCTCACTCACCGGCGATCCGCGCCGCTGGGCCAACGAGCCGGGCATCCCCGGCGTCGTCCGTTTCTTCGACCCGTACGCCTACCGCAGCCACCTCTTCCGCGAAGGCGACAGCGAGGAGCAGTTCACGCGGCGCTGCCTCGAGGAGATCGAAGAGATCATCGCCTTCGAAGGGGGACACACCATCGCCGCGATGTTCATCGAGACCGTCACCGGCACCAACGGCCTGATCGTGCCGCCGGCCGGCTACATCGAGGGGCTGCGCGCCATCTGCGACCGTCACGGCATCCTTCTGGTCTGCGACGAAGTGATGTGCGGCCTCGGGCGCACGGGCCGCTGGTTCGCGGTCGATCACTGGAACGTCGTCCCCGACATGATCACCATGGCCAAGGGCCTCACGTCCGCCTACCTGCCGCTCGGCGCCGTGGCCATGAGCGACCGCATCGCGGCGCACTTTGACAAGAACGTGTTCTACGGCGGACTGACCTACAACGCGCATCCCATGAGCCTCGCCGCCGCGGAAGCGTGCCTGCAGGTCATGCTCGACGACGACATGGTCGGCCACACCGCGCGCATGGGACACGTGCTGGCCGGGCTGCACGCGGAGATGAAGGCCAAGCACCCCTCCGTCGGCGACGTGCGCTCGATCGGCCTCTTCGGCGTGCTCGAGCTCGTGCGCAACCGCCAGACCAAAGAGCCGATGGCGCCGTTCAACGGCACCAGCCCGGAGATGCAGAAACTCGGCGCCTTCCTGCGCGAGCAGGGGATGTACGCCTTCGTGAACTGGAACAACCTCTTCACCAACCCCCCGCTCTGCATCACCGAAGAGCAACTCCGCGACGCCTTCGCCATCATCGACCGCGCGTTAGAGATCACCGACGCCGCCGTCACATAGTGGAGCGCCCGCGTCCCGCCGCCGTCACGTGGAGCGCCGGCGTCCCGTAGTGGAGCGCCGGCGTCCCGCCGGCTGTCGTGGCGGCGTCCCGCGCCGCCACTTCGGGTGGGCGGCGGGAACCGCGCGAGGCTTCGCCATCATCGACCGCGCGTTGGAGATCACCGACGCCGCCGTCACGAAGTAAAGCGCGGAGTCACGAATCCCACGCGATGAGTCGCGAATCCCACGCGATGAGTTGCGGGGCCCACGCGATGAGTCGCGGATGCCACGCGATGAGTTAGGGATGCCACGCGATGAGTCGCGAATGCCACGCGATGAGCCGCGAATCCCACGCGATGAGCCGGGAATCCCACGCGATGAGTCGCGAATGTCACGCGATGAGTTGCGAATGCCACGCGATGAGTTGCGAATGCCACGCGATGGGTTGCGGATGCCACGCGATGGGTTGCGGATCCCACGCGATGAGCCGCGAATGTCACGCGATGAGCCGCACATCCCACGCGATGAGCCGCGAATCCCACGCGATGAATCGCGACGTCCACGCGATGAATCGCGACATCCACGCGACGAATCACGAAAACACTGCGGTGTCAGACCTTGACGAACCCGCGACCGTCGATTTCGTTGCGCTGGATCCCGAATTCCGACGCGATGTTGTCCCGTTGCAACATCGTGCGCACCGTTGCCGCAAAGTCGCGCGCGCGTGTCCGATACCTCCTGCCTGCAGCGCCTCGGCGATCTCCTGGACCCCCCACAGCTCCAGGCGAAGCCGCGCCTCTTTCTGCCGCAGCCCGGCCAGCACGTCCGCGATTTTCTTCATGGCGCAACAGTGTCGCAGTTGCGCAACTGTTGCGCGCTTCACCGCAACCGCCAGAAGTCTCCCCCGAGCCCGAGCGACGCGAACAGCTCCTCCGTCTCCTCCACCGTCCGCCGCCGCCACTCCGGGTCGCGCCGGTCCGGGCCGTGCCACGCCTGGGCGAGACGCCACCCCGTCTCCAGCGTCAGCGTCGCGCCGCGCGGCAGGTGCCACTGCCCGCACCAGCGGTCGATGTGCTCTTCGTCCCGGAAGAGCAGCATCGTCTTTCACGTGAAGACGATGTCCTGCCACCACATCCTTGCGGGGATGGCGAAGTGCATGATCCCGCCGCCTTTGACGGTATCGCCTTCGACGTCCACGCGCATCAACGCCCCGCAGTCGCCGCAGCTCGTCTCGATGTGCGCGTCGCTCTTCGCCATGGCCGCAATCCCGAGCGCGTCCCAGATGCAGTTCCCGAACGCCCGGATGGACGGCGTGTGCACGAGAAACGGCGTCGGCACCGCGGAGAAGGGAGGGGCCATCAGGATCTCCCCCGCGTCGTCGAGCACCAGCACCCGCCCCGCGGCCAGGCGCTGCAGCGCCTGGCGGTCGCCGAGCTCCGCGGCCGACGGAGCGCGGCCGGTGCGGAGCAGCGCGTCGTAGATGCGGGCGCGGATCTCGAGGTCGCTCATCGCAGACGATCTGGAGTGCGGCAGCGCCAGCTGCCGCTCTCCATGGCGGCAGCGCCAGCTGCCGCCCGCCGCGGCTTGCGCCGCGGCATGGAGAGCGCGAGCTGGCGCTCGCGCACTCCAGATAGGATATCTTCCGCGCGCCATGATCGACAAAGTCATCGCCTCCGCGGCCGAGGCCATCCGGGACATTCCGGACGGCGCCACGCTGGTCGTCGGCGGCTTCGGGTTGTGCGGCATTCCGGAGAATCTGATCAACGCGCTGGTCGACAAGAAAGTCACCGGCCTGACCTGCGTCTCGAACAACGCCGGCGTGGACGACTGGGGCCTCGGCCTGCTCCTGCAGACCCGGCAGATCCGCAAGATGGTCTCCTCCTACGTCGGCGAGAACGCGGAGTTCGAGCGGCAGTACCTGGCCGGCGAGCTGGAGGTCGAGTTCGTCCCGCAGGGGACGCTGGCCGAGCGCATGCGCGCCGGCGGCGCCGGCATCCCCGCCTTCTTCACTCCCGCGGGCTTCGGCACCATCGTCGCGGAAGGAAAGGAGACGCGCGAGTTCGACGGGCGCATGTACGTCATGGAGCGCGGCATCGTCGGCGACTTCTCGCTGGTGGCCGCGTGGAAGGGCGACCGCCTCGGCAATCTCGTCTACCGCAAGACCGCGCGCAACTTCAATCCGATGGCCGCCACGGCCGGACGCATCTGCATCGCCGAGGTCGAAGAGCTCGTCGAGCCGGGCCAGCTCGATCCCGACGGCATCCACACGCCGGGCATCTTCGTCCACCGCGTGGTGGTCGCGCCGCGCGTGAAGCGCATCGAGCAGCGCACGGTGAGGAAGGGGTAAGCCATGCCACTGACGCGCGAACAGATCGTCCGCCGCGCCGCGCAGGAGCTGCGCGACGGCTATTACGTGAACCTCGGCATCGGCATGCCGACGCTCGTCGCCAACAACATCCCCGCGGGGATGGAAGTGATCCTCCAGTCCGAGAACGGCATCCTCGGCCTGGGGCCGTTCCCGCGCGAGGAGGAAGTCGATCCCGACCTGATCAACGCCGGCAAGCAGACCGTGACCGTGCTGCCCGGCGCGTCGTACTTTTCCAGCGCCGACTCGTTCTCCATGATCCGCGGCGGGAAGGTCGATCTCTCGATCCTCGGCGCCATGCAGGTCTCCGCGAAAGGGGACATCGCCAACTGGATGGTCCCGGGGGCGATGGTGAAGGGGATGGGAGGGGCGATGGACCTCGTGGCCGGCGCGAAGCGGCTGATCGTGACGATGGAGCACGTCACGAAGAAGGGGGAGAAGAAGATCCTGGAGAAGTGCAACCTGCCGCTGACGGGCGTCGCCTGCGTGAACCGCATCATCACCGACTACTGCGTCATCGACATCACCGCCGAGGGGCCGCGGCTCATCGAGGTGGCGCCGGGCGTGACGCCGGAGCAGGTGCAGTCGATGACCGAGCCGAAGCTGATCGTGCACGGCGAGGTGAAGGAGATCGCGGTGTGATCGCGTCCGACCGCCGCCTCGCGGTCGGACTGTTCATCCTCACGTTCGTCACCTGCGCCTGGTTCTTCGGCGGCGGCGGCTGGAACCAGAACGCGCACTTCGACCTCACGCGCGCGCTCGTGGAGCGGCAGACGTTCCACATCGACGGTTACCGCGTGAACACCGGCGACATCGGCTGGAGCAACGTGTCGGGGGAGTGGCACGCGTACTCGAACAAGCCGCCCGGGCTGCCATTCCTGGCGGCCGTTCCGTACTTTGCGATGTACCACCTCGAGCGCGCGCTGCACGTGCCGCTCGACTCCTGGCTCTGGATGACGATCAACGTCTACGTGCTGACGCTGCTCGTCGTGGCGCCGTGCGGGGCGGGGATCGCGGTGCTGCTCTTTCGCTGGGCGCGACAGCACGCACCGCCGCCTCATGCCGTACTGGTGGCACTCATCGGCGCCTTCGGGACCATCGTCCTGCCGTACTCGCAGCTCTTCTTCTCGCCGGTGCCGGCGGCGTTCTTTCTGCTGCTCGCGTTCTGCGTGCTCGACGAGCGTCCCGTGCTCGCGGGGGCGGCGGCGGGGATCGCGGGACTCTGTTTCTACATCTGCATTCCCGCGGCGGCGGTGCTGGCCATTGCCTGTCGCCGCCGGTGGAAGTTCGTCCTGGCCGGATTGCCCTTCGGGGCGCTGCTGGCGTGGTATCACACGGTCTGCTTCGGCGCGCCGTGGCGGACGTCGCTGGAGACGGCGCAGAACTTCACCGAGCGCGGCCTGTTCCTCGGCCTCTTCCGCGCGTACCCCACGAAGCTCGCGCTGTGGGGGCTGACGTTCTCCGAGTACCGCGGCCTGTTCTTCGTCTCGCCGGTGCTGCTGCTCGCACTCCTCGGCTTGTGGCGCATGAAGCGCCGCGACGCCGCGGTCGTGCTGACGATCTTCGCGATCTTCCTGCTGATGGTGGCCAGCTTCAACGGCTGGGAGGGGGGCTCCTCGTTCGGCCCGCGGCACATCCTCCCGGCGATCCCGTTCCTCGTCCTCCCGCTCGCCTTCGTGCGCGCGCGCTGGCTGCTCGTGCCGGCTGTGCTCTCCGTCGCCATCAACCTGCTGGCCACGTCCATCGACGCCTCCCCACCCGGCGGCATCCAGCGCCCCTTCCGCGACTTCTATCTGACGAAGACGGAGGTCTCGATCAACCAGCAGTCCGTCGACGAGCTGCTGCCGAACCACCTCTACCAGCCCGGCTCGAAGGAGTCCGAGTGGGCCAGCTTCAACCTCGGCGAATTCGCCTTCGGCGCGGGAAGCCGTCTCTCGGTAGTGCCAATCGCGCTGTGGATGCTTCTGGGCGGGATATGGCTGAAACGTAGGGCGGGCTTCAGCCCGCCACCCCCGGGGGCGGCGGGCTGAAGCCCGCCCTACGTTGTGCTACGCCGCGGCGGTGCTGCTGCTGCGTGTCACCGGCGGCCCGCGATATCCTGAAATCATTCTCGCGTATGGCCCAGCTCGTGGTTCGCCAGCTCGACGATGACGTGAAAGCAAAACTCCAGCGGCGTGCGCGGCGGCATGGCCGCAGCACCGAGGAGGAGGTCCGCGAGATCCTTCGCAACGCCGTCAAGAACGAAGGGGGTGCCCGCTCGGGTCTGGGGACTCGCCTGGCGGCGCGTTTCTCGCGCGTCGGTCTGCGGGGGCAGATCCCGGAGCTTCGGGGACATTCCGTGCAGCCCGTGGATTTCGAGGAGTGATCCTGCTGGATACGAACGTCGTTTCGGCGTTCATGCAGCGCGATGTGGATCCCGCCATTCTGGCGCGGTCCGCTGATGTAGTTAGGCGGTTTCCGCGGCGGTGCTCGGCTCCGGCTTCTTCCTCATGTCGAAGAAGAGCAGGGCGATGCCGATGCAGATGGCGGAGTCGGCGACGTTGAAGGCCGGCCAGTGGTGTGTGCCGATGTACACGTCGAGAAAGTCGACCACGTAGCCGAAGCGGAAGCGGTCGAGGAGGTTGCCGATGGCGCCGCCGAGGATCAGGTGCAGGCCGGTCTGCAGCAGGCGGTCCGTCACCGCGGTGCGGAGCGCGTACACGACCACCACGCAGAACACCGCGATGGCGCCGACGTTGAGCAGGGTCGGCACGAGCTTCGACGACGCGTTCGCGCCGAGGCCGAAGGCCGCGCCGGTATTGCGCACGTGCACGAGCTGGAAGAAGTTCGGGATGACCGGCACGGCCTCGTGGAGCTGGATGCTCTTGAGCACGAGGTGCTTGGTCCAGATATCGAGAAGGATGACCACGGCGGAGAGGATGAGGTAGTGAACGCGCTTCAACGAGTCGCTCCTGCGAGTTGTTGTTTTTCTTCGATCAGACGGTCGAGCTCTGCGCGCAGCTTCCCGAGGATCTCGTCGTACGTGTAGTGCCCGAGGGATTCCGGCCCGCGCTTCAGGTTGACGTAGCTCGGCGCGCACCACATGCCGAGGTCCGCGTCGTCCGTCTCGCCGGGGCCGTTCACGCGGCAGCCCATGACCGCGATGGTGATGTCGTGCTCCTTCGCGTACCGCGTCATTTCTCGCACGTTCTGAGCCAGATCGATGAAGGCCTCGTTCTCGACGCGCGAGCAGGACGGACAGCTGATGATGTTCAGTCCCTTGTGCTCGAAGCGGGGGACGGAGCGGAAGCGGCCGGCGGCGATGTCGTCGAGGATCTGCCGCCCCACCGTGACCTCGTCGCCCTTGCGCTCGAAGGGGAGGGTGAGGGAGACGCGGATGGTGTCGCCGATGCCGCGGGTGATGAGCTGCTCGAAGGCGATGCGGGTCTTGATGATGCCGTCCGGCGGCATCCCCGCCTCGGTCACGCCGAGGTGCAGCGGCACGTCGGGCCGCGCCTCGGCGAAGCGCATGTTGGAGTCGATGACCTTGTTCGGGTCGGAGTCCTTGAGCGAGACGCAGTACTGGTCGAACCCGAGGTCGTCCAGCATCGCGCAGTGCTCGAGCGCCGACTCCAGCATCGGCGTGATGGAGTCCTCTTTGTCGTACTTGGCCAGCTTGTCGGGATCGACCGAGCCGGCGTTCACGCCGATGCGCATCGCGCAGCCGTGCGCGCGGGCCACGTCGACGAGATAGGCCACCTTCTCGCGGATGCTCTTGTCGCGCTCGATGTGGTAGAGGTGGCCGGGGTTGTAGCGCAGCTTCTGGACGAAGGGGGCCACTTTCTCCGCCAGGCGATAGTTCTCCTGGAGGTCGATGGAGAGGTTGGCATTCGGACGCGCGGCGCGGATCTCGGCCAGCGCGGCCACGTCCTTCGGGTTGTCGACGGCGATGCGGATGACGTCGGCCCCGGCGGCCTCGAGCAGCTCCACCTGCCGGATCGTGGCGGCGATGTCCTGCGTGCGCGTGGCCGTCATGGACTGCACGGCGATGGGATGCCCCCCGCCGATCGTGATGTTGCCGATCCGGATCTCGCGCGACTGTCGGTTCACGCGCTACCTCAACGCACGTAGATTCAGAAGATTCCGGTCTGGGTTGCTGGTGGCTGGTTGCTGGTTCGTGGTGGTTGGCTGGGTTGCCACACCGGTGCTGCAACCCAGCCAACCGCCACGAACCAGCAACCAGCAACCAGCAACCGCCCGAGGCCCAACCCCGGCCGGGGCGGAGGCTGGCGCCTCCTGCCCAAAAGCGCCGGCTGGCGCCGCCACACTCCAGATTTCCACCCTTGCGTCCGCTGTCCGGTTTCGACTACCGTTCTCCCGATTCGCTCCCCCTTTTCCGGACAACTTCAACTCGAGAGAGAGCTCCATGCACAAAGTCCCCTTTGCGCGTCTGGCGCTGGCCTTTGCTCTATTGGTCTGCGCATTTGCGAACGTCCATGCCCAGGGAGCCTGTGAAGCCCCCGGCGAATTCGACTTCACCCCGCAGGTCTGCCCCAACGGACAGGGATGGGCGCACTCGCGCTACGGCCCCAATCCCGGCTACGTCTGGAGCACCTACCACTGGACCGTGACCGGCGGCACGATCATCTCCGGCGCCAACGCGGAGACGATGTACTACACCGCCGGACCGGGCGGCACCGTCGAGATCACCCTCTCGGTCACCGGCAACGGCTGCTCGGGGACGAAGACGCATACCGCCGTCATCACCGGCGCCCAGACGGCGGACATCCACTCCAACCCCACCGTCTGCCCCTACGGCCGCTCCGGGGCCACGGTGATGTACGGCGACTCCCAGTCCACCTATCAGTGGAGCATCACCAACGGCACCTTCGTCGGCTCCACCTCCGGCAGCAACGTGCAGTTCATCGCCTCCGGCAGCGGCGCGGTCGGCCTGGACGTCGTCGTCTCCAATCCCGGCGGCTGCAACGGCACCGGGCATCTCGACATCCCCATCGTCGCGTCGCCCATCACCATCGAGACCTTCGACAGTCCGACCTGTCCCACGGAGATCGGCAGGGCCTACGCCTATGGTCCGTGGGGCGGCTCGCACCTCTGGACCGCCGAGAACGCGACCATCCTCGGCAGGGTCACGGGAGCGGAGGTCCGCTACGTGCCCGACGGCACGGGGCCGGTCACGCTCACCATCACCAGCACCACTCCCGACGGCTGCACCGCCACCGCCACGCGCACCATGCCGGTGGGCACCGCGGCCGTGCCGCAGCTCGTGGCCAGCAAGCCCTTCGTCTGTCCCTCCAGCACGGTGAGGGTCAGCGTGGCCAACGCCGCGGAGTTCACCGAATACCGCTGGGAGACGCAGAACGCCTCCCAGACCGGCAGCAGCCCCGGCAGCGTGACGCTGCAGGCGGGCCCGGGCTCGACGGTCACCGCCACCGTCTACGCCAAGACCGCCTCCGGCTGCGAGCGCAGCGAGAGCATCGCCATCCCGGTCGGCTTGCCGGACGGCACGATCTCCGCGCCGGCCTTGGTGTGCCCCACCACGCCGTTCACGGCCAGCGTCCCCGATGCCGGTCCCGGCTACTCCTATGACTGGATCATGCTCGACGGCGGCACGATCGTGGCCATGAACGGCCGCGAGGTCACCGTGCAGCCCGACGGCGGCGGCAGCATCCGCCTGCGCGCGCGCGTCTTCAGCCCGACCGCGTGCGACGCGGTTGAGGCCATCGTGATCGACACCGCCCCGGAGATGACCCCCGGCATCCGCTTCGACCAGCCGTACTGCGGCGGGCCGTCGACGGCCAGCATCGACAACGCGGCCAACTACGCCACCGTCGCCTGGACCATCCAGGACGGCGTCATCGACGGTCCCGCCGACGGCCCGACCGTGAGCTTCCACTCCACGTCCGGCGTCGCGCCGACGCTCACCGCCACCGTCACCAGCCCCAGCGGCTGCCCGACCGCCCCGGCCAGCGCGCAGGCGCCGATCCAGACCGCCGCCGTGCCGCAGCTCGCCACCACGCCGAGCTTCTGCAACACCGGCCAGTGGCTCATGGCGCAGGTCATGAATCCCGAGCAGTTCTCCTCGCTCGTCTTCTCCGTTGCCAACGGCACCATCACCGCGCACAACGGCAACTTCATCGAGATCAGCAACACGGGCGCCGCACCGACCGTGGTCACGGTCGACGCGGTCACGCTCAACGGCTGCGCGGTCACCAGCTCCGCCACCATTCCGTACGTGGCGCCGGCCGTGCCCGTCATCACCACCACGCCGGCGCAGCACTGCGGCGTGAGCTCCACGATCGAGGCCACGCTCGCCAACGCCTCGCAGTTCACCGGCACGGGCGGCATCTACTGGTCCGTGCGCAACGGCTACATCGTCACGAACGACGGCTCGTCCGTCACCATCCAGCCGACGTCGGCGAGCGGCGTGGAGATCACCGTCGAGGCGTTCTCCAGCGCCGACTGCCTGGGCCGCGCCAGCGTGGTCGTCCCCATCGGCAGCAGCGCGGGCACCCCGCCGCCCATCGAGTTCGAATCCGCGGACGTCTGCCCCAACGGTCCGGGCACGGCGTACGTCCCGATGGGGTACAGCAGCTACTCGTGGTCGATCGAGAACGGGGTGCTCAACAGCAGCCCGAACAACTCCTACGTCTACTTCACCGCCAACGGCTCCGGACCGGTGCAGTTGTCGGTGGCGCTCGGCAATCCCGACGGCTGCCCGATCGTCAGCACCGGCACGCTGCCGCTGCGCGAGACCGCCCCGCCGGTGATCCAGTTCGAGGCCGCCGACGTCTGCCCGGCCGGTCCCGGCATCGCCTGGACCGACATGACGAACTGGTCCGCCTACTCGTGGAGCATCACCAACGGCATCATCGACTCCAACCCGAACAACAGCTACGTCTACTACTCGGCGAACGGCAACGGTCCGGTCACGCTCACGCTGCAGACCTGGACCGTGGACGGCTGCACCGCCACGACCTCCGCCTCGCAGCCGCTGCGCGAGACCACGCCCCCGGTGATCCAGTTCGAGGCCGCCGACGTCTGTCCCACCGGCCCCGGCATCGCCTGGACCGAGATGACCAACTGGGACCGCTACTCGTGGAGCATCACCAACGGCGTGCTGACGTCCAGCCCGACCAACAGCTACGTCTACTACACCGCGGACGGCAACGGTCCGGTCACGCTCACGCTGCAGACCTGGACCGAGG
>DASPMO010000095.1:0-7489 GCA_035627015.1 Thermoanaerobaculia bacterium | reverse complement strand
CGTGTCGTTCTGGCGGTCGAACACCTTCACCATCGCCGAGCCGACGATCGAGGTGTGCCTGGTGAGCTTCCATTCCGCGCCCGCGCGCGGCGCGCCCTGCTGGCCGTGCATGCCGATGCGGCTGTCGAGGCCGTAGTGGACGATGAGCGAGGGGATGAGGGCCACGCTGCCGTTCGCGGCCACGTCGGCGGTGCGGAAGATGTCCGCCGAGCCGCGGATCGACTCCTGCTTCATGCGCAGCGCCACGCCGAGGTCGTTGCGGCGGGTCTGCACCACCGGCACGGCGCCGGCGACTTCGATGAGGTTCGAGTGGTTGGCGTCGCCGAAGAGGTTGTCCTGCTCGAGATAGCGCACCTGCACGCGGGCCGGCCCGTTGCGCCATTCGAAGTTGTGCGCGCGGACGTCGGCCTGGCGGTCGCCCTCCGGCGCGTCGGCGTACGCCCACGAGCTCTTGGTGGAGGCGATCTTGTACGACTGGTCGTCGGTGGAGCGGAGCTCCATCGACATCACGCTCGACTCGGCCAGCGCGTCGCCGAAGCGCACGTCGTCGTTCGGGTCTTCGAAGCGCTGCAGGTTGCCGCGGAGGCCGACCTGCCACGAGTCGCCCAGGCGCGTCTGCACGCCGAGGGCGGTGTGGGCGTAGGCCGTGTTCGAGGCCTGGTTGGTGACGCCGGTGATGGTGGCCAGCTCGCCCTTGAAGCGCGGGATCTCGTACGACACGAGCTCGGTCGGCTCGAGCATGGCCTCGAGGTCGCGGAGGACGTCGGGCGGCAGCGAGCCGCGCAGCTCCCAGATCTCCTGGCTCGAGCCGCGCTTCGCTTTCTTCTCTTCATCGAGGCGGAGCGCCACGCGGTGGCTGGCGCGCGTCGGGATGACGGTGGTGATGGCGGGGATGAAGCCTTGCTTGACGGCGATGATCTTGTAGATGCCGCGGCGCAGCGACGGGAGGCTGAACGTGCCGTCGCTGGTGGTGTAGGTCTGGACGGATTTGAGGTCCTGCAGGTTGAGGGCGATGACCAGGGCGTTGGAGACGGGGCGGGCCGCGTCGGTGACGGTACCGAGGACCTGCAGCGCCGCCGGCAGGGGCGCTTCAGATCGTGCCGGCGCGGCGGCAAAGACGACCACTGCCGCGATGGCGATTGCTCGAAACCGGCGCATATACCCCTCCTTCGTAGTCGAAGTCCCTGCTGGAAAAACGCCGCCCCCGGCCACCTCTCATTCCCGTCGAGGCACCGGCAGCCCACAACCTGCCGGTCGGAATTGTATGCGGATGTTACACCCGGACCGGGGGGAAGGGGGTAGGCGTAACCGTTACGCCACCACCCGGTGCACCCGGAGCAGGTTCGTTTTGGCCCTCTGATAGATCGGCGAGCCCATGAGAATCACCAGGCGATCGCCGCCGCGGACGATGTCCTTCGAGAGCAGGAAATCGTCGACGCGGTCGACGATCTGCTCGTGGAACTCCCCCGCCTCGCGCATCACGAACGGCTGCACGCCCCAGAGGAGATTCATCCGCCGGGCCACCCAGACCGAGGGGGTCAGGGCGATGATCGGCACCTTCGGGCGGAACTTCGACATCAGCCGGGCCGCGAAGCCGGTCTGGGTGAAGACCACCAGATACTTCGCGTCGAGCTGTTCCGCGGCGTAGTTGGCCGCCCCGGCGAGCGCATCCGTGAACTCGTCCGCCTCCGAGATCTTGCGGAACGGCTCGCGCGTCCACGGCACGTCCACATGCCGGCTCGACTCGGCCGCGAAGATGATGCGCGACATCATCTGCACCGTCTCCACCGGGTACTTGCCCGACGCCGTCTCCGCCGAGAGCATGACCGTGTCCGAGCCGTCGAAGATCGCGTTCGCCACGTCCGACGCCTCCGCCCGGGTGGGGCGGGAGTTGGTGGTCATCGATTCCAGCATCTGGGTGGCGGTGATGGCGAAGCGTCCCCAGGCGCTGGCCCGCGCCAGGATCTTCTTCTGGACGATCGGCACCGCTTCCGGCGGCAGTTCCACGCCGAGGTCGCCGCGGGCCACCATCACGCCGTCGCTGACCTCCAGGATCTCGTCGAGGTTGTCGATGGCCTGCGGCTTCTCCAGCTTGGCGATGACGTGCAGCTCGCCGCCGCCGTGCTCGTGCAGCAGCTCGCGCAGGCCGACGATGTCGCTCTTGCGGCGGATGAACGACGCGGCCACGTAGTCGAGCCGCTGCTCGACGGCGAACTTCACATCGGCGCGGTCCTTCTCGGTGATGGCCGGGATGGTCAGCTCCGAGTCGGGGAAGTTCATCCCCTTCTTCGACGAGATCGGCCCGCCGTGGATGACGCGCGTGGAGACGCGGGTCTCGTCGACGGCGGTGACGACCAGCTCCACGAGGCCGTCGTTGATGAGGATGCGGTGGCCGATCTGCACTTCCTGCGGCAGCGGCGTGAAGGGGGTGGAGACCTGTTTGGCGTTGCCGAGCTGCTTGACGGTGGAGATGACGAAGGGCTGGCCGGTCTCGAGGTAGTGCACCCCTTCGACGTCGCCGATGCGCAGCTTCGGTCCCTGGATGTCGCCGACGATGGGGATGTAGCGGCCGAGCTCCGTGGCCACGTCGCGGATGATGGCGATGACGCGCGTGTGCTCTTCGTGCTTGCCGTGCGAGAAGTTGAGGCGAAAGGCGTCCACGCCCGAGGTGAGCAGACGATGGATCACCTCCTCGCTGCTGCTCGCCGGGCCGAGGGTCGCGAGGATCTTCGTGCGTCGCATAATTGAGGGGCGGAGTCTATCAATGAGAATGCCGGAGCCGATTCGTACGGAACACCTTTTCGCGCCGCTTCACGAAGAGCTGATGGCGTTGCTGCGCTCGCTGAGCGCCGCGGAGTGGAGCGCGCCGACGGTGGCCGGCGCGTGGACGGTGAAGGACGTCGCCGCGCATCTGCTCGATACGGCCATCCGCCGCCTGTCGATGCAGCGGGACGGGCACACGATGTCGGGCCCGTTCGATCCGCGTCCGTTCGATCCAAACGCTGCCAACCGGGAGTGGGTGTCGGCCGCCGGGCGCCTCAGTCCGCGCATCCTGATCGAGATGCTGGACCGCTACGGACGCGAGAACGCGGAGTACCTCGCCTCGCTCGACCCGTTCGCGAAGGCGCAGTGGGGCGTGACGTGGGCGGGCGAAGAGGAGTCGCCGGTCTGGTTCGACGTGGCCCGCGAGCTGACGGAGCGCTGGCATCACCAGCAGCAGATCCGCGACGCGGTGGGGCGTGCGCCGCTGCACGAGCCGTACCTCGGGCCGGTGCTGGCGACGTTCGTCCGCGCCCTCCCCTTCACCTATCGCGACGTCGACGCGCCCGACGGCACGGCGATCGTGTTCAACGACTGGTCGCTCGTGCGCGACGGCGGCTGGACACTGCACGAGGGACGCGCCGGCGATCCCGTCACGGCGATCGAGATCGATCCGGCGGTCGCGTGGCGGGTCTTCACGAAGCAGCAGATCGATCCGCAGGCGGTCATCGAAGGGGATGCGCGCTACGCGGAGCCGTTGCTGCGCATGGTGACGGTCATCGGCTGATCTATGGAGTGCGGCAGCGCCAGCTGCCGCTTTCAATGGCCGCAGCGCAAGCTGCGGCCGGCGGCAGCTGGTGCTGCCGCCATGGAGAGCGGCGACTGGCGTCGCCGCACTCCAGATCAGCGCGCGACAAGCGCCGGCTGGACTTTCCGTCCCAGCACCTGCGCGATCGCGTCCACCTGCCGCACGACCTGCTCGAAGGCCTCCGGCACCAGCGCCTGCGGGCCGTCGGAGAGTGCCTCCTCCGGCTTGTGGTGCACCTCGATGATCACGCCGTCCGCGCCCGCGGCGATGGCCGCGCGCGACATCGGCAGGACTTTGTTCCGCTTGCCGGTGCCGTGGCTCGGGTCGACGAGGATGGGGAGATGGCTGATGCGCTTGATGGCCGGGACGACGGAGAGGTCGAGCGTGTTGCGCGTGTGATCGGCGAACGTGCGCACGCCGCGCTCGCACAGGATGACGTTGTAGTTCCCCTCGGACATCAGATACTCGGCCGACAGGAGCAGCTCCTCGAGCGTGGCGGACATGCCGCGCTTCAGCAGGACCGGCTTCCGCGCGCGGCCCGCGCCCTTGAGGAGCGAGAAGTTCTGCATGTTGCGGGCGCCGATCTGGATGCAGTCGGCGTACTGCTCGACGAGCTGCAGCGACTCGTGGTCGACCGCCTCGGTGACGATCGGCAGGTCGAACTCCTCGCGCACGCGGGCCAGGATCTCCAGCGCCTGCTCCCCCAGCCCCTGGAACGAGTAGGGCGAGGTGCGCGGCTTGTACGCGCCGCCGCGGAAGAGCTGCGCGCCGGCGCGCTTGACCCCCTCGGCGATGGCGCGGGTCTGGTCGAGCGACTCGACTGCGCACGGGCCGCCGATCACGACGATGTTCGTGCCGCCGACCTCCACGCCGCTGATGTTGACGATCGAGTCGTCCGGCTTCGCCTCGCGGCTGACCAGCTTGTAGGCATGAGAGACGGGGATGACTTCCTTGACGCCCGGGAAGTTCTCGAGGATCTGCGGATTGGCCTTGCCGCCGTGGCCGGTCACTCCGATGGCCGTGCGCGTGGCGCCCGGGATGGGATGGGCGCGGAAGCCCATGCGCTCGATGTGGCGAACGACGGCTTCGATCTGCTCCGGCCGGGCAGCGGCCTCCATGACGACAAGCATTGAAATGTTCTCCGTTGAACGACGCTTAGCAGCTGGTCAGTATAATCGAGCGCTCGATGCGCAGATTCCGGAGACCCCTGATGAGAAAGACCGCCCTGTTCGCCCTGGCCCTCCTGGTGGCCCTCCCCGCCTTCGCGAAGTACATCGTCGTGCTGAAGGACGGCACGCGCTATCAGGCCAAGGCGAAATGGACGATGGTCAAGGGGAAGGCCATCGTGCAGCTCGAGAACGGGCAGTCGCTGCAGCTCGATCCGTCGTTCATCGACGTGGCCGCTTCCGAGCAGCTGACGAAGATCGGCATGGCCAACGCGAACGTCATCGACCTGAACCCGGCCGCGACCGCCGCGCAGCCGCGCCAGACGGGGCCGAGCCTCGGCGAGAGCGTCAAGCTGCGCCGCAACCAGCCGCAGCCGGCGCCGGCACCCGCTCCGGCCACCACCACCGTGGCCCCGATCGTGACCGGCCCGGGTGCGATCTCGCAGGAAGTGATCGATAAGTTCGACCGCGCATTCGAGAACGTGGGCATCTTCGAGAAGAAGATCAGCCCCACCGGCGCGCACAGCCTCCGGGCCCAGCTGACCGTCGACACCGAGGACCGCGTCTTCAACGCCATCTCCGCGACGTCGTTCCTCATGGTGCGCAACGCCGGCGTCGACGGCGCGCGCATCGACATGGTGGAGCTGTTCATGGGCACCACCACCGGCGGCTCCGCGGGACGCTTCCAGATGACCCGCGCCGACGCCGAGGCGCTCGACAAGCGGACCATCTCGCAGCAGGACTACTTCGTGCGCAAGGTCATTTACTGACGCGCCTTCGGCGCGTGTTGCTGGTTTTCCACCGCCCGCACACCCGTTGCTCATTCATGCTGCGCCTGAGCGGGTGCGCGGGCGGCGAAAACCGACACCAGCAACCGGGTTCCTGGGCAGCCATCGCGCCATAGCGGCCGCCAACACTTGAATTATGGGTGCCAGCCCCGCCGAAGTAACGCGCTACGTAACCGAACACGCTCTTCATTGTTCATGTCCATCAGCTCGACAGTGGTGCGCCCCTCCGCGGTCAATCCGATGATCATGGCTTCCACGACTGCAAAGTGTTCGCTCCAGACGTGATACCGCGGGTGGTATAGCGCCGAGACGAGGCGAGTCATCGGATCGATAGATGCGATGTTCGGCCCTTTTTTAAGGTTGCAACGGATACAGCATAGGCAGAGGTTCTCAAGGTCGTCCGTGCCGCGATGTTGCCGACCGACAATGTGATCGATCTGGTGAGGAAGGACGGACGCGTGCTGCGGAAGACCACAGTATTCGCAAGCGTCGTGAGCACGCCGTCGGACAAACTCGCGTGTCTCGTTCGACCGCCTCACGACGCGGCGCGTACCGCCGACAATTCTTCCGCCTGCAGTTTGAGCACGCTAAGCGTGTCGTTCAGTCGGACGATCTCGGCGTACTCGCCCTGCTCGTCAGGCGTGAGGGTACCGGCTGAGCTCTTCTGAGCGAGTTCCTCCACACGCGGCATCAAGTCTCCTCGCACCGCTTCGAGTGCAGCATCCAACAAAGCTAGAGTTTCCTTCTCCATGCTTTTTCTCATAGCACACCATATCTAGGATGCCGTTGAGGCGTTCTTAGGCACAAGAACGAGCCGCCCGCAGACTACCGCATCCGGCTCCTCGGGTCACGATTTCGCTGCGCGGCGTACGCGGGCATAATGAGATCGCGATGCTGGTCTGCGAATTTGCGATGCGTGAACGAGCAACGGATGCGCGGGCGGTGGAAAACCGACAACCCGCAACCGCAACCCAAGCGCTCACCGCTTCGCCGCATCGACGAGCACCTCCGCCCGCACATCGCTCCCGAACGCCATCACGTAGCGGAAGTGATGCACTTCCGGCGTGGTGACGGAGGTCTCGCCCGGCGCGAAGACGATCGGGCGGAGGTTCCACTCAATGAAGCCGAGCTCGTAGCTCTGGTTGGCGAAGCGGACGTGCACGAGGCGGCTGAAGGCGCTGGTCCTGGCGGTCGTGAGCCGCACCCGCCCCTGCGTGAAGCCGAAGTCGAACGCGTTGGCGCGCGCCTTCTCGGCCGTGGCCACGGCGATCCCTGCCTGCGTGCGGATCTTCGGCAGGAGCGCCATCAGCCCGAAGCCTTCCTTCGGCGGCAGGAGCTGCGCCGGCGGCAGGCCGGCCTCGCGCCTGGCGATCTGCTGGTAGTTCCAGCGGCCGATGGGCGGCTCGCCGACGATCGCCGGACGCTCCCATTGGCCGGCGATGTCGAACTGCAGGATGAGCGGATCCCACTGCCTGTAGATCTTCCACTGCCCGTCCGTGACCACCCAGTTCTCCGTCTCCGGGGCGATGTCGATCGCGGCCAGCAGCCCGCCCGCCCCCTGCGGCGCGCGCACGGCCACGACGATGCGGTTGCGTCCCGTCTGCACGAGCGGCGAGAGGTCGTAGTAGTCGAGGGCGCGGTCCTCCCCGACCCGCCGCCCCGCCACCTCGTTGCCGTTCACGTAGAGCGTGTACTCCGGATCGCCGAGGAGCTTGAGGCGCGTGTAGACGCGGTTGGGCGGCAGCGTGATCTCGCGCGCGGCGAAGAACGCCAGCGGCTCGTTCGCGCTCATGTTGTGCTGCGCCCAGATCCAGCGCGCGGTGGCCGTGCGGTCGTGGAACTTCTGCGAGTAGACGCGGACGAGATGGCTGAAGGCGGCCGTGAAGACGAAGACGAACGCCAGGACGAGGGACAGGCGCCGCATCAGCTCCCGGTCGTCCCGGCTTAGAATCGCGCCCGTCATGCGG
>DASPMO010000094.1:0-54706 GCA_035627015.1 Thermoanaerobaculia bacterium | reverse complement strand
GGCTGTCGCGCAGGCGTCCCGCGCCTGCGCCCTGGGCGGGGAGTGGCGGCGCGGGACGCCGCCACGACAGCCGGCGAGGACGCCGGCGGTCCGCATCCGTTGGCGAAGTCAGTGTGGTCTGCTTAGCCTTTACGCACGCCTGTCGCCTGAAGCGTCTGTCTCGCGACCGCACGTACTTCGATCACCGCTGCCGAGGAAGCGATCGTACGACGAGAAGATCGCCTCGGCGAGAGGCCGCTGAGCGACCGAGTCGTCTCTCCCAGGCCGCCACGCCGCTAGAATGGCTGCGTGAGCAGGCGGATGACGGCCTCGGACGCGCGATCCTGGATGGCAGGATGGAGAGCCTTGGAGGAGCGGGAGCGTGACGAGCTTCGCAAGGCGTCACACGCGGAGAAGTTCAAGGCGCTGGCCTTTCTGATGGCATCCGCCGACCTCTTCGATCTTTCGCAGCTCGAGAGTGAAGATGCCATCGCACGCGCACGATGGGCGCGACTCCAGTCGTTGATGCTCGATCGCTGATGGGGAGCGAGCTCGTACGCCTTCTGAGACCGCTGGAAGCGATGATGCGGTGGTTCGATGCCGCCGGCATCCGCGCGGCGATCATCGGAGGGGTGGCTGCCTCGCTCCTGGGCAAGCCTCGCCTGACCAAGGACATCGACGCCGTCGTGATGGACGCAGAGGCGGAGGCGCTCATCGAAAGCGGGGCGCCGTATGGATTTCAGCCGAGGATTGCGGATGCAGTGGACTTCGCTCGGAACACGCGCATGCTTTTGCTGCGCTTTGCGGATGGGGGGATCGATATCGATCTGTCGCTCGGCGCGCTGCCTTTCGAGTACGAAGTCGTCGACCGCTCATCGATGATTGACGTGAGCCGCGGAGTCAGCATTCGCGTTGCCTCGCCCGAGGACATCATCGTCATGAAAGCCATCGCCGGACGCGGGCGCGACATCATGGATATCGAGAACATCATTCAGGCGCATCCGGATCTCGATGTCGAGCGGATTCGGCGCTGGGTGCGGGAGTTCTCGGCCGTCCTGGAAATGCCGGAAATCCACGACGCTCTCGAGAAGCTGCTTCAGAAGCGGCCGCGTTGACGCCTCATGGCAGCATGCTCCGCAGCAGCGCCGCCAGGCCGTCGGTGAAACGCGCCACCGCCTCGCGGCTCGGCATCGGCACCGCGAGGAACGTCGAGCCGTCGGCGTCCTGTCGTGCCTCGATCCTGCGCACCGCCGGCTTGCCGCCGGTCTCCGCCGGGAGCGCGGCCTCGAGCTGACGGAGGAAGCCGACTCCGCTCTCGAGGAGCCGCGTGAGCGGCTCCTCGAGCGTCGGCGCACCGGCTGCCGGAACGACGGGCTCCGGCGGCACCGGCTGAATCTCCGCCGTGACTCGCTCGATGCTCTCCATGAAGCGGTCAAGACGCCCTTTGCCGAGAAACACTTCCTTCTCTCCGCCGTCGAGCACTCCGGCGAAGAGCGACTTCTTGAAGCGCAACACGGACAGCATTCCCTGCTCGATCGTTCCCTCGGCCACGAAGTTGACGACGCGCACCGGGGCGCGCTGCCCGATCCGGTGCACGCGTCCGATGCGCTGCTCCAGCACGGCCGGGTTCCACGGCAGATCGACGTTGATGACCACGCTGGCATGCTGCAGGTTGAGCCCGACCCCGCCGGCATCGGTGGCAAGAAAGATCCGGCACTCGGGATCGTCGCGAAAGCGGTCGACGAGCTTTGCCCGCGCGCGGCTGTCGATGCCGCCGTGGAAGAGGACGTGTCCCCAGCCGGCGGCGGCGATCCGTGCAGCGAGGATCTCGTGCATGCGCAGCCATTGACTGAAGATGACCACCTTCGTCCCAGGCTCCTCGAAGATCTCGCCGAGGAGGGTGAGGATCTCGCCGGCCTTGGTGCCGTGATCCGATCGCTCATCGAGCAGATACGAGCTGTCGCACGACATGCGCATCCGCTGCAGCGCGATCATCAGCCGGCGCTGATCGCGCTCCGACAGGTGGCGGGACCTGCGCCACTTCGCCGCGATGCGGGCCACGATCTCCTCGTTCTCGCGGTGATGCACGAGCTGCTCGCGCGTCATGGGCACGAAGAACGTCTTCTCCAGCCGCTCCGGGAGCTGGGCCAGCACCTCCCGTTTGCGCCGCCGGATGACGATGGGTGCGAGCGTCGCGGAGAGGCGGTCGAGGTCGCGATAGCCGACCACGCGGCCGTTCTCGTCGCGCATCTGATGCGCGTCGAGCAGGCGGAACGTCGGACCGAGGCGGAAGGGATCGATGAACTCGACGATGGACACCAGCTCCTCGATCCGGTTCTCCAGGGGCGTTCCGGTGAGCACGATCGCGTAGGGCGACGCGATCTGCTTCACGCTGCGCGCGGTCCGCGTCGACCAGTTCTTGATCCGCTGCGCCTCGTCGAGGATGACCAGGTCGGGAGACCAGCGGGCGATGAGATCGAGGTCGGTGTGGACCGTGTCGTAGTTCGTGACCTTGAAAAACTCGTCCGTGCCGTAGGCCGCGGCGCGCGCGGGGCGCAGCCCTTCGATCACCCGGGCCGGGCGTTTCGAGAATGACTCGATCTCGCGCTGCCATTGATGCTTGAGCGACGTCGGGCAGACGACGAGCACGCGCTCGATCCCGAGAAAGCCGGCCATGATCTCGGCCGCGGCGATGGCCTGGATGGTCTTGCCGAGTCCCATCTCGTCGCCGATCAGCGAACGGCCGGCGCGCGCCGCGAACAGCGCCCCTTCCTTCTGATAGTCGTAGAGAGGCACGGCGAGCAGCCGGTCGAAACGGCGGCTGCGCATCCCGTCCGGAAACGCCTCGGCGACCGCTTCCGCGCGCCGCGCGGCATCCCGCACTTCGGTGACGAAGGGGAGCACGTCGTCGTAGATGCGCAGTTCGGGATCGAGCTCTTTCGCGGCGCTGACAAAGCGGTCGAACCGCGCGAACCCGTCCGCCGTCAGCCGGCCGGCCTCGTCGAAGTGGCGCGCCGCCAGGCGGCGCAACGCCTTCGGACAGTCGCCGCCCGCGCGAAACAAGACATGGCGCCGCGGGCCGTACTCGACGCTGATGCTGCTGTACGGCGGCTCGTAGCCCGCGAGAAAGGCCCGTTTCGCCCCGCGCCGCGCCAGGAGCGTCGCCAGCGTGAACTCGATGTGCTTGCACGTGCCGAGGTGGTTGGTCCGGAAATCGGCGCAGGAACAGTAGTTTCGCCCCGGCTCGGCGCCGCGGATGGCCACGCGATGCACGCTGCCGCGCGCCGGATTCGTCACCCGGTAATCGGAGAAGATCGGATGCTCGCCGATGTTCTCGAGGCGGAACGGCTGCTCGGTCGCGTACTGTTTCCGCAGCCGCCGCTGCCACTCCTCGAGCGGCATCTCCTCCGGCCGGTGCAGCCGCGAAACACGCGGCTCCGCGTCTCGGGTGCGGGCTCGTTTCATGACGGGATGGTCATTGCCTCAGCGCGGCCCGCAGCTTCCGGACCGCCTCGCCAGCGTAACCTCGAGAAGACGGAAGAGCAACTTCTTGCGCATGCCGCCGAGAATCACCCGCTGGCCGGGGTCATGCGACCGATCCTGCACAAGAACGGGCGCGCTGGACATGGGTCGACTATAACACCTGAGGGTCAGCTCAATAGCTGACCCTCAACTGATACGTCGTGCGGGTGGACGAGGCGCGGTAGACGAGGACGTAGACGTTCATCGCCGAGGCGGTGGTGTTGGTCCAGGAGGCCTGGTCGGGGGTCGCGCCGCCGTTGTACGACCACGCCACATAGTTCCCGGCCGCGTCGTAGATCTCGAGGTCGTAATCCACCGTGAGGCCGTTGAGCAGCGCGGTCACCGTGGCGCCCGCGGGGAGGCTCACGCGGAAGTAGTCGTGCTGTTGCGTCGACGCGTCGTTCAGGAACGTTCCCGAGATCTGGTTGCAGCTCCCGGAGATCACCTGCGGCGCGGACATGCTGTTGTTCGGCTCCACGTCCGAGATCGAATTGCAGGTCGAATAGCTGCCGGTGAGCGTCACGCCCGAATACGCGGTGGCGGCGTCCAGCATCACGTGCCAGCTGCCCGCCGACGGCGAGGCGAAGGAGCACGTCTCGCTGTTGCCGCTCAGCAGCGGCCGGCAGTCCCAGGTCGTCAGGTTCGGGGCCGAGCCGTACCGCACGTACAGGTTGGCGTTCCCGGTACCGCCCGAAGTCTGGAACTGCAGGTTCGTCGCTCCCGACGGCACGCTCATCGTCCAGAACTGCTGGCTCCCCTGCGCTCCCGCGAGCCCCGTCACCGGCACGCCGTTCTGCAGCACGCCGCCCGCAGGCGGCACCGGCTTGATCGCCAGTGCCGGCGTCCAGCCCGGGTTCACGCCATCGCCCGAGTACGCGCCGCGATACGTCGAGATCCGCGAACGGCTGTTGAAATCGCGGTCGTAGTCCAGGAGGCCGGCGAAGACGGAGTGATTGATCGCGGTGCCCTGGAGCTGGCCGCTCTTCGGGTAGAGGTCGAGGCCCGATCCCAGCGCCGCCGTCGGGTTGTTGAGGTACGTCGCGGCCTGGGCGGAGGTGCCGGTCACGTTGCTGCTCTGCTGGCCGCCGGTCAGCGGCGTGCCGGCGAAGACGGCGTTGCCGACCACACGCTGCGTGTAGGCGGTGTCGGCGCCCGTGATGTAGATGCCGTTGGTGCTGGCAACCACGGTGTTGTTGAACGCCTCGATCCGCCTCGGCACGCTGTTGTGCGGCCGGATCCGCACCGCCGTGCCCGTGCGGCTCACGAACAGGTTGTCGTGGAGGGCGATGTTTCCTTCCCCCTGAAAGAGTGCGTCGGTCGGGTTCAGGTAGAAGAGGTTCCCGTAGATCTGGTAGATGTCCGTGGAGCCCGCGCCCGAGAGCGGCCAGTGGCCGACGAGGAGGTTCGGCCGCACGTCGTTCACCCCGGTGCTCGAGCCGGTCTCCTTGCTGAAGACATTGTGGCGGATGATCACCGTGCCCGACGACGGGGCGCCGACCGCAGTGCTGCGGCTGAGCTGGTGCTTGAACTGGGCGTTGTAGCCCAGCGTGGTGTGCACGAGGTTGTGCTCGATGAGCGAATTGGAGAGCTCGTAGCCGCCGGAGGAGTCGCCGAAGTACATCCCCGTGCCCGCGTTGGTGATCGTGGTGCGGCGGACGACCCAGTTCCAGGCCGGGCATTTGGTGCTGATGCCGACGATCTGCTGGTTCTGGTTCAAGTTGAAGTTCGTGAGGCTCAGGCCGTCGATCAGGATGTGGTGCACGGACACGCTGGTGGCCTCGGCCTTGACGCCGTCGCTCCCCGTCCCCTGCCCATTGAGCGACAGGTTGCGCAGGGCGATGTAGCTCGAGTCCTTGAGGCTGATGATGTTCGCACCGGAGACCCCCGTGAAGAGGGCGGGCGAGCCGGTCGCCGGACCCTCGACGACGATGCACTTGCCGGCCTGGCCGTGCTTGTTCCAGAGCGGAAGGCCCTGGGTGTAGGTGCCGGCGGCGAGGAGGAGGCGGTCGCCCGGGATCAGCCCCGCGATCTTCGAGCGGTAATCGGAGGGGGTGGCCGTGATGGTTTGCAGCGGCGCCGCGCCGTTGCAGCCGCTCAGGGTCTGGTCGAGGGTCTGGGCCTGGATGGCGGAGGCGAGCAGGAACGTGGCAATGGCGGTCCGAAGGAGAGCTTTCCTCAGCATGAAGTCATTCCTCTAGCTAGTTGCGGCGTGAACGGAGGGGAGCGAATCTCAGGCTACGACTTCATGAGGTATGCAACCGCGAAGCCGAAGATTGCTCGGATGGAAGTTACGCCGGCCGGCGCACGCGCGCATGTTCGACGTCATGCCCGAGACTGGCCAGGAGGGTCCGGAGGGTCACACGTGTACCGCGGATCACCGGCTCCCCGCCGCAGATACTCGGGTCGCGGATGATATGGTCGCGGTAGCTCATGGTTTGTCGATCGGAATTTGACATTAACGCAGATCGTCGAAGATTACATCCATCGTCCTGAGTCCGACCGGAAGATCGGAGCCGCGTAAATTCGTGCATAGCACGGGCCCGGAAACGTTCGTCCTGCGCGAGCGCGGATGCGTGCGCGTGCCGCTCGCGCTGTTCCTCGCCGTCTGGCTCTGCGGCTGGGCGGCGGGTGAGGTGTTCGCCGCCCGCGCGCTGTGGTGGATGCTGCGAAACGGCGCGGGCGCGCAGCCGATGAACTGGTTCGTGGCGGCGTTCGTCGGCCTGTGGCTCGCCGGCTGGACGTTCGGCGGCGTGGCCGCGGCCGGCGCGCTGCTGCGCATGCTCGCGGGGCGCGACGAGATCCAGACCGGCCCCACGGAGTGGCGGGTATGGCGCGGCGTGGCGGGGCTCGGCACCGAGCGCACGCTGCCGGTCTCCGCGATCCGCGCGGTCTTCGTCACGCCCAAGGGATCGGTGATCGCGGAGCTCGCGGAGCGCGACGTCGTCCTCACCCGCTACGGCACGCCCGAGGAGAAGCAGCGCATCGCGGCACGCTTCGAAGGCCGCGCGCCGGAGAACGAGCTGCCGCGGCGGTGGCGCGCGGTGCGCGACGGCGACCGCACGCGCATCGAGCCGCGCGGGGTGGAGAGTCCCGGCTGTCTCGTGCTGTGCGCGATCCTGGCCGCGGCGGCGGTCGCGCCGATCCTCCGGTTCGACGAACTGCCGGCCATCGCGCTCGTGCTCTGCTCCCTGGCCGCGCTTTCATTCGGCGGCATGGTGGTCACGGGAGCGTTCCGGCGGCAGGGATGGCTGGCCGGCCGTGGAAGCCTCACCGCGTGGACGACCTTTTTCGGCATGCGCCGGGAGAGGGCGTTCGATCGCGACTC
Organism: Thermoanaerobaculia bacterium; assembly: GCA_035627015.1. Taxonomy (GTDB): domain Bacteria; phylum Acidobacteriota; class Thermoanaerobaculia; order Gp7-AA8; family Gp7-AA8; genus QHVT01. The sequence goes on along the minus strand of DASPMO010000094.1, from coordinate 47,880 downwards.
GCTCGCGGTGAAGCATCACCGCGACTCGGACGGCGACGATCACTTCGCGCTCGTCGCGCAGGCGGAAGGCAAAGAGCGCACGCTGCTGCGCAAGATGAACGACGACCGTACCGTGCTGCGCCTGGGACGGTTTCTCGCCGCGCAGGCGGGATGGACGCTGCGCGGCGACGGAACCGCACGGGACTGACCGTGTCGCAGCCGGCGCACGGGCGTGGACTGCCCGCGACAGGTCGTGTCGCAGCCGGCGCACGGGCGTGGACTGCCCGCGACAGGTCGTGTCGCGGCCGGCGCACGGCGTGGACTGCCCGCGACAGGTCATGTCGCGGCCGGTGCACGGGCGTGGACTGCCCGCGACACGTCGTGTCATCCCCGGTCCACATCGTGTCATGCCCGGTCCACGGGCGTGAACTGCCTGCGACACGCCGTGTCCCAGCCGCGCACGGGCGTGGACTGCCTGCGACACGTCCTGTCCCAGCCGGGACACGGAGCTTTATTTGTGTCACAAACCAAGCCTGCCGACACATTTTTCGCACGAAGCTCTTGACAAGGCGGACTCGGCGGCGTACTTTATAGAGCAGTGAGGGCCGTCAAATACGCCGACCCTCCGAAGGCAAGCGAGATCGCGACAGTCGGCTGAGTCATGCCCGTCGCCCTCCACGTGGAGTCTGAGCTGAGCTCCTCCAGCACTTGCCGACCGTACCGGCACCCGCGCCGATCACGCGGGACCGGTTTCCCCCCGAGGCACCGGACCTCGGGCATCCATGGACCGAATCGACGGTCGCGCGGCCAGGCGGGCGTCGATTCACAACTTTTCGAATGACGAATGAAGAAGGAAAACAACGTGTCTATCATCAAGAGCTCTCTCAAGAAGACGACCGCGGACGCGGCCACGGCGACCGAACTGCCGATGCTCACGCCCGAGGAAGCACTCGAACTGTTGCGCGGCCTCAAGCAGCGCATTCCGGAGTTCGTGCAGTTGCCGAAGGACCGCCGTACGCGGAACTTTCAGCGGGTGGCACGACTCAACCCTGACTTCGCACGGGAGGCGTTCAGCGCCGTCGGCACCTCGGAGCTGGTGCAGAACTTCATCGGCAATACGCAGGATGAGCTGCGGCAGGCCGAGGACGAGATCGTGGCCTGGACGGCGGTCCAGAACGAGCTTCGCGCGCTGCTCCGCGGCGTCGACGCGACGATTCTGGTGCGCCGCCAGCGCGTCGGTCTCGCGGCCCTGCAGGCCGCTGCCGTCAGCCGCCAGCTCGTGCAGCGCGGGGAACACCCGGAACTGCTGCCGCACGTGGAGCGTATGAGCCAGTTGCCGCGCTACGGCCGCCGCAGCGTGAAGCCGGCCGCCGCACCGCAGCCGCAGGCACCGCCGCAGCAGCCGCCGAAAACGGCCTGACGCGGTCGCAGTAATCCATCGCAGTGGGACCGGGCGCGCCGAAGCGCGCCCGGTCTTTTCCGCCGGGGGTAGGGAAAACCACGGCAGCGGTCCTCCTTCTGCGAGAGAGGTGGCGCATGCCGCGATTCCTGGCCCTCGTTTGCAGTCTTCTTGTGTGTGGTCTGTCCGCCGAGGCGCGGTACTTCTGCGGCAGCAGGGATACGGCGGACCTCACCAGCGTGCGGTACGTCTCGCCCGGCGGAAAGGATGGCGAAGCGTGCGGCGCGGCGCTCGCGGCGCCGTGCGCGACGATCGCCGCCGGCATCGCGAGCTGCAAAGGGGCGGGATGCGCGGTGCTGGTCGCGTTCGGGGAGTATCCGCAGGCGGACACGCTCGTCCTGGCCGACGGCATCTCGCTGTACGGCGGCTGCGAGGAGCGCGAGCAGCCGAATGCGCGCCGGGTCTCGCTGATCCGCGGCGCGCGGTACAAGGTCGCCGTCCTGGCGCGGCAGATCGCCGCGCCGACCGTCTTCCACTCCTTCGCGGTCATCGCCGGACCGGGCCAGCCGAAAGCGCAGGGCGCGACCGTGAGCTCGATCGCATTCGAATCGATCGGGAGCACCGGCCTCGTGCTCCGCGCGGTGAGCCTCACGGGAGGCGCCGGCGGAGATGGATACGATGGGCTGGGCAACGGCGCGACCGGAGAGCGGGGCAATCCGGCCAGGGAAGGGAACCGGCAGAATGCCGGCCGGTCGCCGCACGGAGTTGCCGATGGGGGCGAGGGGGGCGCACGGGGACACTCCGGATTCACCGGCGCCCCCGGCAGCAGCGGCGTGGCCGCCGCGGGCGGCGCCCCATTGGGCGGGAACGGGGAGGACGGCCGCACCGGCCGGGGCGGGAGCGGGGGCCTCGCGCCGGCGAATCGGAACGGCTCCATCGACTTCCGGTTCGAGTGGACGCCCCAGGAGGCCCGGTTCGCCATGGACGGTGGCTACGGCGGGGGCGGTGGCGGTGGCGCCGGCAGCGAATTCCGGGACGGCGGCGCCGGCGGTGCCGGAGGCGGCGGCGGGACCGGCGGGCCGCCGGGGCAACAGGGCGGCGCCTCGATCGGACTGCTCATCGCCGGCGGCCGTCTCGTGGTCGAGGAGAGCAGCATCCGCGGCGGCGTCGGTGGCGCGGGAAGCGCGGCAGGACGCGGCGGCTTCGGCGGCGCCGGCGGTGCCGGCGCGAAGGCGAACGGCCCCACCGGAGGCCGCGGAGGCTCCGGCGGCATGGGGGGACCGGGCGGAGGGGGGGCCGGCAGCCACGGAGGCCCCGCATTCACGGTGGCCACCGCGGGGACCTCCGATGAGGACGGCTTGTTCCTCCCGGCCTCCGTCCAGCTTTACCTCGGCACCGGCGGCCAGCCGGGCAAGGCGGGGGAAGCGAGAGCGGGAGGGAGCCCCGGCGAGCCGGCTCTGCCCGGGCTTGCGTCGCTCGGGCTGCGCCTGGAATTCCGGGGAGGCGCGCAATGAGCGCGACCGCCACGTACCTCTTCCGGATCGACCTCTCCGACGCGCTGCCGGACCACGACTACATGCTCTGCGTCGAGAACGACGAGTACCCGCTGACGGGCGCCCGCGCCACGGTCACCGTGCCGATGCCGGCCGATGCCGCGCGCCGCATCCACGTGGCCGGCGTGGCGCGCGACCGCTCGCGTCCCGAGTACGTCCACCTCGCGGCGATCGTCTACCCGCCGCCGGTCGTCCCCGACACCACCATCACCGCGGACATCGACTACCCGAGCACCGCCAGGGCCTTCCTCTTCCATCACCCCGAGCTCCTCAGCGTCGACCCCGCGGTCGCCGCGACGGTGATGCAGCACATGGACGAGGAGACGGCGCCCGAGACGTACGAGCAGATCCTGGCCCTCGCGCTGGAGATGAAGAGCCAGGGGCCGCCGACCGAGAGAGAAGACCGCGGCTGGGCGCAACTGATCCCCTTCGTCGACAGCGACAACCTCGTGCACTACATCCAGCGGCCGTCGCCGAGGACGGTCCGCGCCGCGGCCAGGCCGATGGAGCTCCTGCAGCTGACCACCAAGAACGACCTCCGCCTCTCCGGCAAGACCTGGACGCAGGAGCAGGGGCTGAGCGTCATCACCAGCGACCTCCCCGACGGGCCGGCGCCCGTCGCGCGCCTCGAGACCGCCGGCGAGAGTGTCACCGTCAAGCCGGAGCTGGCGACGCGGCTGCACGGGCTGCGGACGTTCGTCGAGCAGCCGAAGACGCCCGGCTCCGGCGTGCGCGCGCACGTGCGCATCGAGAACTACTTCCTCCGCTTCCTCGGCGTATACATCCAGTTCCTCGACGCCGACGGCAACATCATGCAGACGCCGAAGTGGAAGCCGGACGACAGCAGCGGCGCGCCGGTCTACGTCGAGGAGCTGCCGAACCTCCGCTGGCTCGACGGCCCCGGTCCTCCCGACACGATCCTGGGCATCCCCAATCCCCTCCTCCCCGGCTCGCTCGAGCACGACATCACCTTCCCGGAAGGGGCGGCGGCCGCGCGGCTCTACGCCCTCGGCCTCGGCACCGGCGTCTACCCCTACCAGCCGCAGAACCTCTACGGCAGCTACCGCACCTTGATCGGGAACCTGGCCATCCCCGTGCTGCTCCTGCCGTTCGGCGTGGCGCTGCAGACCCACAAGCCGCTCAAGGAGTTTTTCGAGGATCCGCAAGTCGGCAACGCGCTCAAGGCACTGGGCGCCGTCTACGCCGCCTACATCGGGGTCGGGTCGGCGGTGAACGGCAAGATCGACTGGCAAGGGCTCTCCACGATCGGGAAGACGATCTTCTCGGCAGGCTTCGAGAAGATCGCGGCCTACCTCCTGGGGGTGGTCCGCAACGGGATGCTCAAGCGGTACATCCCGTTCGTCGGCTGGGCCATGGCGGCCATCGACACGCTGACCAACATCGCCCAGATTACGCAGACGCTGGTTGCCGTCTCGACCTCCCCCGCCTCGATCCAGAACCGCCTCACGGTGGAGATCGAGACGACAGTCAAAGTCCTCCCCGATCCTGCCGTCGATGCCTTCCCCGGCGCTCTCGCCAGCGTGCCGCGCACGCTGAACGTGCGCCTGGTCTACCAGGGCAACCAGCCGACGCGGTCGGTGACGAAGAACATCCCGGCCAACTCCACCGACACGGTGCTCACGGTGACGCTCCCGAACAACCTCGGCGGACGGGTCAAGGTCCAGTGCGAGTTCCTGGTGGGCAACGACGTGGCCGCGTCGGCAACGACGTCGTTCCTACGCAACGACGGCATCGTCACGAAGGAGGTCACGCTGGCGCTCTTCCAGAAACGGGTCGAGCTGACGAAGGAGACGGAGTACAAACACGCCCGGCTGCTCACGTTCCAGGACGACCGGTACGTCTGGATGGAGACCGCGGAGGCGCCGGTCTCGACGCGAGCCTCGCTCGACGCGTCGCCGCGCGGCAACGCCATCTCGGACCTGGCCGGGGTATCGCTCAGCCAGCGCCACCGCCAGCTCGGCTACGCGTGGAAGGCGGCCGGCCTCGGCATCGTCGACTGCGTCTCCGGCGGCGGCGACACGCAGCTCTATGCGCTGCAGGGCATCGACATCCCCGGCCGGCCGGTGGACAACGCGCGCTTCTCCGGCTGCGCCTACTCGTCGCTGGCCGCCGTGGCCTGGGATCCCTATCCGCCGCGCTTCAAAAGGGACGACGGCGGGCAGTACGTGATCGAGAACGGCCGCCCCGTGCCCGACCCGGAGGACCGGGACCTCGGCCTGTACTACGTCGATCCGTCGCGCGCCGGCCATCCCGAGGACGAGGGGGGCGGCTACCATCTCCGCAGGATCGCCAACGGAGGGAGCGCGCCGATCAACGAGCCGGGCGCGGCGACCAGCTACGGACGCTTCCGCCTGCCGGTGGACGCGCTGGTCCTGCATCCGAGCGGGCGCGTGCTGGCCATCAACACGGGGCTGAGCGAGTTGATGACCACCACGCTCGAGACGGAAGGGCGCCGCGACGACGAGGTGCCGTTCGCGCGGAGCCTGGCCGGCCCGGCCCTCGACTACACGCCGCCGGGCGGCACCGGCACGCTGCGCCGCCGTCCCGGCCTGCTCATCCATCCGATCGCCATCGCCTCCACCTACGACGGCACGGTCCTGGTGCTGGAGGACGTGGTGCAGTCGCCGGCCGTGAGCCGCCTGCAGGCGTTCGACGCGAACGGCAACCCAGTCAACGCCTTTCCGGAGGGACCGTTCCTCGACCTGCCCACCGGACGGCAGTATCTCGACCTGGCCGTGGCGGGCAACGCCGACCTGACCGACATCTACATCCTCTACTACGAGCGCGACGGCGCGGAGCCGGGGGACTATCACCTCGCGGTCTACCAGAGCGGGCGGAAGGTGCCGAAGGACAACCCGTCACCGCTGCTCACGACGCCGCGCGTTTCGGCGGCGCGGATCGCGGTCGATCTCTTCCGGACGCTGTACACGCTGAACTGGAGCATGACCACGGACGGCCGCGGCCATCCCGCCGGCCCGCGCCGCGGCCCGGCCGGCCCCGCCGGGCGCACGGTGCCGTCGCTCTCGCAGTGGCTGCCGGAAGGTGCGCAATGAAGAGACTGACCGCGGCCCTCCTCTTCGTCGCCGGCGCGGAAGCGCTCGCGCAGTGCCCCGCCCCCACGGGCAAGGACGACTTCAGCCGGCAGACCCTCACGGACCAGAACTTCGCCAGCCGCGACCTGCGCGGCGCGAACTTCACCAAGGCGGTGCTCGACGGCGCGCAGTTCGTGAACGCCGATCTCACCGGCGCGGTCTTCGCCGGGGCCTCCATCCGGCCGTCGATGAAGGGGCCGGCCGATTTCACCGGGGCGAACCTGACCGGCGCCTGTTTTCAGGACGCGGTGCTGCAGGAGCCGGACTTCCAGTTCGCGAACCTCGCTTGCGCCGATTTCTCGGGGACCGACGTCACCGCGGTGGACTTCGGTCCGGCGCCGAAGCTCGCGCCCGAATCGGGACCGTGCCGCGTGAAGTTCACCGGCTCGACGATCCGCGTTCGCCAGATCCCGTTCCGCGTGTGGAGATACACCGACTTCACGCGGACGAGCTTCGTCGACCTGACGCCGGACCAGTTCTCGTTTCACGGGATCGACATCACCGGCGCGCTCCTGGGCGAGGGGCAGTTCGCCGGAATCGATTTCACGGACGCGACGCTGACCGGCGTGGTGCTGAACGGCAGCGACCTGCGCGGCGCGAAGCTCGACGGGGCGCGGGCGCGCGCCAGTCACTTCGACCGGGTGGATTTTCGCCTCGGCCACGCCGCCGGAACCGATTTCACCGGCGCGCGGATGCGCGGCATGGTCGCGCAGGACGCGAGCATGCCCGGCGCGATCCTCGAGAGCGCGATCCTCCGCGGCTCGAATTTCGCCGGCACCGACCTGCGCGAGGCCAGGCTGCAGCGCGCCTTCCTCGCCCCCGGCGAAGGCCTCCCTGCCACCGAGCTGGCCGGCGCGAATCTCAGCGGGGCGAAGCTCGACGAGGCCCATCTCAGCTTCGTCCGCTTCCGCGACCTGCACATGGTCCGGACGACCTTCACCAGGGTCTCGATCACCGACACCGACTTCGCCGGCGCGACCATGCCCGGCGCCGATTTCTCCGGGGCCACGCTGGAGGGGGTGTCGTTCCGCGGCGCGACGCTGGAGAACGCCACGTTCGCCCGGGCGAGCCTGCGCCCGTCGAAGACCACGGGCGCGGTCGTCGACCTGGCCTGCACGCAGCTCGGCGGCGCGAACCTGCGCGACCTCGGCGAGCCGCCGCCGGCCAACGCGCTGACGTTTCTCGGCGCCGTGCTGCCCGACGCGGCGTCGTGCCGTCCCGAGGGGGGCGGCTTCTACTGCGGAACCGAGCTCGCCGGCCAACAGCGCTACGGGCCGACGCTCCTCCCCCGGCTCACCCACCCGGCCACCTGCCCGCCCGGCGTGATTCAGCTGTGCAGCGGCCAGACGTGGCTGCTTCCGAACTGGACCACGACCGCGTGCGGCCAGCCGGAGAAACGCTGGACCCCGCCGCCGCCCCATCCCGGTCCTCCCGGCGAGACCGTGGAGATCCCCGACGAGAAGTTCAGGCTCTGCCTCAGCCGGCAGTTCTTCGGCGACGATCGTCCCATCCCGGCGAAGTTCGCCGCGACGGTGCAGGAGATCAACTGCCCGAACATGGGCATCGCCGACGTCACCGGCCTGGAGGCATTCACGAGTCTCCGGAAGCTGACACTGACCGCGAACCGCCTGACGAGCGCCGAAGTGTTCGGGAAGCTGAAGAACCTGGAGATCCTGGAGGTCGACGCCAACGCGCTGACGGTGCTGAACGTGCCGCTGGCCACGCTCAAGTCGCTCAGCGCCGCGAACAACCGGATCCAGCGCGTGACCGGCATCGTCTTCCCCGATCTCGAGTACCTCGATCTCTCGCGCAACGAGCTGGCCGAGTTCGCGCTCGAGAGCCAGCGCGCGCTCTTCTACGCCGACCTCTCCCACAACCGGCTGACCGCGGTGGGCGACCTGAGCCACGGTTTCGGGACGCTGGCGTATCTCTACCTGCAGAACAACGACCTCACCACGATCGGCACGCTCGAGGAGGCGGCGCGGCTCACCCGCCTCAGCCTCGGCGGCAACCCGAAGTTCCGCTGCGACACGCTGAAGGTCGACCCGAAGGTGCTGGAGAAGAGCAACTGCGGAAAGAGCGCGGTCACCGCTTCCGCTTCGCCGCCAGCGGCCACCTCCCCGGATTGACCGTCAGCCCATCGCGCTCGAAGCGGATGACGTCCCGCCGCACGTGCCGAGGAAGTTGACGACGGTGAAAACCGCGACCTTCGTCGGGCCGGCCTGGCGAAAGGCGACGCCCTGGCCGGAGTGCTGGCGGTTGTCGTCGCCGTAGTAGCCGCCCTGCATGGCGAAGCGGCCGGCGCCGCGGGGACCGAGGGGGAACTCGTTCGGCTTCGCGTTGCGGAGCGCGGCGCGGCCGAGGTCGAAGTCGGGGACGATGGTGTTGTAGCGGCGGCCGCCGAGGTCGAAGACGATCGCGCCGGGCACGCTGGCGATGCTTCCCCAGTCGCCGCCGGCCGCGTTGCGCGCCTTCAGCTCGTGCGCCGCCGACATGGACGGCGGGAAAGTCGAAGGTGAGATTCGCGGCGAGGATGAACGCGAGCAGCATGTGCGCCATCATCGCAACATGAAAGCGATCGTCAATACCGCGTACGGCCCGCCGGAGGTGCTCCAGCTCAGAGAGGTGGCCAGGCCGATTCCTGCCGACGACGAGATCCTGGTCAAGGTGCACGCCGTGTCGGTGAGCCGCTCGGACTGGGAAGGGCTGGTCGGGAAGCCTCTGTACGCCCGCATGAACGGGCTTCGCAAGCCGCGCCGCCAGATCCTCGGCTCCGACGTGGCCGGGCGAGTCGAGGCGGTGGGGAGGGACCACACCGATTTCCGGCCGGGCGATGAGGTGCTCGGGGAGATGGAGAGCTACAGCGGAGGCTTCGCCGAGTACGTCTGCACGCGTGGACGGGACTGGACCTGGAAGCCGCCGGAGATGACGTTCGAGGTGGCGGCGGCCATCCCGCAGGCGGCCGTGATCGCCCTGCAGGGGCTTCGCGACCGGGTGCAACCCGGCCAGCGCGTGCTGATCAACGGCGCCGGCGGCGGAGCCGGCACGTTCGCCATCCAGCTCGCGAAATCGTACGGGGCGGAAGTGACCGGGGTGGACAACGCCGGAAAGCTCGGCTTCCTGCGCTCGCTCGGCGCGGACCACGTCATCGACTATGCGCGGGAAGACTTCACGAGGAATGGACGCCAGTACGACCTGATCCTGGACCTCGTCGCCGATCGCTCCCCCTTCGACTACGCCCGGGCGCTCGCGCCGGGAGGGACGTACTCCGCGGCGGGCGGTTCCGTGGCCACGTTCCTTCAGATCCTGGTGGTGGGACCGTGGCTCCGGAGAGTCAGGAACCGGCGCGTGCGCGTCCTGGTCGTGCGCCGCAACCGGCAAGACCTGGCGTACGTGACGGAGCTCTGCCGGAGCGGCAGGCTCGTGCCGGCGATCGATCGCTCCTATCCGCTCAGCGAAACGCCCGAAGCTCTCCGGCAACTCGGGGAAGGACGCGCGAAAGGAAAAGTCGTCATCACCGTGGACGGTTGACGCCGTCGAGCCGGGCCAGGTGCCGGTCGAGGAGAAACGGGCCGCCGGGAAACACGGCCGCCACGATCCCCGCGGCAGCGAGCGCGGGAGAGATCGGCACCTTGCGGATGGCCAGGAGCAGCATCAGCACGAGAGCGACGAACAACGCCCCGTGCAGCGAGCCGACGATCCGCACCGCCAGCGGCATCCCGGCGAAGTACTTGAGCGGCATGGCGATGCCGAAGAGCACCAGCGTCGAGATTCCCTCGACGATGGCGAGTTGGCGCAGCGCGCGGACGAACGTCACGCGGCCATCCTACAAGGTCTGCGTCACCGGGATGGTGAAGGAGAACGTGCTCCCGACGCCGGGCATGCTCTCCACGTCGATCGTGCCGCCGTGGGCTTCCACGGCCAGTTTGCAGAAGGTCAGGCCGAGGCCGGTGCCGACGCGGTGGCCGGGGCCGAGCTGGCCGAATTTCTCGAAGATGCGGTCGAACGACTCCGTGGGGATGCCGGTGCCGGTGTCGCGGATGGCGAAGCGGATGTGCCGCGGGTCATCCTGCGACGCGCTCACCGACACGGTGCCGGCGCGGGTGAACTTGATGGCGTTGGCGATCAGGTTCACCAGCGTACGGCACAACTTGCTCTCGTCGCCGGCGAAGGGCGGGAGGCCGGGGTCGACGCCGCTGAGGAGGGAGGTCTCTTCCATTTCGGCCAGCGTCCCCACCTGCGCCAGCGCGCTGGCGACGAGCGTGTCCGCGGAGAGCTGCGTGTACTGCAGCAGCGAGGCGCCGGACTCCATCTTCTCGACGTCGAGCAGGTCGTTGATCATCCCCAGGAGCGTGCGGCCGCCACCCGAGGCGATGGAGATCATGGTGCGCTGCGACTCGCTCAACTCGCCGTGGCTGGCCAGCATCTCCACGCCGGCGATGACGGCGGTGAGCGGGGTGCGCAGGTCGTGCACGATCATGTTGCGCATGTCGTCGCGCAGCTTCTCCACTTCCTGCAGGCGGGTGTAGTTCTCCTGCAGCTGCGCGTAGAGGGCGGCCTCGCGGTCGCGCCCGCGCTTCTTCTCCAGCGACGCCCCGATGCGGGCCCGGAGCAGCGTCGGGTCGAACGGCTTGGCCAGGTAGTCGTCGGCGCCGGCGTCGATGCAGCGCACCACGGACTGCACTTCGTCGATGGCCGAGATCATGATCACGGGCACGCGCCGCAGGGTCTCGTCCTCCTTGATGTGGCCGAGGACCTCGTAGCCGTCCATGTCCGGCATCAGGATGTCGAGCAGCACGAGGTCGAACTCCGTCTCGCGCATGAGCTGCAGCGCATCGCGGCCGCTGCTGGCGGTGAGGAGCCGGTGTCCCTGCCGCTCCAGCCGGCGCGAGAGCACGTCGCGGTTGGCGGCGTCGTCGTCGACCACCAGCAGCAGTCCCGGCGCGGCGGCCCGCTCGTCGCGCGGGGTGGGCATCTCCGCCGCCGGCGGAAGATCGTCCTCCGTGCCCGGTGCCACGAGCTTGAGGTCGTGATGCGCGGTGAAGTTCTCCTCGATGAGCGCCAGCATGCGCCGGCCGGCATCGCGCACGCGCTGCAGGTCGACGACCACCGCCTCGCGGCTCGCCTCCCCCGCCTCGTCGCTGAGCATCTCCGAGTAGCCGATGATCTGGTTGAGAGGACTGCGCAGGTCGTGCAGCAGTTGCGGCGTGACGTTCGTTCTCATGAGAGTAAGGCCTCGATCTTTCCGAGCAGGCGCGGCAGCTCGATGGGCTTCGTGTCGTAGTCGTCGCAGCCAGCCTGCAGCGCCTTGTCGCGGTCGTTGGCCATGGCGTGGGCCGTGAGCGCGATGACCGGGATGTGCTTCAGCCGCGCGTCTGTCTTCAACTGCCGCGTGGCTTCCCAGCCGTCGAGCACCGGGAGGCTCATGTCCATCAGGATCAGGTCGGGGGCGCTCGCGGACGCGGTGGCGAGGCCTTCGGCGCCGTCGACGGCGAGCAGCACGGCGTACCCTCTGCGCATCAGGCGGCGGGAGAGCATCTCGCGATTCAGCTCGTTGTCCTCGACGATGAGGATCGTGGTCACGGCGTCACCACCGGTTCCGGGAGGCGCGCGGCGCGGCTGCCGGCGAGGAGATCGCGCACCTGCTCGAGCAGCGACTCGCGCGAGTCGCCGACCTTGCGGAGGATCCTTTCGACGTGGCCGCTCAGGCGGCGGCGATCCTCGCTGGTGAGGTCCTGCGAGGTGACGACGACGATGGGAATGGAGCGCCACTCCGGCCGGCGCCCGACCTCGGCCGCAAAGGCGAAGCCGTCCATCTCCGGCATCATCAGGTCGAGGAAGATCAGGCTGGGACGCTCCTTCTCCATGCTCCGCAGCGCCTCGATCCCGTTCTCCGCCTCGGTCACCGCCCACCCTTCCTTCTCCAGCATGAAGCGCGTCAGCGCACGGGCCGACGAATCGTCGTCGATCACGAGCACCGGGCAAGGGGGGACGAGACAGGTGTACTTCTGCAGGATCTGCGAGAGGCGGCGGCGATCGACGGGCTTGGTGGCGTAATCGGAGGCGCCGAGGGTGAAGCCGCGCACCGGGTCGTCGACCATGGTCAGCATGATCACCGGGACGTCGCGCAGCTCCGGGTCGGCCTTGAGCGCGGAGAGGACGGTCCAGCCGTCCATGTCCGGCATCATCACGTCGAGGGTGATGGCCGCGGGACGGAGCTTGTGGGCGAGGCGCAGTCCGTGCGCGCCGCCGCTGGCCGTGCACACGGTGTAACCCTCTTTGCGGAGATAGCGCTGCATCAGGTCGCGCTGCAGCGGATCGTCGTCGATGACGAGCACGCACGTGCCGGGTGCCGGCACCTCGTCGTCCTCGAACGGCTCGAGCGCGAGGAGCGCCGCGCCGCGCTCGTCGAGCTCGACCGGGTCGCTGCCCGCGTCGCCGAGCGACGCCGGAATCTTGATCGTGAAGACGCTCCCCTCCCCCTCGACGCTGTGCACCATCACGTCGCCGCTCATCATCTGGCAGAAGCGGCGCGTGAGCGCGAGACCGAGGCCCGTGCCGCCGAAGCGGCGCGTGGTCGAGGCGTCGGCCTGCGTGAACGGCTGGAAGAGCCGCACGGTCTGGTCGGCGCTGAGGCCGATGCCGGTGTCGGTGACGCGGAAGAGGATCCAGTCGATGCCGTCCATGAGCTGGCGCTCGGCGGCCACCTGGATCTGCCCGTCGTGCGTGAACTTGGCGGCGTTGGAGGCGAGGTTGAAGAGCCCCTGGCGCACCTTGCCGAGGTCTCCGCGCATGGTGCCGATGTCGGGCGCGCAGACGACTTCCAGCGTGTTGCCGTTCTTCACCGCCTGGCGCTCGATGGTCAGGGCCACCTCGGCGATGAGGGCGGCGATGTCGAAGACCTCCAGGCGCAGCTCCATCTTGCCGGCCTCGATCTTGGAGAGGTCGAGGATGTCGTTGATCAGGCCGAGGAGATGGCGGCCGGAGGCGGAGATCTTGCGGAGGTCGGCCTCGAACTCCACGAGATTCCGCTCGACCGCCTCTTCCTGCAGCATCTCCGAGAAGCCGACGATGGCGTTGAGCGGCGTGCGCAGCTCGTGGCTCATGTTGGCGAGGAAGAGGCTCTTGGTGCGGTTGGCGGTCTCGGCGGCGTCCCTGGCCTTGGCGATCTCGGCCTCGGTGCGGCGGCGGTCGGTGACGTCTTCCATGGCCAGCACGAGCAGCTCGGCGTGGTTGCGCTGCCGCAGCTTGCGCGCGTTCAGCAGCATCACTCTGCGGCCGATGAGGGGAAAGTCGTGCTCGAGCTCGAAGTCGTTGAAGACGGAGCTCATCGGCACGACATCCTCGAGCAGGATGCGCAGCGCCGGGATGTTCCACTGCTTGTTGCCGAGCTCGTAGACGAGCTGCCCCTCGGTGTCTTCCGCGACGACGCCGAAGGTCTGGTAGAAGGCGCGGTTCGCCGAGTGCACGCGCAGGCTGGCGTCGAGGATGAGCAGCGGCTCGCGCACGGTGTCGACGACGTCCTGCGCGTAGATCTGGATCTGGTCGAGGACATGCTGCGAGCGGCGCCGGTCGGTGACGTCCTCCATGGCCAGCAGGACGAGGTCGGAGTGCAGCGTGCGCGCGTTGAGGAGCATCACGCGCTGGCCGATGAGCGGGAAGTCGTGGTCGAGCACGAAGTCGTTGAAGACCGAGCTCCGCGGCACGATCTCTTCGAGCAGCGTGCGCAGCGACGGCAGCCCCCATTGCCCGTTTCCGAGCTCGTAGATACGGCGCCCTTCGGTCTCCTCCGGGGTGACGCGGAAGGTCTGGTAGAAGGCGTGGTTCGCGGCGCGCACGGAGAGGTCCGTGTCGAGGATCATCAGCGGCTCGCGGACGGTATCGAACACGTCTGGGATGGGTACGGTCATGCAACACCTCCTGGTGTGCTTCAACCGGACGCGATCGCAAGGCGCGGGCAGTCGATGGAAACGACGCGAAAAGGAGAACGGCAGGACGGGCTTTACTGAGGAGCCTGCAACAAGCGAGCCGTCCGCGGCTACTGATGGCAACGCGCCTGACTCTCGCCGCATTTCGCCGGCACAGTGCATCGCGTCGGGCTGGAGTTCACGCACGTGTACGCGCGGGAGCGCTAGCTCTGGAGTGCGGCAGCGCCAGCTGCCGCTCTCCATGCCGCAGCGCCAGCTGCGGCGGGCGGCAGCTGGCGCTGCCCCAATCGAGAGCGCGAGCTGGCGCTCGCGCACTCCAGAGGGCTACATCAGGTCGCGCATGATCTTGTCGAGCTTCTCTTTCGGCGGGCGGGTGCGCTCGAGCGGAAGGGTGTTCAGCGGCTCGTCCACGATGTTGAGCAGCGAAATGAAGTTCTTCTTCTCGGGACGCAGGTGCACGAGGCCGGTGAGCATCTGCCCGTCGGCTGCCGCGCGATGGAGCCGCTGCAGCGCCTCGATGGGCACGCTGGGGTCGTAGTCTTCTTCGAGCTTCCTGAGCACGATGCGCGAGCCGTCGTGCATGGTCACTTCGCGCACTTCGCCCGGCTCGTAATCGACCGTGATCTCCTCGTACTCGGGGACGAAGCCGATCTGGTGCAGCAGCTCCTGGTGCTCCTTCGAGTACTGGTAGCCCTTGGTCGAGCCTTCGTGATTGTTGAAGGTCACGCAGGGCGAGATCACGTCGATGACGCACGTGCCGTCGTGGGCAATGGCAGCCTTGAGGATGTTCACCATCTGCTTCGGATCGCCGGCGAAGCCGCGCGCCACGAAGCCGCAGCCGAGCTGCACGGCCAGCGCGCAGAGATCCATGGGCGGCATGTCGTTGACCACGCCGGTCTTCAGCTTCGACCCTTCGTCCGCGGTCGCGGAGAACTGCCCCTTGGTCAGGCCGTACACGCCGTTGTTCTCGATGATGTAGATGATCGGCACGTTGCGCCGGACCATGTGCATGAACTGGCCGAGGCCGATGGAGGCGGTGTCGCCGTCGCCGGAGACGCCGATGGCCTTGAGGGTGTGGTTGGCGAGCATCGCGCCGGTGGCCACGGCCGGCATGCGTCCGTGGACGGAGTTGAAGCCGTGCGATCTCTGTAAAAAGTACGCGGGCGTTTTCGACGAGCAGCCGATGCCGGAGAACTTGGCCACCTTCTCGGCCTTCACGCTCATCTCGAAGAAGGCGCGGACGATCTGGTTCGAGACCGCGTCGTGACCGCAGGCGGCGCAGAGGGTCGACTTGCCGCCCTGGTAGTCCGTGGCCTTGAGGCCGAGGCGGTTTTCCTTGATCGCTTCGCCGGTGCCGATTTTCAGTGTGCTGTCAGCCATGGGTCAGTCCTCCGCCCGGATCTCGCGCTGGGACGCGGCATTGGGATTCAATGGTACGGTGCCGGCGGTGAGCCTGGCCTCGGCGCGCACGAGCAGCAGCGGCTCGGGCAGCTCGACGGTCGACTCCATCTGCAGGACGGCATCGGTGATCGTGCGCGCATCGCACGGCAGTCCGGTGTAGTGCAGGATCTTGCGGAGCTTGCGCTGGTCCTCGCCGACCTCGAGACGGATCATGTCCGCCATCTGGCCGTCGCGGTTCTGCTCGACGACGTAGATGCGGTCGTGGCCGGCCACGAACTGCTTGAGCTCCTCGGTGAACGGCAGCGCGCGCAGGCGGAAGTAGCTCGTCTCGACGCCGCGCTCGCGGCGGAGCTGGTCGCGCGATTCCTCGAGCGCCCAGGTTGTGGTGCCGTAGGCGATGAAGCCGATCTTCGCCTCCTCGCGGCGGTCGATGTCCGGCTTCGGCACGAAGAGCTTCGCCGTCTCGTACTTTTTGGCGAGACGGTCGACGGTGTCCTTGTAGTCCTGCGGGCGCTCGGAGTAGCGCGCCTGCGCGTCGTGGCCCGAGCCGCGCGTGAAGTAGGACGCGAACGGGTGATCCGTGCCGGGGAGCGTGCGCCAGGGGATGCCGTCGCCGTCGATGTCGTCGTATCTCCCCCACTTCCCCTGCAGCTCGGTGAGCTTCTCGGCGGTGAGGACTTTGCCGCGCTTGATCGGCCTGGTCGGATACTCGAACGGGTCGGACATCCAGTTGTTCATGCCCAGGTCGAGATCGCTCATGACGAAGACCGGCGTCTGGAACTCCTCGGCGAGATCGAGCGCCTCGATGGCGAAGTCGAAACACTCGCCGACGCTCGACGGGATGAGCACGATGTGCTGCGTGTCGCCGTGCGAGAGGTAGGCGAGCTGGTTGACGTCGCCCTGCGCGGTGCGCGTGGGGAGGCCGGTGGAGGGGCCGACGCGCTGGATGTCCCAGATCACGCCGGGGATCTCGGCGAAGTAGCCTAGGCCGACGAATTCGGCCATGAGCGAGATGCCGGGGCCGGCGGTCGAGGTCATCGACCGCGCGCCCGCCCAGCCGGCGCCGAGGACCATGCCCACCGCCGCCAGCTCGTCCTCGGCCTGCACGACGGCGAAGGTAGCCTTGCCGTCTTCCTCGATGCGCGTCTGGCGCGCGTACTCGATGACCGACTCGCACAGCGACGAGGAGGGGGTGATGGGGTACCAGGTGACGACGGTGACGCCGCCGAAGATCGAGCCGAGGGCCGCCGCGGCGTTGCCGTCGATGATGATCTTCCCCTGCGTAGCGTTCATCCGCTCGACGCGCCACTTGTTCTGGCGCGGGAGGTTGGCCTTGGCGTAGTCGATGCCTTTGTCGATGGCGGCGACGTTGGCGTCGATCGCTTTCTTCTTTCCTTTGAACTGCTTGGTGAGGGCGATCAGGATCTCCTCGCGCTCGATGCCCAGGAGCTCGGCCACGATGCCGACGTAGACCATGTTCGTCAGCAGCTTGCGGAGCTTGGAGTCCTCGGAGAGGTCGGCGGCCAGCTTGGCGAACGGCACCTCGAAGAAGACGATGTCGTTGCGGATGGCTTTGCAGTTGAGCGGGGCGTCGTAGATGCAGAGCGAGCCCGGCTGCAGCCCTTCGACGTCTTCCCGCGAGGTCTGCGCGTTCATGCAGACCATCAGATCGACTTCTTTTTTCCGGCCGATCCAGCCGTCTTTGTTCGCGCGGATCGTGAACCAGGTGGGGAGACCGGCGATGTTGGACGGGAACATGTTCTTCCCGCTGACCGGCACGCCCATCTGAAAAATCGAGCGCATCAGGACGTTGTTGGACGATTGCGAGCCCGAGCCGTTGACCGTGGCGACATGAATGGTCAGGTCGTTGACGATCGGCTGGGAGCCCGCACCCACTTCCTCTGCGACGTCGGTCGCGATCAGGGTCTCGGACACAGCGGTCTCCTTTGGAGATATTCCATTTTGATTGAGACGGAGATTGTAGCCGATCTGGCGCGGACATCCGCCGGGCATGGCTGGCTTGTTTCCGGCATGCCATCCCTTCTGTACGCAGAGCTGCTGCGGCAAGGCCGTCGGCACTTCCTGCACGCCGACGATGCTGACGAAGGTCTGCCAGGGACGCTCGCCGGTGCCGAACTACTTCACCAGCCGCATGCCGCAGCAGATGGAGGGGTCGCGGCTTCGCGTGCAGTACGTGCCGGCCGCGAAGGCGCCGCCGCTGAAGTGCAGCGCGGTGGTGTGAGCACCGATCGGTCGTGGCGGTGACAGTGACGTCGTGCCGCTCATCGCCGCGGACGATCTTCAGCTTCACAGGGGAGGCGGGCTGAAGCCCGCCCTACGTTTGGTCATGAGTTTCGCTCATGACTTCCAGCTCCACCATGAGCTGGTTTCGTGGGGCGCCCCGCGCGAGAATGCTCCCATGAACGATCTGCGCGACTTTCACTCCCGTCTCCTGCTCAGCATCCACGGCATCGCCGAGGACGATCTGCGGCGGCCGGAGGCGGAGGGGCGGTGGTCGATCGCGGAGGTGATCGCGCACCTCGGCGACCTGGAGCTGATCTACGCGGTGCGCATTCGCTCGATCCTGGCCGGGACGGAGGGGACGCTGCAGGCGTTGCCGCAGAACGCGTGGATCGAGCGGGTGCACGGGCGTGAGCCGGTGTCCGAGCTGCTCGAGCAGTTCTGGTTTCACCGGCGGATGAACCTGGCGCTGCTGGAGCGGTTGTCGGAGGAGGAGCTGTCGCGCAGCGGCATGCATCCCGACTACGGTCCGCTCACGATCCGCGACGCCTTCGAGCGCATCCGCCGCCACGACGCGAAGCATCTCGGGCAGATCGAGCGCATCAAGACCACCCTCGGCCTGGCCGCGGGCGATGCAGCGGTGCTGAGTGGAGTCGTGGCGGGAAGCGAATTGAGCGTGACCTCGCCGGGAGAAGGCGTCCGCGTACGGACGCTCTGGCGCGACGGCGTGAAGCGCGCCCTGGAAGTGGAATTCGAGCCGGGGGCGCAGTGGCCCGGGCTCGATCATCACGTCCCCGGCCCCGAGGAGGTGTACGTCCTGTCGGGCGACTTCGACGACGGGGCGCACGTCCATCGCGCCGGCACGTTCCTCCATCACCCGGCCGGGACGTCGCATTCGCCGCGCAGCGCGGAGGGATGCCGGCTCTTCGTTTTTTATCCCGAGGGGTAGCTATGATGTGCGCCCATGTTGCGCACGCTGAGGCTGGCCGTCGTGGCGATCGTCACGACCATTCCCCTGGCGGGGCTGACCGTGATCGTGGCGGCGATCCGTTCCACCTCCCCTTTCATCGACAAGCTCGCCCGCGCCTGGGCGCGCTCGCTCGTGGCCGCGGCGGGGATCGACCTGCACGTGGAGAACGTCGAGCGCATCGATCCGGACCAGCGCTACATCATCGTCGCCAATCACTACTCGTATCTCGACATCCCCTGCCTGCTGGCGGGCATCCCGCAGCCGATCCGCTTCATGGCCAAGGCCAGCCTGTTTCAGATCCCGATCTTCGGCTGGGCGCTGGGACGGGCCGGCTTCATCCCCATCGACCGCAAGAACCGGCGCACGGCCGTGAAGTCGTTCGACCTCGCCGCGGACCGCATCCGCAAGGGAAACACCATCATCATCTTCCCGGAGGAGGGGCGGTCGAAGTTCCGTGAGATGAAGCCGTTCCAGCGCGGCGCGTTCCTGCTGGCCATCAAGTCGCAGAAGACCATCGTGCCGATCGCCATCGACAGCACGTTCGACATCTGGCCGGTGGGCGCGTTCTGGAACCTCAAGCCGGGACGCGTGACCCTGCGCGTCGGCACGCCGATCCCGACGGCAAAGGTGACCGTGCGCGAGAAGGACCGCCTCCTCAACGAGTCGCGGGATCAGGTTCAGGCGATGCTGTTCGGGGAGACCTCGCAAGAGCCGGCGGGCTGAAGCCCGCCCTACGTTCAGCACGTGCGCCGCGTGAGCCAAACGTAGGGCGGGCTTCAGCCCGCCGGCTCTCGCGACAAGGCTCCTTTGACCTGCGTCAGGTCCGTCTCCTGCAGCGTCCGCAGATCCAGCGTGAAGCGGTCGTTCTGCACGCGCCCGACGATGGGAGGATCGTTGGCCAGGAAGCGCGCCTGCAGCCCGGCGGCGTGGCCCGGCACTTCGACGGCGATGGAGGGAATGGTCTCGGTGGGCGTGGTGCCGCCGCCGAGGGCGCAGCGGCTCTCCACGACCGTGCAGCGCGTGCCGCGTACGAGCAGTTCCCCGCGCGTGCGCAGCAGGTCGAGCGGCGCGGAGAGCATGCGGTAGATGGGCACGCACTCTTCGTATTTCTTAGTGGCAAACGCGCGCAGTGTGGCGGCCACGATCGCGTAGGTCTCCTTCCCCACCCGCAGCGCGCGCATGAGCGGATGCCTGCGGCAGCGCGCGATCAGCTCCGCGCGGCCGAGGATCAGGCCGCCCTGCGTGGCGCCGATGAGCTTGTCCGTCGAGCAGGTCACGACGTCCACGCCGGCGGCGATGAGCTCCGCCAGCGTCTCCCCCGGCGCAAAGCCGTACGGGTGCAGCTCGACGACGCGGCCGGAGCCTTCGTCGTAGAGCAGCGGCACCTTCTTCTGCCGCGCCACCGTCACCAGCTCGGCGACCGTGGGCGTCTCGGTGAAGCCGACGATGTCGAAGTTGGAGCGGTGGACGCGGAGGATGGCCGCGGTCTTCCGTCCGATGGCGTCGGCGTAGTCGCGGGCGCGGGTGCGATTGGTGGTCCCGACCTCGCGCAGCGTCGCGCCACCCTGCTGGATGACGTCGGGGACGCGGAAGGCGCCGCCGATCTCGACCAGCTCGCCGCGAGACACGACCACTTCCTTCTTCGCGGCGAGGGCCGCCAGGACGAGCATGGTCCCCGAAGCGTTGTTGTTGGCGAGGATGGCCGCCTCGCAGCCGAACAGCGTCCGGCAGATGGCGGTGAGGTGCTCGTCCCGCGCGCCCCGCTCCCCTTCCTCGAGGTCGAACTCGAGGTTGGAGTAGCCGCTGACGATCTCGGAGGCCTCGCGCCAGACGTCGGGGTGGATGGGCGAGCGGCCGAGGTTGGTATGGATGATGACGCCGCTGCCGTTGATCACGCGGCGGAGCGTGGAGCGGGTGGCGGCGGCGATGGCGTTCGCGATGGCCCCGGCCGCTTCCGCTTCGTCCCAGGCGCCGCGGGTGGCACGAAGCGTGGTCAGATGTTCGACGACCGCTTCCTTCACCCGCTCGCGGCCGTACGCGGAGACGAGCGGCGCGAAGGCCGCGGCCGAGAGGATTCGCTCGACCGAGGGGATGGCGCGAAGACCGGAATGGACTACCGGAGCGGGCGCTTTCACCATATCGTGGTCCCAGTGTAAAGCGTGATCAAACAGGACGATGAGCTGGACAAGCTCGAGGAAGACATCCGGAAACTGAAGAACAAGTACGACCAGTTCTTCACCGGCATCGTCAAAGTGCCGCCGTCGTTCGACCGGCACCAGGTGGAGAACTACATCCACGAGCTGAGCAAGCTGAAGATGCGCGACAACGCGCGCCGCTTCCGCCTCAGCACGATCATCGGCCGCTACAACCAGTACCGCGAGCTGTGGGGCCGGAAGATGCGCGAGCGCGAGGAAGGTCCGCTCGACTACCGCCGCCGCCAGGCGGCGCTGGAGCTGCCGCCGGCTCCCCTCGCGGCAGCACCCCGCGTAACGTCCACCCCGCCCGATGCGTATGTAAGGATGACGCCGGGTGCGAACGGCGAACAGATCCGCAGACTCTGGGACGACATCGAGCGCGCGCACGGCGAGATCGGGAAGCACTCCAACCTCTCGCTCGAGCAGCTCGCGGCCATGGTCCAGAAGCAGACGGATCTCGTGCGGGCCAAGTACAACGTGAAGACCGTGGCCTTCCGCGTCGAGACGATCGACGGGAAGGTCAAGCTGAAAGCGAAACCACTTCAGGACTGATCTCGACCATGAAACGTGCTCTCCTTCTCCTCGCGACGCTGGCCGCCTTCGGCTGCACGCAGTTCCGCAATGTGACGGCCACCGACTACGAGGCCCCGTTCTACGCGAAGTACCTCAACACCGGCAGCGCCCTCGACGCGCGCATCACCCGCACGCTGACCGCGCTGCAGGCGGAGCCGAACGCCGCGCACCTGCACAATGAGCTGGGCATGCTCCTGGTGCAGAAAGGCTTCCCCAAGGACGCCGAGCGCGAGTTCGAGCGCGCCATCGATCTGGACCGGAGGTATTACGAGGCCTGGTACAACCTCGGCCAGGTCCGCGCCGCCCGCGGCGACGAAGGCGGCGCCCGCCGCGCCTTCGCGGCCACCGTCGACCACAAGCCGGGCCACGCGCAGGCGCTCTTCCAGCTCGGCCTGATCGAGGAGAAGCTGCGCCACACCGACCGTGCCATCGAGCTATACGCGAAGGCGTTCACCATCAACCCGAAGCTGATGGAGGTCGGCGCGAATCCACGCATCCTCGACACGCACCTGCTCCACCTCGCGCTGATCAAGATGTATCCGAACGCGCACGACCGCCAGACCATGCAGTTCCAGGGAATGGGCGGCGGCCCGCGCGTGACCCCCACGCCGCCGCAGGCGCCGTCCAAGCAGCCGACGCCGCAGCAGATCATCCCGCCGTCCGCACCGGCCACCGACCCGTCGCAGCAGCGGCCGCCGTCGTAGCGCAAGGTTGCTGGTTGCTGTGTTGCTGGTTCGTGGTGGTGTCGCGTTGTCCGCCATACACCACCACGAACCAGCAACACAGCAACCAGCAACCTGCGCATACAATCCGCGCGCTTTGACTCTCGCTGACCGCGCCGCACTCCTCGGCTTCTCCGACATCGTCAAGATCCGCAACCGCGTGATGGACATGCGCGCGCGCGGACAGCGCGTGCTCCAGCTCGAAGGGGGCGAGCCGTTCATCGGCACGCCCGACTTCGTGAAGGAGGCGATGAAGGCGGCGCTCGACGCGAACCACACCCGCTACGCTCCCTCGTCGGGCATCCCGCAGCTCCTCGACGCGCTGCGGGAGAAGCTGGCGCGGAAGAACGGCATCGCCGTCACGGCGAACGACATCATCATCACCTCCGGCGGCGCGCACGGCCTCTTCTGCGCCTTCCAGGCGAGCGTGAGCCCCGGCGACGAGGTGATGTTCTTCGCGCCGTACTGGACCCCCATCCAGGACCAGGTCCGCTACTCCGGCGGCGTGGCGGTGCGCGTGCCGTGGGACGAGGTCCGCGGCGGGGATATGCGTGCGGCCCTCGAGTCGCGCGTCACGCCGCGCACGCGCGTGATCTACGTGAACACGCCCGCCAATCCCACGGGCGACGTGCTGGATCGCGGGCAGCTCACGGCCGTCGCCGATTTTGCGAAGGCGCACGACCTCACCGTCATCTCTGACGAGGCGTACGAGGACCTGCTGTACGAGAGCGGGCACGTCTCCCTGGCGTCACTGCCGGACATGTTCCCGCGCACGATCTCGGTCTTCACGTTCTCGAAGAGCTTCTCCATGACCGGATGGCGCATCGGCTACGTCGTGGCGCCGGAGACGTTCATGGCCTTCATCCGCAAGCTGGTCCTGAACAGCGTGAACGGCGTCTCGACGCCGACGCAGCACGCCGCGCTGGCCGCGGTGACGCACGACCCGCGCTTCTTCGACCGCATCCGCGAGGAGTACCGCCTCCGCCGCGATCTCCTCGTCGGCGGCTTCCGCAAGGCCGGCTTCGACTGCCTCACGCCGCCGGGCGCCTTCTATGCCTTCCCCGACGTCCGGGCCCGCCTCGGCGACGATTCGTGGAAGGCGATGGAGACGCTGCTCGAGCGGACCTCCATCGCCTCCGTGCCCGGCGCGGTGTTCGGACCGGAGGGGGAAGGGCACCTGCGGATGTCGTACTCGACGGACCTCGAGGTGCTGGAGGAGGCGGTGCAGGCGCTGCGCTCGTTGTAGGCTCACAGGTGCACAGGCTCACAGGCTCACAGAGTCCGAGGCCGATGCTCCTGTGAGCCTGTGAGCCTCTGACCCTATGAGCCTCGAAACCCAGATCGCCCGCCGCTACCTCCTGGCCGCCCGCAAGCGGCGGCACACGGCCTTTCTCTCGATCATCAGCATGCTGGCCCTGGCCATCGGCGTGGCGGCGCTGCTGATCTCCATCGCCCTCCTCTCGGGGCTGCAGGGGCAGATCACGGGCCGGCTGATCGAGTCGAGCCCCCAGCTCCTGGTGGAGCCGGCGGGACGCAACACGATCGAACGGCCGGACGCGATCGTGGCCGCGGCCACGGGACTGGGCATGCGCGACATCCGCCCGTACGTGAGCGGCATCGCCTGGGGCGCCAACGCGAGCGCGGAGCTCGGGCGGCCGATGCGCCTCCGCTCCTACGTCCCCGGACGCGAGCCGGAGAGCGACCGCACGCGCCTCGGCCGGCCGGTCCTTGCCGCCGGCGAGGCGCAGATCTTCCTCACCCGCGGCTACGCGGCGTCGCTCTCGCTCGACATCGGCGACTCCATCACCGTCGTGGCCCCCCGCACGCGCCTGACGCCGTTCGGCCCGATGCCGGTGATGAAGCGCTATCGCATCACGCGCATCGTCCTCCCCCTCGGCGAGGAGAACCCCGCCGATGCCTGGCTCAGTCATGACGAGGCCACGAGCCTCTTCGGGACGTCGGGCCTGCCGACGGCGATCGAGATGTACGGCGACGCCGAGCGCGCCGAGGAGATCCAGGCGGCGCTGGCGCCGCGGTTCGCGGGCGCGCAGTTCAAGACGTGGAAAGAGATCAACCGCCCGCTCTTCCTGGCCCTGCGCCTGGAGAAGATCGTGATGTTCGCCACGATCTCGCTGATCATCTTCGTGGCCGCGCTGAACCTGATCTCCTCCCTTTCGATGCTGATCCTGGAGAAGCGTCCCTCGGTGGGGGTGCTGCGCACGCTGGGCGCGACGGAGAAGAACATCCTCTCGCTCTTCATGCAGCTCGGCCTGCTCATCGGCCTGACCGGGACGGTCCTCGGGAACATCTTCGGACTCGGCTTCTCCTGGGCGGCGAACCGGTGGCATCTCGTGCCGCTGCCGGCGGAGCTGTACTCCACCAGTTACCTCCCCTTCACCCTCGACGTCCAAGACATCGTGGGCGTGAACCTGGTAGCCGTGTTTCTGTCGGTGATCGCGACGTGGTACCCGGCGCGCATCGCCTCGCGGCTCGATCCGATCGCGGCCATCAAGGAGGAATGAGGTTGCGCAACCGCGCTCTGCTGGTCCTGCTGCTCGCGATGGCCGGTGCCTGCACGCAGGTGCCCGTCACGGACACCATCACCATCACCCCATCGGCCGACGACGACACGCTGACGGTCGGCGTGACGTCGGCGTTTCTCATGTCGCCGTCCCGCGACGAAGTGCTGGAGCGCGTCGACGCCGCGCGCGCGGCCGCCCTCTCCGGCACGGACCCATGGTCGGTCCGCTTCGCGCGCCTGACCACGCCGATCGAAGAGCGCCACACCGTCAACAAGCTCCGCGGCAAGCTGCAGAGCGCGACGCACGAGGCGCGCATCCCGGCCGACGACCTGCAGCACCTGCTCTCCGATACGAACATCACCGTGCACGTCGTGCGCGGCGAGGGATGGCGCGAGCTGCGCCTCTATCCCGGCGCCGGCGGACGCGCCACGCGCGAGCAGCAGCAGGAGCTCGAGGAGACGATCCAGGCCTGGAGTCGCTCGGTGACGCGCTACTTCACGGCCATGCATCACATCTACGACTACCTCGACCAGAATCCGCAGCGCGCGCAGCCGCTGTTCGCCGCGTTCCTCGAGGAGCGGGGACCGGACGGCGTGATCCCCGCGGTCACGGAAGAGGAGCAGCCGCTCCTCGACGCCGTGCAGAAGTCGATGGAGGAGATCACGACGCGCATGGATACGGAGGAAGGGCAGAGCGCCGCCTTCGAGCTGGCGGACCTGGTCTTCAATCCCTTCCCCGGCCGCTTCGTCGTCCACCCACCGGGCGACGTGCTGGCCAGCGAAGGGTTCACGCAGAAGGGCAACGAGTTGTCGATCGAGCCGGTGGACCTCTTCGCGTCGCTCCAGGGACTGGAAGGACGCTGGATCTCCCCCGACCCCCTCGCCGGCATGCTGCGCGAGGAGAAGGTGACGTCCCAGCAACTGGCGCAGGCGGAACGAAAGTCGACGTCGATAGTGAGCAGCAGCGAGGTCTCCCGCGCGATCCGCGAACAGCTCGTGCGGCCGCGGTCATACGTGGTGCGCTGGCGAACGTAGGTCGGGCTTCAGCCCGACCATGGACGGGCTGAAGCCCGTCCTACGTTCTCACACTTTCCGCACCATCACCACTGCCGCCTCGCCATCTGGGTAGTACCGCGGACGCAGGAACGACGATTCGAAATCCAGGTGGCGGTAGAACTCCTGCGCGCCGCTGTTTGAGAGGCGCACCTCCAGCGAGATCGCCCGCACCTCGTGCTTCCGCGCGAACGCGAAGCAGCGCGCCATCAGCTCGTCGGCGATCCCCTGGCGGCGCATCCGCTCGTCCACGGCGATCTTGTTCACGTGCATCTCGTCGAAGATCCACATCGCGAAGAGGTAGCCCACCACCTCCCCCTTCCACCGCGCCACCAGGGCGAAGCGTCCGTCCGCGTTCAGCTCCGAGACGAAAAACTCGCGGCGCCACGGCGCGGGGAACGAAGCCTCTTCGATGCGATGGATGCCGTCGACGTCCGCACGCGTCGCGGCCTCGATGACGATGTCGTCACGCATTCTGTTTCTGCCGCAGCTTGACCTCGGCCTCGGCCAGGCGGACGTAGATCGGCGTCACGTCGCGATAGCGCTCGCCGAGTCCCCCCTCCTCGATGGCGCGGGCCCGGCGGGCGCAGCGCTCCGCCACGTTGCGCGACTGCAGCAGCTCCGCGACGCGGAGCACGCGCGGCTCGTCGACCGCGGCAGCCAGGTGCGGGGCGATCACTTCCTCGCCCTCCTCGAAGACACTCACGTAAAGCTCGCCGCGCCCCGCGTCGTCGGCGACGGCCACGCGTCCCGGCTCGCCGAAGGCGATCGCCTCGTGCGTGGACATCGCACAAACCCGCTTCCCGAGGGCCAGGGCCAGCCCCTGCATCGTGGCCAGGCCGATCCGGACGCCGGTGAACGAGCCGGGGCCGCGCGTCACGGCGAAGAGATCGATGCTCCTGCGCTCCGTGCCACTCTCGGAGAGCAGCCAGTCGATCGACGGCAGCAGCTTCTCGTTGCGCGAGCCCTTCCCCTCCAGCGAGACCGCCCCCACCAGCTCCTCGTCGCGCAGCAGGGCGACCGAGAGCAGAGGGAGGGAGGTGTCGGCGGCGAGGATGATCATGTTTGCCGAGGCTCATAGTCGCACAGGCTCAGAGGCTCATAGGAGAACTGCTGTAAGCGTATTGCCCTATGAGCCTATGAGCTTATGAGCCTATGAGCCCTATGCGCCTGCCCGCGGCGCCGGAATCCCGAGGTCCACCAGCGTGATCCCGATCTGCGCCGCCGTCTCGCGCGAGCGCTCGTCGCGATAGAACTCGCCGTAGTAGATCGTGCGGATGCCGGCGTTCGCGATCAGCTTGAAGCAGTTCCAGCAGGGGGAAGCGGTCGTGTAGAGCTCACCGCCGTCGAGCGAGACGCCGTTCTTGGCCGCCTGCAGAATGGCATTGGCCTCGGCGTGCACGGTGGTGATGCAGTGGCCGTCCTCCACCACGCAGCCGACGTCCTCGCAGTGCGGGAGGCCGCGGATCGAGCCGTTGTAGCCGGTCGACAGGACCGTCCGGTCGCGGACGATCACCGCGCCGACATGCTTGCGGAGGCAGGTCGCCCGGGTCGCGGCCTGGTGGGCGATGCCCATGAAGTAGGTATGCCAGTCAGCTCTCATGGTGGAACCGGCGGCGGATTCTAGCACCGGGGTGATGCGCATCACGCGCGCATGTGAGCAGGATCGTGCCACTGGCTGAAGTTATTCAACATTATGGACGAAACAATGGGAGCTACGCGGTCCTAATATGCGGTTTAGCCATATTCAGGGCCTCCAAGTGCCGTATTTGCTAGGGGTTACTCATTATGGTCAATGTTCCAAAAGAGGTGGGAAACGAGCGAGTTTTTCGTTGACTCACCCACCCCTTATCCACAAAATACGCGCTCACGAATCGTTCAGGTTCACCAATCTTTCACCGGGAGCATGCATGAATAAACGCTATTCAACGATCATCTTTGTCCCGCACGCGCGGGCCAAATTCAGAAAGTTGAAGGTGTCCCACCGCCTGCTCTTTTCGATCGTTTCCCTGGTTTCGACCTCTCTCTGCCTCTCGACGTTCTTCTCCGTCCAGTACTTCACCTCTCTCTCCCAGACCCACGAGCTCTCGAAGCTGCGCCGCGAGAACCGCGAGCTGCAGACCGCGAACGAGCAGTTCGGCAAGTCGGTCGAGTCGCTGCGCACGCAGCTCCGCACGGTCGAGGACCGGACGCGCAAGCTGGCCATCATCGCCGGCATCACCACGCTGGACGAAGCAAGCCAGGGCGGCTCGGGCGGTCTCCGCAACGACGAGATGGCCGGCAGCCCGTACCGCGACGACGTCGACAAGATGTCGTTCCGCTCGAACCGCCTGAGCAAGGACCTGAGCGAGCTGGAAGAGAAATTCGTCGCGCAGTCGCGCATGCTCTCCTCGACCCCCTCCATCGCTCCCGTCCGCGGCATCCTCACGGACGGCTTCGGCGGCCGCAGCGATCCCTTCACCCGGGAGCCCGGCCAGCACAACGCCATCGACATCTCGTCCGCGGTCGGCCAGCCGATCCGCTCCCCGGCCGACGGCATCGTGGTCAAGGCGGAGTGGGCCAGCGGCTACGGCAACGTGATCTACATCTCCCACGGCTACGGCTACTCGACCCGCTACGGCCACCTCTCGAGCTTCGCCGTCCGCCCCGGCGCCCGCATCAAGCGCGGCGACGTGATCGGCTACGTCGGCTCCACCGGCCGCTCCACCGGTCCCCACCTCCACTACGAGGTGCGCGTGAACAACAACCCGGTGAATCCGCTGGAGTACATTCTCAACGCGTTCTAACGTAGGGCGGGCTTCAGCCCGCCTGTCAAAAAGGCCGCGCTTCCGCGCGGCCTTTTTGTTGCTGGTTGCTGGTTCGTGGTGCTTCTTCGCCAGAAATCATGCGCTCCGCGGGAAAGCACCTTGAACCAGCAACACAGCAACCAGCAACGCGCGAAGCGCGCCTCAGTCCACCCGCTCTTCTTCCCCCGCCGCCAGTCCCCACCGCTCCGTGATCCGCTCGTGGGTGAGCCAGCGCTCGCAGTCGAGGGCGGCCTGGCAGCCGCTGCCCGCGGCCGTGATGGCCTGCCGGTAGATGTGGTCGACGACGTCGCCGCAGGCGAAGACGCCCTGGATGTTCGTCACCGTGGAGTGGTGGTGCGGGAGGCAGATGTAGCCGGCCTGGTCGAGCTCGAGCTGCCCGACGTACGGCTGCGTGTTCGGGGTATGGCCGATGGCGACGAAGAGTCCCTGCGCCGCAAAGTCGGTGACCGCGTTCGTCTTCAGGTTGCGCAGCTTGAGCGACGTCACGCCCCCTTCCTTCGACCCGATGACCTCATCCACGGTCGTGTCGAAGATGAACTCGATCTTCGGGTTGCTCTGTGCCCGGTCCTGCATGATCTTCGACGCGCGCAGCTCGGCGCGGCGGTGGACGACCGTCACCTTCTTGGCGAACTTGGTGAGGAAGGTCGCCTCCTCCATGGCCGAGTCGCCGCCGCCGACGACGACGATCTCCTTCTCCTTGAAGAAGAAGCCGTCGCACGTGGCGCAGTACGAGACGCCGAAGCCCTGCAGCGCCTGCTCGCTGGGGAGACCGATCTGCTTGGCCGAGGCGCCGGAGGCGACGATGACCGCCGGGGCGATGAACGTCGTCGACTCGGTCTTCACCTCGAACGGATGCGTGCGGAAGTTCACGCTCTCGACCGGCTCGAGCGCCTTGAACACGGCCCCGAAACGCTCGGCCTGCTGGCGCATCAGGTCCATCAGCTTCGGCCCCAGGATGCCCTCGGGGAAGCCGGGGTAGTTCTCGACGTCGGTGGTGATGGTGAGCTGCCCGCCGGGCTGCAGCCCCTCGAGCACCACGGCCTTGATGTTCGCGCGGGAGAGATAGAGAGCGGCAGTGCACCCGGCCGGCCCGGAGCCGATGATGACCACCTGGTAATCGGTAATGCGTTCCATGACGGGCGCGATTGTATCGCGCGCGTCAGAGGACCTTGGCGATCGCCTCCGAGAACACTATCGCTCCGGACCGCCGGCGTCCTCGCCGGCTGTCGTGCGGGCGTCTCGCCCGCACCGTGGCGGCGGGACGCCGCCACGGACAGCCGGCGGGACGCCGGCGGTCCACTAATCGGATAGCCGCCAAGGCACGAGCCCGGATCTCCTCTCTGGGCCGTCCTTTTGCACCAGACGCAAACTCATGGACCATCCGCCGCTCGTCCTCACCTCCCCCGCTGCCGTGCACACGCCGGGGCGCGGCAGCATTTTCTTCGTCGGGACGGCCACGGTGATCCTCCGCTACGGCGGCTTCACCATCCTCACCGACCCGAACTTTCTTCACAAAGGCGACCATGTGCACCTCGGCTACGGGCTGCACTCGGAGCGCCTCACCGAGCCGGCCCTCTCGCTCGAACAGCTCCCGCCGGTCGACTTCGTGCTCCTCTCCCACATGCACGGCGACCACTTCGACCACGTGGTCAGCGAGCGCCTCGACAAACGCGTCCCCATCCTCACCACCAAGCACGCCGCCGCGTCGCTGAAAGGCCTCGGCTTCGAGCGTCCGATCGCGTTCGACACCTGGGACTCGATCGAGGTCGTGCGGGGCAACGCGCGCGTGCGCGTCACGGCCATGCCCGGCAAGCACGCCCCCGGACTGCTCCGCCTGATGATCCCGCCGACCATGGGGAGCATGCTCGAATTCAGCGGGCTGCGGATCTACATCACCGGCGACACGCTCATCCACGAGCACCTGAAGGAGATCCCGCGCCGCTATCCCGACATCGACGTCGCCCTGCTGCACCTCGGCGGGACGCGCATCGCCGGCGTGCTGCTGACCATGGACGCGAAGCAGGGCGTGGAAGCCATCCGCATCACCAACCCGCGGACGGCCATTCCCATCCATTACAACGACTACGGCGTCTTCAAGTCACCGCTCGAAGACTTCAAGACGGCCGTGCGCGAGGCGGGACTGGAGAACCGCGTCCACTACCTCGCGCACGGCGAGACGTTCGAGATCGAAGTGCCGGCCAGCCGGCGTTAGCAGTTCGGTCCGGGAGGGCTGGCGATGTACTGCCATGACGAGCCGCTCCAGTAGTACCACTTCGCGGAGCCGCTGCCGGTATCGCAACTGGTGACGATGCGGTAGCGGTACGCGCCGCTCTGCTGGCCGCTCGTGTAGATATGGCCGCCGCAGGACAGGAAGCGCCAGCCCAGCTCGTTGAGGGAGCAGTCGTAGAACGTGTCGTCCACGTCGTTAGTCGGAAGCGCGCGCACCTCGCGCACGCCAGCCCCGAGCGACACCACGAGAAGCACCAGGACTACCCACGAGAACCTTCGCATATTTTCCTCCGGCCCACCGGATCTGAGGTGGGACGGAGGAAATGCTAAAACAGCTTCGGCTCGGGCTCCAGGGCCTTCAGCAACTGCGCGCCCATGAGCTGCTTCTGCCACTCGCGCATGGCCGGCACGTCCAGCGTGCCGCTGGTGGCGACGGCGGAGAGGATGTGCCGCGCGGCGAGCACGGAGCCGTCGATCTTCAGCTCGCGCGCGAACTGGTCCCGTACGGCCTTGAGGCGGTTGATGCGCGCCTCGAGCTGCTTGTCGCGGATCCACGCCTTCGGCTCGTTGCGCTCGGGCAGCTCGGCCTCGGGGATCTCCATGGCCTTGCGCACCAGCCCCACCAGCTCGCGGCCGTAGCGGTCGGAGTGGTAGCGCGACACGCTCTTCATCTGCGCGAGCTCGCGGTGCGTCTGCGGCTTCGTCTTGGCGATCTCGACGATCGTGTCGTTGCCGAGGATCTTGAACGGCGGGCGGTCGGCCTTGCGCGCCAGCGCGTCGCGCCAGCCGTGCAGCTCGCGCACGATGGCCAGGCTCCGGCGATCGAGCGCGCCGATGTTCTTCACCTTCCGCCACGTCTCCGCTTCTTCCTCGACCTCGCGGTAGCGCACGTTCTCCAGCCGCGCGAACTCCTCCAGCGCCCACTCCCACCGTCCGAGGGCCATCAGCTCGTCGCGCAGCTTCGCGGCCAGCTCGATCAGGTAATGCGTGTCCATGGCCGCGTACTCGAGCATCTCCTGCGGCAGCGGCCGGATGGACCAGTCGGCGCGCTGGTGCACCTTGTTCAGCTTCACGCCGAAGTGGCGGTCGAGCAGCGCCGCCAGCCCCAGTCCCTCGTAGCCGAGGAGCTGCGCGCAGATCGAGGTATCGATCAGATTGCGCACCGTGAAATCGAAGTCCCGATGGAGGATGCGCAGGTCGTAGTCGCCGCCGTGGAAGACTTTCGTCACGTCCGGATCGGCCAGGATCTGCCCGAACTTCGACAGATCGATGCGCACCAGCGGGTCGACGACGAGATCTTCATCCGGTAGAGAGATCTGGATCAGGCAGACCTTGTCGAAGTACGAGTGCAGCGAATCAGCCTCGGTGTCGACGGCGATCTGCACGTGCCCGCCGACCCGCGCCAGCGTGGCATCGAGCGCGTCCTGACGATCGATCCACTTCATGCGAGGCCCGCCCATGCGCCGAGGCCGATCGAGACCAGACGCTCCTGAAACGCGGCGCGATCGAACTCCGGCAGCGTCGCCAGACGCCGTACCGTGACCTCGTCCTCGGCGAACAGCAGGAGCAGCGCGAGGTCCTCCGCGCGCGGCACTTTCAGGTCACGGTCTTCGATCTGCGCCGGCTGCGCGGCAGCCACCATGCGCCCGTAAAGTGCGTTGGTGGCAAGGAGTACGTGCACTCGCACCTCGCCTTCCTCATGGATGAAATTGAGCGGGACCAGGTCGAGCTCTTCCGACTGTTCGATCTCTTCGCGGTCGACCCGGAAGCCGCGGTTGGAGGCCATCATGGCCAGCTGGTTCTTCTGCGGCGCGTTCATCAGGGCCAGGACGTCGATCGCGCCGCCGGCCACGTCGCCGCCCAGCCAGGCAGAGCGTGCCACTCCGCCGACGAACATCGCGTCGACGCGCAGCTTCTCGAGGAGCTCGGCCGTCGCGTGGATGGCCCGGTTGTATCGCGCGTCCGCGCGAATGACCTGCATCGGGCGCGATCAATAACACAGATGCGATAATCCGTTCCAGTGATCGCCAGGCTCCTCGAGCTCATCAACAAGCACTGGGGCTACTCCTCGCTCCGTCCGCTGCAGCAGGAAGCGATGCTGGCCGCGCTCTCCTCGCGCGACTCTCTGGTGGTCATGCCGACCGGCGGCGGGAAGTCGCTCTGCTACCAGGCGCCCGCGCTCCTGGGCGACGGCGTGACGGTGGTCGTCTCGCCGCTGATCTCGCTGATGAAGGACCAGGTGGACGGCCTCCGCGAGTGCGGCGTGGCCGCGGCGCAGATGAACAGCTCGCAATCGAGCGAGGACAACCGCGCCGTCGAGCGCGAGATCTTCGCCAAGAGGCTGCAGGTCCTCTTCGTCTCCCCCGAGCGCCTGGCCATGAGCGGCTTCCGGGACATGCTCCGCCGCGCCGGCGTGAAGACGTTCGCCATCGACGAGGCCCACTGCATCAGCCACTGGGGGCACGACTTCCGTCCGGAGTACCGCCAGCTGCGCGCCATCCGCGAGGACCTGCCGGAAGCGTCGATGCACGCGTACACCGCCACGGCCACGCCGGAGGTGCGGCGCGACATCGTCCTGCAGCTGGGACTGCGCGAGCCGGTGGTCCTGGTCGGCGACTTCGACCGTCCCAACCTCACCTATCGCGTGCTGCCGCGGCAGGACGAGGCCAAGCAGGTGCTCGACGTGATCGAGCGCCACCGCGGCGAGGCGGGCATCATCTACTGCACGCGGCGGAAGGACGTCGACTCCCTGGCGGAGAAGCTGCGCCGCCGCGGCCACGACGTCGTGGCCTATCACGCGGGACTCCTGCCGGAAGAGCGGCGCGCGGCGCAGGAGAAATTCTCCAACGAGCAGTGCGACCTGGTGGTGGCCACGGTGGCGTTCGGGATGGGCATCGACCGCTCGAACGTCCGCTTCGTGCTGCACACGGCCATGCCGAAGTCGATCGAGCATTACCAGCAGGAGTCGGGACGCGCGGGGCGCGACGGGCTGGAGGCGGAGTGCGTGCTGCTCTACTCCGGCGCGGACCTGATGCTCTGGCGCTCGATGCTGCTGAACGAGACTTCCGACGCGGCGCACGCCGAGTCGATGCTGAAGCACCTCAACGACATGGACCGCTACTGCTCGGGCGCGAAGTGCCGCCACCGGGCCCTGGTCGAGTATTTCGGCCAGTCGTTCGCCTCCGACGACTGCCGCGCCTGCGACATCTGCCTCGGCGAGACGGAGGAGGTCGCGGACGCACTCATCGTCGCCCAGAAGATCGTGTCGTGCGTGGTGCGCGTGCGGGAGTCGTGGGGCGTGTCGCACGTCGTGGGCGTCCTGCGCGGCGAGGATACGGAGAAGATCCGCGAACGGCAGCACGACCAGCTCTCGACCTACGGACTGCTGAAGGGGCACTCCCGCCACGACGTGCGGGAGTGGGTCTATCAGCTCGTGGCCCAGGGGTTCCTGACGCAGACCGACTCGGAGTATCCGGTGCTGCGCTGCGGCCCCCGGGCGCGCGAGGTGCTGAAGGGCTACGCGGAAGTGAAGCTGCGCCAGCCCGCCGTGCACAAACGCGATGCGGGCACCGCGGCTCCGCGGCGCGAGCGCACGGCCCCGGTCATGGACGGTCCGTACGACCGCGCGCTCTTCGAGGCGTTGCGCGTCTGGCGCCGCGAGGAGGCGCAGGAGCGCGGCGTCCCGCCGTACGTCATCTTCAACGACAAGACGCTGCGGGAGCTGGCCCGCGTGCGCCCCGCCTCGCGCTACGAGCTGCGGGAGATCTACGGCATCGGCGACGCGAAGCTGGAAGCGTTCGGGGATGCGGTGCTGCGCATCGTGAGCGAGCAAACGTAGGGCGGGCTTCAGCCCGCGCCTCCACGGGGGGACGGGCTGAAGCCCGTCCTACGTTTTCACACGTGGTCCAGCAGCGTGGCCACGTGGCGCCACTCCGTGGCTCCGTTCCCGATGGCGACGCGGATCGCGTACTCGCCGCGCAGCTTCGTGTGGGAGACGAAGAGCTGGCCGCTGGCATTCATCCGCTCGAGGGCGGCCATCGTCTCTTCGTCGTTGCGCAGCTTGAACACGACCACGCTGAACGACTGGGAGAGCACGGTCACGCCGTCGCGTTTGCGCAGCTCCTCGGCCAGCCGTTCGGCGAAGCCGACGTGGCCGCGGATGACGTCGCGCAGGTGCTCGAGGCCGTAGTGCTCGAGGACGAGCCAGAGCTTGAGCGCGCGGAAGCGGCGTCCGAGCTGGATGCCGTAGTTCATGTAGTCGATCTCGGCGGAGTCCATGGTCTTCAGGTATTCGGGGACGAGGGAGAACGTTTCGCGCAGCACGTCGGGGCGCCGCGTGTAGAGGACGCTGCAGTCGATCGGCGTGAAGAGCCACTTGTGCGGGTTCGTGACCAGCGAGTCGGCATACTCGGCCACGCCGTCCCAGATCCAGCGG
Organism: Thermoanaerobaculia bacterium; assembly: GCA_035627015.1. Classification (GTDB taxonomy): domain Bacteria; phylum Acidobacteriota; class Thermoanaerobaculia; order Gp7-AA8; family Gp7-AA8; genus QHVT01. The sequence goes on along the minus strand of DASPMO010000094.1, from coordinate 12,761 downwards.
TACTCCGGCGCGATGGTGGCCGAGCCGGCATACGCGGCATCGACGTGCAGCCAGCACTTTTCGCGCTGCGCGATCTCTCCGATGGCGCGGACCGGATCGACCGCCGCCGTGGAGGTCGTCCCCGTCGTGGCCACGATCGCGCACGGGAGCATGCCCTGCGCGCGGTCACTCGCGACCGCTTCCGCGAGAGCATCGGGCCGCATGCGGAACTGCTCGTCGCTCGGGATCTTGACGATGTTCTTCGCGCCGAAGCCGAGGGCCAGCGCGCCCTTGTCGACCGACGAGTGGGCGTGCTCGGAGCAGTAGACGCGCAGGGGCGGGAGATCGCGTCCGGTCATCCCATGGCCGCGGATGTTCAGCCCCGTTGCCTCGCGCGCGGCGGCGAGGGCGAGGAAGACGTTGATCGAGGCCGTGTCGTTGATGATCCCGAACCAGTCGTGCGGCAGGCCGAGGGCGTCGCGCAGCCAGCCGAGGGCCAGCGTCTCCAGCTCCGTCAGCGAGGGGGACGTCTTCCAGAGCATCCCGTTCGCGTTGATGGCCGCCGTCAGCAGCTCGCCGAGGATGCCCGCCTGCGAGCCGGTGATGCTGAAGTAGGCGAAGAACGAGGGGTGGTTCCAGTGCGTGATGCCGGGCAGGATCTTCTCCCGGAACTCCGCCAGCAGCGCGTCGTACGGCTTGCCGCTCTCCGACGCCGCGGAATCGAACTGCCGCGCGATGTCCCCCGGCTGCACGCGAGACAGCACGGGATACGAGTCGATGTGCTCGAAGTAATCCGCCACCCAGTCGACGGCGGCGTGTGCGGCGGCGCGGAAGTCGGTTGTGGAGGGATCGAGCTTCGGCATGGCGCGAAGTCTATCGGCTTCGCTTTGTTGCTGGTTGCTGTGTTGCTGGGTTCGTTGTGATTACCGGGTTTCAAGCCATGCCGCGCCTTGAACCAGCAACCCAGCAATCAGCAACATCAAGACGCGCCCTTGCCCGACAACACCGCCGGAATGGTCCGCAGCAGAATCTTCAGGTCCAGTCCCGGCGACCAGTTGTCGATGTACTGCAGGTCGAGCTTCATCCAGTGGTCGAAGTCCTGGATCTCGTTGCGGCCGCTCACCTGCCAGAGGCACGTCAGGCCCGGCTTCATCGACAGGCGGCGGCGGTGCCAGCGGTGGTACGAGGCCACTTCCTCCGGGATCGGCGGGCGGGGGCCGACGAGGCTCATGTCGCCCTTGAGCACGTTCCAGAGCTGCGGGAGCTCGTCGAGGGAGAAGCGGCGCAGCCAGCGCCCGACCGGCGTCACGCGCGGGTCGTCCTTCGCCTTGAAGACCGGGCCGTTCATCATCTCGTTGAGGTGCGCGACCTCTTCCCGGCGGGCGTGCGCGTCCGCGATCATCGTGCGGAACTTGTAGAGCGTGAAGATGCGGCCGTTCAGGCCGATCCGCCGCTGCTTGAAGACCACCGAGCCGGGCGAGGTGAGCTTGATGGCCAGGGCGGCGAAGGCCAGCACCGGCATCGCCAGCGCCAGGATGAGCAGCGAGATGGCCACGTCCAGCGCGCGCTTGAGCGCGAGGTGCGCCTCGTTCGACGGCGTGGTGGTGAAGGTCAGGAAGGGGACGCCTTCCAGCTCCTCGATCTCCATCTTCGCCACCCGGTTCTGGATGAAGTTCATCGCCACCCGGGTGCGGATGCCGAGCTCCTCGCACATGAGGAAGATCTGCTTCATCTCATCGAGCTTCTTGCGGGTCACGGCGAAGACGATCTCGTCGATCGGCTCGGCGATCTCCCCCGTCTCCAGGATGCGTTTCAGCTCGGGGACGTCGCCGTAGACGCGGTATCGCGCCCAGCCGTTCGAGAGGCGGTGCCCGTCGCTGACGAAGCCGAGAATCTTGTAGCCCCAGTACTTGTGCTCGGCGACCATGCGGGCGATGTCGGTGGCGCGCCGCCCGGTGCCGACGATGAGCAGGGTCCGGTAATTCAGTCCCTTCGAGCGCACCCAGCGCGCGATCACGCGCACGAGGATCTTCTCCGCCACCAGCAGGACCGCCGACAGCGCGGCGAAGAGGAGGAACCAGGTACGCGAGAGCTGCCGCAGCGGCAGGAGGAACGCCAGGGTGGCCAGGATGACCGTGCCGACCACGACCACGCGGATGGTGGTCAGCCCCTCGCGGGTCAGCGGCACGGTGCGGTGCGAGTGGTAGCTGGCGTAGGTGAAGAGCAGGACCGACCAGATGATCAGGACCAGCGGATAGATCTTGAGGTAGTCCGTGAGGGGGAAGAGGCCGGTCGGGAAGCGCTCGGGGGCCAGGGCCGGCAGGAGCATGTCGCGGATGAAAAACGCCGCGAAGAACGCCACGGACGTCAGGGCGAGGTCGACACCGTACACGATTCTCGCAATGACTCGCGCTTTCTGCTTCAGCATCTGAACGTTCTTTTACCGCAACGATATACGGAGGGGAAGCCTGTTGCGTCTAGAGAGACGCAAAAAGCCGCTCATAATCGCCGGTGACCCTCTCCCAGGAGTACAGATCCGACGCCCGCTGGCGAGCCCGCGCGCGCATTTTCTCGCGAAGCGAGGCATCGGCGAGCCATTCGCGAAGCGTGCCGGAAAGGGTCTCCTCGGGCCGGAGCCGGAAATAACCGACAGCATCGCCCCCCACTTCCCGGTTCTCCGGCGTGTCGAGCGCGACCACGGCCCCTCCCGACCCCATGGCCTCGATGAGCGCCGGGTGGGTCCCCCCCACTTCCGTGGCCTGGATGTAGAGCAGGGCGTTCCGCTGCAGGGTCCGGTAGTCGCGCCCATAGAGGGCGCCGGGCAGGATCACGTTCGGCGCCTTCCTGGCGTGCAGCGCCTCGACCAGCGCCTTCGCGTACAGCCCCTTCCCCACCATCACCAGCGGGACGGGGAGGTCGCGGGCCGCCTCGAGCACCTCCAGGGGATTGTTCTCCGGCTCGAAGCGGCTCACATAAAGAATGTAGTCGCGCACGCCGAGCCGCTCGAGGACGTCGGAGTCTTCCTCGACGGGGAACTCCGACCCGTACGGGATCACCACCGGCTCGAAGGCGTAGTGCTCGCGGTAGTAGGCGGCGATGACCTCCGCGTCGGCGATCACGCGATCGGCGAAGGCGACGGAGAACGTCTCCCCGATCGCGTACACCGCCCGCCCCAGCGCGTTCCACTTGCGCCGCTTCCGCTCGATCCCGTCGACGTTGATCGCGCACGGGATCCGCGCCGCCCGCAGCAGCGGGAGGACGAACGCGTTCGCGGCGTTGCAGACCAGGACCGCATCGAAATCACGGCGGAGCGCGTCGAGCGCGGAGAGGAAGGCGTGGGAGACGGTCTCGAAGTACTTGTGCGGGATTGCGGGGATGAGGATGCGCTCGACGCCATGCCAACGTAGGACGGGCTTCAGCCCGTCTGGTCGGGCTGAAGCGCGACCTACGTTACGGCAGTACACCGCGACCTCGTGCCCCCGCGCCACGAGCCGCGTCGACAGCTCCCCGGCGAAGGTCTCGAAGCCGCCGTAGCTCGGCGGGACGCCGCGCGTGCCGAGGATGGCGATCTTCATCGGAACCACTTCGCCAGCTCCCGGTCGCTCACTTTGCGGCGGCGCTGCACCTCGCGGCGCCTGGCCAGCACGCGGGCGCGGTTGCGCCAGAGCCACCCGAACGCCGGGAGCGACGTGCGCTCGATGGTCAGCGCCGCCACGATCACCACCAGATCGCGCGCCAGCTCGAACGGCAGGTTGCGCAGCGCGAGCCAGGCGCCCTGGTTCTTGAGGCGCAGCAGGAAGCGGTTCTTGACCGAGTGCATGTTGACGTCCGGCGGCAGTTCCCGGCGCGCCTCGGGAGTCACGCGCCGGACGTGGTACGCCACCGCCGCCGGCTCGCAGACCGCCCGCCAGCCGAAGAGCCGGCCGCGCCAGGCGAGGTCGGCGTCCTCGCGGTAGGCGAAAAAGTCTTCGTCGAGCGCCTCGCCGTCGATCTGGACGTCGCGCAGGAAGGCCATGCGGAACATGGCCGCGGCGCCGCTGACGCCGAAAACCTCGAACGGCCCCGTGTCATCCTGAGCCCGCGTAGACGGGCGAAGGACCCCCTGCCGACGGAGCGCACGCTGGGTTTCAGCAGGGGGTCCTTCGCCGTCTGCGCGGCTCAGGATGACACCCTGGGCAATGTCGAGATGGCGGCCCGTTCTCGTCATGCGGATGCCGAGGGAGTCGATCTCGTTCAGCGGCTCGATCTCGTAGCCCTTTGCGCGGATGAGCATGCCCGTGGCGGAGCCGATCGTCTCGTCATCGAATACCGCGGCCAGCCGCTCCGCGTACTCGGGCAGGAGATGACAGTCGGGATTGACGACGAGCACCAGCTCGCCCTGGGCGATCGCCAGCGCCTGGTTCACGGCCGCGCTGAAGCCGCGGTTGTCGGAATTGCGGATGACCCGGGCATCGGCAGGGAGCATCGCCAGCGAGCCGTCCACCGAGCCGTTGTCGACGACGATGAGCTCCGAAGCGCGATGCGTCTGGTGGGCGATTCCTTCGAGACAGCGGCGCAGGTAGCGCGCGCTGTTCCACGTCACGAGGACGATCGAGAGTGATCGTCCCATCGATCGAATGCTTTCTTCAGCACGCCCGAGTACGCGCGGTGCGCCTCGGCGCGCGAGACGCCGCGCGGCCGCAGCCCCGCCAGCCCGACCACGCAGCGCATCATCATCCCGGCCACGATCGCCCACCGCAGCATCTCGGCCTGACCGGGGCGCATCCACTTCTTCGCGTAGCGCCACATGTTGCGGTACCAGATGTCGACGAAGCCGGAAAAGTGGATGTGCTCGAGCGACGCGCCGCCGAAGTGGCGCACGGTGGCTTCCGGCACGACCCACACTTCCTTCTTCGCCTTCGCCAGGCGCATGCAGTAGTCGACGTCCTCGAACCACGCCGGGGCGAACTGCTCGTCGAGCGGGCCGATCTCCTCGACCACCTCGCGGCGCAGCAGCAGGGCCGCGGCGGCGGGCTGCTCGATGCGCTGCGGATGGACGATCTCGCCGAGGTCGCGATAGCGATAGCGCGCCGTGGCGGGATTGCGGGGGAAGAGCTTGTCGACCATCAGCACCTCGGCGGCGAGGCGGCCGAGGGTGGGCAGGCGGCGGATCTGGAACTCGCGCTGCGAGTCGCCCCCCTCGTCGACGAGCAGCGGCACCGCGGCGGCCACCTGCGGATGCGTCTCCAGGAACTCGAACAGCTCCGTCAGCGCGTGCGGCGCGAGCTCGCAATCGGGATTGAGGAGGAAGACGTAGCGCCCGCGCGACGCGGCGAAGGCGCGGTTCGTCCCGGCGGCGAAGCCGGCGTTCACGGTCGAGCGCAGGACGTATGTGGCGGCGGGCTTCAGCCCGTCCGCGTCCATGGGCGGGCTGAAGCCCGCCCCCACATGCGTCACCGTCCCGTCGCCCGAGGCGTTGTCGTGCACCACCACCTCGTATGCCAGCCCCTCGCAGGCGGCGGGGATGGAGCGGAGGCAGCGGTCGATCCAGCGCTCGCTGTTCCAGGTCACGATGAGGATGGAAAGGTCCAGCGCGCGCGTACGCGGGCGCGGCGGCGCTGCCTCTCCGACTTCGAACATCACGTTTGCCATTTCATGATCGCGCGAACCAGCGGACGTGTCACCACTTCCCACGTGAACCGCGGCCGGATGCGCTTCAGACTTTCTACGCAACTGGAATAGAGATCGTCGTCCGTCAGCAGACGGCGAATGGAACCCGCCACTCCCGATACATCGCCGGGCGAAACGACGATGCCGAGGCCTTCCTGCTCGACCAGCTCCGCCGCGAAGCCGCCGGCGGTTGCGATGACGGGCGTGCCGGCTGCGATCGCGTCGAACAGTCGCGTGCGGATCGAGTATTCGGCCTCCGCCGTACGACGGTGGAGCATGATAGCGATTTTGCCGGAGCGCAGCCACGCCAGCCGCTCCCGGTACGGCACCCATTCGTCATTCGCCGACACATAGGCGCCGCCGCGCTCGAGCAGCGCGTCGAAGCGGCTCTCGCGCCGCCGGTCGATGAGATGGATGCTGTTGGGGCGGGCGCGTCCCAGGAAGAGCAGCCGGGTCCGCAAACCCTGCTGGTTCAGGCGCACGATGGCCTCGATGGCCGTGGCCGGGTCGAGCCACTCCCACACCCCGCCGCCCCAGACGACGATGTTGTCCTGCGGCTTGGGACAGCTGCGGACGTCCTCGGGATTGATGCCGAACGGCACCTCGATCCACGGCGCGCTGCCGCTCTGCAGCTTCTCGTAGAAGTGCCGCTGCCGGGCCGCCGCGCACATGAGCAGGTCGCCGCGCATGAGCGCCTCGGCCAGGCGCCACCACTCGGCGCCGAGATGCACGCGCTGCCGCAGCGAGGGGAGGTTCCCGTACAGCTCGCGGAGCTCGAGGACGAGCGGATCGAAGAGATCGTAGACGATGCGCTGCCCCGCGCGACGCTTGCGGAAGCCGCGCGCCGGCTGGCCGATCAGCACCGAGGCCTCCCGCATCACGGCCCGGGCCGCGTCGGTGTTGTGCTCGATGACCGGCACGCCTTCCGCCTCGTTCCCCTGGCACTTCGCCACCAGCGTGGTCGGGAAATGCTTCGAGAGCTCGCGCGCGAGGTGCCACGCGCGGATGCCGGGACCGGCCATGCGGTCTCCGACGACGTCGGGGGTGTGCACTACGACCTGGAACATAGACCCATTCGAGCGATGAACGATGAACGATGAGCGATGAACTCGCAAGACCGTTCATCGCTCATCGGTCATCACTCATCGCTCGGATCATCCCCTCGACGATCCCACGCAGCGAAGATTGCCCCTTCACGAGCAGCTTCGCGTCTTCCCATAAGAGGGAACGGATGCGGCCGACTCCCGGATGCCACCGCGCCACGAGGTAGCGGTTGCGCGTTTTCAGCCGCTTTCCGTGCGGCAGCACGTGTCCGGTGGCCGAGCCGCGGTGCGTGGCCTTGATCACCGGCAGGACGGCGGTGCGCCAGCCGCTCGCCTTGAGCCGCGCGCTGAGCTCGACGTCTTCGTAGTAGGCGAAGAGGCGCTCGTCGAAGACCGTTTCGCCCAGCGCCGCCGCGCGATAGAGCGTGGCCGTGGCGGAGACACCCCAGGCGACGTGGAGCGGCTCGCCGACGTTGCTGCCGTAGCCGATCTGGCGAAAGGTTCCGTCGCTGATGTCGACCCCCGCGCCGTCGATGCAGCCGTCGGGCCGGCGGATGATGGTCTGCACGGCGGCGAGCTTTTCGTCGCGGTCGAGCGCGTCGCGGACGTGCTCGAGCCAGTCGGGCTCGAGCACGACGTCGTTGTTGACGATGGCCACGTACGGCGCGCTGCAGAGGCGGAACGCGGCGTTGGCGCCTCCGGCGAAGCCGAGGTTTTGCGCGCTGCGCTGCGTGGCGTGCGGCGTCGGCGTCTTCGAGCCATTGTCGAAGAGGATCAGGCGGTGCGGGACGGTCTGCGCGCGCAGCGAGGCGAGGCACTCCTGGAGCATCGCGCCGCCGTCGAGATCGAGCACTACTACGTCGATCATGGGCACGTCGATCATCGGCGCTCCATGCGATCGAGGTTGATCGCACCCGACAGACAGCGCAGCGTCACGCGTCCGCTCTTCGGAATCGTCACCCGGATCGTCTGATAACGCTCGTCCGATCCGACCGTGTAGGCGCGGCCGCCCAGCTCGAACGTCGCGCCGAGGCCGGTGATGAAGTCGAGCGTGTACGTCCCCTCGCGGGCCAGGAAGGAGAGCTCGTTGCCGGCGTCGAGCACCCATCCCTGGCGATAGGTGGCGCGCATGAGCGTGTACGGGTCGGGGTAGATGCGGCCCGATTCGTGGCGGACGTGGGTGTCTTCGAACTGGACCACGTTCCCCGGCTGCCTGCCGGCGGCAAACCCGAGAGCCATCGCCAGCGCGATGGCGGGGATCTCCAGCTTGCGCAGCACGAAGACGAAGAGCAGCACGCCGGCGATGCCCCACCACGCCGCCTCGTTGAGGCGGATGAAGCTCGGGAAGAGGCGCGAGAAGTCGGTCTCGTAGTGCGCGGACAACCACTCGCCGACGAGGTTCTCCCCGGTGAACTCGTGGAAGAGCCGCCACGGATGGGCGAGGCCGTGGATGACCAGGCCGAGGCTCCACGCGGAGACGGCGGCGATGGCGCCGCGCGAGAGCTCGTTCCACACCGAGGCAATGCCGAGGGCGAGCACGGGCATGAGGAAGACGAGATAGCGGAGCGGCGGCGCCCAGCCGCCGAACCACTCGCCGCGCGGCACCAGATAAAAGAGGTAGAGCAGCGAGGCGAGGACACCGGTGCGGAATCCAGGCGGCGTCTTCTTCCAGCGGAAGAGGGCGAACAGCGCGAAGAGATAAAACGGCGCCTGGAAGGCGATGCCGCTCATGCCGTCGGCGAGCAGTCCGCCGAGGCCGGTCAGGTAGCGCATCGGATTCGTCGGGATCAGCTCGCGCCAGGTGTGGACGTTCGTCGGGTCGCCGGTGAGAAACCAGAGCACGGCCAGCGGCACGAGGAGAATGGGGATGGCGATTTTTCGTCGGACGACGACTCCCGCCGCCACCAGGACGAACCGCAGTTTCAGCATCACCAGCCCGAAGAGCGCCGGCAGCCAGCGCTTCGGGCGATGCTCGCGCATGCCGCGCAGCGCCTCGACGAAGAAGAAGGCCGCCGGCACCTCGGGCCAGATGCGCGTGGCGTAGAAGAGCACCGGCGGCGCGAAGGCGAACAGCGGAAAGACGCCGCGGGCCGCTTCCTCGGAGATCCCTTCATCTTCCATCCACCGGATCGTCGACCGCACGAGCAGTACCCCGAAGAGGGCGATGGTGGCGATGGCGCCGTGCAGCCCGCCGAGCGCGTAGCCGGGGACCATGAGCACGGCCAGGAACGGCTCGTGCCGCGAGTATTGCTCACCGTCGTCGCCGCGCGGGTCGCCGGGCTGCGGCGCGGTGATGTCCTCGCGATCCCACCGCGCGGCCGCGCGGCCGGCGTATTGATTGGCCAGGTCGAGATCGAAATCACCGACGATGGATGCCGTCTGCAGGAGATAGAACGGCTCGTCGCCGTCGATGGGCGTGCGCAGCATGGCCGGGATGGCCAGCGCGTACACGACCGCGGCGACGAGCGTCGCGCGGTTGGCCGACCAGCGTACGTGCTTGCCGTTGGCGATGAAGAGCGAGAGCACGGCCAGCGCAAGGACCGCAAGGGCCACGCATCCGAGGTACGCCTCCACGTCGATGCGCCTGGCGATGAGCCACGCAAAAAGCGCGATCGCGCTGATGACGCCGTAGTACGAGAGCAGCGTCCGCCCCCGCAGCACGATCGGCGGCAGGAGCAGCAGGGCGATGACGGCCGCGGCGATCACTCGAGCTCGAATCCTTCGACCTGCAGCGACGCCCCCTCGGGCAATTTCGCATCCGCGGTCACGCGGATCGTGCGCGTCCCCGCCGGCAACGGCACGCGTCCCGCGCCGTCCACCCACGCCGAGTAGCCGTACTCGCGGATCGTCCCTGCCGACACGCGCGGCAGCGGATTGTGCGCGTGGTGCCACGCATCCCGGCGCAGATACCCCCAGTCCGCCGCGTCGTCGATGCGCACCGTGATCCCGCCCGGCTCGATCCGCCCCAGCACCGCGCCGCGGCGAAAGTGCGCCACGTTCGCGCCGGAGAGGATGAGCGCCTTCGCGTGGTGCGGCACCTCGTACGTGCGCGACTCGTTCGCCGGCAGCGCGTGGGCGATGGTCCAGCGCTCCTTGTGCTGGGTTGGCTTCCGCAGAAAGTATGGAAACGCGCGCGCCACGATGCCGCTCCAGGCGAAGAAGAGCATCACGAACCCAAGGACCACCGCGGACGCCCACGTGAACCGCAGCGCCGGCATCCCCACCGTGCGCGCCGCCGCGGCGACGAGCAGCACCGCCACGGGCACCCAGAGCGTGCGCATCGGGATGGCCGGCGTGACCAGCGCCGTGATCACCCCCACCGCCACCGCAAAAGGCGTGCGCCCCAGGACGATGACGATGCCCGCGGTCAAGATGAGCAGGATGATCTCGCGTCCCCAAAGGACGTGCTCCAGCGGGAGCCAGCGCAGGAGGATCACCGCGGTGAGCGCGATCAACGTAGGGCGGGCTTCAGCCCGTCCCACGGGGAGGCGGGCTGAAGCCCGCCCTACGTTTGCACATGCGACGCAGGCGGCGACGATCGTGCCGAAAGCCAGAAGGCGGGTCGTCTCATCCGGCAGCGCGATCTCCGCGGCGATCAGCATCGGCACGCCCAGCATCAACGCGGGATACGTCAGCCAGGCCAGGAACGTCACCGCCACTGCCAGCAGCGGCAGCGCGGCATCGATCGGCGTCGCGTGGTGGACGGCGAGATGGCACGCGTACGCCGACAGCGCCGCGGCGGCAATCCAGCGAAGGTTCTCCAATCAGGCGACCGTGACGCTCGCCGCGGGGTCGCGGACGAACTCGGGATCGAACCCGTCGAGCGTCTCGGGGGTGATGGTAGCGCGATAAATCAGCCGCGCGTCACCGCGCAGCCGCACCTCCTCGGCGTACCCGTCGCGCAGGACGAATTCCACCTCCAGCGTGATCCCGCTCCGGGTCAGCACCGACACCGGCGACGTCACCTTGCCGAACTGCGCCGCCACCACGGCCGAGGAGACGATCCCCGAGCCGCAGGCCAGCGTCTCGTTCTCGACGCCGCGCTCGTAGGTGCGCACCTCGATGGCGTGCTCGCCGCGCACGGTCACGAAATTGACGTTCGCGCCGCCGTCCGGCTCGAGCTCGCGGTGCGTGCGGATGGCCCGGCCGAGGGGGACGATGTTGTGCGACCAGAGATCGTCGCGGAGAAAGACGACGTAGTGCGGGACCCCCACGCGGATCGACGAGCCGTGGATAATTTGACTTCCGACCGCGAGCGGGCGTACCGGGCGGAACGACTGCGGTGAGGGCATGCTGATGGTCACGCCCCCCCCCTCGCCGATCTCCGCGCTGACGATCCCGGAGTCGGTCTCGATGGTCATGCGCCGGCCGGCGATGACGTTCAGGAAGGCGAAGCGGGCCGCGCAGCGGGTGCCGTTGCCGCAGAACTCGCCGGGCGAGCCGTCGGAGTTCCAGTAGCGCATGCGGAACGTGGCCCGGGCCGAGCCTTCGACAAGGATGAGCCCGTCGGCGCCGACCGACAGCGCGCGCGTGCAGATCTTCCGCGCCAGCGCCGCCGGCTGGGTGATCCGCCCGGTGCGGTTGTCGATGACCACGAAGTCGTTTCCGCCGCCGGCCATCTTGGAGAAGGTCAACGGATCTTGTTTGGGCACTTGCATTTATCGTCTCCGGAAGTTTTCATCAGGGTCCCCGGTTTCCTTCCGTCGGTCCTGTATTCTCGCACGACGTGCGGGTCGCTCGCGTAACGTGAACGGCGCGCTCTTTGTCACAGGAACCGAGGCTCACAGGCCCATAGGCTCAGAGGCTCACAGGACTGCTCTGTGAGCCTCTGAGCCTGTGGGCCTATGAGCCTGTGAGACTCCGGAGGCCTCAGTTGAAACCTACTCTCGCACTACTCATTGCGGTTGCGATCGCCCTGCCCACGCTCGCCCAGCGCAAGCCGGCCGAGCCCGAGACGCCGCGTCTCGTCGAGAACATCGACGTGCGGATCATCAACGTCGACGTCATCGTCACCGACAAGCGCGGGAACTTCGTCCCGAACCTCAAGCCCGAGGACTTCACCATCCTCGAGAACGGCGTCCCGAAGCCGATCACGAACTTCTACGAGGTGCAGGGCTCGGTGGCCAAAGCCAGCCTCGGCGAGGCGCCCGCGCCGCCGCCCACGCCCGCCACTCCGGCCCTGGCCGTGAAGACGGTCCCCGAGAACATGAAGCGGCGGATCATCTTCTACGTCGACAACCTCTCTCTCTCTCCCTTCAACCGCAACCGCGTGTTCCAGGAGATGAAGGACTTCGTGAACACGGTCATGCGCCCCGGCGACGAGGCCATGATCGCCACGTACAACCGCAGCATGAAGGTGCGCGTGCCGTTCACGCCGGACAAGAACGCGCTGCTGACCATGATCGACGGGCTGACGCGCGAGTCGGGCCTCGGCATCGCCGCCAAGAGCGAGCGCCGCTCCACCGAGGACCGCATCCGTGAGGCGAACTCGTACAACGACGCCATCTCCATGGCCCGCTCCTACGCGGCGTCGATCGAGCACGACCTCCGCCAGAGCGTGGCCTCGCTGAATGCCCTCATGACCACGCTGGCCGGCGTCGAGGGAAAGAAGATCCTGGTCCTCACCAGTGAAGGCTTTCCCATGCAGCCCGGCCGCGAGATGTTCGCCTTCATCGACGAGATGGGACGCGAGAAGGGGTGGTCCGCCACCGGCTCGTCGACGCTCGAGGGGATGTCGTACAACGCCGCCAACATGATCCAGTCGGTGGCCAAGACCGCGAACGCGAACGGCATCACCCTGTACACCGTGCACGCGGCCGGCCTCACCGGCGGCACGGAGATGTCGGCCGAGCACGCGCGGCCGGTCTCCTCGCAGGTGGAGATGGCCGCCTCGACCAACACCACCGAGTCGATGATGCTCATGGCCGAGATGACCGGTGGCGTGGCCTCGGTGCAGACGAACAATTTCGAGGCCGCCTTCAAGCGCATCGAGTCGGATCTCGAGGCCTACTACTCCCTCGGCTACCGCGCCGGCACGGAGCGCGTCGACCGGCAGCGCTATCTCTCGGTGCGCATGAAGAACCGCGAGTA
>DASPMO010000093.1:0-35808 GCA_035627015.1 Thermoanaerobaculia bacterium | reverse complement strand
GACGGGCTGAAGCCCGTCCTACGTTCAGCGTGTTCTTCGCGGCGGGGGAGCGGTGGCGCGGGGTGGATGGGCTCTCGCGCGATCACCGGGGGAGGGGCGGGCGTTTCGGCTGCCGCGGGCTCGACGACGGTCTCGCGCTCGTGCTCGATGATGGTGCGTTCTTCGCGCACGGGCTCGATCACGGTCTGGGTGCGGTCGATGATCAGCGGTTGCAGGACCACGGACGGGGCTTGCGGCTGCGGCTGCGGCTCCGGCTCCGGCTCCGGTGCTGCGGGCGGGGCGGGGTCCGGCTCTTCGAGCGGCTGCACGTGGATTGGCTCGCGCTCGCGCTCCACGATCGGGGGCGGCGTCACCGTCGTTTCGCGAATGACCTCGCGCTCGAGGAGCGATTCCTCTCGCACGAGCTCGCGCTCGATCTCGCGGGTCGTGTCGGTTTCGACGATTCGTTCCGCGGGCAACGCGGGCAATGGTGGTGGCGCGGGTGCGGCGACGACGCGTTCCCGTGGAGCGCCGGCGTCCTCGCCGGCTGGCGCGGCACCGTCCTCGGCGCCGGGGGCGGCGGCGGGGACGCCGCCGGGCCAGCCGGCGGGACGCCGGCGCTCCACGGGAGCCACCGCTGTTTCTTCGGCGATCTCCTCGATGCCCGGTTCCTCGAACACCGGCTCGCTTCGCGGCGCGGGCGCCGCCGCCGGCGGCAGGCCGGCGGCGCGGAGGACGAGGCCTTCGAGAAAGTTCGTCATCGCTTGCCTCGCGGCGCGAGCGCCTCGGCGAGGAGGGTGAGGTAGCGGCGCCGCCGGGTGGCGGTCATGCCGAGGATCTCCGACTCGCTCCAGTGGTAGTGGAAGGCCAGCTCGTGGATCTCGCGGTACAGCCGGTCGCGCTGCGCGCCGAGCTCGCGGAAGAGATACGCGGCCGTGTCGAAGACCGCGGTGAACGGGCGGGCGCACTTTGTACACGTGAGCTGCAGCAGCAGCTCCGCCTGCGGGTCGAGCTGCGACATCCGCTCCGGCAGGCGCGCGGCGACGTGCTTCGGGATCGACGCGGGTGCCGCGCCGTCGATCGACTCGATGCAGCGGGCCAGCACGTGCCGCGCGGCGGCGCGCACGTCCTTCGCGGCCAGCGTGGCCGCCTCCTCGAGGTCGGCGCCGTTCGGGAGGCGGAAGCGGACGGTGTGGCCTTCGATCGTTGCCTCGTGGACCGGAGCCGACGCGCCGTCATGGACCAGGAGATCGCCGACGCGCAGCTCGAGGTCCATCGCCTCGCCGCACTCCGGGTGCGGGCAATGGAGCACCGAGGCCATGGTCTCGCCGAACGTGGCCCGGCGGAGATGGAGCAGCAGCGCCTCGCGGTCGCCCGCGTTCAGCGCGCGGACGTCGTCCGCGCGCACCGCGTCGCCGCCGAGGCGCTCCACGCAGCGCGCGAGGAGGGCGGTCGTCCGGCGTGCGGGAGAGAGTCCCTCCGCTTCCTCGGCGAGGAACATCTCGTCCCGTCCGTCGAGCGGCCGGAGAGTGGCGTCGCGGCGCCGCGCTCCATTCCTCCAGGTGCCGCCCGGCAGCGTGACCGGAATGGATCCCGTCATAGCGCTACGAGGGCTCGGTGAAGCTCGGCTCCGACGGTTCCGTCACGGTCGTGTCGCGCTCCCATCCCTCGTTCTCCAGCTTCAGCGTCTGGATGGCCACCGCGTTCGCATTCGCGTCGAGGTCGGGCAGGGCCTGGTACTCCGAGACCCAGCAGCGGTACACCTTGTACGAGAGCACCTTCTGCCCGGCCTCGTTGAAGACGTCGATGATGATGTCCTTGCGGAAGTCCTTGAGCGACACCTCCTGCTTGGAGCCGAAGTGCCAGACCTTGTTCGCCCACTGCTCGAACTCGATGTCGTGGGTGACGCCGCGCTCGAGCGTGATCGGCTCGTACTTGGTGCGGCCGGGCGACTTGCGGCTGGAGCTCGGGTCGCCCCCCTCGCGGTGCTCGACGACCTCGGTGGTTCGTTTGAGGGCGCTCACTTTGCTCACGCCCGCGACGTAGTGATCGCCGATGGCGACGCGGAACTTGAAGTTCTTGTAGGGATCGAAGCGCTGCGCGTTGACGCTGAACTGGGCCATGACGCTCTCCTTACGCCGTCACCTGTCCGGCCATCTGCTGGATCTTGATGATCACGAACTCCGCGGGCTTGAGCGGTGCGAATCCGACGACGATGTTCACGATGCCGAGGTTGATGTCGTTCTGCGTCGTCGTCTCCTTGTCGCACTTGACGAAGTACGCTTCCTTCGGCGCGGCGCCCTGGAAGGCACCCTGGCGGAAGAGGTTGTGCATGAAGGCGCCGATGTTGAGGCGGATCTGCGCCCAGAGCGGCTCGTCGTTCGGCTCGAAGACCACCCACTGCGTGCCGCGGTAGAGGCTCTCCTCGAGGAAGAGCGCCAGGCGCCGCACGGGGACGTACTTCCACTCCGAGGCCAGGGCGTCCGCTCCCTCGAGCGTGCGCGAGCCCCAGACCACGTGGCCGTAGACGGGGAAGGTGCGCAGGCAGTTCACGCCGAGGGGGTTGAGGCGGCCGTTCTCGCCGTCGGTCATCTTCACCGACAGCTCGCGCACGCCGCGCAGCGTGGCCTCGGTGCCGGCGGGCGCTTTCCAGACGCCGCGGTTCGTGTCGGTGCGGGCGAAGATGCCGGCCACCGCGCCGCATGGCGCGAACTCCTCGAGGCGGTTGTCCTTGAGCGGGTCTTTCAGCCGGATGCGGGGGAAGAAGAGCGCGGCGTTCTTCTCGCGCGTCATCAGCGCGTCGAGCTCCTGCACGGCGTCGTCGACGCTCTGCCACGACATCGGCGCGTCGACGATGAACATGGCCCGGCGCCGCGCGCAGTAGGCCGCGGCCGCATCGCGCGTGCCGGCGTCGATGTCGTTGTCGCGGTCGCGCGGCGGGATGCAGAGCAGGTTGAAGAGATCGGTCTTCTGCAGCGCGTACAGGCCGGTCTTGCCCAACTCGCTGCCGAGGATCGTGGCGTCGTCGAGGGGATTGCCGTTGAAGCCGGCCCCGTTGGCGGGGAGGCCGGGCTCCGCCGCGGGGTCGGGACGGACGTCGGGCGCGGTTCCCTTCACGCGCACGAGCTGCGAGTCTTCCTTCAGCACGTTGGTGATCCAGCGGGGGGAGGTGTCGTCCGACGAGACGTTGCGGAACGTCTCGGTGAAGCGGGCCACGTCGGTCCCAGGCTCGGTCTCGACGATGGTCAGGTTGAAGAGACTCTGGTCGTTGGTGTTCTTGGTGTTGTAGTCGACGATGGCGTGGAGCTCGTTGCCCCACGCCCCTTCGCTGGCTGCCTCGAGGACCAGGTCTCCGCCGCCGCCGGGCAGCGTGATCTCGGCCAGGATGCCGCCGAGGTGCACGCGCACGATCACGGCGTCGGTGCCGCCGTTGAGAAAGTACTGCTGCACGGCGTAGCTCATCGTGCTCTCTTCCCACAAGCCGCCGAAGGCGCGCTCGTAGTCGGCGAAGCTCTGGATGCGCACGGGATCGTTGACTTTGCCGCGCAGCGCGCGGCCGATGAAGGCGGTGATCGACGTGGCCACGCCGGTGATGGTGCGTACGCCGCTGGGGATCTCTTCGATGTAGACGCCCGGATACGTCAGGGTGCTGGGCATTGCTGTCGCTCCTTACGGACTACGGCTACGGCTGGATGGCGCTGCGGCCGACGATGATGGTCACGGTCACGGGCGTGGTCAGCCCGTTCTTGAACTTCATCGTGCCCGGCCCCCCTCCGGCCAGGACGCCGACGCCGGCGCCGGTGAGGAGGAGCGGGTTCTTGAGGCCGACCCAGACGCCGGCGCCGTTCTCGAAGGCGACCTTCTCGTCGGCCGTGCTGGAGCGGATGGCCAGGAGCTTCACGTCGCCGGCCTGCCCCGGGTGCACTTCCACCGAGGTGCCGGCGTTCTCCTTCGGGATGACCACGTCCAGGCGGTCGTAGGCATCGACCTGGAGCTCGTCGTTGTACGCGAGCGTGGGACCGCCCGAGATCTGCACGTTGACCGAATACTTGATGGCCGTCATCTCACCACCTCCAAAAAGTTGTCCGCCGGCGAAGAAACCGATGAGGGTCGATTCTCGCGCGGCGCCGCGGGAGGATGGGACGCCAAAGATTGGTATTTCCTGCTATTCCTTGGTGCGAGTTGTCGCCAGCCGGTACTCCTTCGGCGACATCCCGAAGCTCTTTTTGAAGGCGTGGTTGAAGTTCGACGGGTCGCTGAATCCGACGGCGTAGCAGATCTGCGAAATGCGCTCGTCGGTGCTGGCGATCAGCTCCGCCGCGCGGCGCAGCCGGCGCTCGTGGACGTAGGCGCGGATGGAGAGGCGCACGTGCACCTTGAAGAGGTGCTCGAGCCGCGAGGGGGAGAGCCCCACGCGCGCGGCGATCTCCGGGAGCGCGCCCGGCGACTGCAGGGCCTCGTCCAGGAAGGCGATCGTCTTCTGGATCCGCTTGTCGATTGTCGTACTCCGCCTGCGCACCTGAGGAGTGACGGAGAAGGAGCGATCCCTACCCTTTCGGTTCCGGGGCGCCGCGGGCGTACCATTCGGGGCGAATGCAGACCGCTTCGGCCGGGCTGGGGCCCGGCACTCTGCTCGACGGCAAGTACGAGATCCTGGGCCTGCTCGGCGTGGGGGGAATGGGGGAGGTCTATAAAGCCAGCCACGTGCACCTCGGCGCGTTCCGCTGCATCAAGGTCATCAAGCCGGCCCTGATCGCCGAGGAGTCGTACCGCGCCCGCTTCCTCCGCGAGGCGCGCCTGGCCACGCAGGTCCATCACCCGAACGTGGCCGTGGTGCACGACTTCTCGATCATGCCCGACGGCACGAGCTACATGGTCACGGAGTACATCGACGGGACGACGGTGCGGGAGTGGGCGGAGCAGAACGGGCGCTTCCCGATGCCTCTGGCCATCGAGGTGGCCACGCAGGTGCTGGCCGGCCTGGACGCCATCCACCGCCGCGGGCTGATGCACCGCGACGTCTCCGCAGACAATGTGATGCTGGCCTTCGACGGCGACGAGCACCTGGTGGTGAAGATCATCGACCTCGGCGTGGCCAAGGATGTCTCCGGGCCGAACGTCGACACGACGCAGGCGGGGGTCTTCGTCGGCAATCCGAAGTACATGTCGCCCGAGCACCTCGGCGAGCTGGAAGAAGGGGAGGCCCTCGACGGCCGCGCCGACCTCTACTCCCTCGGCGTGGTGCTGTACGAGATGCTCACCGGCGTGCCGCCGTTCGTGGCCCGCACGCAGAACATGTACATCGTCAAGCACCTCACCGAGGCGCCGCGCACGTTCCGCGAGGCCAACCCCGCCTTCTCGGCCCCGCCGGGGCTGGAGGAGGTGGTGATGCGGGCGCTGGAGAAGAAGCGCGCGAACCGCTGGTCGTCGGCGCGGGAGATGGCGCAGGCGCTGGCGCGCTTCGCCAGCGATCCGGCCAGCTTCACCCGCACGGCCGTGCCGCGCATGCACGTCCGCGAGACCTCGGCCGAGGAGCGCGAGGCGGCCACGGCGTGGGCGGCGGCGGTGCTCACCGATACGTACGCCGCGTACCGCGATTACCGCGCGCGCTTTCCGATGTACCACGCCGAGGAGGCGGAGCGCGCCATCGAGGAGCGTCTCGACTACGACGCCGCCTCGGCGCTCGACACCGAGGAGGCGTGGGCGGCGTACCTGGAGCGCTGGTCGCACGACACGCACGCGAAGACGGCCGCGGAGCGGCTGGAGTCGGCGCGTATACGGGAGGAGACGGCCTACAGCGTGGCGCTGGAAACGCGCAGCGCCGTGGCCTGGCAGGCCTACCTCGACGAGTTCCCCGACAGCAACCGCAGCGCGATCGCGGAGTCCTACCTGCGCGAGCAGCTGGCCTACGAGGCCGCCCGCGCCGAGGACACGGTCGGCGCCTGGGGCCTCTTTCTGCTCAATCACCCGGACGGTCTCCGCGAGCACGACGCCCGCGAGCGCATCGCCTGGCACGAACAGGCCGAGGCCCGCCGCGCGCTGGCGCGCCAGGCCATCATCGAAGGGGACTTCAACGCCGCGTTCGAGGCCGGCACCGTGGCCGCCTGGGACGAATACCTCGCCCGCTACCCCGACGCCCCAAGACTCGAGGAAGCCCGCCGCGCGCGCCAGGAAGCGGCCGAGTACGAGCTCGCCGAGAAGATGAACACAAAGGTGATGTGGCGGGCGTTCGTCAAGGCGTGGCCCGAGGGCCGGCACCGCCTGGACGCCGAGCTGCGCCTGCGAAGCTGACTGTGGAGTGCGGCAACGCCAGTTGCCGCTTTCAATGCCGCGGCGCCAGCCGCGGCGCGGCGACTGGCGTCGCCGCGATCGAAAGCGGTAGCTGGCGCTACCGCACTCCAGATTACGCCCGCCAGAGCCACGGGCGCCGTGGATCGGCCACCGGCCGGAACGCATCCGCGTAGTGCGTGACCACGAACCGCCACCCATTCCAGTACAAAGAAAGAATGTCGTACCGCAGTTGCGCGTGCGGGTGCCGGGCTCCCCACTGGTCGCCGAGCCTGATCATCCGCTCGCGCTTCGCACGCGTGACCGCCTCGTGGCCTTCGCCCGCGGCCACGCTCTGCCGCGTCTTGACCTCGGCGATGACGATCGTCGCGCCGCGCTTGACCACCAGGTCGATCTCCCCCGCCGGCAGGCGCACGTTGCGCGCGAGGATGCGATAGCCGCGGAGGAGGTAGTGCCAGGCGGCGCGGCGCTCACCGCGTTTGCCGAGGGCGTGCGGGGGAAGTCTCATAGGCTCACAGGCTCATAGGCTCACAGGCTCACAGGCTCATAGGCTCATAGGAGAGTCTATGAGCCTGTGAGCCTATGTGCCTCTGAGCCTACTTCCTGTGGAAGTGCCGCTCGATGTCCAGATGCTTGATGTCCACGATGATCGGCCGTCCGTGGGGGCAGGCGAAGGGGTTCGACGAGCGCAGGAGCTCGGCCACGACGCGGGCCATCTCTTCCCCCGAGAGCGGGCGGTGCACTTTGATCGCGGCCTGGCAGGCCAGCGAGGCGGCGATGCGCTCGCGGACGCGGGTGACGTGCGACGACTTCTCCTCTAATGATGCGTCGATCACCTTGCGCAGGAACGACTCGACGTCGTTCTTCAGCAGTTCCGGCGGGACGGAGGCGATGGCGAAGGCGTTGCCGGAGAAACGCTCGATGTCGAAGCCGACCGCGCGCAGCTCCTCGAGGTGCGACTCGAGGACGGCGCACTCCGCGGCGCCGGTCTCGTAGAGGATCGGGGTGAGGAGCTGCTGCGAGACGGCCTGGCGCGCCTCGACGCGGGCGAGGTAGCGGTCGTACAGCACGCGCTCGTGCGCCACGTGCTGGTCGACGAGGCGCAGTCCACCGGGAGTATCCATGAGGATGTAGCTGAGGCGGTACTGGCCGATGACGCGCCCCTGCAGCGCGCCGAGGTCGGGGCGCGGCTCTTCCTCCGGCGCATCCACCAGCGCAACGGGCGGTTGAACGAGCGCTTCGGTTTTTTGGAAGAGCGGCGTGAACTGGGGCGTCCAGCGCGGGCCGCTGTCGTAGCGTTGCGGGGCGAACAGCGACCCCGGTTGCGCGGCCGGCGCCGGCGTCTCGCGGAGCAGCGACGCCCCTTCTTCCGCGCCGCCGAGGGCGCGCTTGAGCGCCTGTTCGACGGCCACGTGCACCTGCGACGAGTCGCGGAACCGCACCTCGGTCTTGGCCGGATGCACGTTCACGTCGACGGCCTCGGGGGGCATGTCGACGAAGAGCACGATGGCGGGATGCCCCTCGAAGTCGAACGCGTCGCCGGCGCGGTTCGCGGCGTGGGTGAGGACTTTGTCCCGGACCAGCCGCCCGTTCACGAAAAAGTACTGGTTGCGGCGGCTGCCGAAGCGGAGGCCGCGCGTGACGTAGCCGCTGGCGCGGGTGAGGCCGAGGGTCATCTCGAAGTCGACCAGGAACTCGGCCGACTCGCTGCCGAGGACCTGCAGGGCGCGCTCGCGTCCATCGCGGGCGGGGGGGAGATCGAGGACCACGCGCCCGTTGTGCTCGAGGCGGAAGGCGCGGTCGTGCAGCGGCAGCGCGTACGAGGTGACCACGCCGACGACGGAGCGGAACTCCGCGTCCGCGCTGCGGAGGAACTTCCGCCGCGCGGGGACGTTCTCGAACAGCTCGCGCACGACGATGGTCGTGCCGCGGTCGCGCGCCGCGGGACGCACGGTGCGCTGCGCGGTGAGGGGATCGCAGACGATCTCGATGGCCGCCCCGCTGTCGTTGTCGGAGGTGGTCAGCGTGAACCGCGAGACCGAGGCGATCGACGGGAGGGCCTCGCCGCGGAAGCCGAGGGTGCGCACTCGGGTCAGGTCGTCGAAGTCGCGGATCTTCGAGGTGGCGTGGCGCTCGATGGCCAGGAGCGCGTCCTCCTCGGACATCCCGCAGCCGTTGTCGCGCACTTCGATGCGGTTGCGGCCGCCGGCGTCGAGGAGCACGTCCACGGTCGTGGCGCCGGCGTCGATGGCGTTCTCGACCAGCTCCTTGACGGCCGAGGCGGGACGCTCGACGACCTCTCCCGCCGCGATCTGATTGACGAGATCGGAGGGCAGGAGGTGAATGCGGGGCATAATCGCGATTGTAAGGGTAACTGGCAATGGCATTGCTCACCCCGCTCGACGTGACCCGCCGAATCGCGTCCCTGGCCGGAATCGTGATCCTGCTCGCCCTCGCGCTGGTGCTGCTGTGGCGCGTCTATCTCCATCACCAGCAGGCCGACCCGTACGATCGGGACGAGCCGGTGACGGTAGAGTTGGACGTTCGTGACGCGGCGCACGTAAAATTTGCGAACGACTTGAGCTAAACTACTGGCGAACCGCAACAACGAAAAGTGGCACGACCACTGCTATCTCTGAAGTCAGGAGAAAGCAAATAAACATGATGCGCACGATCACCAAAGCCGTTGCCATCGCAGCCATTCTCATGGCGCTGACCCCGGCCACGCTGGCCGCCACTCCGCAGACGACCGATCTCACTGACACCTTCCGCGGCGCCGGGGCCGCGATCGACCGCCTCCAGGTGGTCGAGATCTCCGGCATCGTCATCATCCGCGGCCGCGCGGCCGACAAAGCTCAGGCGGAGGCCGTCGGCCTGCACGCCCAGAACCTCGGCTACACCCGCGTGGCCAACCTCATCCAGATCGCAACCCACGACGACGCCCGGATCGCACGGGCGGTGGAGCGCGAGCTGTCTGTCCATCGCGCCCTCGATGGCTGCCAGTTCCGCGTCACCTCCGACCAGGGCGTGGTGCACGTCGCCGGTCGCGTCCGGCATGAGCTGCAGAAAGATGTAGCGGCTGCCGTGCTCCGCTCCATCAACGGCGTGCGCTCGGTCGAGATGACGCTCGACCGTTTCTGATTCACACGACTCCTACACGAACGAACGAAAAACCGGGCCGCAAGGCCCGGCTTTTTGTTTTCACTCCCCTCTCCCCGCGGGCGGGGAGAGGGGGAGAGCGGTGGATCACCGCACCGTGCGGATCGCGAACCGGAACCCCCGTCCCTTGTCGATCTCGTCCGGGCGGCGGAGGGGGCGCGAGTAAATGATGCTCAGGTACACGTCCCAGTCCTGGTAGCGGATGGCCGACTCGGTGCCGATGCCGGCGTCGACGATGAGGCGTTTGCTGTCGGTGATCTGGTCCGAGAGGAAGCCGACCGTGCCGGCGCCGAGGTAGCCGACGCCGTAGAGGGTGTTCCAGTGCACCGGGCCCATGCGGTAGTCGCGATTGCGGAAGATGGGGACGAAGATCTCGTTGGTGAGATGGATCTCGTGGGTGCCGACGGCGGTGTCGTTGCCGGAGATCGACTTGAGCGCCTCGCGCCCGCCGAGGCGGAACAGCTCGTACTGCGGCACGGCGTAGCACTCCCAGGAGGCAAATTCTTCCCCTTCCTCCTCTTCATTGCCGTCGTCGTCGAGATCGAGGTCGATCGGCAGCCCCTCCTCGAAATCGAGGCAGCGCGCGTCGCGTCCTTCCATCTCCTCCTTGGCCAGGAACGTCCCGACGTGCAGGCGGGAGAAGATGAACGACGTGGAGGTCAGGTCGAAGCGGCGCAGCCCCTCCATCTCCAGCTTCGTGTACTGATAGTCGCCCGTGGCGATCCGCCCGGACTGCGTGATCGCGGCGGCGAAGCCGGTCTTCTGCGGGCCGATGTCGCGGAAGGCGGTGAGCACCGGCGTGATGCGGCCGCGCTGCTCGCCGACGATGGCGTTCATCCGCTCGTCGAACTGCGTCCCGTACTGGTAGCCGATCTTCGTGTAGATGTTGTTCTTCTCGTTATCGGGGCGGGTCTGGTCGCCGAAGGTGAGGCGGTCGTCCTGCACCAGCACGAAGTAGCGGTTGTAGTAGTCCTTCGGCACGCCCACCAGCAGCAGGCCGCCGCGCACGCGCTCGAAATTGCGGTCGTCGTCGTCCGCGAGATCGGGGAACTCGATCGAGTCGAAGACGCCGATGCGGTACGTGTAATTGCGCGCGTAGTACTTGTAGCGGAGGAACGTGGAGATGTCGCCGTTGACGAACTCGTAGTCGATCTGGCTCTCGAAGAGCACGTTCCGGATGAGCTTGCGCAACCGGACGCTGGCCTCCCCCTCGGGGAGATAGAGGTTCACGCTCGGCAGCGACTCGCGCCTCTCGTAGGCGCCGCTGGCCGCGTCCGAGAGCACGCCGGGCGAGCCGGTGGCGGGTGGATTCTGCGTGCCCGCCGGCGGCTGATCGGTCTGGGCGACGAGCGTCGTGGACGTAAGAATTACCGCAAAAAATGCAGCGGCGCGGGTGATGGCCATGTCGATCATTGTCCTTTATCCGGGCGCCCAAGGTTATACCGCCCGGCTCAAGCTATGGTAAAGTCAAGTACTTGAAGTCTTTACGGAAAAGAACCCCGATCGCTCTGGCACATCTTTTGTAGCGGGGCGGGCATTGTAGCCGCGGACCGTTAGACCGTGCGAAGTTTTAGGAGGTGTTACTTGTTGCGTAGCAAGCATCGGCTGCTTTTTCCCCTGTTGTGCTTTTTGGTCGTGGGCTCGACCCCGTTGTTCGCCCAGACGGACGACGTGACGGTCGAGATCAGCCGTGACGATCAGCTCCGGTTTTTCGCCCCCACGCACTCAGGGCAGACCGGTCTGTTCGAGACCGTGACGGCGGATACCCTCCGTCGTGGGCAGTGGTCCTTCGGCGTCTATTTCAACGACTGGGACCTCACTGCCGGAGAAGCGCGTGAGTTCGCGCCCCCCTCCGCTCGCGAGTACGAGGACATGAGCTATGACCTCTATCGCCTGAGCGGGTCGATCGGCGTGGGCATTACCGACCGCTGGGAGATCAGCGCGATGATTCCGTGGGATCGCATCGTCAGCAATGGCGGCGATCGCGCGGGCTTCATCAACGGCTTTCTCCACACCGGTGAGTTCACCGAGTCGGGCCTCGGCCCGATCCGCCTGGCGACGAAGTTCGCCGTGACGCCGGTCGACAACCCGACCCGCTTCGCGCTGTCCGGCTTCGTCGACCTGCCGACCGGCGACGACGACACCGGGATCGCCACCGGTGGAACCGACTTCGGCATCGGCGGCCACGTGACCCGTGGCATCGGCTCGGCCTCGCTGAAGTACATCATGCGCGGCGACCGCGAGACCGACAACGTGATCGGCGGCGCGGGCGACATCTCCATTCCGAACGAGTTCCGCCTCGACGCCGGCCTGAACATCCCCATCAGGCTGTTCGGGACGACGAACTGGGTCAACGAGCTCAATACCGTCTGGTACACGGGCGGGGACCGCGCTCCGGACAACCCGGTGTTCCTCGTCAGCGGCCTGCGCCACTGGTTCGGCACGAGCGGCTGGTCGCTCAGCGCCGGCGCCCGCTGGAACGTGGCCAAGTTCCTCGACGACAACGACGAGTGCCGCTTCACCGAGCTCGATGACTGCGGCCTCTCCGGCCTGGTCGGCCTGACCTTCGCCCCGCTGCTGTTCGCGCGCGTCGAAGCCCCGCCGCCCCCGCCGCCGCCGGTGGCTCCGCCGCCCGAGGCTCCGGCCCCGGCTCCGGTCCCGCCGACGCCTCCGCCGGTGGTCCAGCCGCGGCAGCCGGTCGACATCCGTACGGACGAGATCCACTTCGAGTCCGGCTCGGCGCGTCTGACCAACATCGCCAAGGCCATCCTCGACGAAGTCGCGCTGCGCATGAAGCAGGAGCCCGGCGCCACCGCGACTGTCATCGGCTACACGGATGACCGTGAGAACACCGGCCCGAACCGCGATCTCGATCGCCGTCGCGCCGAAGCCGTCCGCGACTACCTCGTGACCCGCCACGGCATCGATCCGTCGCGCATCACGGTGCAGGCGGGCGGTGTCGACACCACCGGTGACAATACGACCGCGGAAGGTCGTCTGCGCAACCGCCGCGTGGTGATCCGGCTCACGCTCCCGTAACGTACGATTCGCAAACGCTGTCCTGAAAGCCCCCGCGCAGCCGCGGGGGCTTTCTTTTTGCTGAGAGTCTTCGCCATGCGCCGTATCGTTCTGACCTCGTTCCTCGTCTTCTCCGCCTGCACCGCGACCACGCCACAGGCGCCCGCTCCCACGCCCACGCCGGTCCCGCAACCCGCGCCGCAGCGCCCGGCGAACGCGCTCACGCCGGTGGCCACGGGGGGGCGCGCGATCGCGCAGCCGGGCATCCGCGTCGGCCTGCTGGTCGATCAGTCGGAGGTGACTTTCCCGCGCGTGGCCGGCGGCGGCTACTACCTGGTCACCGACCGCGGTCCGTCGACGCTGCGCCGCGGCTTCACCGTGCGCGCGCCGCTCGCCGACGCGGCCGTGCGCTACGCCGTGCAGATGGCGGCCATCTCCGATCAGTCGAGCGCCCAGGCGCTCGTGGAGAAGCTGCGCGCCGACACCGGCCTGCGCGTCGACATGACTTTCGATCCCGCCAGCGGCACGCACCGGATCCTGGCGGGCGACTTCGCCAGCTCCGAGGCGGCCACGCCGACGCGCTCGCAACTGACCGAGGGGGGCTACGGGCGCGATCTTCAGGTCGTGCGCCGTCCGTCCGACCAGCCGTTCGAGAAGCGCTTCACCGTCACCGACGACGAGGGGGACCGGCACACCATCGACGCCGCGCTGCTGCAGATTTTTCCGATGACCGGCGACACGCTGGTCCTCGACAAGCAGCCGTACCGCACCTCCGCGCGCCTTTTCATCAATCCGCGCGGCCTCCTGAACGTCATCAATGAGCTGAACCTCGAGGACTATCTCCTCGGCGTGGTCCCGGCGGAGATGGGGCCGACCATCTACGACGAGGTGGAGGCGCTGAAGGCGCAGGCCGTGGCCGCGCGCACCTACGCCATCCGCAACCTGCGCCAGTTCGAGAGCGAGGGCTACGACATCTGTCCCGGCCCGGCCTGCCAGGCGTACAAGGGCTTCTCCGCCGAGCACGAGCTGTCGACGCGTGCCGTGCGCGAGACCGCGGGCCTGATCGCCACGTATCAGGGGCAGCCGATCGACGCGCTCTACTCGGCCACGTGCGGCGGCGAGACGAGCGACGTCGGGACGATGTTCCCCGGCCGCAACGAGCCGTACCTGAAGATGGCCAAGTGCGTGGAGCTGGAAATGGTCTCGCTGGAGGGGCGTGCCGACAGCAGCCTGCTCACCGAGCAGCAGCTCAACGCGCGGCTCTTCGCCGCGCACGCGAACCTCGGCGAGCCAGCCAGCTGGAGCGCCGCGGACGTGGTGCGCACCGTGGCCGCGGCGCTGACCGCGGCCGGCTTCCCCCGCACGACCGCGGCCGCGCCGGCCTCCTCACGCCGCCGCGACGTGCTCACGTACCTCGACGCGGTGCTGGAGCTGGCCGACAAGGCGCGCACGACCACCCTCCCCGAGGATCGCAGATACTGGTTCCCGCAGACGGAGAACGTCGAGACCACGCCGTATCTGGCCGCGGCGTTTCTCGTGAAGTACGGCGTCTGGCCGGCGCAGTTCCTCGACCGCGTGCGCCTCGACGAGGCCATGCCGCGCGAAGAGCTCTACGCGCTCCTCGGCTCGTGGCTGCGCGAGCAGAACCAGCTCCGCGACGCGGAAGGAAAAATCTTCCAGCTGCAGGGGCGCACGCTGCAGCTCAAGTCGAAAGGGGAGGTCACGTCGTACACGCTTCCCGCGAACATCCCCATCTTCCGCCGTCTCGGCGACCGCTGGCAGGAGTACCGGAACGTGCCGATCATGATCGGCGACCGCGCCACGATCATCACCGGCACCGACAAGCGGGCGGCCGCGGTAGTGGTGCAGGCGAACTACGACGGCGCGTCGTTCGACCGCACCTCCAGCTTCGCCAACTGGACGCGCAGCTATCGCGAGGACGAGCTGGTGCAGGCCATCAACCGCCGCAACCCGATCAAGGACCTGGTCGACATCCGCCCGCTGCGGATCGACGCGGCCAAGCGCATCGCGGAGCTCGAGGTGACGGCGGAGGGAGGACGCAAGTTCACGCTGCGCGGCCTCCCCGTGCGCTGGTCGCTGAACGTGCCCGACAACCTCTTCGTCTACGACAAGACGCAGGACGCGGACGGGGTCGACCGCTACACGTTCTACGGCAAGGGATGGGGACACGGCACGGGCATGTGCCAGGTCGGCGCGTACGGCATGGCCTTCCGCGGCTGGACCTTCGACCGCATCCTGAAGAACTTCTACACCGGCATCGAGATCGTCAAAGCCCCCTGATCTGGAGTGCGGCAGCGGCCCCCTGCGGTGCGGCTGCGTCTCGCGATGAGGTCAGCTGCCGCTTTCCATTGCGGCGGCGCAAGCCGCCGCGGCTCTCGCCGCGGCAATTGGAAAGCGGCAGCTCGACTCATCGCGAGACGCACGCGTTCGGGAGGCTTGCCGCTGCCGCACTCCAGAGTCACGGCTCGCGTCCCAACACCAGCGTCGCCAGCGCCACCAGCACGCGGCGGTCGATGGCGTCGTTGGTGACGACGAGGGCGTCGCCCGTGCGGCGGAGGATGCGCCCCACCTCAATGCCGCCGCTGGCGATCTGCACGTCGGTCTCGAAGCTGCGGCTGAACTTCCCGAGGAACTTGCGCAGGATCGCGCCGAAGAACGAGAGCTCGCGCGCCTCGCCCACCATGCGGCCCTCCTGAAAAATCCGCCAGCGGTTGCGGCCGAGGCGGGAGAGGAAGGACTTGCGCAGCTCCGCGAGGTGCGCGCCGTTCGGCGCCGTGACGAGATACACCGCCGACGGAAAAATCGCCTGCTGCGCGATCGTCAGCGCGGGCTGCTGTTCCTCGTGCAGCGTCACGCCGATGCGCGGGGTGAGGAGGGCGATGATGAAGCTGAAGGCGAACGTCAGCACGAGCGCGATCGCCGCCCGGACGTACGAGGCATCGGAGAGCAGCAGCAGCGTGGCCGCGATGCCGGCCACCGCCACGATGGCCGCCAGGAAGGCGGCGATGACGCCGACGATGCTGGCGAAGGCGCGGTAGGTGAGCAGCACCTCCCCGCTCGCGCCGCGCACCTGCGCGAGCTCGCCCGAGTGCAAGCCGGTCGTGAAGTGGAACTCCGCGCTCGCGAACGCGCCCATGGCCGATTCGATGGTGCGCCGGGGAGGCGACAACAAGACGGGGTTCTGGTCGGGGGCGACCGGCTCGGTGGGCGGCGACGACACGTCAGCTACTTTTTTTTTAGCTCCTCCGGGGCGACCTTGCCGTGCGGCACGGTCTGCAGGTTCACCCGCTCGAGGGTGGCCGTGGGGAGCATCCCCAGCGCCCCGAGGTCTTCCGTCGGCGGCGGGATGGGCTGATCGAACGGCTCCGGCGCGGCGGCCAGCGGCGCGGCATCGGCCTCGGTCGGCAGCTCCTCGGAGAAGCGCCCGTACGTGTTCCCCATGCGCAGCCGCGCACCGTGCGTGAGCGGCGCGACGCGAATGCGCTTGTTGTTCACGTACGTGCCGTTCGCGCTGGCGAGATCGTGCAGCACGAAGAAACCGCGCTCGAACACGATCTCGGCGTGGTGCCGCGACACCTTCGGGTCGCGGAGGATGATGTCGTTACCGGGGTCGCGCCCGAGCGTGAACGGCCGGTGCGTCTGGAGCCGGTAACTCTTTTCCGCTCCGTCGAGACCGACGAAGAAGATCTTGGCCATTGGCGGCGGATTGTAAGCTATTCCGCCGCGGCTGCCACCGCGTGACCGCGGTTCATCTCCGTCACCAGCTCGTCCACCGTGAGCGGCTTGGTCAGCCAGGTGCGCACCCGGCTCGGCAGCGCGTTGGGGGCCGGCTGGCCGCTGATGACGATGATCTCGATGTCGCCGGTGCCGTCCTGGCCATTCAGCCGCTCCACGACTTCGCGCCCGTCCATGAGCGGCATCATCCAGTCCAGGAGGATGTAATCGGGGCGCTCGGAGGCCACGCGGTCGACGGCCTCGGCCCCGTTGGCGGCCAGCTTGACCTCGAACCCTCTCTGGTTCAGCCCGATCGCGTACAGCCGACGGACGTCCGCGTTGTCCTCAACCAGCAGTACCTTCGGCTTGCCACCCATGAAGGGCCGGAAAGTGCAGATTTCCTACCAACTGGTTGTAGTACGACCAGCGAGGTCAGCGCTGTTTCCCAAGCTGTTTGATACGCGGCCCCGCATCGCCTCACTACCTCATGGAAGGAGTGAGTATGAAATCCAGAGCAGGCGTCCTGTTTCTTCTCGTCTTTGTGTGCTGCAGCGCGTTGTTCGCCGGCGGACCGCCGCCGCCGCCCACGGGTACCCCCTGCTGCTGGCCGCCGACGAAGCCGCTGGTGAACTGGTGGGCGTTCGACGAGCCGGCGGGGACGACGTCGGCCGACATCCGCGGCACCGCCAACAACCTCGCCACGGACGCCGGCGCGATCCCGCGCGTGATCGGGGCGGTAGGGCGCGCGGCCGAATTCGGCGGCTCGCAGTGGGCGCAGGCCGCCAATCAGGCCGACGTCAACTTCAACGGCGACTGTGCCACCAACGACGCCGAGGCGGGCACGATCGGCTTCTGGATCGCCTCGACGGCCTCGAGCGGCGTGGTCACGATTCTCGACAAGCGCGTCGCGGCCACCAATTCGCTGACCGGCTACAGCGTCTTCCTCTACAACGGCCGCATCGGCTTCCAGATGGCCACCGGCACCGGCAACTCGTCGTGCGGTTCCGCCGGATCGGCGTGCACGAACTGGGTCGCGAGCACGCTCCCGCTGGTCGCCGACGGCAACTGGCACTTCGTGGCCATCTCCTTCACGCGCTGCAACACGCCCACGGGATTCTTCTACGTCGACGGCTCCACCGCCGCCTTTACACCGCGCAGCGGGCCGCTGAGCAACGCGTCCGATCTCTACATCGCCCGCAGCGTGCCGCCTCTCGGCGCCAGCATTTTCTCCGGCTGGCTGGACGAGCTGTTCTACGGGAAACAGGCGTTTTCCAGCACCGACCTGGATGCCATGCGCAACGACCGCTGCCGCGATACGTGCTGGTGGAAGTAGGTGTGCTATCCTCCGCCCGCCCCACGGGCACCCCCGCTATGAATGTGAAGAAACGTTTACTCGACGGTCCGCGGATGAACCGTGCGATCCGTCGCATGGCCATCGAGGTGGTGGAGCGGAACCGCGGACTCGACGACCTGATGATCGTCGGCATCCGCAGCCGCGGCGTTCCCATCGGCGAGCGGATGGCCGCCGAGATCGAGCAGATGGAAGGGCAGCCGGTGTCGTTCGGCATCCTCGACATCACGCTCTACCGCGACGACCTGACCACCATCGCCCCGCAGCCGGTGGTCAAGCCGACCAAGTTCCCCGAGCCGATCAACGACAAGGTGATCGTGCTGGTCGACGACGTGCTCTACACGGGCCGCACCGTGCGCGCCGCGCTGGACGCGCTGATCGACTTCGGCCGCCCGCGCCAGGTGATGCTGGCCGTGCTCGTCGACCGCGGGCACCGCGAATTGCCGATCCACGCGGACGTGATCGGCAAAACCGTCCCCACCGACGCCGAAGAGGTGATCAAGGTCAAGCTCGCCGAGACCGACGGCGAGGATGAAGTGCTGCTGATGGAGAAATGAGAGCCGCCGGTACCGCACTCCGCTCGAAGGACCTCCTCGGCATCGAGCCTCTCACTCCCGAAGAAATCACGCTCATTCTCGACACGGCCGAGGGCTTCAAGGAAGTGAGCGAGCGGCCGGTGAAAAAAGTGCCGGCCCTGCGCGGGCAGCTGGTCATCAACCTCTTCATGGAGGCCTCCACGCGCACGCGCGTCTCGTTCGAGATCGCCGAGAAGCGCCTCAGCGCCGACACGCTCAATTTCTCCGCCTCCGGCTCCGCGGTCGAGAAGGGGGAGACCCTCATCGACACGGCGGACAACCTCGTGGCCATGCGTCCGAACATGATCGTGATGCGCCACAAACACCCCGGCTCGGCGAAGATGCTGGCCGAGCGCTACCCGCACATCGCCGTCATCAACGCCGGCGACGGCGCCCACGAGCATCCGACGCAGGCGCTTCTCGACGCCTTCACCATGCGCGAGCGCCTGGGGCGCCTCGACGGGATCAACGTGACCATCGTCGGCGACATCAAGTACTCGCGCGTGGTGCGCTCGAACATCCACCTGCTGACGAAGATGAAGGCCAACGTCACGCTGGCCGGCCCGCCCTCGCTGATCCCGGTGGAGATCGAGAAGCTCGGCGTGCGCGTCGTGCACTCCCTCGATGAGGCCATCGAGGGGGCGGACGTGGTGATGATGCTGCGCATCCAACTCGAGCGGCAGGGAAAGCTCTCCTTCCCGTCGCTGCGGGAGTACTACAACACGTTCGGCCTGACCCGCGAGCGCCTGCGCCGCGCGAAAAAGGGCGTGCTGGTCATGCATCCCGGCCCGATGAACCGCGGCGTGGAGATCGCCTCGGACGTCGCCGACGACCCGAACTACTCCGTGATCCTCGAGCAGGTGACGAACGGCGTCGCCGTGCGCATGGCCGTGCTGTATCTGCTGGGAGGAGCGCACACCACCGAATGACGAAGAAATTGAAAATTGAAAATGGAGAATTGAAAAATCGCGCCGCGACGCCGCCGGCGTTGGTTTTCAATTTTCAATTTTCAATTTTCAATTTTCAATTCTTATGAACCTGCTCATTACCGGCGCCCGCGTGATCGATCCGAGCCAGGAGCTCGACGCCACGCTCGACCTCCTCATCGAGGACGGCGCGATCGCGCGCGTCGACAAGAAGATCAAGGCCACCAGCGTCGAGACCATCGACGCCTCGGGACTCATCGCCACCGCCGGCTTCATCGACCTGCACACGCATCTCCGCGAGCCGGGCCAGGAGCACAAGGAGACCATCGCCACCGGCACGCGCGCCGCGGTGGCCGGCGGCTACACGGCGGTGTGCGCGATGGCCAACACTGTGCCGCCGAACGACGAGCGCGCGGTGACGGAGATGGTCCTGGCCGAGGCCGCGCGCAATGGCGCGTGCCGCGTCTACCCGATCGGCGCCGTGAGCAAGGGGCTGAAGGGGGAGGAGATGGCGGAGCTCGCGGACCTCCGCGCGGCGGGCTGCGTCGCGGTCAGCGACGACGGCAAGCCGGTGTGGAACGCGCAGCTCATGCGCCGCGCGCTCGAGTACTGCTCGATGCTCGGCATGCCGGTCGTGGCCCACGAGGAGGACGCGAACCTCAACGAGGGGGGCGTGATGCACGAGGGCTTCTACTCGACGCTCCTCGGCATGCGCGGCATCCCGGCGGCGTCGGAGGAGACGCTCGTTGCGCGCGACGTGATCCTGGCCCGCCTGACGAACGCGCACGTGCACATCGCCCATCTCTCGACGGCGGGCGCCGTCGACGCCGTGCGCCGCGCGCGCGCCGAGGGGGTGAAGGTCACGTGCGAGGTCACGCCGCATCACATCGCCCTGAGCGACGCGGCGGTGCAGTCGTTCTCCACGTACCTGAAGATGAATCCGCCGCTGCGCAGCGACGTGCATCGCGAGGCCCTCATGGAAGGGATCGCCGACGGCACGATCGACGCCATCGCCACGGACCACGCACCGCATCACTTCGACGAGAAGAACGTCGAGTTTGACCTGGCCCCGAACGGGGTGATCGGCCTCGAGACCGCCTTCAGCGTCTGCTACGACCGGCTGGTGAAGACGAAGGTCATCCCGCTGGCGCGCCTGATCGAGCTCTTCACCTCGGGGCCGGCCGGCGTGTTCAACCTTCCCGGTGGCACGCTGCGCGCCGGATCGCTGGGAGACGTGACGCTGATCGACCTCGAGGCGCAGTACGCGGTGGCGGCGCCGTTCGCCTCGAAAGCGGTGAACTCCCCCTTCCTCGGCCAGACGATGCAGGGGCGGCCGGTGATGACCATCGTCGGCGGCGTGGTGCGGCACGATGTTCGCGTGACGACCTCACCGAAGCGGAAACGTAAATGAAGCGCATCGTCATCGTCGACGACTCGGCGTCCTATTGCGATCTCTGGTCGAACTTCATCCTCGAGCGCTACCAGGACATCGCCAACATCGAGACCTACACCCATCCGTACGACGCCCTGCCGAAGATCGACGACACCATCGACCTCCTCATCGTCGACCTGGAGATGCCGGGCATGGACGGGAAAAAGTTCGTCGAGTACGCGCGGATGAAAGGCCTCCCGCCACGCCGCATCGTCGTCACCTCCTCCCACTCCGCCGACGTCCTCCACCAGCGCTTCCGCATCGGCGAGACCATCGCTGTCATCAACAAGACCGAGCCGAAGCAGCAGGAAGCGTTTCTCATGATTCTGGATAGCGTCTTGCGGCGTTGAGGTACGAGGTACGAGGTACGAGTGCTCCGCTCGGGCACGCTCGAGGCCTGAGGCTCGTGCTCGGAGCGCGCCGCAGCGGAGCTACTCGTACCTCCATCATCAACAAGACGGAGCCGAAGCAGCAGGAAGCGTTTCTCTGCGGCGGAGCTACTCGTACCTCCGTCCTAAACAAGACGGAGCCGAAGCCGCAGGAAGCGTTTTCTCTGCGACGTTGAGGTACGAGGTACGAGTGCTCCGCTCGGACACGCTCAAGGTCTGAGCCTCGTGCCCCGAGCATGCCGCAGCGGAGCTACTCGTACCTCGTACCTCGTCACTCGTACCTCTATAATCCGCCCGTGACCGTTGCACCGGAAGCCCAGGCCCCCGCGTTCAGTCTGAACGACCTGCTCATCTACATGTCCAAGCAGCAGGCGTCGGATCTTCATCTGAAGCCGATGCGGCCGCCGCTGGTGCGGGTGCAGGGGAAGCTGATCGCGGTCAAGACCGAGCCTCTCAAGCCGGCGGACCTGGAGCGGATGCTCCTGCCGCTCCTCAACCGCGCGCAGAAGGAGAAGTTCGATCAGTTGCAGTCGGTTGATTTTGGCTACGGCGTGCCGGGCGTGGCGCGCTTCCGCGCGAACATGTATATGCAGCGCGGTACCGTGGGGGCGGTCTTCCGGCGCATCCCGATCCAGGTCCAGTCGATCGAGGCGCTGGAATTGCCGAACGCGGTCCGCGACCTGACCCAACTCCCGGACGGGCTGGTGCTCGTCACCGGGCCGACCGGCTCGGGGAAGTCGACCACGCTGGCGGCGATGCTCGTGGAGATCTGCGATCACGAGCCACTGCACATCGTCACCATCGAGGACCCGATCGAGTTTCTCTTCCAGGACAAGGTCGCGGCCATTTCCCAGCGCGAGGTCGGCACCGACACGCCGACGTTCAAGGAAGCGCTGCGCAACGCCATGCGCCAGGACCCGGACGTGATCATGGTCGGCGAGATGCGCGACGTCGACACGATGCAGACCGTGCTCACGGCGGCCGAGACGGGACACCTGGTCTTCTCCACGCTGCACACCAACAACGCCGCGCAGACGCTGGACCGCATCATCGACGCCTTCCCGGCCGAGCAGCACAAGCAGATCCGCTCGCAACTCTCGCTCGTCCTGCGCGGCGTCATCTCGCTCAAGCTCGTGAAGACGGCCACGGGGAAGATGACCGCGGCGGTGGAAGTGCTCAAGAACTCGCCGCGCATCGCCAAGCTGATCGAGGACGGGCACACCAAGGACATCCTCGAGGAGGTCGAGAACTCGGTCGGCCTCTACCGCATGCAGTCGATGAATCAGTCGCTCATCGCCCTGCTCGTGTACCAGAAGATCACCTACCAGGACGCCATGGCGCTCTCCAGCGACCCCGACGACCTGTCGCTCAAGCTCCGCAAGCTCTTCCCGCAGATCGAAGAGCGCGTCCGCCAGGGAGGAGAAATGGCCCCCAGTTACTCCGATTTTTCGCAGATCACCGAGCTGATGGACATCAAGCGCCTTTATGAGGAGCAGGAAGTCCAGTGGCGCCAGCGCATCACCGACCGCGACGAGACGATCGAAGGGCTCCGCCACGACATCGACTACCTCCGCACCCAGATCGCCCAGACCAGCGGCGGCGACCGCCAGAAGGACGAGGAGATCGCCCGCCTCCGCGCCGAGACCGAGCGCCTCCGCGCCGACGCCCAGTCCAAGATCACCCAGCTCCAGGAACGGATCAAGGAGCTGAATCAGAAGCTGATGGCGGCCAGTGGGGCGGTCAAGCGGTGAAATTTGTTGTCGGTTGTCGGTTGTCTGAGACTTTTCGCCCAGGCGCCGCTGCACAGACAACCGACAACTGACAACCGACAACATGTCCACAAAGCCGACCAAACAACTCGAGACCTTCCCCAACCCCAACCCCCAGCGCGACTACGAGATCGCGTTCGAGGCGCCGGAGTTCACCTGCCTCTGCCCGATGACCGGACAGCCCGACTTTGCCACCATCCGCATCCGCTACGTCCCCGACGCGAAATGTGTGGAGCTGAAGTCGCTCAAGCTCTATCTCTGGTCTTACCGCGACGAGGGCGCGTTCCACGAGGCCGTCACCAACCGCATCGCCGATGACCTCATCGGCGTCCTCGCTCCCCGCTACCTGATGGTGGAGGGAGACTTTTACGTGCGCGGCGGGATCTCGACCAAGGTGAAGGTGGAGCACCGGAAGTAAAATCATTCCGTCATGGCCACTCTGCAGATTCACGACATGCCCGAGGACGTTTACGAGGCGCTGGCTGAGCGTGCGCAGATGGAGCACCGGAGTGTCGAGGAGCAGGCCATTGCGGATCTGGCGAGTGTGGCAGAGTTGGAAACGCACCGCACCCGACGGGCGGCAATCGAATGGTTGCGTCAGGCCGAGCCGCTCGTACGTGATGAAGACGCGTTCGACCCCGTGCAACTCGTCCGCGAAGACCGCGATCGATGAAGATCGTGCTCGATGCGTCGGCGGCGATTCCGGCTGCGCTGGGGCATGAGCCTGGTCCCGCCATTCTGGAGCTCGTTGACCGTGCTTCGCTTGTCGTCGTTCCGGACATCTTCGTTGCCGAGGTGACGAGCGGTCTCTGGAAGTATGTCAACGCAGGCCGGTTCTCGATCGACCATGCGATCATTCGCCTCCGGAGAACCCTCGACTTCGTCAAGCGGCGCGAGTTGACGGAGGATCTGGCTGAGGAGGTTCTTCGCGAAGCGTCCGCGCGACGGCACGCCGTGTACGACATGTTCTATGCGGTGCTGGCCCGCCGCGAAGGTGCGGTGGTCGTCACGCTCGACAAGCGGCTGCGGAAGCTCGTCGAAGAGATGGGGTTACCGGTCCAACCGTAGAGCACCAGAGAGGCTCATAGGTACATAGGCGCATAGGCGCATAGGCGCATAGGCTCACAGGGGTTCTCCTGTGAGCCTATGCGCCTATGCGCCCTCTCACGCCCGCCGCAATCTCCACTGCTCATCCACGTACTCCCCGAACGCGGCAGAACCGGAGTCCAGCCATTGCGTGAGCATCTCCACGCTCGTCTCATCGAGGCCGGCGACGATGGAGAGGCTGGCGGATTCGGCGATGCGGGTGAGGGGTTTGTCGAGGTCGGCGATGGTGCGGGCGGAGCGGGCGATGCGGCCGGCGAGGTCGAGGTCGAGCTCCATGGCGATCATGCGGGAGGCGGTCAGGGTGAGGAGCACGGAGGCATTCCAGTTCGTCTGCTCGTCCCAGCGCGGGGGGAGGACGAAGTCGGCCAGGCCGCGCTCGTGGGCCAGGGCGGCGATGTGGCGCTCGGTGGCCAGCGCGATCGGGGCGGCGTCGGCGTGGAAGAGCATGGCGTAGCGGTCGTCGTCGCCGGTGAGCTCGAGCGACTGCACGAGCGCCTGTTTGGCCGTCGGCTCGACGTCGACCGGAATGGCGGCAAAGAACGTCGCGCCGTCGCGCTTGGCGTCGTCGGCGAGCGTTTCGAGCCAGGCGAGATCGGTGGTGACGGGGAAGATCACCGGGACGGCCACGCCTCCGTCGATGTGGACGACATAGCCGGAAGAGGTGAGGAGCTGCGCGGCGAGCCCCTGCTCCCCGCACCAGGCCAGCGCCTCGGCGCCGCGGCGGAACACCTCCTCCGCGTTCCCGGCGGCGTCGATGAGCAGCGGCGCCTGAAGGTTCCGCGCGCGATCCAGCTCGTCGCGGACGTCCTCGCACACCGTCACCTCGACCTTCTCCGCGCCGGTGGCGCGCAGGGCCAGGTAGTCGATGGCGACGGGGGTGGCGCGGCGGGGGCCGTACGGCGCGATCGTGGTCGCGGACCAGAACGGCGCGGCGGGCGCCGGGGAGCGGCGCACGCGGAGCTGTGGCACTTTGCGGTAGAGGATCACTGCGGAAGGTAAGGCCGGACCAGCGCCCGCACGTACTTGGCCATCATGTCGAACTCCAGGTTCACGCGCTCGCCCACGCGCGCCTGGCCGAGGTTCGTGCGGCGCAGCGTTTCCGGGATCAGCGCGGAGCCGAACGTGCCCGGCTCCGGATCGACGATGGTCAGCGACACGCCATCCACCGCGATCGACCCTTTCGACACCACGAGATCGGAGAACTCGGCCGGATAAGTCCAGCGATAGACGGCGAAGTCCCCCTCGTTCGCGATCGACATCAGCGTGCCGGTGGTATCGACGTGCCCCTGCACGATGTGGCCGCCCAGGCGGTCGCCGACGGCCAGCGCGCGCTCGACGTTCACGTGCGCGCTGCCGAGGGTGCCGAGAGTGGTCAGGGAGAGCGTCTCGTCCGAGAGATCGGCGAGGAGTGAGCCGTCCGGCTCGGGGAGGACGGTCAGGCAGACGCCGTTGACGGCCACGCTCTCGCCGCGCGTGAACGGCACCGTGTCGGCCGTGCGGATGCGCAGGCGCGCGCCGTTCGGAAGACGGTCGAAGGATTCGATGGTGCCGGTGTGGTGGATGATCCCGGTGAACATAGGTGCATAGGGCTCATGGGCTCATAGGCTCATAGGAGATGAAGGCGTCGGCGCGTTGCCTGTGAGCCTGTGAGCCTATGCACCTTTGAGCCTAGACTGGGTAGGCAGTGACCATGAGGTCGCGTCCCACCAACTCGACGCGATCAAACCGGAACCGGTACGCCTCTGTCAACCGGCTGACCGGCTCGCCGGTGAAGATGGAGGGGGCGTGGCCGCCGCCGACGATCATCGGCGCGATGAAGAGCACCATCTTCTGCCACAGCCCGCGGCGGATCACTTCGGTATGCACGGCGGCGCCTCCTTCGACCAGGAGCGAGTGGATGCCGCGCGCGTGCAGCTCGCCGAAGACGTGCTCCAGGTCGACGCGTCCGTCGGTGCGCACCGTCTCGACGGTGGGGAAGCGCGACGGGTGGGCGGTGAAGACCAGCGTGCGTCCGCCGTCGTTGAAGAGCTGCGCGTGCGGCGGGGCGTCGCCGTCGCCGTCCAGGACCACGCGCGTCCACGGCGTCTGCGCGAGGCCGAGGCGGCGGGTCAGGCGCGGATCGTCGGCGGCCACCGTGCCGCTGCCGACCAGGATGGCGTCGTACTCCTCGCGCAGGGCCAGGCTGCGCTCGCGGGCGGCCGTGTCGGTGATCCACTGCGACTCGCGCGCGACCGTGGCCAGCTTGCCGTCCAGGGTCATGGCCGCCTTGACCAGGACGAACGGCAGTTTGTGCACGATGGACCAGACGAATTTCTCGTTGAGCCGCCGCGCCTCGGACTCGAGGACGCCGACGGCCACGTCGATGCCGCGCTCGCGCAGCGCGGCGATGCCGCGGCCGTCGACCGCGTCGTGCGGATCGCTCATGGCCACGACCACGCGCGCCACGCCCGAGGCGAGCACCGCGTCGACGCACGGCGGGGTGCGTCCGTGATGCGAGCACGGCTCGAGCGTCACGTACATCGTCGCGCCGCGCGGATCGTCGCACTGCCGCAGCGCGGCGATCTCCGCGTGCGCCTCACCGGCGCGCTCGTGCCACCCCTCGGCGATGACGGCGCCGTCGCGCACGATCACGCAACCGACCATGGGATTCGGGCTGACAGAAAAACGGCCGCGCTCTGCAAGCTCCAGAGCGCGGCCGATGTAGTGCTCGTCGTTCACGAGCGCGATTCTATGGTGCCTGCAGCAACCGGTACGTCGAGACCACCTCACCGCCGCGGGTCGGGGTGGAGACGTACATGCGGATGCGCTGGCCGCTGCGGATCTTGTCGATGGCGGCGCGGAACTCCTCGGTGTTCGTGATGCGCTGTCCCTGCACCTCGCTGATCACCTCGCCGGCCGTGATGTTCGCGTCGCCGGCGGGGGAGACGCTCTTCACGTTCGTGACCACCACGCCGGTGATGTTCTCGGGCAGGTTGTGCAGGCGGCGCAGCTCGGGAGTGAGGTTCTGCACCGTCATGCCGAGCTTGTCGCGAACCGGCTCGACCGTGCCGCGCGTCGGGGTCTCTTCTTCCTCACCCTCGTCCGGGCGCTCGGCGGTCTTGGCCGTGAGCTGCTGGCGCTGGCCGTTGCGGATCACCGTGATCTTCACCTCGGTGCCGACGGGGAGGTAGGAGATGTAGTCGATGAGCTCGCGGTTGTTGCGGATCGGCCTGCCGTCGATCTCGATGACCACGTCGCCGTGCTGGATGCCGGCGCGGGCGGCGGGCTTGCCCGGATCGACCGACTGCACGAGCGCGCCGCGGGCCTCGGGAAGGTTGAACGCCTCGCGGGTCTCTTCGGTGACGTCGCCGATGGTCATGCCGAGGTAGCCGCGGACGACCTTCCCCTGCTTGAGCTGCGGCAGGAGCGTCTTGGCGGTATTGACGGGGGTGGCGAAGCCGATGCCCTGCGCGCCGCCGCCGCGGATGGCGGTGTTGATGCCGATCACCTCGCCGGCGATGTTGAGCAGCGGGCCGCCGGAGTTGCCGAAGTTGATGGCGGCGTCAGTCTGGATGAAGTTCTCGAACGACGAGGTCTGGCGCGA
This sequence comes from Thermoanaerobaculia bacterium, assembly GCA_035627015.1. Taxonomy (GTDB): domain Bacteria; phylum Acidobacteriota; class Thermoanaerobaculia; order Gp7-AA8; family Gp7-AA8; genus QHVT01. The sequence continues at coordinate 8,497 of DASPMO010000093.1, read as the reverse complement.
GAGGCCGAGGGAGCGGCCCTTGGCGGAGATGACGCCGACCGTGAGCGTGTTCTCGAACGTGAAGGGGTGGCCGATGGCGATGGCCCAGTCTCCCTTGCGGATGCGGTCCGAGTCGCCGAGGCGGATCGAGGGGAGCTGCTGGTCGGTGTCGATCTTCAGCAGCGCCAGGTCGGTGGCCGGGTCGCGGCCGACGATCTTGGCCGTGACGGTGCGGCCGCCGTTGCCGTTCTCATCGGCACCGTAGTGCACTTCGACCTTGGTGGCGCCTTCGATGACGTGGTTGTTGGTGACGATGTAGCCGTCGGGGGAAATGATGAAGCCGGAGCCGCCGCTGCGCTCGGCACGCTCGTCGTCTTCCTCACCGTCGGTGCCGAAGCGGCGGCGGTGCGGGTCGTTCGGGTCGGGGAAGAAGAACTCGAACGGGTCGACGCCGAAGTTGCGGCGCTGCCGGTCGCTCATCTTCACGATCTCGGTGGAACGGACGGAGACGACGGCGGGCATGACCCGGGCGGCAACGTCGGCGAATGAGGGGATGGTCACGGCGGGCGCCGTCGCGCCGCCCTGCGTCTGCAGGGACGTCTGCGCGTTCGACTGGCGCATCAGGCCGAGGTCGGCGCTGATGAGGATTCCGAAGGCCACCGACGCGATGACGATCGCGATCGTCGACAGGATGCGCTTGGTGGATTGACTCATAGGTTGTTGTGATTCCTCCTGGAGGGTTTGCGGGAACGTTTCTGCACCCCCTTTGCTGCATCGTAAGTGCCACTGCAGGGGAGGCATTCCCGCCCGATGTGTCAGACGCGCCGGGGGCGTCCGAGTTCCGTCACAAAAAGGAAAAGGCCTCGCCACGCGCGAGGCCGATCACCAGGAGAGTGTTACCGGAAAAGCCGTCAGACGACGCGTCTGCGGCCGACGATGAGGCGGTAGACGAACAGCAGGATCATCGCGCCGATGATTGACCCGATCCAGCCCGCCGTCGTGTTGTCGCGCCCCATCAGGGTCGAGGCCAGGAAGCCGCCCACGAAGGAGCCGGCAATACCGAGCAGGATCGTGACGATCCAGCCGCCCGGATCACGGCCCGGCATGAGGAACTTCGCGATCGCGCCGACGACCAGACCAAAGAGAATCCATCCGAGAATGTTCATGCGCTTTCCTCCAGAATTCGCGCCCGGCGCAACGATGCGCCGGTGCCTTACTGTTGAGCAGGAGGTGTGCCAGACGGCAATGTAGGGCGGGCTTCAGCCCGCCTCCCCCCGGAGAGGCGGGCTGAAGCCCGCCCTACGTCTGTCACGCGCACGCCTTTTGATAGGCTCGGTCGCCCATGAAGCGAATCGGCATCCTCACCGGCGGCGGCGACTGTCCGGGACTCAACGCGGTCATCCGTGCGGCGGTCCGCACGCTGGTCCGCGACCATCACATCGAAGCGGTCGGCATCCAGCTCGGCTTCGAGGGACTCCTGACGAAGTCGACCGTACCGCTGACGCTGGAGACCATCCGCGGCATCCTCCCCAAGGGCGGCACGCTGCTGCGCACGACCAACCGCGGCAATCCGTTCGAGTTCCCGATGAAGGGCGGCCAATGCGTCGACCGCTCGGCCGAGGCGCTGGCCAATGCGAAAGAGCTCGGCCTGGACGGCATCATCGCCATCGGCGGCGACGGCACGCTCAAGATCGCCCAGCGTCTCTGCGACCTCGGCATTCCGATGGTGGCGGTGCCGAAGACGATCGACAACGACCTCGAGGCCACCGACTACACCTTCGGCTTCCAGACCGCCGTGGCCGTGGCCACGGATGCGGTCGACCGCCTGCACACGACCGCCGAGAGCCACGACCGCGTGATGATCCTCGAGGTGATGGGGCGGAACGCGGGATGGATCGCGCTCTACTCGGGGATCGCCGGCGGGGCGGACATCATCCTGGTCCCGGAGATCCCGTACCGCCCGCGCGCGATCGTGGAGCTGATCGAGGAGCGGCAGGGGGAGGGGAGCAAGTTCGACATCATCGTCGTGGCGGAGGGAGCCAAGCGCTACGGCGGCGAGGAGACGTACCTCGACAAGGCCACGCGGCGCCTCGGCGGGGTGGCCTATCAGGTCGCGGCGGACATCCAGAACCACATCGAGCTGGAGATCCGCGTGACGGTGCTGGGGCACATCCAGCGCGGCGGCTCTCCCATCGCGTACGACCGCGTGCTGGCCTCGCGCTTCGGCGCCGAGGCGGCCAAGCTCGCGGCGACGGAGCAGTTCGGAAAGATGGTGGCGCTGCGCGGCGACGCCATGGTGGCGGTGCCGATCAGCGACGCCGTGTCGCGGCCGAAATACGTCGACCCGGACGGGGAGATCGTGCAGTCGGCGCGCAGCCTGGGGATCTCGTTCGGCGACGGGCGGTAGCCACCACGGTCCCCTCTCCCCACCGCGTGGGGAGAGGGGACTAGAGAGAGGCGTGCTTACCGCTTCAACACGAACGCGGCGACGGCGGCCATCAGCGCGGCGAGGGCCAGCAGCATCCACTCGTCGAGCGTCGGGATGGCCGCGAATTCGGCCGGCGCGGTGACGGTGAACGTCGTCGCATCGGCCGACCCCGGCGCCGCCGGTGAATCGGTCTGGCGCGTCGACTCGTTCGTGCCGTTGCCGTCCGCGTCGTAGTTGATCGTGCCCTGATTGGCCACGCTCGTACCGGGCGTGGCGTCGGAGCGGATCGTGGCGTTGATGGTGATGGTCACCGAGGCGCCGGAGGCGAGGGAGCCGTTCCAGGTCACCGTCCGCGTGGCCGGAGTGGCCACCGCGGTGCCGCCCGTCGCGGTCGCGGAGACGAGCGTCAGCGAGGCCGGCAGCACGTCCACGAATTCGTCGCCGGGGTTGTCCCCCTGCGTCGAGGGGCCGTTGTTCGTGAGGACGATCGTGTACGTGATCGAGCCTCCCGGCACGAACGTGCCGGTGACCGTCTTCGTGCCGCTCACGTTGGCGGGGGAGACGACGCTGGTGGTCGTCGTGGCGCTCTCGTTGCCGAGGTTCGGATCGGCGGTCGTCGACGACACCGTGGCGGTATTGGTGATGACCGTGCCGGGTGTTGTCGCCGCGGCCACGCGCGCGACCAGCGAGAAGACCGCGCTGCCCGTGGCGAAGCTGGGGTTCGTGCACGAGACCGTGCCGCCCGCGCCGACGGCCGGCGTGGTGCAGGTCCAGCCGGCCGGTGCGCTGACGGAGACGAACGTCGTGCCGGCGGGGAGCGTGTCGCTCATCGAGGCCGAGGCGGCATTCGTCGGGCCGGCATTCGTGACGGTGATGGTGTAGGTGATGTCGCCGCCGGCGTTGACCGGGTCGGGCGAGTCGGTCTTGGCGATGCTCACGTCCGCCGAGCCGACGCCGATGGTGGTCGTGGCGGTGGAGGAGTTGTTCGCGGCGTTCGGGTCGGTCGTCGTCGACGTCACCGTGGCGGTGTTGGTGAGCACCGTGCCGGAGGGGAGGGCCGCACTCGCCTGCACGACCAGATTGAAGAAGTCGACCGTCACGCCGAAGCTCGGGTTGGTGCAGGTGATGGTGCCGGTCGCGCCGACGGCCGGCGTGGTGCACGTCCACGGTCCGGTCGTGGCGAGCGACACGAACGTCGTGCCCGCGGGCAGCGTGTCGGTGAAGGTCGCCGCGGCCGCGTTGCTCGGGCCGTTATTGGTGATGGTGATCTGGTAGTTGATGTTGCTGCCGGCGTTGACCGGGTCGGGGTTGTCGGTCTTGCTGAGCAGCAGGTCGGCCGACGTGGTGACGGTGGTGGTCTCGGTGTCGCTGTTGTTCGCGCCGTTCGGATCGGTCGTGGCCGAGGACACGGTGATCGTGTTCGAGAGCACGGTGCCGGCGAGCAGCGTCGGGTCGACGTTGACCGTCAGCGTGAAGAGGGCGCTGGTGACGCCGAGCGTCGGATTGGTGCAACTGATCGCGCCGGTGGCGCCGATCGCCGGAGTGCTGCACGTCCAGCCACCCGGCGCGGTGAACGCCACGAAGGTCGTGCCGACCGGCACCGTGTCGGCGAGAGTGACCGACGTCGCGGCGCTCGGGCCGGCGTTCGTGACGGTGATGCTGTAGACGAGGTTCGCGCCGGCGTTGACCGGGTCGGGCGAGTCGAACTTCGTGACCGAGAGGTCGGCGGAGCCGGCGCCGACCGTGGTCGTGGCCGTGGCGGAGTTGTTCGCGCCGTTCGGATCGGGGGTGGCCGAGGCGAGGGTGGCGGTGTTCGACAGGACCGTGCCGCTGGCCAGGCCTGAATTCACGTTCACGACGAGCGTGAAGAAGTCGACCGTCACGCCGAAGCTCGCGTTGTTGCAGGTCACGGTGCCGGTCGCGCCGACGGCCGGCGTGGTGCAGGTCCAGGTGCCGGTCGTGGAGAGCGACACGAAGGTCGTGCCGGCCGGGAGCGTGTCGGTGAAGACCGCCGTCGTGGCGTTGCTCGGGCCGGAGTTCGTCAGGGTGATCGTGTAGGAGAGGTTGCTGCCGGCGTTGACCGGATCGGGCGAGTCGGTCTTGCTGAGCAGCAGGTCGGCGGACGTCGCCACCGTGGTCGTTTCGGTATCGCTGTTGTTCGCGCCGTTCGGATCGGGGGTCGCCGAGGAGAGCGTCGCGGTATTCGACAGCACCGTGCCGGTGGCCAAGTTCGGATCCACGTTCACGACGATCGTGAAGAAGTCGACCGTCACGCCGAAGCTCGTGCTCGTGCAGGTCACGGTGCCGGTCGCGCCGACGGCCGGAGTGGTGCACGTCCACGGTCCGGTCGTGGAGAGCGACACGAAGGTCGTGCCGGCGGGCAGCGCGTCGGTGAAGGTGGCGCTGGCCGCGTTGCTCGGGCCGTTGTTCGTCAGGGTGATCTGGTAGGAGAGGTTGCTGCCGGCGTTGACCGGATCGGGCGTGTCGGTCTTGCTGAGCAGCAGGTCGGCGGACGTCGCCACCGTGGTCGTTTCGGTATCGCTGTTGTTCGCGCCGTTCGGGTCGGACGTGGTGGAGGTGACGGTGGCGGTGTTGGAGAGCACGGTGCCGCTGGCCAGTCCGGCATTGACGGCCACGGTGATGTTGAAGGCCGCGCTGCCGACACCGAGGGAGGCGATGGAGCAGCTGACCGTGCCGTTGGCGCCGATGGCGGGGGTGGTGCAGGTCCAGCCGCCCGGCTGCGAGAGCGAGACGAAGGTGGTGCCCGCGGGGAGCGCGTCGCTCCACGAGACGTTGGTCGCGGCGTCGGGACCGGCGTTGTCGACGGTCACCGTGTAGAAGAAGTTCTGGCCGGCGTTCACCGGATCGACGTTGTCGGTCTTGGTGACGCTCACGTCCGCGCTGGAGAGACTGATGGCGGCGAAGTAGCCGACCACCGGATCGTGCTCGGAGACGCGGAGCGGCGAGGAGGCGTTGGCGCGCTCGGTCTCCGGATAGTCGGCGCCAATGCGCGGATGCTCGATGCGGCGCGCGGTGGTGTCCGCGATCACGGTGGCGCTGACGACCACGTGATCGAGGTTCTGCGCGTTGCCGTCGAAGACGTACGAGTAGCGCTCGGACGGCGGAGGCGTGTTGACGAGGTTGGTCAGGTTCGGGTTGACCTGATCCACGCCGTCCTCGGTGTTCGGCGGCTGCGGGCAGATGGTGCAGACCACCGTCTGGTCGGGGGGCGGCGGCGTGCCGGTGATGGTGTTCATGACGTCCGCGAACCCGTCGTTGAACTCGAAGGCGTTGTAGTCGCCGACGAGGATGATGTGCTCGTTCGCGTTCGCGGTGATGCGGCCCTGAATGTAGTCGGCGAGGAAGTCGGCCTGCAGTTGTCTCTTGCGGCGGTTGCGATCCCCCTCGGTGGTCGGGCCGTGGGGATCGGTGCTGTCGACGCCGATGAGCGACTTGAGGTGATTGTTGATCACGATGACCGGGAACGAGGCACCCGGCGCACGATTGATGACGGCATCCAGGACGAGCGGCGGCCGGTCGTGGAGGTCGTCCGGCGTTCCATTCGGCTGGGTCCACTGCGTGGTCTTCCCGATCTGGGTCACGGAGTTGACGGCCACGCGCGGCGCCCCGCCGGCCACCGGCGCGCTCTTCACGAGGTAGCCGACGTCGATGCCGCCCGGGTCGTTCCCCTCGGACAGATACGCGACGTACTGCGGATTCGGCTGCGAGTTGGCGACGGCGTCGTTGTTGATCTTCGTGGCCAGGTCCTGGAGCACGGTCAGGTTCTCGACTTCCTGCACTCCGAGGATGTCGGGCATCTGCAGGTTGTTGCGGATGGCGATCGACGCCTTGTTCAGGCGGTCGGCGTAGGCCGCGGCCGAGACGGACTGGCCGCCCACCGTGTCGTAGAGATGGAACATGTTCCACGAGGCGACGGTGAACTCCTGCGCCGTCGGCGCGGTCACGGTCGTCGGGAGCGTGCCCGGCGTGACGGTGATCGTGTTCGTGCCGTCGGGGTAGATGGCGTAGCGGCGGAAGCCGTAGTCGAGCGGCCCGACGATCGGGGCGACGGTGTCGCTGGTCTTCACCGTGAGGATGGGCTGGCTGTTGATGGTGGCGCTCTCGATGCGGATCAGCTCGGGGTTCGTGTCCCAGCGCGGGATCGGCGGGATGGAGCCGGCCGGCGGGACGTCGGGAGCCTGGATACCCGGCTCGCGGAACGGACGGGCGACGCCGGTGACGACGGCGTGGAAGCGGCCGTTGCTCGTGCCGGTGTTGTTCGCCTCGTTGATGCTGCCGTCGCTGGGCGCGACCACGGTCATGGACGACGCGCTGACGCGCATCCCTTCGACGCGCTCGAGCTGGTCGAACGGCCCGGCGGGATTGGGGAAGGTCGGCGTGAGCGCGACCGGCGTCGGCAGCGGGAAGACACCCGGATCGTTCAGACGCACGGTCGTGGACGAAGTGAGCTCGGTCAGCGGCGGCTGCTGCGGATCGCTGCCTGGGACGAATTCGGCCACGGTGCCGGTGACCTGCACCCGCGCGCCGAAGGCGGCCGCCGCGGGCGGCGCGCCGCTGGTGAAGACGAAGATGCCCTCGGACGTGGCGGGATCGTTCTCGAGGAGCGCGTCGGTGTCTTCTTCCTGGACGAAGAAGCCGGTCGTCCTCACGCCCGTGACGATGCCGACGACGGTGACGGTCGAGCCGACGATCGGCGACATGGCGCCGGAGCCCTGCACGTCATGGATGAAGACGACGGAGACGTCGTCGTTCTGGATCGTCCCCTGCCCCTGGGTGTCGCCCGCGGTCGCGCCGGTGACGTTCGTGACGTTGACGAAGAAGGTCTCGTTGGGCTCGGAGGTGGTGTCGCGGTTGACGGTGACGTTGAAGGCGTACGTCGACGAGCCGGCGGGGATGGTCTGCCCGGTCAGCGACTGCGGGACGTAGTCGTTGTCCTCGGTGGCGGGGTTGTCGTCCTGGGCGGTGCCGTCGGCGGTGGCGATGTCGAAGGTGACGCCGCCCGGACCTGCCGGTGCGGTCAGCGATACGGTGAAGGTGAAGGTCGTCGTCCCGGGAGGATTGCCTTCGGCGAGGGCGACGTCATTGACGTTCAGCGTGGGCAGTGGCGGCGGCCCGCCGCACGGGGCGGGGGTCGTGGCCGAGTTGCGCGGCGCGGGCGTGGCGGCGGTGAAGTCGGCGCTGTTGTTGTCGGTCTCCGTGCAGCCGTTCACCGCGCGGAAAATCGCCAGCGTGGTGCTGGTCGCCGGCGCGGCGGCCGCGCCTTCGAAGAAGTTCGCGTTACCCCAGCCAACGAGATCAATGATCTGCGCGAGCTCCCCGGCGGTGCAGGGATCGCTGCCGCCGTTGCAGGGGATCGCCGTCGTCGTGTTGGCGACGATGACCTTGCCTGCGGTGGCGGCCATCGCTGCATTCAGGGTCGCGTCCGTTGCCGGAAGTGCCGCGCCGTTCGCGCCGACCGTTCCCCCGAGAAGGAAGTACTGGCCGGGCTGAAGAGTGACATTGGGCAGGTTCGAGACGGATCCGAAGTTGCCCGTGCCGGTCGCACTCGCGTACTGGACGGACCATCCGTTCAGCGATTGCGGAGAGTTTCCCCGGTTGAATAGCTCGACGTAATCGGCATTCCGCACCGCACCCGCATTTCCACCGGCGCCGTACACCTGGCTGATGACAATGTTCGGCGAAATGGCGGACGCCGTCGTAGCGGCGAACAGAGTGAACAGAACGAGCAGAAAGACCGGGAGTGCGCGGCGAACGGTCATGAGATCTCCGGACGGTTGTTGAATTGGTGGGACGTGGACGAGTGCGAGATTATCGCAGAGGTTTCGCGCGTGCGGCGCAGGATTTACATAGAATCCCGCCACTATGCCGGAACTGGTCGCTTACCGGGTGGAGAAGGGCGTCGCGGTCTTCGAGCTGAACGACCCTCCCGCCAACACTTATACGTACGAGATGAACCGCGCCCTGGACGACTGCATCCTGCGCGCGCGGATGGACGACGAGGTGCACGTGATCGTGCTCCGCGGCTCGGGGGAGAAGTTCTTCTCCGCCGGCGCGAACATCAAGATGCTC